>CAMYNG010000019.1:0-88191 GCA_947259765.1 uncultured Ectothiorhodospiraceae bacterium
GGTAGCCCTGGGCGATATCACACTTAAGGCGACGCAGGCGCAGTAAGGTTTCGTTATTCTCGACGCCTTCGGCAACAACTTTTAACCCGAGGTTATGAGCCAGCTCAATAGTAGAGTGAACGATGATCGCGTCATTTTCATCTTCCAGCATGTCAATCACGAACGAACGATCGATTTTAAGATCATTAACCGGTAGTAATTTGAGATAACCGAGAGACGAAAAACCGGTACCAAAATCATCAATTGACAGGATGACGCCCATATTCGCGAGTTCAGACAGTACCTCACGGGCCCGCACCGGGTCGTTCATCATGGCACTTTCGGTAATTTCCAGTGTAAGCTTTTTAGCTTCGTGGTGGTGAGCGGCCAGTGCAGAGCGAATCATGTCTGGAAGTTCGGGATCCTGCATGTTCCAGGCGGACAGATTGACTGCCACACTCAAGTCATCCGAGTATGCGTGGCAGGCCTGGCAATCACGTAGTGCAGTGTTAACCACCCATTGCGTTAACGGTCGTATCAAGCCGGTATGTTCTGCCATGTTGATAATTCGTTCGGGAGGCACCGGCCCCATTTGCGGGTGATTCCAGCGGAGCAATGCCTCGACTGCAATGATTTCACGGCTAAGCAGGTCGATTTGTGGTTGGTAATAAAGCTCCAGATGTTGTGCATCTTCCAACTCCTTGTGCAGGTCACCGACCAGCGTCAAGCGGTCAACACTGTGCTGATCCTGCTTCTCCTGGTAGAGAGCGTAATCCTGCCCCTTGCGTTTAGCGACATACATGGCGATATCGGCGTGTCGGATTAACGTCTGACCATTGTCACCGTGTCGTGGAAATACGGCCACGCCGATACTGACTCCGACATACAGATTTTGTTGCTGGATGGAAAACACCTCGTTGATTGCAATGGAAATCTTTTCGGCAAACTGCATGGCCTGCTCTGCGTCGGTGGTCGGCGCGACGATGGCGAATTCATCACCTCCCAGGCGTGCAATGGTATCCGATTCACGGAGAATCGCTTCCAGGCGTCTGCCGACTTGCTGCAAAAGCAGGTCACCAACCTGGTGGCCCAAGGTATCGTTAACTTCTTTGAAGCGGTCGAGATCAAGTAGCAGCAATGCCATAGATTGTTTATTGCGCCGCATGATGTTTATGGCCTGATCCAGGCGATCTTGCAGCAAAACGCGATTTGGTAGTCCGGTTAGCGCGTCGTGTAAGGTCTGATGTTCAAGTGCCAGTTGGCGTTGGTGAATTTGTTGGCGCATTGCGTTGAACGCTTGCACCAGTTTACTAATCTCGCGGCTGCTTTGATCCTCGAGTCGATACTGGGTTTGCGTGCCTTCCGTCGAAATAGTATCCGCGATGCGGGCAATCGGTGCGAGTACTGACCGTTGCAGCATCAAATACACGCTGATAACGAAAACCAGTGCCAGCCCCGCCAAACCCCAAAGGACATAGCTGATCTGACTGGCCAGTTTTTGCGAAGTTGAGAGATTGCGTGCCGACCACTGAGCAATGGCGGTTTCAATGTTTGTTAATGCGCCTAATACTTTTTTTTGCACCGGACGTATCCGGGTTTCCATGAACTGGATATCTGCGCGCCAAATACTGGAGGAGCGCAGTTGTTTAACAGCAAGCCAGTTCTCTTTCCAGGTTTGGGACGCTACGTACATGTTGTCCAGTGAGATTTCGGCTTGAAAGCCAAGCGCCCCCTGCATCTTGAGCTGCTCCAGCTCTGCCAACTTTACTTCTAAGGCCTCACCAAGTTTTTCGATGTTTATTTCCTGTGGTGTGGTTTCAATATCTCGCAGCCCGGCAAAGCGAATGATCACGGCACGAAAATTCAGAATCATGCGTCGCCAGAGATCGCGTACTTCGTCAAAGCGACCATATAATTGGGATGCATACGGCTGACCGTCGGCTTCTGCAATCTCGTGGAGCGCCTGAGCAGCTGAAGTTTCAAACTCCAGATTGGGCTCGAGTAGTTTATTGCTGATATACGGCAGAATCGGGTAGACCCAGTTGGTGTCCTGTCGCAGCTTGATCAGCTCGTTGATGTTTTCGAAAAGTATATTCAGTTGAGACTGCAATTCCTGAATCTGATCGGCGAGCGGCGTAGTCGTGATGGACGGCGTGCGGGCCAGGGTGCGTAGCCGGGCTTGTGCCGTCTTCAGTTCGGAAGTAATTCGGACTTCTTGTTCTGGTTTTGGAGAGATGAGCATCGCATTGAGGGTGGAATCGGCCGCCCAAATTTCGTTACGGATTTTGCCGATAGTATGGGTGACGTCGTCACGAAGTTCGAGGGCTTCTGAGTTGGATTGGGTGACATTACCGGCGTACCAGCTTGAAACAATGGCAGCGGAAACCAGGAACAGGGCCGCGGCCGAGGCGTGCCTTAGATATCGGCTGCGAAGGCTAGGGATACGTGGTCTCGCCTTTCTTTTTATAGGACCCATAGGGAAGAAACTGCTCTCGGCGGTACTTTCCCTATACCGCTTGTTTTATGTCCACTTCAAATCAACAAGTTCATTGTGTTTTTGCGCCATTCACCGGGGCAACATTTCCATACCGATATATATATCGTCTCCCCAAACAAAAATCTGAATTTTCGGAATGTACTCCAAGTAGCTTAGCAACTTAGTCGAGTTTTCTCTAATTGTTGGTGCTGCCACCTGCCGGGCGTCGCAAAAATGTTGCTGCGACGACGGGCTTACGGCGGGACCGGTTGCACTGACCGTTATTTAAAAAGTGCGAGGATTTCGCCGGCAGGATCACGTCGATCGCCGTTGCAACTTATGGTTCGTTTGACTTCAAACACATCCTTTTTTGCGGCCTGACGATAGACTTTCCGTGTAAATTCAGTCGCATGATTCGAAACCAACACCGGGATGCCACGTTGCGCCGTACGGTGAGCGACATCGGCCAGGTTTTGCTGTTGCTCCAAATCAAAGCCGTTGGCATGGTAATGAGTGAAATTGGCTGAGGTCGACAACGGGACATAAGGCGGATCACAATAAATCACATCGCCCGGACGTGCGGCTTCAAATACGGTTTCAAAATCCTGGGCACGGAAATCCGCCTTTTTTGACCGGGCATGAAAAAATTGCATTTCCTTTTCCGGGAAGTAGGGCTTTTTATAACGGCCAAACGGCACGTTAAAAAGGCCGGAAGAGTTGTAGCGGCAAAGTCCGTTGTAGCCATGCCGGTTAAGAAAAACGAACAGGGCCGCTTTACGTTTTGGGTCCTGGCAGCGATTAAACTCTTCGCGCCGACGGTAAAAAGTATCGGCGTTATTATTCCTTGCGGTAAACAGCCGGCGTGCCTTGCTGATAAAGTCGTCGCCGTCGGTCTTGAGTATTCTGTAGAGTTCTATCAGATCGGCGTTGGAATCCGAAACAACATATCGGGGAAATTCCGTATTTAGGAAAACGGCAGCGGATCCGGCAAACGGTTCAATCAATCGATTGCCGGCAGGCAGATGCTGACGAATTCGATCGATGATGCGGTATTTGTTCCCGGCCCATTTAAGAAACGGTCGGGAACCAGTAGTGTTTTTATTTTTCGCCATTTGAATAGGTGTGTTGAATCCAACTCACGACAGCGTGCATTGCTGTGTAAACCGTTGCTTCATTTATCCAGTTGTTTAACAAATACCTTGGAATTACGCCGATAGTTGTAAAGCATGCGTTTCTTAACAGGCAAATCCTTCATCTCCGCCGACTTGAAACCGCGCTCTCGAAACCAATGCGCCGTTTGCGTCGTTAAAACAAACAATTTTTTCAGGCCTAATTGTTTCGCCCGTCTTTCTACAAATTCCAGCAGGACATCGCCGCGACCCTGTCCCTGATAGTCGGCATGCACAACAAGGCAGGCAAGTTCGGCGAGCTTCTCGTCAAGAAATGGATACAACGCAGCACAGGCAATCACCATACCGTCACGTTCCATGACCGTGAACTTATCAATCTCCAGTTCCAGTTGTTCACGCGAGCGCCGGACCAGTACACCATCTGTCTCCAGCGGTGCAAGCAGTTCGAGCAGTCCGCCGACGTCGTCGACGCGGGCCTGGCGTGTACCCTCGAAAAGGTCATTGGTCACCAACGTACCCACGCCATCGCGTGTAAACAGCTCGCTTAAAATAGCACCGTCTTCGCGACGATCGATCAAGTGAGTGCGCCGTACGCCTTTCGAACAAGCCTCCAGTACACGCCCTAGGGTTCCAATTATTTCGTCGGAAAGACTGTGTTTGCCCGCCAGCATGGCTTCCAGTTGCTCGGTGGTGAGTTCCCGGAGCAGGCGTTTGCGGCGGTCCGTCACACCGCGGGAATCTACCATGCAGATCAACTTATCCGCCTGCAGGCCGATGGCCGCAGCCGTGGCGACCTCTTCGGCGCTTAAATTGAAGGCTTCGCCCGTTGGCGAGTAGGCGATGGGGGACAGCAGCACGATCCCTTTACCTTCCAGTTGCGCACGGATGCCGCTGACGTCTACCTTGCGCACGTGGCCGGTATGACAATAGTCGACGCCATTCACGATCCCCAGCGGTTGCGCCGTTACGAAGTTGCCGGAAATGACTCGAATACGTGCGCCATGCATGGGCGAATTCACCACGCCCATTGACAATAATGCTTCAATCTCCACGCGAACGCTGCCAACCGCCTCTTTAACACAGACCAGAGCATCGTCGTCGGTTACGCGCAGATTGTTTTCGTAGCGGATGGCGGCGTTCCGTAGCGTCAGACGTTCCTCGATCTGCGGTCGCGCGCCGTGCACCAGGACCAGGCGCACCCCGAGGCTGTTAAGCAGGGCGATATCAGCGGCCAGTGACGGAAACTGGCCGTCCTGGAGTACCTCACCGCCGAACAGGATCACAAACGTCCGGTCACGGAATGCGTTTATATACGGCGCTGAATTACGAAACCAGCGCAGAAAGGGCTCGCTGGGTTTTTGTTTTTTCACACCACTGGCCTGTTTACCTGCTCCAGTTTGTAAGTATGACAGGCATTAAGTGAAAAATCACATAGAAATCGGCAAGTTAACATCGATCCTTAAGAGCGATTCGGGATATGGTCTGGCGAGGGATGAGCGGACCCGGTTAGCAAAACGGCTTTCAGGCATCACATGACGCTGTGAGCATCATGCGGTTAAATTCACCAATGGACGGTTGCAGATCATTTTCGGCGCGCCAAGCATCTTGCAGGTTGTACGCTTCCAGCTCCAGGTGACCGAGGCAGGTCGACGTTTGTTGGCCGTTGGCCCATTGCACGTAGTGCACAAGTTCATGCAATAGTTGCGAACGCTCGTGCGGATCGCGGGTATCAAAATCGACATCCAAATATATCGTCAGTTTCTTGTCGTAAAATCCGCGAAGACGGGCATCGTCGCAACGAGATTTAACATGGATACCATAAAGTGCACACATATTGTGCTGGGTGGTGAATACAATATTGGGCAGTTCCTGCGTCGTGTTATAGCTTGTATTTGCACCAAGCCACAGCATTAGGCTAAACATCAATTCTGTCACGTGCCGGCTCCCTCTTGACGCTCACACGATGTCATAGACCATAAGACAATGTGTAAGTTTTGTTACAACTTTTTCAGTATAGATCGGGAATAAGGGTTCGTCGCGCAGAAAGGGAAAAATTCATATTAAAAATAGGACGCAGCTAACGTAATAACATTTTATGAACGACGCTTTCATTGTCATGAAAGTATCATCTGCCGGTTATGAATCTTACATGTTGACTGCAAATACTTGCGCCGATGGATATCAGGACGTCACCGGTCGACGCAGATGTCGGAAATAATACGATACACCTGTGTATCGTGACGGAGACCTTTCCGCCGGAGGTAAACGGCGTAGCGATGACGCTTCAACAATGGACGCACGGGCTCAGGGACCGAGGTCATACCGTATCTATCGTACGTCCCAGGCAGAACCGGGATGATTCAAGCAGTAAAAATGATGCACGCTGGTTAACAATAGTAAATAGCCTGCCATTGCCAGGCTATGAAGGACTGCATTTGGGTTTACCGTCGGCGCGCCGCCTACAGAAAGTCTGGCGCGAATCACGCCCAAACATCGTTTATATCGCGACCGAGGGTCCGCTCGGACGTTCAGCGCTGAAGGTTGCTCGTCGGCTCAAGATTCCGGCGCTGAGTGGTTTCCATACAAATTTCCATACCTATTCGCGCCATTACCGCTTCGGCTGGCTCCATGGCGTAATCTTGAACAACCTGCGCCGATTCCATAACCGAACAGCGGGCACATTGGTCCCGACTACAGATATGGCGAGCCAACTCCGTAACGCAGGGTTTGAACAACTGCATATTCTGGGTCGAGGGGTTGACGGCGAATTGTTCAATCCGGAGCGACGGGATCCACAATTGCGCAAGAACTGGAAGGTGGGAGACGGTGAAATCGCCATACTGTATGTAGGCCGTCTAGCCGCGGAAAAAAATCTACAGCTTGTTATCGATTCCTTTGAGGCAATTCAAAAAACAAACGCGCGCACAAAATTGATTCTGGTGGGTGACGGACCCCTGATGGGCGAACTGGTGCGTAAGCAGTACAAAAATATTGTGCTTTGTGGGATGAAGCACGGCGAAGAACTCGCGAAGCACTACGCCTCGTGCGATGTATTTCTTTTCCCCAGCGAAACTGAAACCTTCGGCAACGTGGTTACTGAGGCAATGGCCAGTGGTCTGGCTATTGTCGCCTTTAACTATGCTGCAGCACGCATGCACATAATTGAAAAAGCAAGCGGTTGTCTGATACCACCTGGAGAACAGGCCAGGTTTACCCAAGTGTCCGTAGCGCTTTTGCAAGATGCGACAAAAATTCAGCGCTTGGGAACAGCTGCACGTGAAGCGGCAAAGGAATTGTACTGGCGAAATATCGTGATTCGATTGGAAGAAGTTTTGTTGAAAACGATAGCGGCTAATCAAAATCACCAAACAGATTAGCGGCTTTTCTCTTCGACCTGAGAAGGGGTGGTGAAAAATGAGTGCAGTGCATCAAATAAGCGAGCATACATGTCGAACGGTGTGGGTTTCTGATATTCATCTGGGCACAAAGGATTGTAAGGCGGAATATCTAAACGATTTCCTGCAGTCTACTCACTGTGAATTTCTTTATCTCGTGGGCGACATCGTTGATCTCTGGTCAATGCACAAGTTAACCCATTGGCCTGCATCACACAGCCGCGTCCTGCGCACGATCCTTGATAAGGCTGGTCGTGGCACTCAAGTCTTTTTTATCCCCGGAAATCATGACGAAACCTTTCGTGAATTTGACGGACTTTCATTCGGTAACCTGCATATCAGACTGGAGCATATCCATACTGCAGCAGACGGTCGTCGACTACTGATCCTTCACGGTGACAAGTTTGATGGTGTCGTCAAATGCCAGCGACTAGCACATTTTATTGGCAATAAAGGATACGGGTTGATAATGGGCCTTGCGCGGTGGGTGTTCTATTTTCGAAAACGGCTTGGTTTTTCGTATTGGTCATTGGCTGTATATGTAAAAAGCAGGATCAAGAATGCCGTCAAACATATACGTGAATTTGAAATGGCAGCAGCACATGAGGCAAAGCTACAACAAACAGACGGTGTAGTGTGTGGGCACATACACAGCGCGGAAATAAGAAGGATCGATGGTATTGACTATATGAACGACGGAGATTGGGTGGAAAACTGCACAGCATTGGTTGAGCGATCAGATGGGTCAATTGAACTTTTGCACTGGTCAGATCAGCGAAAAACCGTTAAGCGCAGGTATCCACAAAACGTGCAAGAACAGCCCAGAGTCGCTTGAGTGCTGGTTCTGGGTTAAGAAACTGTTCATGAAAATTAAACTTGTTTGTAATGTTCCACTTCTAGTATTTGTAAAAATACAACGGCGATAAGTGGTCTTGGGTTATGCGAACAAACTCGCTAATTGAGCAAGTCGGTGTTTTCGAACTAAATGTTTGTAGTAAGGCCAACATTTGGTGTCGGAATCTTCACCTGGAGTGTTTTTTTTCTGTCGTCAGCCGACTTGGTGACGGGATGTTATGGTATGTGTTGATTATTACACTACCGGTTGTGTTTGGGGCGGGCGCGGTGGATGTTTCGCTTCGAATGGCCGCAGCAGGTGCAATCGGCGTATTGATCTATAAGGTTATAAAACATCTTACGGTGAGACCTCGACCCTATTCCAGGCAACAGGACATACAGCTCGGCGCTGCGCCACTGGACCGATACAGTTTTCCCTCTGGACACACACTGCACGCCGTGTCATTTACTCTTATTTGCATCAGTTACTTTCCATTAATGGCATGGTTACTTGTGCCATTCACATCACTGGTTGCCATCTCCAGAGTCGTACTGGGACTACATTACCCTACGGATGTGCTGGCCGGTGCGTTTATCGGGTTCTTGATTGCAATTACCGCAATAGGTGTTTAACGCACTTACACAACTAGTTTGTGCATAAGGGAGCAGATTTCGTTGCGGATTTTGATGATTTCAGACGTCTTTTTTCCGCGCGTAAACGGTGTTTCAACCTCAATTGAAACGCTAAGAAAAGAGCTTCACAAACTAGATATCGAAACCGTGCTCGTCGCGCCAGATTACACGGGTTCCAAAAAGACCTATTTGGAAAAGGATACCGGGATAACTAGGGTTCCTTCACGCAAAGTACCGTTTGATCCTGAAGATCGACTGATGAGCACTCGTGGCGTCTGCCAGGCACTGGAAAATTTCGGTAAGTCGCAGTTTGATTTAGTACATATTCACACGCCATTCGTGGCGCATTATTCTGGAGTTAAGTGGGCGCGGCAATCGGGGTTGCCGACGGTAGAGACCTATCACACCTTTTTTGAAGAGTATCTTTATCACTACATTCCATTGCTGCCGAAATCATGGTCCAAATTTCTTGCGCGTCGCCTTACGGTTTCGCAATGTAAAAAGGTCAGTTCGCTTATTGTGCCATCGTCGCCAATGCTGAAAACAATACGCGATTACGGGGTTAGCTGCCCGGCAGAGACAATACCAACGGGTATTGAAGCTCCCAATCTCATCGGTAACAACAGCGGGATATTTCGCCGGCGTTTTGGAATTTCCCAGCAGCAGCCCGTGGTTGTTCATGTTGGGCGACTCGCTTTTGAGAAGAACATTTTCTTTTTGATCGACATGCTGCAACGTCTCGTTGAGGACATACCCAATGTAATAATGGTTATTGCCGGAGAAGGGCCTGCAACAAAAGCCCTGAAGTCTCGGGTCGAGTGCTTGGGTCTGACACAAAACGTGCTGTTTGTGGGGTATCTGTCACGCAACGACGATCTGTGGGATTGTTTCAGAGCTGGTGATGCGTTCGTGTTTGCGTCACGCACAGAAACACAGGGTCTGGTGTTATTGGAAGCGATGGCCTTGGGTGTTCCGGTTGTATCTACCGCTGTGATGGGAACCCGGGATGTGCTTCAGGATGGACTGGGTTGCCTGGTTGCGGACGAGGATGTCGCAGACTTTTCTTCCAAAGTGACTCAAGTGCTAACTGACCGGATACTACGTGCCAGGCTTGGCGAGCAGGGTAAACGCTACGCCAGACGGTGGTCAGCAAGCGAAATGTCAGCGCGGGTAGCTGATTATTATGATGATATCCTGTCTTCAACCGACGGGTTCGATGAAGAACAGGAATTGTCTGTTTTTCCAACTGCGGAAGCCGTTACGCGTAAGTAAAAAAACGTACTTAAAGTTGTCATGTTGTTGCAATCAGACCGGGGTAAAAAGTTTCAAACCACGACTGAGGAAATTTGGGATGACAGATTTTGACTCCGGATCTCCGGTTCAAGCCAGGGGCTCCAGAAAAAGTAAATTTAAGGTGAAACTGGCGGCAAGTGAAACGGAGGTGGACCAGTGCCTGAGTCTACGCTTTGATGTGTTCGCCGGCGAACTGGGAGCTAGCCTGAAAGCATCGAAGGGCAATCTCGATCATGATCGGTTCGATGATCACTGCATGCATCTAATGGTGGTGGATAACGAAACACAAGATCTCGTCGCAACTACGCGATTGCTAACCAGTGAAAAATCGGAACAGGCGGGCGGGTTCTATTCCGAAACTGAATTTGACCTGGGCGGAATTCTTGCCCGCCCTGGACGGCTTATGGAGGTCGGACGAACCTGCATACATCCGCAAAATCGTAACGGGATAGCACTGTCATTACTCTGGCACGGAATTGCCCAGGAAGTTATCGGACAACAGATCAATTTTCTAATGGGATGTGCCAGTATTCCCTTATCGGGCGGTGATCGTTATCTTGAATCGGTTATGCGTCAATTAAGACACCAACATTTTTCGAAACCGGAATTGCGTGTACGACCACGTGTGCCCGTACCGCGTGTAAAGACCAATGATTATGAGGATGTAATTTTACCTACCTTGTTGAAAGCCTATCTTCGCCAGGGGGCTGTTGTTTACGGCGAACCGTACTGGGATGCAGAGTTTGGTGTCGCTGACGTCTTTGTTATGCTTGATTGTGAACGTATAACGCGTCGTTACATGCGGCATTTTGTCGATCGTATTTCGGCCTGAAAAACTCGATGCTAGTTTTAACGCGTTGCTTATTGCGAGGCAGCGTGCTTTGTTTGCATGTCGCTGCAGGCTGGATGACCTACCTATACATGCGTTGTTGTTTTGGTCAGCAGTGGTTCAAGCGTAAAAGCGGTCAACGCGTCATCAAATTTTGGACACGTTGTCTGGGCAATATTCTGGGGTTGCGTATTCGTGTACGAGGTTGTCAGGCAACACGCACACCAACGTTGTATATCGCCAACCACATATCGTGGCTGGATATTGTTGCACTATCTGCGACGATCGAATCACGATTTATTGCCAAGATCGAAGTGAAAAATTGGCCTGTGGTTGGCAAGCTTGTTTGTGGTGCCGGAACATTGTTTATCGATCGAAGCCGAAGGTCGGCGGCTAAACAGGCGGTTTCCGATCTAGTCGATGTGTTGTCCAGTCGAGATTCTGTTGTGGTGTTTCCCGAGGGAACAACGACAACGGGTTTCCACGTCAAGCCATTTCACGGTGGCCTGTTTCAGGCCGCGATTGACAGTTGTGTTTTGACGCAAGTGGTTGCCTTAAGCTATCAGCGCAATGGTGAAGTTGATCTTATTTCTCCATTCGTAGCCGACGATACGCTGCCCCGGCATCTATTTCGTATCCTTGCGCAAGCAAAAACGGAAGTCACCATCCAGTTCGGTGCCGTGACACCGGCAAAAGGGCAATCCCGTCGCGAAATGGCGGCCAGCAGTCACCGGCAAATTTGTAGTTTGCTGGATCTCGCGCCGGATGCCCAAGCCGCCTAGCGGAGACCCTCGAGCTTGATTCGTATGGGCACCTTTTCTGAATAGATTATTGAATTTTTTCAAGGCCGGATCTTCAACGAGAAACACCAACGCCAACACCAAAGTGAATATTGGTTTTTTTCTGAGACTGTTTTGGCCACAAGTGTAATTGAACCGGCTTGACCACCGGAAATCGATAGGAGGCTTTGCCGACTTTCCCATTGGCGATGGCCATAACCGTACCGACTACGGTGATACTTCGGTCGTTGGTGTATTTGGCGGGGTCCAAAAAGCCTTGCCGTTCGATAATAAAGCGCCCCCCGGCTTCCTTTGACGTATTGGGTGATCCGTTGCTGCTCAGGGGTCGTGAAAGCACTTCAATGTGTGTTGCGGATTTTAGATTGGTGGTCTTAATTATGTCGCCACCCCAAAACACGCGCATTGAACGGTCCACGGTTTTCTGCTCTGCTATCAACTGCGGTGTTATTTCAGTATTGACTCCGTCGGTGTTAAATGTCGGTGCACTCGAACACGCCGTGGTTAACAGGCTTGTGGTGATCGATAGTATGAACAGACGGATACACATGGACAGTTAGCCAGGTTAGTAACGGTAAAAGTGATAGGGATACGGATAGTAATAGGGAAACGAATGCCACGGATACCAGGGGTAATACAAATACGGATCGTCGGAGTCATCCGGCCACAGATAGTGCTGCTCGACCTCCACCACGGGTTGTTTATAGGGAAACTCGCCGATGGTAATCGTTTCCTGCCCAGTGTATTGACCGACCACCGTCAGTTTCCGCTCATTGGGATATAACGCCGGGTCGAGGAACTGTGGAAATTCCGCAATGAACCTGCCAGGGCTGGATTCGACATCCTTTGGTCGGCCATTTTTCGTCAGCGGTCTGGCGAGTACAGTAATGCGGGTTGATCGGGCTAAATTTTGCGTAGCCAGTATTTTTCCGCCCCAACGCACGGTTTGACCCACACAGCAATCTGGATTGGATTGTACCCGAACGATGTCGGGATTTTCCTCCGGTGGGTTTTTTATCTGCAACGGAACACTGCTACTACAACCGCAAAGGATCATTACTATGCTCACGCCGCCGCAGATTAAAACTTTGCGTTTTACCTGAATCATAGATCTTTCGACATTCGTTTACCGCGGGGGTTGCGGCTGCAGGCAGAATTCCTTAACAAGCGCGCTTAGCAGGTCTTGCATGGGCTGGATGTTTTCGCCAGGCAGAAACTCATCGGGCCGGTGCGCTTGATCAATTCGGCCGGGGCCCAGCACCACCGATTCCATGCCCAGCTCATTTAAATACGGGCCCTCCGTGCAATACGCCGCGGCTTCTGCCGGATAACCGGTTAACTGCTCACAAGCGGTGACAATAGCCGAGTTTTTTTCGGTGAGCATGGCGTGAGTACCCTCAATCAGTGGAAACAATTCAACGTCAAGCGGGCTGCTGGCGAAGTGGGTTGCAAGGCGCTGACGAAACTCCTCACGCAAGTTATGCAGTGGCATGCCGGGGAGTGGGCGCAGGTCAAAATGCAGTTCGCATTCCGCGCAAATTCGATTCGGATTGTCGCCGCCGTGGATGTGGCCGAGGTTCAGCGTTGGCACGGCTACTTCAAACACCGGGTCTTGGTAGCGTTGCTGCAGGTCTGCGCGCCACGCCAGTAATTCGTTTAGAACTTCTGTCATGCCTTCCATTGCGTTGTGTCCCAGGCGCGGATCACTTGAGTGGCCGGACTGGCCGCGCACGCGTACCGCTTCCATCATCATCCCTTTGTGTGCATGCACCGGGCGCAGGTTCGTGGGTTCACCAATAACCGCGTAGCGTGCCCTGGGCTTGCCCAGCTCAAGCAGTGCGCGGGCGCCATCCATAGAGCTCTCCTCATCGGAGGTTGCCAAAATAATTAGCGGTTGTTGCAGGTCCTTCTCAGTTAGATTGCGGATGGTATCGATAGCGACTGCAAAAAAACCTTTCATGTCGGTGGTGCCCAGACCATAGAAGCGGCCGTCGCGCTCGTCGAGACGAAATGGATCGCTGTTCCAACGCTGCTCAATACACGGCACGGTGTCCGTGTGGCCGGACAGTACCAATCCACCGGGACCTTTCCCCAGTGTCGCGATCAAATTTGATTTTTGCGGCTGGGCCGCCACGGCTGTGATCTCGATCTGAAATCCCAGATCTGCCAGCCAGGACGCCAACAAGTCGATGACACTTTGGTTACTTTGATCAAACTCGGGGCTGACGCTGCTTATGGACGGCCGCGCAATAAGCTCGGCCATCATGCCCACCAAGGAAGGGATTTTTGAGCTGTTGGCTTGCATCTACGATGCCTGTAGTGGCAAAACGCCTGCGTGATTTTTTAAGTTTCAGGGGCCTTGGCGTTAACCCGGGTTTTCAAAATATCTGATAACCGTTGGAACCAAGGAGCTATCCGGTCGTACGACGGCCTTCGGCCGGCAAGACCGTGGGCCGCAGGGACGCGGCCCTCGAGCCTACAGGGACGTATTTACGGCGTGTCTTGCCGGCCGAAGGCCGTTGTACGACTTACAACCATTACTGGAATTCAAACCAGCATGAATTTAGTGGAGCCATTTGTAACAAATATTTGGACGAACTTCCCTAGAGCCTGGTTCCTAGAAGCTAGTACCCGCCGCTATAAATCCCAGCTGCCACGCTTTTTAAAGCGAAGCTTGGGAAAAATAAGCCCCAGGATAATACCGCCCAGCAGTACGGCCGCGCCGATGACAAACCATTCGCGATCGGATTTATCCTTTAATACCTGGTTCTCCTGGTTCTTCAGCTGCAGCTCATTTTCCAGAGAAACGTTGGCTTCCTTCAAACGTTTATTTTCCTTGTCCAGTTGGATCGGGCGGGTGGATACCTCTTCCAGGTGTGCCATGCGCTTCTCCAGCCCTTGCTTGTTTGAGCTGAGTTCGGCGTTGGATTTTTTTAAAGCGTTTCGGTCGGTCTGCAATTTGGCTAATTGCTCCTTGAGCTCGGCCATTTGCGCAGAGCTCTCGGCCACCTTCTGTTCCGCTGCCGCCAACTTCTCGCGGGCAACCGGTTCATCCATAAGGTACTGGGTACGCACCCAACCTTCGGTACCATCGCTGGTCTTGACCCGGGCATAGTCATCCGTCATTTCCATGATTTCAAGATGCGTGCCGCTGCTGATGGTTTTGATGATTCTGTGTTGGTTGCCCTGGCCGGTGCGGAGTGTGATACGGAGCTGGTCGCTCACGTACATGACGTCGGCGGCCAGCCCCGGCGTGGGAATCAGAAGAACGGCCAACAGAATTTTTTTGATCACGGCATCCACCCGTCGATTTGCTTGATGCTATTATTTATGACAATTCCCGGCTGGCGGGCCGGCGTACCGATTGTAAGTGAAACCTGGTTAAATATTGTGCGCGCCCAGTCACAATTTGGGCTGGGGCTTAAGCTTTTGATTAAGCACCAATTTCCCGGTCGAGTCAACTGGCAAGTCAGGACCGGTCAGGCTTTCATCAGCTTGTAATATTGGTTGGTTGTAATGCGCGGGTTACATGTAACCTTGGAACGGACTACTATGCAACCAGCGCACAAATTGCAAAACGAGATGACCCCGACGATCCTTATCGTGGAAGACGAGGCACCGATACGGGAGATGTTGAATTTCACACTGACCCGCGAGGGCTTCAAGGTAATTGAAGCCGAGGATGTCGCGCAGGCCCAGGCCCGAATTTCGGATTCCGCTCCGGACCTTGTTCTGCTTGATTGGATGCTGCCGGGAGTCAGCGGTGTTGAACTGGCGCGCAGGTTGCGGCGCGAGGAACGCACAAGGGCAATGCCTATAATAATGCTCACTGCACGTACCGAGGAAGAAAACCGCATCCAGGGACTCGAGGTCGGCGCGGATGATTATGTCACCAAACCGTTCTCGCCCCGTGAGCTGGTCGCGCGTATCCGGGCCGTGCTGCGGCGGGCGCATCCGGACGATGTAGAGCGTTCCATCGAGGTGGATAGTCTCAAGCTCGATCCCGTCGGGCATCGGGTGATGAGTGACGGCAAGGAACTTCAACTCGGACCGACTGAGTATCGGTTGTTGCATTTCTTTATGACCCACCCGGAACGCGTCTTCAGCCGTGCCCAGTTACTCGATCAGGTGTGGGGTGATAACGTGTTCATTGAAGAGCGCACAATCGATGTGCACATTCGCCGCTTGCGTAAGATCCTTTCACCCGAGGGTCATGACCGATTCATTCAAACCGTGCGTGGCGCCGGTTACCGGTTTTCAACCCAGGTCGGCTGACCTTGCCCGCCAAGACCGCTGAAGAATTCTGGCGCATCTTTCTTGGCGCGATAACTGCCGCATTTCTGGGACTGCTGTTGGATCAAGTCGTCATCGCGCTGCTAATCTTTTTTGTTCTTATATCCGCCTGGAATTTCTACAATCTCTACCGCCTGCAGCGTTGGCTCGAAAAAGGTAAAAAGTATGTTCCACCCTCGTCGGTGGGACTGTGGGACGATGTGTTTCACGAGATTTTCCGGCTCCAGCAACGTAGCCGCAAACGTAACAAGCGTATTGTAAAATTACTCAATCGCTTCCGTGAGTCCACGGCAGCCTTGCCCGATGGCGTGGTTGTACAGGATCAGTACGGCGCCATTGAATGGTGGAACGATTCCGCCGAGCGTATGTTGGCGCTACATTATCCACAGGATGTGGGTCAACGCATTACCAACCTGGTACGCAACCCCGAATTTACTGCTTATTGTGCCGCGGACGATCCACCTGATCGGGCAGTGTTTCAGTCACCGACTGACGAGGAAATCACACTGGCCGTGCGGCGTGTGCCCTATGGCAACAAACAGGAAATGTTGCTGGTGCGTGACATCACCATGTTTGAGCGTGTTGAACGCATGCGACGTGATTTTGTTGCAAATATTTCACATGAAATGCGTACACCACTCACGGTCATGCGAGGGTTTCTTGAGAGTATGGTCGACCACGAGAGCGTACCGCCAGAAGAGTGGCAGCGCTCCGTGGAGTTGATGCGGCAGCAGGCCATGCGTATGCATCGTCTGGTGGAAGACTTGATGTTGTTGTCGCGCCTCGAAAATAGCGAGCGTGAGTCCAGCCTGGATTCCTTACCGGTTCCGCAACTCCTTGCTACCTTGCACGAAGAGGCCGATCTTCTTAATCGCGAGAAAAAACACAGCCTGTTGTGGGATGTGGATGATTCACTGTACCTGCGTGGAAATGCCAAGGAACTCGACAGTGTATTCCTTAATCTCATTGTAAATGCCATCAATTATACGCCGGCCGGAGGCAAAATCAGCGTGCGTTGGTATCGTGATGAGCACGGCGCCCACTTTGAAGTGAAAGATAACGGCGTCGGTATTGCTGCTCACCATCTGCCACGATTGACGGAACGCTTTTATCGCGTGGATGTAGCACGTTCACGGGAATCAGGAGGTTCCGGACTGGGTCTGGCTATTGCCAAACATATCCTGTCGCGGCATAACGCCGTCCTTAAAGTTGAAAGCACGGTGGGCCATGGCAGTACCTTTCGCTGCGACTTCCCGGTGGAGTTGGTCATCATCGAAGGTTCGTCGCGCACCACGGAGCAGTCTAGCCCCGCCGCGTGAACTGGAATTGTCGGTTTGTGTGTGTAACAGAACGGTCATATTTGTTACATCACGTTGTCACAAACAGATCTCAAACTCCTCCTCAGTCGAATAAGTCAAATTACCTAAAAGATCTTTCCTTAAGGAGCCAACTTAAATGCTGAGTAAAAAAATTATGACAACGGTCGCCGTGGCCGCTACGACCCTGGTAATGGGAAGTGCGCTGGCGGATTCGAAAATTGATGCGGCTATTCCGTCCTACAGCAAGGCCAGCGGTGTTTCGGGGAACCTGAGCAGTGTCGGTTCCGACACGCTTGCCAACCTCATGACCCTGTGGGCAGAAGAATTCAAACGTAATTATCCGAACGTTAACATCCAGATCCAGGCTGCCGGTTCTTCAACTGCACCGCCTGCGCTGACCGAAGGTACTTCCAATGTGGGACCGATGAGCCGTAAGATGAAGGCCAAAGAACTGGAAAGCTTTGAGAAGAAATTCGGCTACAAGCCCACCCCGATCCCGGTTGCTATCGATGCTTTGGCGGTTTATGTCCACAAGGACAACCCCATCAAGGGCATGACGATCCCGGAAGTGGATGCGGTTTTTTCAGCGACGCGTAAATGTGGATTTACCAAGAATGTTAAGAACTGGGGTGACCTGGGTCTGGCGGGTGCGTGGAAGAGCCGTGATATCCAGCTCTACGGCCGTAACTCGGTTTCCGGTACCTACGGCTACTTCAAGAAGAAAGCACTCTGCAAGGGTGACTATAAGAATACCGTCAACGAACAACCGGGTTCAGCTTCAGTGGTACAGTCGGTTTCTGCATCGTTGAACGGCATCGGCTACTCGGGCATCGGTTATAAAACTTCCGGAGTCAAGGCCGTACCGTTGACCAAAAAGGACGGCAAGCCTTTCGTCGAAGCCACACCTGAAAATGCCGTTAAGGGTTCTTACCCGTTGGCACGCTTCCTCTATGTTTATGTCAATATTGAGCCGAACCGACCGCTAAATCCTTTGGTGCGTGAATTCCTCAAGATGGTGAACTCTAAGGAAGGCCAACAGGTCGTGGTTAAGGACGGCTACATTCCGTTGCCCGCCAAAGTTGTGGAAAAGAACATGGCCATGCTCAAGTAGACCATGGTGTCATGTTTTACCCGGCGGCTCTTCGCCGTCGGTGGACTGCAAAAAGCCCCGCTATAGCGGGGCTTTTTTATGGGTGTTCCGTGATAGATTCCGAACCGGCGTTAAGACGCTAAGCCATGTAATACCGGTAGTTTGGCTTTAGCCCCCGGGTTCCATCGGCGTGGTGCGCACGACTACAAATTTAATATATAAAACAATGTGATACATGGTCATCACGGTGCCGCTTTTGTGTAACAAAAATGTCACAAACGTGCCGTATTATCCTCGTCGATGAGTTCCTCAACACCTGATACCACGACCGCCAAGTCCCAGCTTGGCGGCCCGTCCGCTGCGCGCCGACTTCGCTGGCGGTTGCTCAAAGACCTATTGATCCGTAATGCCGTGGGTTTTGGCGGTACCAGCGTCATAGTCATTATTACGCTGATATTTTTCTATCTGTTGTGGGTGGTGTTGCCGATCTTTTTCTCGGCCGAGCTTTTTCCTCAAGCGCGCTACACCGTACCCGGCGGCGATGCTGAGCAAACCTTGCACCTGGCCATGGAAGAACAGGCCGAGGTTGCACTACGCGTCACCCGTGACGGACGGTTGGTGTTTTTCGACACCACAAACGGTGGGTTGAAAAAAGAGTTCGTGCTTCCCTTACCAGCCGGCGTCACTGTTTCCAGCATGGCTGATGCCCAATCTAATATGGATACACTGGCGATGGGCTTGTCGGACGGCAGTGCCCTGGTGGTGCGGCATCGATACCGCGTAACCTTTCCCGAGGATCGGCGAGTCATCACTCCTTATCTGGAATATCCGTTGGGCGAGACACCCGTAGTGTTGGATCCCTTTGGCAAACCGGTAACGACGTTTGCCGTGCAGTGGGGCGAGGAACGCATCACGCTGGCGGCTCCCTTACCCGATTCCCGGCTGACGGTAGTGAGCTACGTAAAAGAGGAATCAATGCTGGGTGAGGAAAGTGAATTCGTCCGTGTTGAGCAATTTCTTGACGGCACGCCCAAGACTGTTACCCACATAGCGATAGATCAGGACCAGCAGGAATTGTATGCCGCTGCCGATGACGGCACGCTTTTTTACTACAGCATCGACGATCCTGAATCGCCATTCTTGCTGCAACAACTGCCGCTACTGGAAGGGGATGCACGCCTGACCGTACTGAGCAGCCTGCTTGGCGGAATTTCGCTGCTGGTGGGCAGTGATGATAATCGCCTGGTACAGTGGTCTGCAGTGCCTCGCGAGGGTGGGCCGGCGCAAATGACACGCATTCGCGAATTCGATCCCATGACGGCCGCGATAACGACTATCGCTCCGGAACATCACCGCAAGGGTTTTCTGGCCGCCGACGCTAATGGTGAACTTGGCGTGTTTCACACTACCGCCCACCGTACGTTGTTGATCGAGCCGCTGGCTGATCAGGCCATTACGCATTTGGCCATCGGGCCACGCGCCAATGCATTGTTGGCCCAGGATACGGCGGGCAATCTCTATTTCAACGGCATACATAACGAACATCCGGAAATCTCCTGGTCCTCGCTGTGGGGTAAAGTCTGGTACGAGAGTTATGCCGAGCCGCAATATAAGTGGCAGTCTTCCGCGGCTACCAGCGATTTCGAGCCCAAATTCAGTCTGGTACCGATCTCTTTCGGTACCATCAAGGCAGCGTTTTACGCCATGCTGATTGCTGTACCTTTGTCGATCATGGGTGCAATTTTTACCGCGCACTTCATGTCACCGCGCATGCGTAGTGTGGTCAAACCCAGCATTGAGATCATGGAAGCGTTACCGACGGTCATTCTTGGTTTTCTGGCCGGGCTTTGGCTAGCGCCCTATATCGAGAAAAGTCTGCCCGGTATTTTCGCCATGTTGCTGTTGATGCCGCCGGGTATTCTACTCTCGGCATACCTCTGGCATCGCTTGCCCGAAAACATACGGTTACGTGTCCCGGAGGGTTGGGAAGGTGCGCTACTGATTCCTGTTGTACTGTTTATCGGCTGGCTTACCCTGGCCGCGAGTCCGGCGCTGGAGAACATGTTCTTTGCGGGTGATATGCGCCTGTGGCTGACCAATGAAATGGGTATCAGTTTTGACCAGCGGAATTCGATGGTTGTCGGTCTGGCTATGGGTTTTGCGGTGATCCCGACGATTTTCTCTATCGCCGAAGACGCCGTGTTCGCCGTGCCCAAGCATCTTGTTAACGGTTCACTGGCGCTCGGTGCGACACCCTGGCAAACCATGATGCGTGTTGTGTTGTTGACGGCAAGCCCGGGAATCTTCTCTGCGGTCATGATCGGATTCGGTCGTGCGGTAGGTGAAACCATGATCGTACTGATGGCCACGGGCAACACCCCGATTATGGACTGGAATATATTTGAGGGCATGCGCACCTTGTCAGCCAATATCGCGGTTGAAATGCCGGAGTCTGAAGTTGCCAGTTCGCATTATCGCGTATTGTTTCTGGCCGCACTGGTGCTGTTTGCCTTTACCTTCCTTTTTAATACGCTGGGTGAAGTGGTACGCCAGCGTTTACGGCGCCGATATAGCTCGTTGTAGGGTGGATCAGAAATGCAGAATTTAAAAAACTGGTTCAAAAGTGGCTCGCCGTGGATTTGGTTAAATGCCGCGGCCGTAAGTACGAGTCTGATCATGGTCTTCGGTTTGTTGTCTCTGATCGCGGTACGCGGCATGGGATTTTTCTGGCCAGCGGATATTGTCGAAACTGACTACACGGACAAATATGCACAACAGGTTCGGCTGATAGGCGAAATCTGGGAATCCGAAAGTGTTAGTGCCAACCAGCTGCGTGAAAATGGTTATTCCATTCCTGAGGAACTTGATGAAGTTACGCGCTATCTAATCAAAACTGGTAATCGTGACCTGCTGGGTGCCGATTTTAAAGTGGCCGTCGCCCTGGGCTTAACCGAGTTTCGTTTCCCTGAAGAACTGATGAAAGTTGAGCGCCGCGAATGGGGCAACTTGTACGGTCGGTTGGTTTCGGTGAAGGAAAATGGCAGCGTAGTGGCCCAGGGGCCAGGAGCCTGGGACGAGCTGCGGGCACGTCTTGAGCGTGTACTCTTGATTCATGATGAAATTGGACGGATCGAGAAAAAGGATATCGGCAGTATCAACTACAGCCTGGAAAAACTCCGTCTTACCGAGCGTCGCTATGAATTGGATGATGCGTTAACGGCGCAGCGTGAGGCCGAGCTTGCCGACAAACGCAAACAATTACAGGCAGAATATGAAGAACTGCAAGCTCGGTTGGTGACCTTGTATCAGGACATCGCGCGCGACAGCCTGAGTGCACAGATCCAGGATGACCGGGTGGTTGATGTGCCGCTATCGAAGGTGGTGGAAGTTACCCTGCCCAATGCCATGTCGGTAACGCAAAAGCTGGCAACCTACCTGCGCAACCTGTGGACGTTTGTCAGCGACGAGCCGCGCGAGGCCAACACCGAGGGTGGTATTTTCCCGGCCATTTTCGGCACCGTGATGATGGTGCTTATCATGGCGATCATGGTCACTCCGCTGGGTGTAGTGGCCGCGGTTTACCTGCGTGAATACGCCAGGCAGGGACCGCTGATTCGCTTGATACGCATTGCGGTGAACAATCTCGCCGGTGTGCCGTCCATTGTCTATGGTGTTTTTGGTCTTGGGTTTTTCGTTTATTTCCTTGGCAGCAACATCGACCAGGCCTTGTATCCGGAGGCCTTGCCGGCACCGACTTTTGGCACCCCGGGGATCATGTGGGCATCGTTAACACTGGCTATACTGACGCTTCCGGTGGTCATTGTTGCCACAGAGGAGGGTCTGTCACGGATCCCCAGCTCCATACGTGAGGGCAGTCTGGCACTCGGCGCAACCAAGTTCGAAACACTTTGGCGGACCATAATCCCAATGGCCAGCCCCGCCATTATGACCGGCCTGATCCTGGCCATCGCCCGCGCCGCGGGTGAGGTGGCACCGCTGATGCTTGTGGGTGTGGTCAAGCTTGCGCCCTCGCTGCCTCTGGATGGCAATGCGCCATTCTTACATCTTGACCGGAAGTTCATGCATCTTGGCTTTCATATTTATGACGTCGGCTTTCAAAGTCCGAATGTCGAAGCAGCTCGGCCGTTGGTTTACGCCACCTCGTTTTTGTTGGTGCTGGTCATTGTATCGCTGAATCTGACCGCCATAGGAATTCGTAATCACCTGCGTGAGAAATATCGCGCGCTGGAGTCTTAACCATGTTACAACCGCAAGACGCCAAAGAGCTTGATGATAGTCAATCGGATCAGTCAATGAGTGAAGATACCCGAGCAGAACAGCCGACGCCTGAAGAACCCCGGACCCATGGCGTTGATATCTCGACATTAGGGCGCGAGAACAAGCAGCGCAATATTGACGAGGAGACCATCGCCCTGGAGGTAAAAGATCTTAATCTTTTCTACGGTGAGTCACAGGCGCTGAAGAGCATCAACATGAAGATTGCGCGTAACAGTGTCACCGCGTTTATCGGCCCCAGTGGCTGCGGCAAATCGACCTTGCTACGCTGTTTTAACCGCATGAATGATTTGGTCGATTCGGCACGCATAGAAGGCAGCATTACTATGGACGACGGCGACATTTATCAAAAATCCGTTAATGTCGCCGAGTTGCGTCGCCGCGTTGGCATGGTGTTTCAAAAGCCAAACCCGTTTCCCAAATCGATTTTCGAAAACGTGGCCTATGGACTGCGCCTGTTGGGGATAAACGACCGGCGACGTCTTGAGGAAACCGTTGAGAAGGCACTAAAGGGTGCTGCGCTGTGGGAGGAGGTTCGCGATCGGCTCAACGAAAACGCGCTCGGGCTGTCCGGTGGTCAACAGCAGCGTCTTGTCATCGCGCGTGCCATTGCCATCGAACCCGAGGTGTTGTTGCTGGACGAACCGGCTTCGGCGCTGGACCCGATCTCGACGCTGAAAATTGAAGAATTGATTTACGAACTCAAGGATGAATATACAATTGTGATCGTAACCCATAATATGCAACAGGCAGCACGCGTTTCAGATTTCACGGCGTTTATGTATATGGGCGAATTGATCGAGTTTGATGAAACCAATGCCCTGTTTACGAATCCAAAGATGAAGCGGACAGAAGACTATATTACCGGGCGGTATGGATAACCGAATCTGTAAGGATTCTCGCTCGATCAAAAGGGGAAGGTGAATGGACAAACTGAATCTTAATCAGCATATTTCTCGCCAGTTTAATGAAGAACTGGAGGACATTCGCAACCGCGTTTTGGCCATGGGCGGCCTCGTAGAACAGCAGCTTAATGATGCCTTGCAGGCCCTGATCGATTTTGACAGTACCCTGGCTGAAGTTGTTATGACCAATGACTATCGAGTCAACGCCATGGAAGTGGCCATCGATGAAGAATGTACGCAGATTCTTGCTCGTCGTCAGCCGACCGCCAGCGATTTACGGCTGGTGATTGCGGTCATTAAGACCATAACCGATCTGGAACGCATTGGTGATGAGGCGGAGCGTATCGGGCGCATGGCGATGCGTTTTTCACAGGCGCGGGATGCCGGCAAATATCTAAGTGGTATCAGTCATCTTGGTGAACACGTGAGCAAGATGTTGCACGAATCCCTGGATGCATTTGCGCGTATGGATACCGAGGCTGCCGTGAAAACCGCACGGTCCGATTCCAAGGCGGACAAGGAGTACGAGCGTATTCTGCGCGAGTTGATTACCTACATGATGGAGGACCCGCGTTCCATTCCGCATATTCTGGAAGTTATGTGGTCGGCGCGCGCACTGGAGCGAATTGGTGACCGCGCACGTAACATCTGCGAGTACGTAATTTATCTGGTGCAGGGTAAGGATGTACGTCATACCAGCATGGAGCAGGTCGAGAAAGAAGCGCGCGAATTCGCTGAGCGTCGCAAAAGAGAATCCAAGACATAGCGCCAGAAGTCCGAGAGCTTACTTTTGAGCCCGCTGCTGTAACGAAATTTAGTTACCGGCGGCACGAATGCCGGTGATCAGGATCGAGGAAAGGCCACCATATGGTCGGGTGCCAGTGTGACGTTGACGCGTTCGCCCACCGCGTGGTTATGGTGGCTCGGAAATAGCGACAGCACTACAGTGCCGGTGGACAAACGCAAGGTGTACATAATTTCTGCGCCCTTGAATGCCTTGTTGACCACTTCGCCCACAAGTTCACCGTCCGGATCCGGCAAGATGTCATCTGGCCGTACCAGTAAATCCACGGTACACCCCTTACCCCAGTCGTAAGCGCGATCGCCACGAACAATACCAATATCAGTTTCTACGGTATCCGGTGCCAGTAAGGTGCCGGCCAGGAACACGCCCTGGCCGATGAAATCGGCGACAAACAGATCCGCTGGATCATGATAGAGGTTATAAGCAGTGTCCCACTGTAAAATTCGGCCTTCGTTCATGACGCCAATCTGATCCGCAACGGCAAAGGCCTCATGTTGATCATGCGTCACCATGACGCCGGTGGTTTGTTGTTCCTTAAGGATCCGCCGTACCTCCTGAGAAAGGCTTTCACGCATTTCAACATCGAGATTTGAAAATGGCTCGTCCAGCAGCACGAGATCGGGTTTCGGCGCCAGTGCACGGGCAAGTGCGACGCGTTGCTGCTGACCGCCGGAAAGTTCGTGAGGAAAACGACCTGCAAAACCGTCCAGGCCTACCAGTTCCAACAGTCGGTTAGCGCGTTTTCGCCGCTCGTCTGCTGACAGGTCACGCAGCCCAAAGGCGACATTGTCCAGAATATTCATGTGCGGAAACAGCGCGTAGTCCTGAAAAACCATACCCATATGCCGTTTCTCCGGAGGTAACACGAATCCGGGCCGCGATATGCAGCGTGCATGCAACTGAATCTCTCCGCGGGTGACAGGTTCAAAACCGGCAATAGCCCTCAGCACCGTGGTTTTGCCACAACCGCTCGGACCCAGCAGGCACACCAGATCACCTTTGTTGACGTGCATGGAGAGGTCGCTGACAGCCGGGTGACCGCGGTAGCTGCACTCGATGGCTGAGAGCGTGAGTAAGGGTTGCATAAATTCCGGAATGAAAATCTTTCGCAAATGATACCAAATCTCATTCGCAAATAGAAAGCACCGCATGGCGGTGCCTGGTCGAGATGTCGGTGGTGGCCTAGTTTAACTTATCACGCCACTGACGGGCCTTTTGTGGGTCTTTGGCGAGACCAAACCAGCCGTTTTCGTAGGCCGTGGCCAAGGCATCGATCGCCTCGGCATAACCGGCATCGGCCGCCTCATTCCACAGGCTGATGGCTTTTTCATAATCAACACCCGTTCCGCGGCCGTAGGCGTACATAAAACCCAGATTGTATTTGGCGGCGATCAGACCTTGCTTTGCCGCACGTTCCCACCACATAAACGCATCGCGGTCGGTGCGGGTAATACCGCGGCCGGTGGCAAACAACAGGCCGGCATTGAATTGGGCTTCGGCGTGCCCCTGGCGCGCGGCGTCGAGAAAATAGAACAGTGCCTGGCGATCGTTCTTCTCGACGCCCTTACCATTCATATATAGAAGTCCGAGGTTGTACTGGGCGTCGGCGTTACCTTGCTCCGCCAAAGGCTTCCACAGGCGCAACGCCTGTTGATAGTTCCCGACTTTGTAGGCCTGCGCGCCATCTTCCAGCGGGCCGGCAACAGTGGGCAAATTGATCAGGATTAGCAGAAAAAACGTGAAAAGAGTGAGTCTACGCATCACAAACGCGTCAGGTTAGCAGGAATTCCAACAGCGACTTTTGTGCATGCAGGCGATTTTCGGCTTCGTCCCAAACTACACTTTGCGGGCCGTCTATGACATCGGCGTCCACCTCTTCGCCGCGATGAGCGGGCAAGCAATGCATAAACAGGGCGTCGGCATCAGCCAGTTTCATGAGCTTGCGGGTGACGCGAAAGCCTGTGAAATCGGCCTCGCGTTTAGACTGTTCACTTTCCTGTCCCATGCTGGCCCAGACATCGGTGGTCACCATATGTGCGCCTTCCACTGCCTCGCGTGGGTCGTGAAAAATCGCCACGCGCTCGCCCGCAGCCGCAACGATGTCCGCATCCGGTTCATAAGCCGGTGGTGCAGCGATGTGCAGTTTGAATTCAAACTGGCGTGCGGCATTTATAAACGAGTGGCACATGTTGTTGCCATCACCAACATAACAGACAGTCTTGCCCGCAATTGAACCCCGGTGTTCCACAAACGTTTGCATGTCCGCTAACAACTGACAGGGATGATAGAGATCAGTTAATCCGTTGATAACCGGTACGCGGGAATATTCGGAAAACAGCTGTACCTTATCGTGCTCATAGGTACGGATCATGATCGCATCCAGCATGCGGGAGAGCACGCGGGCGCTGTCCTCAATGATTTCACCGCGACCCAGCTGGGTATCACGCGGCGACAGAAAAATGGCCTGGCCGCCGAACTGTATCATTGCGGTTTCAAATGACACGCGGGTACGGGTTGAGGATTTCTCAAACACCATACCCAGCACCTTGTTTTTTAACGGCGTGTAAATTTCACCGCGTTGTTGAATCGCCTTCAATTCGACGGCACGGCTGACAAGGGAGTTTAATTCCTTGGTGTCGAGATCCAACAGGGTAAGAAAATGACGAACACTCATGTTCCTGACTCCGGATCGTTCTCAGGCTGCGACTTTCAGAAAGTCACGCACCAGCGAACTGACTTGACCAACGATTTGGTCGGCCTGCTCATCGCTGATGATCAGCGGCGGCAGCAAGCGTATAACCCGTTCGGCGGTTACATTAATAAGTAATCCCTGCTGTAGGGCTTGCGCGACCAGTTCACCACAAGGTCTGTCGAGTTCGATGGCGAGTAACAGTCCCAGTCCACGAATGTTGACCACGCCGTCGACACCGGCAAGCCGATCCAGAAACGCGTTAAGCATCGTGCTGCCCAACGCCGCTGCGCGTGCGTCAAGTTTGCCGTCTTCGAGGGTCTGCGCAACGGCCTGCGCTGCGCTGCAGGCTAGTGGGTTACCGCCGAAGGTTGAACCGTGGGTGCCTGGCTGTAGCACTTCGGCCGCCTTGCCGCGCGCCAGGCAGGCACCAATGGGAACGCCGTTACCGAGCGCCTTGGCCAGCGTCATGACGTCGGGCTGAATATTTTCGTGTTGAAACGCAAACCACTTGCCGCTACGACACATACCGGTCTGGATCTCATCAAGCATCAATAACCAGTCGTTTTGATCGCACAGTTCCCGCATGGCTCGTAAATAACCGGTGTCGGGAATATTGATGCCGCCTTCACCCTGAACCGGCTCAACCAGTACGGCGATCACATTGGGATCATTTGCGGCAATGGCACGCAGTGCATCCATGTCGTTATAAGGTGCGCGTACAAATCCTTTAACCAGCGGTTCGAAGCCGGCCTGGACCTTGCGGTTGCCTGTGGCACTCAGGGTAGCCAGCGTGCGGCCGTGGAAACTACCCTGCATAACAACAATAGCCGGACTCGAAATGTCACGCTTATGTCCATACAATCGGGCGAGTCCTCATTGGCTTCCGCCCCCGAGTTGGCGAAGAACACCTTATCCATTGAAGCCAGGCGGCAGAGCGTATCGGCGAGTTCCTGCTGCCGGCCAATACCATAGAGGTTGGACGTATGCACGAGGCTTGAAGCTTGCTCGCAAATAGCCGCCGTAACAGCCGGGTGGGCGTGCCCGAGGCCACACACAGCGATGCCACCGAGTGCGTCCAGGTACGCATTGCCGTCCAGGTCCCACAACTGCGCACCTTCACCGCGCGCAAAGCTGATGGGAAGTCGGGCATACGTGCTCATTAGATGCTCCGTCATTTTTAAAGTCCAGCTAACAATCTATTTCAGGCTCAGCCCATAAAAACAAACGGCAGCCGTTTTGGGCTGCCGGGGAACCGCTAATTCTAGACCCCGAGTCGGTATTCGGCAAACCGAAATTTGTACTTTCCCATACCGGGCAGGGGAGCAGTCCGGAAGCCGGAAAAGAAAAAACCCGGCCGAAGCCGGGTTTTTACGGGGCTGGAATTTGGCCCGGTTTAGAACAGCAGACCGCCATTGTGGAAGGTGCTGGCGGTCATGGCCAGCAGCATGGGAATGGACAATGCGGTATTGGTGCGCGAGGCCAAAAACGCAATACCTTTGGCTTTGGCTTTTTCCTCATCGGTGGCTTGTACCAGACCCAGGACTTTCTTCTGGTTCGGCCAAATCAGCACCCACACGTTAAACAGCATGATGGTGCCCAGCCAGGCACCGACGCCGATGACCGCGGCGGCACCCTGCAGCATGAATGCGTCTGCCAGTATTCCAAGCTTGAACAGTGCGGCCGCACCAGACAGCCAGGTCAGCAGCGCTGTCCAACGGAACCAGAGTAAGGCGCGCGGTGCGACATATTTGCCGATTGCCGCCGGTCCGGGACCGTCCGAATCCGCCGCCGCGTCAGCCAAGGCAGGTACCTGCACGAAATTAAAGTAGTACAGCAAACCAATCCAGATAATGCCGACCACCACGTGAAACCAGATGGTCCACTCAATTGGGTTGCTCGGTATAAGGCCTTTAAGAACGACTGCCGCGATCAGTGCCAGTACAATACCCGTGACGATAGTGCCGGTTACGGTCTTGAGTGGGTTCATGTTCATCTCCCCAAATATGTTGTTGTGTCAGTGCGTTTTGCGAAAATTATTAGCAAAGTAGTTTACTATGGTATTAGACATTTGACACCTTGCAATCCATTTTTGAATCAGGTAGCCGCAGGCATGCCGGGTCCAGTCGCCATGTTACAATTTTGTTAATTCCCCCAAAGAAGTTACGACAACCTTGAATCCCATCGAGCTCAGTATTTTTTCCAGCCGCATAAACGCGGTGTGCGACGAAATGGGTGCAGTACTGCAACGCGCAGCGTTTTCTCCCAATATTCGCGACCGGCTCGATTTTTCCTGTGCGGTTTTCGACGCCAACGGGCAGTTGTGCGCGCAGGCCGCCCATATACCCGTGCATCTTGGCAGCATGGCGTTTGCAATGAGTGACATTGTTGCCGGTCAGGCGTGGCAGGAAAATGACATGTATGTCGTGAATGATCCGTATCTGGGTGGCACCCATTTACCGGACATCACCATGATTGCACCTGTATTCGTTGCAGGTCGCTGTCTGGCGTTTGTCGCCAACCGCGCACATCATGCCGATGTAGGCGCGCATTCACCGGGTTCCATGCCTATCTCTCGCACTCTTGATGAGGAAGGGGTTGTGATTCCGCCGACACGGTTGGTGCGGCAGGGCCGGCTTGTCGATGCCATATTGGATGACATCGTGGGTGCGACGCGAAATCCAAATGATGGGCGGGGTGACTTTGCTGCGCAAGTCAGCGCCAATCGAAGCGGTGTGCAACGATTGTCAGCATTAATAACCGGCCTGGGTACGGATGCGTTTCTCTCAGCATTACAGGAATTGAACGATTACGGTGAACGATTGGCACATTCGGCATTGCGAACCATTCCCAACGGAAGCTATGAGTTTGAAGATGTTATGGATGACGACGGCATGGGAAACCGTGATTTGGTCATCAAGGTCAAGCTAACGGTGGACAGTGGTCGCGTGAGTGCCGATTTCACCGGCACTGCCGATCAGGTTGAGGGCAACATTAATTGCCCCTTGTCGGTGGCCGCCGCCGGGGTGTACTACGTGTTCCGGTGCTTAATGCCGGCGCAAACACCGGCTTGCGCTGGAAGTTTTCGCCCCATTTATATTTCAGCCCCGCCGGGTTGTTTGCTTAACGCACGTCGGCCTGCGGCAGTAGCAGCCGGCAATGTTGAAACCAGTACCCGGGTAGTGGACGTTATAATTGGGGCACTGGCAAAAGCCATCCCTGTGGCGATGCCGGCAGCCAGTCACGGCAGCATGAACAACCTGGCGATGGGTGGCGTTAACGGAATACAGCCTTGGGATTATTACGAAACAATGGGCGGCGGTATGGGGGCCGGACAGCAAGGCGGTGGCTTAAGTGCGTTACAAACGCACATGACGAATACCCTGAACACCCCTATCGAAGTGCTGGAGAACAGCTATCCGCTGCGTGTCACGCGTTATATTGTGCGTGATCGGTCCGGTGGCTCCGGTCAGTATCGCGGCGGAAACGGTTTGCAACGGGAGTTCGAGTTTCTTGCCCCCACAACAGTCACTTTGTTGACCGAGCGGCGGCGTCACGCACCCTGGGGTCTCAATGGAGGTCATGCAGGTGCGCCGGGTGAAAACCGTTTGAACGGTGAACTGCTCGATCCGAAGATCAGCTTTACCGTGCAGCCCGGTGATCGCCTCACTATCGCCACACCCGGAGGCGGTGGCTGGGGGCCACCGCCTCCGGGAGGGACGAGTGACGAGTAACAAGTGGCACGGAAAGCAAGAAAATAACAAACTGAAAAGGGAGAGAACCAAAATGGTGAGTCCAGAACATTATTTAGATCTCAGCGCCAACGCCCTTACTCGTCACTCGTCACTCGTCACTCGTCCCTGATTTTATGTGCGGAATTTGCGGCGAACTTCGATTCGATAACGGTGTACCGGAAAAGGGTCGTACTGATCGAATGCTCGCGCAGCTGGCGCGACGCGGGCCCGACAATGAAGGCCAGTGGGCGAGTGGTCCTTTACGCCTGGGCCACCGGCGTCTGGCGGTAATCGATCTATCGGAACATTCCAATCAACCCATGGTCGATTCGGAGCTGGGCCTGGTGCTCGTATTCAACGGCGCCATATATAACTATCCGGATCTGCGCCATGAGCTGATTCAGGCCGGCTATCAGTTTTTCAGCGATGGTGATACGGAAGTCATTCTCAAGGCCTATCATAAATGGGGCGAACGTTGTGTCGAGTATTTGCACGGTATGTTTGCCTTTGCCATTTGGGACCAACGGCGAAAGGAATTGTTCGTGGCGCGCGACCGAATGGGTATCAAGCCGCTTTATTTTGCCCGTGATACGGATTCGATTCGTTTTGCTTCCAACACCCAGGCGCTGTTGGCGGGCGGCGGTATTGATACCGGTATCGATGCAGTGGGCCTGCACCATCAGTTTACTTTGCATGCCGTTGTTCCGGCGCCAAGGACAATTTTGAAAGGCATTCGCAAGCTACCGCCGGCAAGCTGGCTGCGCATTGACGCCAACGGAAATGAGCAAACGGGAAACTACTGGCACATTAATGCGACACGCTCGAAAACGACACTGAGTGAAGCGGAATGGACCGATGCAGTACACGATGCCCTGCGTGAGGCGGTGCGTTTGCGCCTGGATATCGCCGATGTAAAAGTCGGCGTATTGTTGTCCGGCGGTCTTGATTCAAGTCTGCTGGTAGCATTATTGGCCGAGGCCGGCGTGAAAGATCTACTAACGTTTTCCATCGGCTTCGAAGATATCGGTGAGGAGAAAGGTAGTGAGTTTGAGTATTCCGATCAGGTCGTAGAGCGTTACCAGACCCGGCATCACAAGATACACATCCCCAACAGTGAAGTGCTCAATCGTCTTCCCGAGGCAGTGGACGCCATGGCCGAGCCGATGTTTGGTCAGGATGCGGTGGCGTTTTATTTGTTATCCGAGCAGGTTTCCAGTCAGGTTAAGGTGGTGCAAAGTGGGCAGGGTGCCGACGAGGTGTTTGCCGGCTATTTCTGGTATCCGCAAATGCACCGGGATAATGACACCGATCCGGCACGGCGTTTTGCACGTTACTATTTTGACCGTGATCATGACGAGTTTCTCGGCACCGTAATGCCGACCTATCATGGCGAGGACTATTCATCGTCACTTGCGGCGACGGAGCTCACCCGGCCGGACGCAGACGAGTATATCGATCAGGTACTGCGTTTCGATGTGAGCACGCTAATTGTCGACGATCCGGTTAAACGGGTGGACAACATGACCATGGCCTGGGGCCTCGAAGCACGGGTACCGTTCCTGGATCACAAGCTGGTGGAGCTGGCAGCGCAGATACCGCCTGAGTTGAAACTGGGCTCGGAGGGAAAGCATATTCTCAAGGCGATTGGCAGGCAGGTCCTGCCCAAGTCTGTGGTCGATCGGCCAAAGGGTTACTTTCCCATGCCGGCACTAAAATACGTCCGCGGGGAGTTTCTTGGTTTTATGCGTGACATTCTCGATTCAAAGGCCTGTCGGGAGCGGGGTCTTTATCAGCGAGCTTATGTTGATAAGCTGCTTGCGACGCCCTCGGCGGAGGCGCACTTTACCCGCTTGCAGGGCAGTAAATTGTGGCATCTGGCGTTGTTGGAGTATTGGTTGCAACGGCACGTGGATGGGCTTAGCAGGTGATTCAGGGAGTGGTGCGGGGTTGGCCCCGGCAACTGTCTGTTTTATCCCACACAATTACCGACTATTTTACTGGGTAATTTTTCGTTATACTGCTTGAAATTCCGGGTCTCGGGCCCAATTCAGTCCATAGCGGATTTTTGATTTCTTTATGAGTAAACACTCTTAGACCTAAGGTGAAATTATGGATGTAATGGATAGAATTAAAGAACAGGTGGAGAAAAACCCGGTAGTGATCTTTATGAAAGGCACACCGTCTCTTCCTCAATGCGGATTTTCCAGCCGCACCGCACAGGCACTACAGTCTTGTGGTGAGGATTTTGGCTACGTTAACGTACTTGCCGATCCGGAAATTTTTGAAAACCTGCCGCGTTTCGCCAACTGGCCGACCTTCCCCCAAGTGTACATAAATGGAGAATTGATCGGCGGGTGCGACATCACCCTGGAAATGTATCAAAAGGGTGATCTGCAGAAGTTGGTTAAAGAGGCCGCGGCCAGAAAAGCGTCCTGATTACTTCCCCTCGATGTTGTTCCTATGACCCGGGTCTAGCCCGGGTTTTTTTTGCTTTAAGAAATAAAGATGACCCCGTGGTTATTCTTTTGACAACAACCTCCGACCGCCTACCTTTACTGATCCGGTCGGCCGATTTGCTGATCCCATTTGTTAATAATGGCGCAAAATAAATCCGCCGTGCGTTCCGCATCGTAAATTGCAGAATGCGCGCTGGACTCATCCCAGTTAATGCCGGCGGCCTGGGCAATGCGGGCCAACACGGTTTGGCCAAAGGCCAGGCCTCCAAGCGTTGCGGTATCAAATGTGCTGAACGAGTGGAACGGGTTTTTTTTTATCTTGTTCCGATCAACTGCGGCCTTTAGAAAACCCAAGTCAAAAAACGGATTGTGACCCACGAGGATTGCTCGGTTGCAGCCGGTCTGCTTGAGCAATTTAAAGATCGGTGTAAATACATGCTGCAGCGCTTCGCATTCCGGCTTAGCCATACGAAAGGGGTGATGCGGATCGATGCCGGTGAATTCTAATGCGCGTGGATCCAGATTTGCGCCCGGAAACGGTTCCACGTGGCAGGCGATGGTGTCTCCACAAACAAGGCCGCCAGTTGCGTCACCAATGACGGGCACAGCGGCGATTTCAAGCAAGGCGTCGGTTTCCGCGTTAAACCCCGCCGTTTCCACGTCAACCACCACGGGCAGGAATCCACGAAACCGCGAAGCGATGCTGTTTTCGTCGGGCGAGGGCATCCGGGGAGAATAACCAATGGCTGGGGAAAAAGCGATTCGCGCAGCGTCCACTCTGTGCTATTGATCTATGTTTGGTTTAAGACAGTAATTCCCCGTCAATTTCCGAAACGAAGAGTACTTAAAAAATGCAAAGCCCTGCGCGCACACGTTTGTTGTTTTTAGCTGCTGTTACGTTACTTGTTGTTGGATTGGCTGCAGGATTTATGTACAAGCAGTGGGATGCCGCTTTTTCGTTTCACCCGCGGCAAACCGGTGTCCTTTGGCGAATCGACTCGGATCAAGGTGTACCGAGTTATCTTTTTGGCACGATCCATTCCGATGATGAGCGCATTCTTCGTTTGCCGGATTCAGTGTTACGCCAGTTTCAACAAGCCCGCAGTTTCACCGGGGAAGTGCTCATGGATGAAAAGTCGATGATCAGTTTTGCGGAATATATGTTCTTTCGCGACGGCACCACACTTGAGTCAGTTATAGGTGCTGAAATGTATGCTCAGGTGGTGAGTATTTTTTCCGAAAAAGGGCTGGATCAACGCGTACTTCAGTTCGCTAAACCGTGGACTGTGGTGCTGACGCTAAGTGTTCCTGTGAAGGGTTCAGGAGAATTTCTGGATCAGCTTCTGTTTCGCACAGCGCACCTGGCCGATAAGGCGGTTTTTGGACTGGAAACTGCCGGTGAACAGGCAAAGTATTTCGACGAGCTGCCGTTGGATGTGCAAACAACTATGTTGCGAGATACGCTGCAAAATTATGACGCCTTTCCGCGCTTTTACGAAGAACTGGTGCATGCTTATTTACAGCGCGATCTGAATGCGCTGGAGCGACTGTCTGCACGGCAAATGCAACAAGGTGATCCCCGGGTTGCAGAGCTCTTTAACGAGCGTTTCATTGTTGAGCGAAACCATTTGATGTTGAAACGTATGCAGTCGCGGCTCGAAGAGGGCGGCGCATTCATTGCTGTGGGGGCACTGCACTTGCCGGGCGAGCACGGCCTGTTGCGTTTGCTGGAAAACAGCGGCTATCGTGTGACCAGCGTATATTGACGGCTTGCCACTTGGAAAATCAAAAATCACTTGCGACCGGAGTTAGCGGTATTTTTTCTTGTTTAGTCGGCGTCAATTGACCAGGCAATGGACTCGCCGGCACGCAATGGAACGAGATTGCTATCACCAAAGTTGAGGTGCTCGGGGACAGACATTGGATTTTTTACCAGGCAAACGGTTGCGGTGTTACGGGGCAGGCCGTAGAAATCCGCGCCGTGGAAACTGGCGAAGCCTTCCAACTTATCCAATGCGCCTGCGGCGTCAAATGCCTCGGCATAAAGTTGTAACGCGGCGTGTGCCGTATAGATCCCCGCACAACCACAGGCGCTTTCTTTTCTGTTCACAGCATGGGGTGCACTATCGGTGCCGAGAAAGAACTTTGACTCACCGCAGGTGGCCGCGGCGATCAATGCCTGGCGGTGCTGCTCCCGTTTGAGTACCGGCAGGCAGTAATAGTGCGGGCGAAGGCCGCCCTTGAACATCGCGTTACGGTTATATAGAAGGTGGTGAGCGGTAATGGTGGCGGCGACATTGGCGCCGGCTTCGCGGACGAATTCCACCGCGGCCTTGGTGGTGATGTGCTCAAACACCACTTTAAGATCGGGCAAGCGATCCAGCAAAGGCCGTAGCACGCGCTCGATGAAGACGGTTTCGCGATCAAAAACATCCACCGCCGGGTCGGTCACCTCGCCGTGCACCAGCAATGGCATTTTTAATTCCTGCATGGCTGCCAGAGTGGCATCACAGTGTGCGAGATCGGTGACTCCGGATTCGGCGTTGGTCGTGGCACCTGCGGGGTATAGCTTGACCGCGTGTACGAAGTCACTCTGCCGTGCGGCAGCGATTTCTTCCGGCGGAGTGTTATCGGTGAGATACAAGGTCATCAAGGGCTCAAAGGCACGCTCTACCGGAACAGCCTGCAATATTCGTTGCCGGTATTCACCGGCCTGCCGGGTGGTCGTGATCGGCGGCGCAAGATTGGGCATGACAATAGCCCGGGCAAAACTGCGTGCGGTGTCGGGTACGAGGTACTGGAGGGCGGAGCCGTCCCGCAGGTGCAGGTGCCAGTCATCGGGTCTAATCAGGGTGAGGCGTCGCAATTGAGAAAATTCCTTCGGAGAGTGTGTCAGCGCTGAGACTATTATGCCATGCGCCATGAATTTTCGGGGTCTGGGTCACACAACTCCTGCATTGTGGGTCACAATTCCCAAAATGTCACTCGCCGGGCCGCGTGTGATTGTCTAGTATTGAGTCATGAGTTTGAACCACCGCCACGACATCGCCCAATTGACCGAACAAATGCGGCCTGCATCAATTCTTGTGCTCGGTAACGACTGCGATATTTTCAAACACTACCTCAACGTGCACCCGATTGGGCGCCTGGTGTGTGTCAGCCACGGTGATTACCTGTCCAGCGTGCAGGCACTCGGCCGGGTTGATTTAGCGTATTTGTCCGGGGTCATAGAGAACATGGATAAACACGCGGCGAGTGTGTTGTTATCTCGGCTGCGCGACGTCTATGCGCAACGCGTGGTGGTGACGGCTCGTTTAGGCCAGTGCGATGCGCAGCGCAGCCAATGGACGAGTCAGGAGTTATTGGCGTTTGGTATGACACGTATCGGCCGCTATCCGAACAGTGACGCTGAGATTCAAGTTTTTACCTTCGATTTACATAATTACAAACCCACGCCGGACTGGCTCAATAGCCGAGACTGGGCTCACCCCGAGCTTTATGACAAGCACTGGTGGTGAGTTTTGCCCCCCACTTCCTCGTTCTACTCGTTTAGATCCTGCTGTTCCCTATAGTTGTCGCAACCTTCCAGTAGTCCGTCGAGAGGCCGGGTACTCGTCCCCTCTGGTCGTTCTTAGGGTGTTCATGTTCATTTTTCCGTTGCGCCTTCCAGGCGGTGGTTATTCGCTATAAGTAAAAACCGTAGCCATCTTGCATCTGTATAGAAGTTCAAAATTTTCTATACAAACTATGTGTATTTACTGCCGCCGTCACAATATTGGGCAGCCAGCTTGCAACCACCGGACTGTGCGTAGCTCGCTTTATTGGGCTAAAAGTTAAGCTGCCGGCATGGTTAACCGATAGATATAAAAATTGAGCGGCTTTTCACCTCGTGAAACTTAGACCGAAATTCGTCATTTATTTACTGCTAATCGCAAGTATCCCACTTTCCCTGGCGATGGTGGTTGCGCTGTGGCAAAGCGTAAATCAAACGCGAGTGCTGACGCTGGATATTGTTCAGGGATATCTGGATTCCGGGGCCGAACATCTATCCGGTTTTTTTGACAGTCGAAAAGCAGAAATTGCCGCTTATGCCCAAATTCCCTTGTTACGTGGAATGAACTTTGAGGAAATTCGACCATTCCTCGTATCCGAACTGGCACGACACGATGGAATATACGAAAAATTTATTCTTGGAACGCCGGCAGGCCATTTCTATAACACCTCCGGTGGCAATCCTGCGCGCAAGGGTCTACGCACCTTCGATGATGGAGATCCGAACTCAAAACCAAAGACGATTGCCAAGCGTGATTACTGGAAAAACACGGTTGGCAACAACACGAAAAATCTAAATCGTTTGTTTGTCTCCGACCCGATGATTTCGTATACGACGGGAGCGAAGCAAATTGTGGTTGCCGCAACTATTAATTCAAACGACCGGCAGGTTGTTGGCATGATAGGCGGCGCGTTACCGTGGAATAATTTCCAGAAACAAATTAATCAAATCTTTAGCAAGATAATTAAAAATCAGGACTGGGATTCACGCTTTTTTCTGGTTACCAGTAATGGTGTTTATTGGTATCACTGGGATCCTTCTTTCGTCGTGCACCTGGCAAAAAACGCTGATGGCGAGGTAAAGTTAAATGAGATTGGTGAAAAAATAGCGTCCGTAAGAAAAATCACAGACGACGCAATACCCGCGATCGCTCAAGCGGGAGAAGAAATGATTGCGGGAAGGAGAGGTTATAGACTATTTCTTGATCCCGACACGAAGGAAGAATTGTTTTTGGTTTACGCACCGATTCGATCGACAGGGTTCTCAGTCGGACTGGTCGTACCGAAATCGCAGATGATGGCGCCTGTATCACGCCTACAATACCTGTTTATTATTATCTCTCTCTGCGCTGCGGCCATTGTCGTTATCGGTGCATGGGCTCTGTCCAAAAGAATTGTTCGCCCCATAACTTCGTTAAACAATCTTGTACGTGCAACCGGTTGTGGTGATACGAAGGCAAACTTAATTCCCGAGGGGGACGACGAAGTTACTGAATTGACGCGCTCTTTTAACACATTGGTAAATTCAATCACCAGTCGCGAGAATTCAATTAACGAGTTGACCAACGAGCTTGAGCAAAGGGTCATTATTCGCACCGAAGAACTTGAAAAGACAAATTGTAAGCTTAAAGAGGTCGAAGTTCGCCAGCGCGCTATTCTCGAATCCGTGGTTGATGCCTTAATCACGATTAATGAAGGCGGGATAATTGAGACGGTAAATCCGGCCACTGTGAAGATGTTTGGCTATACCTCGGAGGAGATGGTTGGGTGCAACATTTCGATGTTAATGCCGGAACCGTATTGTAGTGGACACGACGGTTATCTCGCTAACTATCTGGCTACAGGCCAGGCGAAGGTGATCGGTATCGGTCGAGAGGTCACCGCCCAGCGAAAAGACGGCAGCGTGTTTCCAATTGATTTGTCAATAAGCGAGATGAGAATTGGCAATATTAAGAAATTCGCGGGAATCGTGCGGGATATAAGCGAGCGCAAACAATCCGAGGAGTTGTTGCGGCGTGATTCCGACGCACTTAAGCGCCTCAATGAAATTGCTGCCGACCCGAATGAGAGTTTTGAAAAGAAACTACATAGGCTTCTAAAGTTGGGCCTGCAGACGTTTAAGCTTGATCTTGGCATAATCAGTCGAGTAATTGAGGACGAGTACACAATTGAACACATCATTGGCCCCGACGCGGCGCCATCGAGCGGTACAAAATTCGAATTTGACCATACTTATTGCGCGCACACCTACGCCGCCAATGGTCCTGTTGCTTTTGACCATGCCGGCAAGAGCGCAATTCGTAATCATCCCTGCTATCAGAATTTTAAATTGGAATCATATATCGGTGCTCCCATCGTCGTGAATGGCGTGAGATATGGGACACTTAATTTTTCATCCAGACCTTTCTCCAATAGCGAGTTAACCCTGATTCAGCTTCTAGCTCAATGGATTGGAAACGAATTGTCGCGTTCGCGTTCCGAAAAGGAGTTAGGAAGATTTAAAACAACCCTCGATCTAACAATGGACTGTGTGTTTATGTTTGACCCGGGTAGCTTAAAGTTTTTTTACGTCAATCAGGGGGCCATGAATCAAATTGGTTATTCGTACAACGAATTGCTTCATATGGCGCCCTATGACATTAAGCCTGAAATCAGCGAAGTAGAATTCAAAAAAATTATAAGTCCATTGTTGTCCGGGGAAAAATCAGCACTGAATTTTGAGACCTTGCATCAACATAAAAATGGTAAACAGATACCAGTTGAAATTTTCTTGCAGTACATAAGCCCGCGAGGTGAACAACCGCGTTTTGTAGCTATTGTAAGAGATATCACGGAACGCCAGCAGGCAACGCGTCAGCTAAATGAAACAATCGAGGAGATGACGTTACGAACTCGTGAGATAACACTGCTGAGTTCACTGGGTGATCTTTTACATTCTTGTCAGGATCTGAGTGAAGCTTATGACGTCGTTTCTCGATTCATGCCTATGTTGCTTCCCCAGTTTTCCGGAGCTCTCTATCTTGCAATGGATTCAACTTCCACGTTCGAAAAGGTGGGTGCCTGGGGTGAACATCCACCGACCCAGGAGGGCTTTCCTGCAGACGAATGTGTGTCAGTACGTAGAGGACTGGCGTATCTAACGAAAGTGGACGAGTCCGCACTATTCTGTAAGCACTTGCCGAAACAGAAACCAGCTATTTCTTTATGTCTGCCGCTTTCCGCCCAGGGCGAGACCTTCGGCGTACTCCATTTTCAATCGTTGGCTGCAGGCGAAGATGTTTTTAATGGGAAAGAAGGCGCCACCGATTCGCTTGTGGAGGATTTTGCGGCGACAGTCGCCAAGCAGGTTTCTATCGCGCTGGCCAGCCTTCGGCTTAAGGAGCAACTTCGTTCTCAGTCTATTCGTGACCCTTTGACCGGTCTGTTTAACCGACGCTATATCGAAGAAACATTTGAGCGAGAAATTAGCCGGGCCGCACGCAACAAGGTTGCGTTGTCCATAATTATGATGGACATTGACTACTTCAAGAAAATTAATGACCAGCATGGCCATGAGGCCGGGGATGCAGTACTAAAAAACCTGGGGGCAATCCTGCGTAAGCACACGCGCACCGAAGATATCGCCTGTCGATATGGCGGCGAAGAGTTTGTTATTTGTTTACCGGGCGCCGATGCCGGCGTTGTTGTCGCACGAGCAGAGGAACTCCGCAAGAAAATGGAGCGGATTGTTTTTCATCATGACGGCGCGGAAATAGGCCATGTCACTACTTCCCTGGGTGTATCAGTATATCCGGACCATGCGGATAATACGGCTGATCTGATCAAAGCGGCGGATAAAGCTCTTTATAAAGCGAAGCGAAGCGGGCGAAATCGGGTTGTCGTTGCGGAGGTCGTTGCTGCAGACAGCAGCAACGCTAAGCAGCACGGCTGAGATTGGGCGTGCTCAGTCCCGCTAGCGGTTCTTCGGAAAATCATAAAACACCAATTGTCCCAGGTGTGGTTCCAAATCACTCCAGGCTCCGATATCAAAATCAAGACACAGCACGCCACAAGTGGGCAGATTATCAATTGTTACGGTTTCACCCAGTAGATTACCCAGTTCGGTCAAACCGGGATTATGTGCCACCAGCATTACTTGTAAATCTGGCTCGGGCTGATTTCTTAATGTGCCAAGCAATTCATCGGTGCTTGCATTATAGAGTTTCGGTTCGAGCACAATGGCATTTTGCGAAAATTTCAGACCGTCAGCGAGTATGCGTGCCGTAGTCGCGGCGCGTATGGCAGGGCTTGCGACAATCCTGTCCGGCTGCACGTCGCGATGTGCAAGTCGTCGCGCCATCTCGGGCGCGTCTCTCTCTCCACGGGCGTTGAGCGGTCGATCGAAATCAGCCAGCCCCGGGTGATCCCAACTGGATTTTGCGTGGCGTACCAGGGTGAGTCGTTTCATTGTAATTTTGCCGCGGAGTGCTTACGTAAAAAGTAAGGTTACTGGCGAACCGCCGGTGCACCTGTCTGTTTCTGAAGTAACAGTGCGTCGTATTCAACACCGGGATCAGGCGGCAACGGGCGTTCTACGGGACCCGGGGCTTGTACGGTTTCGGGACCGGGAGTGTCTTCTTCGACCAGCTCCGATTCGTCGCTGTCTGAATCCGTGGCTTCAGATTCCCCCACAAGATTTTGGTTGAACGTCGGTCCGAATACCGGTTGACCCTCCGGATTCAGCGGCAGGAAACCGTTGCTTTGGTACTGGGGTGAAAAGCTGCTACCGGCTGCATAACCGGGCGGTACGGCCAGCGGATCACTGTCTTCGTTGTCCGCGCTTGCGGGATCTTTTTCCGGATTCGCCTCGCCAGGTGTGGAGTCGGATTCATCTGCCTCGCCGTCTTCGTTCACGGTCACGGGCTGCGGTTCACTTTTGGGTGCCTGTAAATCCAGCGAGCCGGCCGTGCCGGTCTGGATGCCAAACATGGCGATAACCAGCGCGAAAAAACAGAGCCGTAGTCCACACAGTGCCTGTTGGCAGGTAATGTGTTGCTGGCTCGGCTTCATAGGCGAATTGCTCCCGCGGAACAGTAGTGGAAGTTCTTGAAGTTCCTTGAATTTATGATTACACCAAATCGACGTCATGTCCAAGCCGGGACTGCAAATTGTGGCTTATTTTTGTTCCGGCAGGCCGCCCCGGGTAAGATTAAGCGGCTCCAGCAAGCGGGTCAGTTCCTCTGCCGACAGGTCAGTCATTTCCAGCGCGACCTCCAACACGGGCCGACCTTCCGCATAGGCCCGTTTGGCGATTGCCGCGCCTTTTTCATAGCCGATCACCGGATTGAGTGCGGTAACCAGGATTGGGTTTCGCTCCAGGGCCTGTTGTAATTTGGCCGCGTTGACTTCAAATCCAGCTATCGCCTTATCGGCCAGCAGACGTGCGGCGTTGCCGAGGAGTTCGATGCTTTGCAGCAGGTTATAACCGATTACGGGCAACATGACATTGAGCTGAAAATTACCCGACTGGCCCGCGACGGTGACGGTGGTGTCATTACCCATAACTTGCGCGCAAACCATTGTCACGGCTTCGGGCATAACCGGGTTGACCTTGCCGGGCATGATAGAACTGCCGGGTTGTAAAGCGGGTAACGCGATCTCGGCAAGGCCCGCCAAGGGACCACTATTCATCCAGCGCAAGTCGTTGCTGATTTTCATCAGGCTCACCGCGGTGGTTTTTAAATGGCCGCTCATCTCCACGCTGGAATCCTGACTGGACAGTCCGGCGAAGAAATTCTCGCTGCTGCGGAAACGGACGCTGGTAAGGCGAGTAAGCTGTTCTGCCACACGCGGACCGAAATCTTCCGGAGTGTTGATGCCGGTACCCACAGCCGTTCCGCCCAATGGCAGGGAACAGAGTCGCGTCAGCGAGGCCTGTATACGGTACATGTTCTGCCTGATTTGGTGAGACCAGCCGGTGAGTTGTTGCCCTAGCGTCACGGGCATGGCATCCATTAGATGGGTTCGGCCGGTAGTGACGGTCTCGCTGAGTTCCCCGGCGCGTTTGTCTATAGCCTGCGCCAGGTGGTCCAGCGCCGGCAGCAGTTGCGTGTTAATTTCGAGGCAGGCACTCACATGGATTGCTGCGGGAAACACGTCGTTGGAACTCTGCCCCATGTTGACGTGATCATTGGCATGGATGGATTCGCCCGCTATGCCGGCGGCGAGGCGGGCAATCACCTCGTTGACGTTCATGTTGGATGAGGTACCGGAGCCGGTTTGAAACACATCCACCGGAAATTGGGCGTCGTGCTTACCGTCAGCAACTTCACCCGCTGCCTGATTTATAGCGTCGACGAAGTTTTGCTGAAGCAATCCCAGTTCGCCGTTGACGGTGGCGCAGGCCGCTTTTATATAACCCAGTGCATGAATCAGGGCACCGGGGATTGGCTGGCCACTGATGGGAAAATTTTCGATCGCCCGTTGCGTCTGGGCGCCGTAGAGTGCGTTTTCGGGAACCTGGAGTTCCCCCATGCTGTCGCGTTCGCTGCGATACCCTTTATCCGTCATCCTGCTTGAAGTTCCTGATCAAATCCCATTTGTTAATTTTTTCTTCCACAATACGCCACTGACCGTCGTCTTCTTTTTCCAGCATGACATCCTTGCTAACCTGCACTTGTTTGCCGTCGGCGGTGGTCATGGTTTCAACGGTACTGAAGCCGATACGGCGCAAACCAATGGTCTTAATTTTAACGCCTTCGTGCGACAGGGCGGTCAGCAGGCCGCGGCTGAATTCGTTGTGTCGACGTTCCTGCCAGCCTGCGTAGTCCACAGTCTTTTTGCTGGGCAGACCATACACATACACTTTTTTTGAAATCAGCGCCATGTGGCGCTTCAAATCCCGCCGCGCCACACTGTCGGCGAATTCGGCGAGCCACTGACGAATCATGACTTCTGACATGCTGACTGACAATCCCCTGGGTTGTAACTCTTCTCCGCAATCTGTATCGGCGTGCCGTGGGATTTCCAAAGGGGGTACGTGGAAAAGACGCTTGCGGAGACTTCAAAAGCCGTGTTACATGGGCGTAACACGCTGATAATATGGTGAAATTAACTAAATACGCGATTAAGGCGTGCATGCCGATTCTTGACCTGACCGGCCAAAAAGCTGATCATACGCGGCTTCCTGACGGCATACCGACACGTTATGTTGTTACAAGCCGTTGAATTTGAATAAAAAACATGAAGGGGCCCCATGAACGACTCCGACAAGAAGCGCCTGCTGCGTGAAATGATCTTCTATCGTCGCTTCGAGGACCGCACCTTCGAGGCCTATATGGAGCGCAAAATCGGTGGATTCCTGCACCTTTATACCGGGCAGGAAGCGGTTGCCACCGGCGTGCTCGACATGGCCCGAATGGGTGGCGGCGATAAGGCGGACTACGTGATCACCGGCTATCGGGATCACGTTCATGCAATCAAGAGCGGCGCGCCGGCGCGTGAAGTTATGGCCGAGTTGTACGGTAAGGAAACCGGTTCCTCGCGTGGTCGTGGCGGTTCGATGCATATCTTTGATCCCACCGCGAACTTTATGGGCGGTTACGCTCTGGTGGGGCAACCGTTTCCTTTGGCCGCCGGTCTGGCCATGGGCTGCAAGCACAAAGGTACGGATCAAATCGCGATCTGTTTCCTCGGTGACGGCGCCAATAACCAGGGCACCTTCCATGAGACCATGAATATGGCATCGGTGTGGGAGCTGCCGGTTTTGTTTGTGTGCGAAAACAATATGTACGCCATTGGCACTCACATCGATCGTTCTACGGCGGTTCGAGATCAGTACAAGCGTATGTGCGCCTATGACATTGAGGCGTCGCAACATGACGGTATGGATATTGAGACCGTTCTAGAGGCGTCAAAGAAAGCCGTCGACTACGTGCGGAAAAATTCCAAACCTTACTTTATAGAGTTCATGACCTACCGTTTTCGCGGCCACTCCATGTCCGACGCAAAAGGCTATCGAACACGTGAAGAAGAACAGGAGTGGGAGAAACGCGATCCCATCAATATCTTTGCGGGCAAGCTCAAGAAAGCGGGCTTGATCACGGATGCAGACATCAAGGCGATGGAAAAGGAAATCGACGATGAGATCGAGAACGATATCATCAAATTCGCCGAAGAGAGTCCGGAACCCAAGGTAGAAGACCTGGGTAAATATGTTCTGGACGATAACCCCGATCCGCGCTGGATTGGGCCGCTGCAACAATAAAGGGCACTACGCATGGCAGAGATTGCATACTGGGAAGCGATTCGTCGCGCCCATGACGAAGAAATGGCCAACGACCCCCTGGTCATCGCGATGGGGGAAGATATCGGTGTAGCCGGAGGTACATACAAGGCGACTTCGGGCCTGTTCGACAAATACGGGCCACAACGAATCATCGACACGCCAATTTCAGAGAATTCCTATACCGGCATCGGTATCGGCGCCTCCATGGTCGGCATGCGGCCAATAATCGAAATTATGTCGATTAACTTCGCCTTACTGGCGCTCGACACCCTTATAAATGCAGCGGCGAAAATCCGTTACATGTCCGGTGGTCGGGTGCAGTGCCCAATCGTTATGCGTACGCCGGGTGGAACGGCGCATCAGCTGGCCGCGCAACATTCGGCACGTCTGGCGCGTATGTTCATGTCGACTTCCGGTCTGCGTGTGGTTACTCCACGTGGTCCGATTGATGCGTATGGCATGTTGAAATCTGCGGTGCGCTGTAATGATCCGGTCATCGTTATTGAACATGAGCAGATGTATAACCTGAAGGAAGAAATGCCGGACGAGGAATTCTTCCGCCCGTTGGAAGGCGCGGAAATTGTTCGCCAGGGCGAGGATATTACGCTGATTGGTTACAACTACAGCGTCCACCTGTGTCTGCAAGCGGCGCAGCGGCTTGAGAGCGACGGCGTTAGTGCGGAAGTGCTGGACCTGCGCTCACTTAAACCGCTGGATCGTGAAACCATTCGTCGATCCGTTGAGAAAACACATCGCTTCCTGATTGCGGAAGAAGATGAGGCCGCGGTTGGCGTGGGTTCCGAGATCATTTCCGTGATTTCCGAGGACTGTTTCTATGCGCTGGATGCGCAGCCGGTGCGTATTCATGCCGCAGATGTACCCGTACCTTACAATCATCGTTTGGAAAAGGCAGCTATTCCCAGTGCGGACGATGTGTATGAAGGCGCACTCAAAGTGTTGGGCAAGATTTAACAACAGGTAGACCGGGCAGTGTTCCGGTCGCCCTGTCTTGAAAGTTTTAACAATCATAACTGCTAGCGAGTTGGGTCGAGTGTGCTAGACGACTTGTTTATCACGCCACCTCGTCACTCGTTACTCGAACCTCGATACTGTTCTTATGGCTGATCCGTATGTAGTAAAAATGCCGCAGCTCTCCGACACCATGTCAGAGGGCACCGTGGTGACCTGGGAAAAGGAAATCGGTGATTTCATCGAACGCGGCACCATTGTTGCCACCATCGAAACCGATAAGGCAATCATGGACGTGGAAGTGTTCCGTGAAGGCTATCTTTCCGGCCCCGTAGCGGCAGTGGACGCTGTTATTCCCGTCGGCAAGCCTATTGGTTATCTGGTTGCGGACAAGTCTGATGTCAAACAGGACGGCAGTTCACCAACGCCGGTGACCGAGCCACAACCTGCAGCCGCACCTGCCTCCTTATCTCCCTCCACAGTCGAGCAGGTCGCTGACGAAACACCAAGCGATGCCTACACCGTCAAGATGCCACAACTGTCCGACACCATGACCGAAGGTGTGCTGGTAAGTTGGGAAAAGAGCGTCGGCGACAAGGTTGAGCGCGGCGACGTGGTGGCCCAGGTGGAAACCGACAAGGCCATTATGGATGTCGAGGTATTTCGTGAGGGGTATCTCTCCGGACCAGTGGCGGAAGCGGATGCAACGATCCCGGTCGGTGAAGCCATTGGTTATTTAGTACAGGACAAGGCCCAGGTTCTCGATACACTCAAGACTGTTTCAACCGCGGTCCCTGCTGCAGCAACAAGCAGCACGATCAAATCGACACCGGCCGGTACGGCGAAAGCCAAGACTAAGATCCCGGCCATGCCACACGGCGCAACACCCGCACCACGACCGCGGGGCACGGGTGCCACGCCATATGCGCGTCAGCTTGCCGGTGCCCACGGCATCGATCTAAACAGCATTACCGGCTCAGGACCGAACGGCGTCATTGTTGCCGCCGATGTGTTGAACAGCGAGGTGCAGAAGACCGCGACCAAGCGGATCTACCAAGTGCCTGGTGTCGGCCGTCCCATGGACGCCATGGAAAAGGCCGTTACCCACAACATGGAATACTCACTTTCCATGCCGCTGTTCCGCGTAACCGTGAATATCAATCCAAATAACCTGAAGGAAGCGTCCAAGGCCAAAGGCTTTTCCTTAACGGTCACGCTGGCTAAGGCCACTGCGCTGGCAATTCAGGATTTCCCGCGAATCAATGCCGTCTATCAACACGAGGATCGAATCGTCGAACGCGATCAGGTGGATGTCGGTCTCGCCGTTAAGACCGAGGGCATGGGTTTAGTGGTACCGATTCTGCGCGATGCCGCAAATCGGGATCTCGGATCGCTCAATGACGATTGGAAAGATCTGGTGAATCGTGCACGCGCGCGGCGCTTGAAGCCGGACGAGTATTCCAATCCGACCTTTACTATTTCAAATATGGGCATGCTGGGTGTTGCACACTTTGATGCCATCCCGTCACCGGGTACCTCGGCGATCTTTGCCATCGCCACGACCGGCCCGCAGGGTATGCCCGTTACCATCACCGCGGATCATCGTATCGTCAATGGTGCAGATGCCGCAGAGTTTTTAAACCGTTTCAAAGAACTGGTCGAGCACCCGACCTGGCTCGACAGTGCCGCCGTGCCGGCTAGCGGTACGACCGGTCCGGCGTTTCAGATCCCTAAAGGTGATTGGGATTATGACGTGGTGGTGATCGGTGGTGGGCCGGGTGGCGAAGATTGCGCACGTGATCTGGTCGAACATGGATTTAAAGTGGCCATGGTCAATGATGCACCCTTCCCGGGAGGCGAATGTCTGTGGCGGGGTTGTATTCCCTCCAAGGCGTGGCGTGCCGCGGCGGATCGTATTCGCGATCGGGCGCATGACAGTTTGCTTGGCGTCAAAGGCACCAATAAAGCAGAACTGGATTGGAAAAAACTGGAGAAACATCGTCGTGGTGTTCTGGAAAGCCGCGGCGAGATGGCCTTAAAGACCGATAAGGGTGTCAGGATAGATGTAATCCAGGGCTTCGCGCGTTTCCAGGATGACCACCACGTGTTCGTTGATACAGGTGGTAACCAGAAAGATCCGCACACACGTGCCGAACCCGGCGACGCAAAAAAGGGCAAGCCGGTCAGCTTCGGGGCAGCGGTAATCGCCACCGGCGCTCCGCCGTGGGTGCCGCCGATCCCGGGTGCCGAAGAGGGACTGGCATCGGGTGGCATACTGACTTCGGATACGGTCTGGGCCCTGAAAGAAACACCAAAGCGTCTGGGTGTGATTGGTGGCGGCGCCATTGGCGTGGAGATGGCGCAGATCTTCCAGGATTTCGGTAGCAAGGTCATGCTGCTGGAAGTACAGGAGCGGATCCTGGCGGAAGTCGAACCCGAAGTGGCCAAACAACTCACCGCTGTGCTCAATGACGATCCAAGACTGAGCATAGAGACCGGCGTGAAAATCAAACATATCAAGGGTGAGCCCGGTGAAATGAAGCTCAGCTTTGAAGACAAGGAAGGCAAGAACCGTAACTTCGGTTGTGACTATGTCATCGTTGCCACCGGTAAGCGCCCCGAACTGGCACCGTTGTCACTGGACAAGGCGGGTGTGGTTGAGGAGAAGGGTGTTGTCAAGGCGGATAATAGGGGTCAAACATCGGTGCCACACATTTTCGGTGTGGGTGATGTCATCGGCGGGCTCATGCTTGCGCACACCGCCGGTCAGCAGGGCAGGGTGGCCGCCGCAACCATCGCCGGCGAGCACATGGTATACGACCAGGACAAGGACTCTGGTGTGATTTTTACACGGCCGGAGGCTGCGTTTGTTGGTCTCTCTATGGAACAAGCCAAAGCCCAAGGAATTGACGCGGCTGAGGTCAAGGTACCTATGAGTATCGATGCCAAAGCGATGATCACGGGAGAACAGCACGGTTTGATTAAGATCGTCGCGGATAAAAAGTCACACCGCATCGTCGGCGTGCATTTCCTCGCGGATCACGCCGATACCTTGATCGGTGAGGCAGTGATGATGGTTTCGGGTGAAATGACCCTGGAGCAAGTAGGTCAGGCAATACACCCGCATCCTACCCAGACAGAATTGTTTGGCGAACTTGCGCGACGTTTGTCTTCACGTCTACGTCGCTCTGAAAAACGCGCCAAAGCAAAGGCAAACAAGTAACTAAACCGGCGGCTGGGGTTCACACCGTCATTCCGGCGCAGGCCGGAATTCAGGGGTGAGATCGTGGATACCGGCCTGCGCCGGTATGGTGAGATGTTGCGGTTCATTTGTACCTGATTCTTGATTAAGGACACCTCCATGGCAGATGTAAAAAAAGTAGTACTCGCATACTCCGGCGGTCTCGATACGTCGATCATTCTGAAATGGTTGGAGGACACCTACGGTTGCGAGGTCGTAACTTTCACAGCCGACATTGGTCAGGGTGAAGAGGTGGAGCCGGCGCGCGTCAAGGCCGAGGCAATGGGTGTAAAGGAGATCTACATTGAGGATCTGCGTGAAGAGTTCGCGCGGGACTTTGTGTTTCCCATGTTTCGCGCCAATACCGTTTACGAAGGTGAATACTTGTTGGGTACCTCCATCGCGCGGCCATTGATTGCCAAGCGTTTGGTGGAAATTGCCAACGAAACCGGTGCCGATGCCATTTCTCACGGTGCTACCGGCAAGGGTAACGATCAGGTGCGTTTTGAACTGGGTGCCTATGCCCTGAAGCCGGATGTCAAAGTTATTGCGCCGTGGCGCGAGTGGGAGCTAACGTCACGTGAGAAGTTGATGAGTTACGCCGAACAACACGGTATTCCCGTTGAGATGAAGCGCGGTAAAAAATCACCGTATTCCATGGACGCTAACTCGCTGCACATCTCTTATGAAGGTGGCATCCTGGAAGACCCCTGGGCTGAGCCCGAAGCGGATATGTGGCGCTGGAGTGTTTCGCCTGAAAAGGCGCCGGATAAACCCAGCTATCTCGAGTTGGGCTTTAACAATGGTGACATTGTTACTATCGATGGCAAGGCAACCAGCCCAGCCGGCGTCATGGAAACGTTGAATAAGTTGGGTGGTGCCAACGGTATCGGTCGTGATGATATTGTGGAGAACCGCTATGTAGGCATGAAGTCGCGTGGTTGTTACGAAACGCCCGCAGGTACCATTATGCTCAAGGCACATCGTGCCATGGAATCGATTACCCTGGACAGAGAAGTAGCGCACCTAAAAGATGAACTCATGCCGCGTTATGCGAGCCTGATCTACAATGGTTACTGGTGGTCACCGGAACGCACCATGCTGCAGGAAATGATCGACGCCTCGCAACGGACCGTGAACGGTTTGGTGAGACTGAAACTCTACAAGGGCAATGTCGAGGTTGTCGGCCGCAAATCCGAAACCGACTCGCTGTTCGACGAGAACATTGCGACCTTTGAAGATGATGCCGGCGCGTATGATCAGAAAGATGCCCCGCCAGGAAAAAATAGGCGGCTTAGCTACCTTTAATTACTATCCGTTCGCTCAGCTACCGCTTGTTTCCCTTAAGTTATACTCGGTTGTACTTGCATACTGTGAAATATTCACAATCGTGTTTTTTAACACCAAAGAGTGATGGTCTGTTCCTTGTATCGTACTAGACTTTAGGTAGGAAAGTACGAAACCAGCTTCGCAACAAATTCTAAAAAATATGTGATCTACGAACATAACCGGCTGGTTTCTGTTCCCGACAGTGGAGGTCAACATGTTCGTTACACAGTTTGCTCACCAAACAGATCCTGTCGTTGAACAACGGCATTCCGGCAAGGTCCTTTCTGTCGTTCGCAATGTTCTTGCTTTCGTTGGCTTGATTTTAATTGTCGTGGCGGCCGTGTTGGCGCCGAAACTGCTGGGACTCTGGAGCCAGGTTCAGGAATTCGATGACATGGCGTTGCCGACATTCCGCATGATGGGCGAAAAGTTGTTGACGACCGGCAATCCGGCGGAAGCCACCGTGTGGCGAGTTGCTGTGGCCCCTGGACTGAGCGCTGCCGAAGTCGAAGACGTAATGGATTCCGTGGCCGGTGAGCATAATCTAAAGCGGGTCGGTGAATCACAGCTATTTTCCGATGAGCATCGGGACACCGTTGTCACACTCGCCGGAATACCCTATCGCTTTTCCAAAACGCTGATGTACTGTAATTCGCTTATCGCCGCGAAAATGTTTAATCAGAATATGGCCTATTCCGCTTTTACGCCGTGTCGGATAACCGTGATCGAGGACGGGGAGGGCAGGCTCTGGCTGTATACGCTTAATATTGACATGATGATCTACGGTGGCAAGCCCCTGCCAGATGGGCTGAAGCAGGATGCACTGGCCGTGCGTGACGGCATCCGCGATATTATGCAGCGCGCAGCAACGGGAGAATTTTAAAGGCGCTCAAGTAAAGCAGGATGAGAATCCGGACATATCCGACTTGTCTTCGCGAAGCCCCGCCGCATCCTCACCGCCCGCACGCAAACCCTGAATAAAATCATCGCTCTGCCGGCCGGCCTGGGACATCAACAACTCCAGTGCCTGCTCGGGATCTGTCTGTTGCAGGAACTTCAGTACCCCGGCAAAAATGCCCCGGCTTACTTCGCTGGAAGACTTGAATCCGGCGTGTTGAGCCATGACATCACACAGCCCCCACACATAACCGATAAACAAATCCTGCTGACGGGCGTTAATGTCGTCTAGATTAAGATTAAGGCTTGTAAGTTGAACCTTAATTGCCGCGCTAAGGCCAGCCACCAGTTGTGCAACCAGTTGGCCGAACTTTTCGTAGTCTATAGGGGATTCGGGTGGAATGGATACGTCCTCATAAATTGCCTGCAGACCATAAACCAAAATGACATTCCACTCAAATTTTTCCTGCCGACTTCCGGCTAGGCACCTGTGTTCAATTTTTTAAAAACAACAAAATCGAGCGATTTGTTGATCCAGCCCGGTGTTTGGCCGGATACTTCGTTTATATAGTGAGCGAATAAAAATAAGGGAGTGGCAGGGATCAGCCAATTTTCAATTCTTTCAGGAAGTTATCTCTTGATTAAGTGTTTTCTTCATGCTCTGTTGTTGATATGCGTAGCGTTGGTTGGATTCCCACCGCTCTGTGTCGCCTCGGAAGTGGAACTGGAGCTTGGCACGTTTGGTGATCGGCCGCTTGCCCAGCCACTGGAACATCCGGACTGGTTTACGGTCAGTTTTCTGGATCTGCGTGAAGATCTTGATGCCGCAGTTGGCAAGGGCAAGCGTGGCCTAATTCTGTATTTTGGTCAGAATGACTGCCCGTATTGCAAAGCCCACCTGGAAAACAATTGGGGCCGCAAGGATATTGTTACCTATACTCAAAAGCACTTCGATGTTGTCCACATTGATGTGCGAGGTGACCGGACAGTTACCGGTTTCGATGGTGTTGAGACTACCGAAAAGGAATTTGCTTTTCGCAACACTGTGCAGTTTACACCGTCCCTGCTGTTTTACGACGCCAACGGTCGTCTGGCGCTGAAGATTGCAGGCTATCGTCCGCCTTACCAGTTTCGCGCCGCGCTGGAATATGTTGCCGACAAACACTATGCACGTGAGAATTTTCGTAACTACCTGGCCCGCGCGGAACCGGCAAGTAGCTACGGCGGTGAGGAGCTTAATGAGAGCGACATTTTCAGTTCACCACCCTTTATGTTTGACCGACGCTACTTCAAATCGAAGCAACCTCTGGTTGTATTCTTCGAAGAGCAGACGTGCCACCCCTGCGATGTATTACACGGGGGGCCTCTGATTAGTGAAACGGTGTTTAACAAGTTTCAACAGTTTGAGGCCGTACAACTGGATATGTGGTCTGAAACTCCGGTGCAACTCCCGGGCGGAGAAAAATCGACTGCAAAACACTGGGCCGACCGGCTCGGCATCAACTACGCCCCTACGCTGATTTTTTTCGACGAAACCGGCCAGGAAATCATGCGGGTGGATTCAGTGGTCGGATTCTATCGTCTTAATGGCGTACTGGATTTTGTACTTAGCAAAGCTTATAGAACCTACCCCACGTATCTGAAGTGGCGTTATTCTCAGGGCAGCGAACTCAAGCACTGAAATGACTGTTCCCGATCGCTGCGACTTGTACACGCATGTGAATTCAACAGGACTCAAGCCATCATTTAATCCGTGTTTCGTTCAACGTACAAGCTGAGGGATGATTTGTTCCCGCACTACGCTAAAGACAAATCATAGTTCGGCCATGTGGGTTAAAGCACATATATTCAGCTTGCCGATTTCGATCCTCCAACGATCCAGAAATGTGGTGGCCGTAGTGTGTTTGACGAATAGTAGGATGGACTTGTTCAAGTAGACGTGGTTTTCTCATGCCTGCATCTCCTTGTTAAGCGAGCTTAGTATGCAAGGTATTGAATTAAGAGCGTTTGTCTAATAGTAGGAAACCGTCCTCTTTCGTCCATTTCAATATTACCTTTTGATATGATAACTTATTGATAAATAACGACCCTTGCGTGCCAGGAGGACATTGTCCTCTTTTTAACAAGGAACATTGCCGTCTAATAGTAGCTAGCTGAAAAAAGAAATGAAAAACTTACTTTCAAAAAGAATTACCTTATGGGGTATCGTTGTAGTTTATGCTGTATTTTCTATGACAACTTGGGATATGTACGAAGCAAAGGGAGTAGAAGCCCCAATATCGGTTTTTATTGTAAGTATTGGGTTTTTAATGTTGTACATAGTCGCCAGTGTATTCCGCTGTCATGAGCTTAATTGGTCCGGTTGGCGTATTCTCGCTTATCCGGTACCAATAGTCGGTCTTTTACTACTATTATTTTTGCTCTTCAAAAAACCTTCGGCACCAGAGGGCGTTGGTGAAAATATCGCTAGCAGCTAACCAACGTATCGTGGTAGACCGCAAACCGCTTCGTAGTATAGCGGCCACACATGCTGAACGTTAGTCCAAATTATATATCCAAACAAAATTGGGAAAACAATGACGAAAAGACATCGAATACAATTTCCGAAAGATGAATTAACCAGCATCAATCAAGATGAAGCCTATTTCTATCTTCAAGGTTCAGGTGGCAAGAGAAAAATAAGGTTCCACGACTACGATGAAATTTATCAAGTACCAGGTCTGTATGAACAGATATTCTATGATCGTCTTAAATGCACATCTCCAAGTAAAGTAGCATCAATTCTCGAATCAGCGGTAAAACAGTATCAAAATAACTTTACTGAGCTTCGTATATTAGATTTAGGTGCGGGCAATGGCATGATGGGAGAAGAGCTAAAAAAGCATGGGGTTTCTCGCTTAATAGGCGTAGACATAATACCCGAAGCATATGATGCAGCAATTCGAGATAGGCCGGGAATCTATGATGCATACTATGTTGAGGATTTTACCCGCCTAGATAAGGATAAAAGGGAAGAAATAGCGTCATGGCAATGTGATTGCATGGTAACGGTTGCTGCACTAGGTTTCGGTGACATTCCGGCGAAGGCATTTTTAGAGGCATTTAATATAATTAAGAGCAAAGCGTGGGTTGCCTTTAATATAAAGGATACATTCTTTGATATAGGCGATGAATCAGGATTTTCAAAAATGATCAGGGAATTAATTTTCTCTAAATATCTTGATATTTACTACATCGAACGCTATCGACATCGGTTGTCAATTGAAGGCGAGCCACTGTACTATTTCGCGATAACGGGATGGAAAACATCAGATGTGCCTGATGATTTCTTGGAGTCAAAAGACATCAAGGCCTAACAAGCGCATAGTGATGGAACGCAAACCGCTTTGCGGTTCTGCGCCCACACCTGCGTCACGTTAGATTTTAGGAAATCATGAAATTAGCACTCGTTTGGTTTTTCTTATCTGCGTCGATTTCTATTGTGCTGGCAATAAATGCTCCAAGCTTTCTACCGGTGGGAGAAAGTACAGCCGAGGCGATAAAAATATCGAGTGAACTCCAGCTTCTTGATCAGCTTATGTCACTAAGGACGGTTAACAGTGAGATTTTACGAAGTAAACATAAAGAATTGCATAAAACTTATAAGCAAGCGGCTGTTAATAGTCAGATAGAAAACCTCCCGGCCGTAATACTATTTTCGACATTAATAGGGCTTGGTATTGTAAATATTCTTGTAATTTTTTGGTTGTTGCTGAACAAGTCCAGCCGACAAAAAATACGAAGCGACTGATTCGTAACGCTACGTGTTTGAAAAGATAAATGAGACCATTTCCTGAAAATTTTCAACTGGAAAGCTTCTTTGAAGGTGAGCCTGAGGTTCTCGATAAAGATGTGCCATGGGCGTATAACGAGTTAGTTTTTAATGTCACAGCAAAAAATGGAAACCTTAAAGTAAAAATGGTAACTGGATGTGAGCTCATGGACGTAATTTGGAAACAAGGCGAGCACACTGTATTAAAGCTAGAACTTAAGGGCATCAGATCGCTGCAAGTGATGGACGAGAAGAAATACGACACATTAGTGTCTAGTTTTAGGAGTGAAGATGTAGATGATCTTAAAATTAAAATTCGCCCGGTTATAAGCATTACATGGGGTTATGATGATCAACCTTAAATCAACACATGACAAGTCGACCAAGTTTGCGCGCAAGGCGCGCCGGACCGCCAACACGCTTCGCGGCCGCTCGTTTCAAATGCTATGCTGAAAAAAGTACGAGCTGGCATATGAAAGAACAAAAATTGGAGGCAGTATGAAGTTTTCAGCAGAAACACTTATTGACGTCTATGGTGCTGGCCAAGAATTACCGACAACCGAACAATGGGAAACGCTTGTTAATGGCGATATGAGTTTACCACTAACAGTTGTTAATTTTTTTATACTTAAGGAAAAGGCCGACACATCTTTAACTGACAGTAAAGAAATGACGGGAATGGAAGCCTTTCGAAAAGTTGCTCCTAAGAGGTTGGTTACTAAATTGAAAACAATTAGCTGGCATGTCGCCTTATAAACGCTTTCGCACTGACGGTTATACGGGTATCGACGTTTATTTTCGTGACCCATAAAGCCCGCTGGCAGCGGGGCTCTAATAACCTTAGCAACCGTCTACTACGATAATACTTTCGAAAGGGCACCGATTTATCGGTACACTCACAGACCACGTTAAATTGGGCAGCGCGTCGGTCAAATGAACGACCACGTGAGACATTAGGTCGCGTTTTCTATTGTTTCCCAGGTTCGTCGATGGCCACGCGGATATAACCGGGCTGTGGATGTTTCGGGCCTGGGAGTTTGACGTCAAAACGAACGGCAAGCGCTTCTCGGGCTTCTATCCAGTTCTTACCATCAAAACTCACCCAGTTCTTGTAGGCATAAATATCCCGCTTGAGAGTTACCGTGAGTTGATCGCTGGCCTGCTGTTGCAACAGCGTACCGACGATTTGGACGTCTGTGCTGATTGGTTGTCCGGCTGGAAAGAGCAAGATGAAGTCCTGGTTTGCAGGAATCTTTTCTCCGAAAGTTACCATGGGAACCTGGGCCAGTTCGCTGGATGTCGGTACACCGGCACAGGCAGAAATCGCTAGACTGGCCATGATGGCGAGCACAATGGTTCTCTTCATTGTTTTAAACTCCCTTTATAAACAAGCCCCACAAATCGGAACAAGGCCTGGTTGTTGATTGCGCTGAAAACTGTATACTCTGAAAAACAGAGTTAATGTTACTCTGCATTACAGAGTAGATCAAGGGGAAACAGAATGCACGGCACGGCAGAACAAATTGACGCCATTCATGCCATGATGGAATCGGGGGCGCGTAGTGTGCGCCTTGAAACCCATACCCCGGTGTTATGGGGGCTTGCGGGCGCCATATTAATCCTCGTCATCGACGACGTGTTTACCGCAGAGCAGTTTTCCGTAGCCTGGCAACGTACGTTGGCGGCAAACGCTTTCATTGGCATGGTCCTGCTGGCGGTCGGTATCGTTGATTTCCGGCTAACCCGACGTGCGCGTCTGGCACGGGACGAGTCGCTGTCTTTCGTACAGACTCAACTCACCAAGGTATGGTGGCTGGTGGTGACACTGGTTGTGCTGCTTAACATCGGCATGAATTTTTTCGGTGGCGGCTACCTATACTATCCGGTGGTCATGGCCCTGATTGGTTTGGCGTTCTATATACATGGCTTGTTTTCCCAGCAAATGCTGTCCTGGGCGGGATTGCTGCTGATCTTTGTGGGCGCTATGAGTATCGTTTTAGGTATTCCGTTTTCGACACAAGAGTGGCTCGCAGTGGTGGTGTTTGGCATCGGGCTTCCGGCGTTGGGTTTTATGATCCGTACGACTTGGCTACAGACCACTACCTTGCGCCGGGGTATGACCGCAACGCTTTGGTTGTCACTGATCCTGGTGTGTGCGGCAATGTTGAGCGGAATGGAGCAGCGCCGTGCGATTCCCGATGCGTCTGCCGTTCCTCTGCAACAGTTCCAACAGACCAAAAATGGTGACGATACGCTTCAGCTTGTACGCCTTCCGGCTGGAACACGGGTCCCCTTGCAGCTTTCGTTCGCCGGCGACATACTTAAGGGTGACGTTACCGCAGAGCTTTACTTAACCTTGTCCCAGGACCTGGATGTGATGGTACAGAACGGTCAACCTGATGGTCGCTATCGCGTTGCCGGCGGTGAATGGAAGGCGAAGCGTTACACGTTTCGGGTTAAAAATGTTGATTTGTCTTCGACACTAACGGAAGAGAAAGGCCCGGAAGCTTCAGTGCGCCTTTTCTTAAGTACAGACGGCTGACCGGGCCCGAGAATTATCAATGGATGCAACTTCCGCAATTGAGCTGGATTCGATCCTCCATCAGCCCGTACGCACGCGTATCGCAGCCTTTCTCGTGGCCAGGGGGGAAGCAACCTTTAGCGATCTAAAAAAAGAGATGCAGGTAACCGACGGCAACCTGGATGCACATTTGAAAAAACTGGTTGCAGCGGGTTACGTGAAGACAAACAAACAGACGGGGCAGGGACGTCCGCAAACGACCTACCGATTGACGCGCCCGGGACAGTCTGCATTTGAAAACTATCTTGAGGCCCTAAAACGGCTGCTAAGCCTGCGTTTTTGAGTTCCAGCGTGAAACGAAAACAACAGCAACGTCTCATTGATGATATCGAGTCTGAAGTACGTTTTACTCGCGGACTGATCGGCAAGGAGGCACTAGACGAACGCGTTATGCAGGCCATGCATGATGTACCACGGGAGTTTTTTGTTCCAAGCCATCTTAAATCAATGGCGCAAAGCAACGGCCCCTTACCCATTGGCCACAATCAGACAATTTCCCAGCCCTATATCGTGGCACTCATGACAGATCTGCTGGAACTGCGTCCGGACCACAGTGTGCTTGAAATCGGTACGGGTTCGGGCTATCAAACCGCAGTGCTGTCGAAATTAGCGGCAGCCGTATACAGTGTAGAGCGAGTACCGGAATTGGGTGAGGCAGCAAAGGCCCGGCTCGAATCTCTCGGTGTGACAAACGTCAAAACACGGATAGGGAACGGCTACGAGGGTTGGCGGGAATTCGCGCCTTTTGATGCGATTATCGTGACTGCTGCCGCAACACACATACCTTCCCCGCTTTTTGAGCAGTTAAAACCCGGCGGCCGTATGGCCATTCCGGTAGGGCTGGCAGGTCTTCACCAGGAGCTTATGCTTGTTGAAAAAGACGAAAACGGTGCGCAACAAACACGGTCGGTTTTGGGCGTCGCGTTTGTTCCGCTGCTGGGTGAAAATGGAAAAGTGCAAATCACCGAAACTTCCTGAACGCAAACCTTCATTCAGAATTCTCCTGCAATCTATACTGAAGATATGAACATTCCATACGGGTTGTTACCCGATTCATGGTTATGGGCTGCGGTCCCGATTTACCTGGTGGCCTGGCTTGTAGTGATTAAATCCACAAGCTGGAACGTGCTGTCTGACAATTCAAGATCTCATGCCTTCTTCGGAGGCAGTGTGTTTTTGCTCGTGTTATGGAACGTTACGGCTACATCAGCACCCGGTCTTGAATTTCATTTTCTCGGCGCGATGTTAGCGACGCTGATGTTTCGCTGGCAACTTGCATTTGTGTTGTTGAATCTGGTGTTATTTGGCACGGTGTTGGCAGGGCAGGCCGATTGGCAAACAATGCCAGTTAACGGCCTGACAATGGGCTTGCTTCCGGTCCTGGCAGCAAGCCTGATTTTCAGCCTTGCCGATCGTAAATTGCCAAACCATTTCTTTGTTTATGTATTTGTTAACGCGTTCTTTGGTGCGGGCACGGTGATTTTAACAACACTCCTGGCAGCAGCCTTTATCCTGGTCAGTGCGGATGTCTATTCCCCTGCGTATTTGTTTGAGACATATTTGCCATTTTTACCGTTAATGTTTTTTCCTGAGGCATTCATAACCGGTTTACTGGCCACGATGATGGTGGCGTTTGCGCCAGCCTGGGTTTTGACCTTCGATGATGCCCGCTATCTGCAGGGAAAATAGCGTACAGATTTGGTACTTCCCGCCGGTTATTGGGGGTAATTACTCGAAGGGTATTGCTTCTTCACGTTCTTTCGTCGCATTAATCAACGGGTAGCGCTTAATCAGCTCGGGATAGCGTTCTGTCAATTTCTGTTTAAACTCGTCGAAGTTGTCGACAACCCGAATAAGGAGTTTTCCTTTTTCACCATTAAGGTGCAAATCTCCGACATAGGTGATTTTTCCCTGTACGAGCGTAAACGTGAAGCTGTCGGGGAAAAACGCCGTGCGGTTGATAAGCACCGACCCGACTTGATAGAACATCCCAAACGCATAGTCCTGCGCGGGTAGGGTGGCAAGTACAAGCTTTTGCGGGTCTTCACCATTGTAGACTGCAGCCGTGCCGGAGCGGGCGTCTTTCTGTTTTAGTGTAAGGGTATACTTCGGAACGTTGGTATGAATGACTGTTCCAACCAGCCCCTCGTTGGCGCGTAAAATGGTGTCATTGGTTACATTGAGTGTGCTGGTAGCGCAACTGTTTAGGAACACACCCAGCGCCAGGCTAACGAGAATTCTGAAAATCATGCTTTAACTACACCTTATTGTAAGCCCAGATGCGCGAACGCCCTAATTGACGAACGTATTTGCCGATCACCGGCGCAGGACCTCCGATGGTGCTCTGGTTTGCGATTATTCGACCACGTATCCTACCGCGAACGTGCTCGATTCGAAAGCGATACAACTCACTGCAGTCGTTGATGTCCTTTCAATTTGCTCCAAGTTGTGGAAAATTCCAAAACACAGTACGGTAGTTGTGACGTTTGCGACGCCAAGCAATTCCAACTCATAACCAATTGAAATTAAAATAAAATTATGAAATCGTCGGTTCGTTGCCCGTTTCTACCGTGTGGAGCCTTGCTCCCTGTGGTTACAATTTTTCTTCTTTTGCTTGTAACTCCGTTACCGCTTTTGGGTGCTGACTCCGCCGCGAAATCAGACGAAAAGAAAGTCGAAGCGAAAACCGGTAACAGTGAACAGGACAATTCGTCCGCCGACGCAGCAACACCGGCTGTCGAAGAGGCAGCAGAGGGATCTGTTTCGGCCCGACTCCGGTTGATCGAGGATGCAATTAAGACTGATCAGACAACTCAAAAGCAGCTTCTGGAGCGAATTGAAAAGCGAAAAAAACGGTTTAAGAGCATGAGTACGCGTCTGGACCGGGTGAACAAGGAAATCGAGACCAGCAGCAAGCAACTTGAGGCACTGGATGAAAAAACGGAGTCTGCAAAAGCCGAGGCGCTCAAGCAACAACTGGGCAGACTGGAGGGTGATAAAGCCCTGTTGCAAAGTCAGTCCGATATTGAAATCAAAGCCGAGCAGACAGAACGCACCCAACTTCAAATCCTGGAAAAAAAGATTGGAGACAACAAGGCCCTTTTAGACGAATTGAAGGGAGTCAGGCGACCTGAGCCGGAGACCGCACCTGTGACCGCTCCGACCGCCCCGGTTCCGGCGGTTGTGGAGGGCGCGACGCCAGTTCCAACAATACCAGCGATACCGGGCCAGATTCCGCAGCCCTCGGAGGATGCGACACAGCCTGGCAAACCGGCATCGGAGCTGCCTGAAACTGCAGAGCAGATTGAGGCGCGTAAGGAGGCGGAAAAAAGGGAGCAGGAGGCCAAGCAGGCTGAGCGAGCAATAGAGGAATCGGTTGAACGAAAAAACCTGCTTGAGGAACAAATCAAGCAAGCGAAAATGCTGTTGCAAACTGCGGAAGTGACTGAGCAAAACTACGAAAAGTGGGTGATAGCACGCGAGCAGGAACTGAAGGAAAAAATTGCCGCGGGCGAGCGGAAATCGGTGCTGGTGAAACTACAAAAAGAAATTGAATTAGTTCGAAATGCCATTCGCGAAAATCGTAAGGAGATGAAAGCACGTATCAGTCATATCAGTGATTTACATACACAACTTGCGGCGTTACAGGCGCAACAGCTTCGCGCCGTAAAGGAGTCGGAGGAAAAACGAAAACAGGCGGAGGACGCACGCCGGCAAAGTATCTGGCTGGAAAGTCCGTTCCATCCGCACAACCTTCTGCGTTGGATACAAACCCGGGGTCCGCGAATTCTGATGGTGTTTGTAGTCATTGGATTTATGTTGTTGGTGTCGAGGCTGACCTTCTACCGGCTCGCAAACTTGCTAGTGCGTCGTGGGCGCGGCCAAGAAGAGTCACGGGTCAATCGGGCGCAAACGTTGGCGATCAGTTTTCGTAGCGTGACCGAGATCATAATTATTGTTGGCGGCGTGTTGCTGGTGCTGGAAGCGGCCGGAGTGGATGTCAAAGCAGTATTGGGTGGCGCGGCCATCATTGGTTTGGCAATTGCTTTTGGTGCGCAAAACCTGATGCGTGACTACTTTACCGGTTTTATGATTTTGATTGAGGACCAGTATGAACTGGGTGATCTTGTTACAGTGGGTGACGCAACTGGTATTGTTGAAAAGGTGAATATGCGAACAACGGTGCTGAGGGACCTGGAAGGCCGCGTGCATTTTATACCCAACGGGCAGATTCGGCAGGTGACCAACCGAACCTTTGAGTGGGCGCGCGCCGTGATTGAGGTCGCTGTGGCCTACAAGGAGAACGTGGATCAGGTTATGAAACTGCTGATGGAATTGGCAAACGAGTTACGCCAAGATCCGGAGTATCGCAACGCCGTGCTTGAGGAGCCTGTCATGCTGGGGGTTGATGCCTTTGGAGATGCCGCGGTTAAAATTAAGTTTATGATGAAAACCCGGCCGGATCAGATGTGGGCGGTAAAACGTGAACTGTTACGTCGAATCAAGAACAGGTTTGATGAAGAGGGTATAGAAATTCCGATTCCGCAACGAATTATTTTTCAGCATATCGATCAGGTTCGTGAACCCGGACCAAATTCCGGTCCGCTGCTGACCTGACGCGTAATTTAACGGCGTATCGGTTTGCCGTAAACCCAGGTCAGTAACACGAGCAAACCAAAAAGGGTGTAAACCAGCCCGAACACCCAGGGCTCGGCCTGAAAAAAGATCACTTTGTGTAACCAATGTTGAATAAAACCGCCTGCATAGGTGGCCTCTCCGGCACGCGCACGCAGCGTGTTTTCCCAGCTTGTTAGCGGACATATTTCGCCAACCCATGCCTGTACCACGACGAACCAGATTGCGGCGAGATGTAAAATGCGAAACCAGTAGTTGCGTACCCAGGGCCACTTAAAAACCAGGCCAAAGATGATTAGCAGTTGCCCGCCAACTACGAAGATGATGAACAGGAAATGAAAGACCAGGATTAGATCTGCGAGAATGATATCGATCATTTCGTCACGTTACCGGCCGGGCTTGCATGTGTAGATAATTCAGGCAGCGCTGTTTAAAACCTCTATCGTCATTCCGGCGCTTGCCGGAATTCAGTGAAGTCAGATGGTTCTGGATTCTGGTCTTCGCCAGAATGACATTTTTCAAAGCTTCCTTTGTGCTTAAAAACCGCTTTGCAATCACGCGGGTATATGCTGTTGCTCCAAAAATATGTCATTTTTGGAGCTAATGGACGTTAGCGTGTGCGGCGGGCTTTCCACCAATTCCTTTTTAGATCGTGCGGCCAAAGCGCTTGGCTATCCAATAGTCAATGCTGACATAACGGCCTGCGCCGATGAAAAACAACACCAACAGCATGATGAAGTAGGTCGCTGCAAATTCAATACCGCTGTTGAGCACCACGAAACTGCCGTTTTCGGTTAACCATTCATAATTTCCATGCTGCTGCAGTATATCCTTGGCCTTGTCGAGCCGTTCAACGGCACCAGCGGTGCGCTCGGTGGCAAAAATACCGCCGCCTTCTGCAATGGCCAGCCAACCATTCTGCCAGTGTACCGTAAGCGCGGCGACCAGCATGGTGAACATAAGGGGAACAGCTATCCAGCGTACCCCAAATCCGAACAGCAGCATCACGCTGCCGGCCAGTTCGGAACCAACCGCTAGAAACGCCATCAGTCCCGGTAGGGGCAGGCCCAGGCCCCATTCGGCATTGCCGAACCAGTCAACGGTATCGGAGAAACTATTGAACTTGTTACTGCCCGCCATCCAGAAAATTGGAAAAAGATACAATCGTAAAGCGAGTGGGCCGAGAAAATCGACCACGCGCGTGCGGTCCAGAAGATCCTGTAAACGTAGCAGCATACCCATGCTTTCCTCCGGGTGTTTATTGGTTTTTTACTTTATCGAGTCTGGATTAGATACGAACGCCGGGGACGACGTCGCGAACTTGTAGATCCTTGAGGATCTCCAGACCACCGCTGACGACAACGTCGGGTTCCGGGTGACCGAGCTCGACGGCGATCTGGTTTAGCATTTCTCGGCCGGTCGTTGTGTTGTTCTCGCTCATTAACTGAATCAGGCGTGCGGTAACCGGATTCGTTTCAAGAAAATGCACGGCGCCGTCTCGATCGCGGTAGACCACAAGAAAGGTAGGCGACTCACCAGGGGTTTCCGGCAGGAAGTCCGGGCCAATTTTATGTACCGGGAACTGATAACTTAGCGGCCACGCTAACGGTGACAACATGGGAACACCATCGAGTAAATCGCCCGAGCCATCTATGAGCTTGTCGTCAATCTCCTGTTCGGCAATCGAAAGTGCCAGCTCGATCCATTCATAGTGTGCAAGCTCCAGCATGAATGGCGGATCATCGGGGCTGGCTTCTCTTTCGTTCTCAAGATACTTGAGAAACTCCCGTGGCATTTCCGGAAACAACGGTGTGTGCGAGAGGTGATTTGCGAAATAGTCGCGGATCATGGCGTGCCAGCGATCCTCTGGTGTGATTTTGCGCAGAACCGGGTAGGTGCTGGCCATGAAATCCTCGACGTTGTTATAGAACAACTCCCGATAGATTTTCATGCGCCGATCTTCGACGCCTTCCGGTCGAGGATTGCGATCCGGGTTACGGATGTGTGCCGTAAACTCGTATTGCTGTCGGGTAAATTCGGGCTTGTCAGGCGTGCGTTGAGACGACGTCATTCGACTTGGTCCACTTTTGTTGCAGAGCGGCAATCGTATCCACTTCCTTGAGCAAATCAGCCAGCGGCGGGAGGTTAAAGTCGCGCTCAAGAAGTGTCGGGATCACGCCAAACTGAGCATAGGTTCTGTCAAGAAGTTCCCACACGGGATCAATGACGTCCGCACCGTGCGTGTCGACGATGAGATCGTCGGCTTCATTGTAATGCCCGGCAACATGTATGTAGGCGATGCGCTCGGCCGGGATTGCCTGTAAATAGGTTTCTGCGTCATAGCGATGATTAACGCTATTGACGTAAATGTTGTTAACGTCGAGGAGTAAATCGCAATCCGCTTCTTCCAGTACTGCGTTGAGAAAATCGATTTCCTCCATTTGCTTGCCGGGTGCGGCATAGTAGGAAACGTTTTCCATCGCGATGCGCTGTTCGAGAATGTCCTGAACACGCCGAATACGCTCGGCTACATAATGCACCGCTTCTTCGGTGAACGGGATGGGCAGCAGATCGTACAGGTGGCCGTCGTCACTGCAGTAGCTTAAATGCTCACTGTACAGACGAATACTGTGTTCGTTGAGAAATCGCTTGAGACGCTGCAGAAAGGCTTCGTCTAAAGGTGTTGGGCCGCCAATTGACAGGGAGAGCCCGTGGCATATGAAATCGTGACGTTCGGTCAATTGCCGGAACTGTTTACCGAAGTGACCGCCCATTCCGATCCAGTTTTCCGGTGCCACCTCCCAGAAGTCGACTTGATCGGCGGGCTGGTCGGTCAGCGGACCCAGAAGGGTCCGCCTTAGACCAAGACCGGCACCATGAACAGAAAAATCCTTATCAGTCATGGTTATGCGTCCGACTTACTTGCTGCCGCCGCACTTGCCTTCGCCGCACTTGCCTTCCTTGCCTTTCATATCTTCGCCTTTCTTGGCGCCGCCGCACTTACCTTCGCCGCATTTGCCTTCCTTGCCTTTTTTGTCGCCGCCACATTTGCCTTCCTTGGATTTGCCGTCAGCGCTTTTGCCTTCGCCGCACTTGCCTTCGCCACATTTACCTTCCTTGCCGGCCACCATATAGCCGCTGGACAGTTCATTCATGGCAAACGGGTTGGCACCTTGCTCTGCAGCGCTGGCAACATTGCTGGCAGCCAGGCCGACCGCAAATGCAGTACCAAGCGTAAGAGAGAGAGGATTCAGGGTTTTCTTAGACATCGAGGTTGCCTCCATAGCAATTACAATTTGAGCCACAGCCTGGCTCGTGGGTTATAGTTTTTTCATCTCGTCGTAACGATATGTTTTCATTCCGACACTTGCTCGATTATGACAGGGTCGAACTGCGTAAGTTTCACGAATAAATCACAAAATGCAACCAACTGCATGCAATTTATCGGTATTGGTATGAGTTTCCAAATCAGGATTGCAACCCAACCTTAAGCAGACCGGCATTGATCGAAAATCCTTACAATCACACACAACCGTTATGTAATTGCGGCTACTTCCGGTCCAGTTCGCATCCGAATCAGTCCAATTGCGAACTTTGTCAATCGTAACCTGTGCTTGATTGTGGGTCTCCTTCCTCGGTGCCGGGAGCTAGATTTGTTTGCGAATACACTCAAGATAGTGCTGCTCGTCCGGAGGGCGCTCGTCGTGCTGGGCCTGCCACATCATTTCCACAAGGCAATTCATTATTCGGTGTTCGACTTCGTGCGGATCCTGCAGTTTGTTCGCCAGCACCTGGAACAGCTCCACAATACCTTCCGGCTGTTGGCTACCGAGTTGTTCCTGCACAGCTACATGCAGGGCCATATGTAAAAAGGGGTTGGTTTCACCCGCGTCTGCCGGGTAGTCCTTGTCAAGATTGCCCGCTTCATCCTCCAGCAGGGCATGGTATTCGCTATGCTGGGCGACGATGGCTGCGACCATTTGCTCTAAAGGCTCCAGCGGCTCTTTTTTGCAATACTTCTGCCATGCGGAAAAGAACATTTGACGGAGTTGGTGACGATCCTGGGAAAACATGTCGACTCGAAAATAAAAGACAGGCGGCTGACGATACCGGACTCGGCGAACAATTGGTACCGTATTAGTATCGCCTTGGCTAACCGGCGATCTCGGCTTTCGACGACTACCCTCAATCCAGGAGTTTTTCTCCAAACTCACACAGATCTTCAATCGTGCAGGAACCACAGCGCGGCTTGCGGGCGATACAGGTATAGCGGCCATGCAGAATCAACCAATGATGAGCATCCTTTTTATATCTAGGCGGTACGACCTTGAGTAGCTTATTCTCTACCGCAAGTGGGGTTTTTCCAGGCGCCAGCCCCGTGCGATTGGATACCCGGAAAATATGTGTATCAACAGCAATGGTGGGATGGCCAAAGGCGGTGTTCATGACGACGTTTGCGGTTTTGCGGCCCACACCGGGGAGTTTTTCCAGCGCTTCCCGTGCTTCCGGCACCTTACCGCCGTATTCGTCCACCAAAATACCGCAGGTCTTGATGACATTTTTCGCTTTGGTGTTAAACAGGCCGATGGTTTTGATGTAACTTTTCAGGCCAGGCTCACCCAGTGCAAGTATCTTTTTTGCAGTCGGGGCATCACGAAACAATGGTCCGGTGGCCTTGTTGACGCCTTTATCGGTGGCTTGTGCGGAAAGAATCACCGCCACCAGAAGTTGAAACGGGGTCTTGTAATTCAGTTCGGTGGTAGGTTCCGGGTTGGCTTTTTTCAGGCGTTTGAAAATTTCTTTTACTTTTTCTTCTTTCATTTACTTAGCTAGCCACAGAGAACACAGAGAATAAAGCTCGAATAAACCATCTCCTTAAAACATCAGTCTGGAGATTTTTTGGATCCAAAGGTAATTTGAATTCACTGGACTCCGGTTTTCACCGGAGTGACGCACTGGTATGCAGCGTGTCATTCTGGCGAAAGCCAGAATCCTTTGGATTCCTGAACAAAGTCGGCCTCGGCCTTAGGGAGTGTCACGATACCAACTAATCAATTGGCTTCAAAAAAACTCTATGCCCTCTGTAAACTCTGTGGTTCGGATTTTACGTTGCCGGTGCGTCAACTACCGGCACTGCCACAACGGTCTTGCGTTTTTCTTCCAGTCGCTTGTCGATCACATTTTTAACGGCAATCAGCAGACCCAGACCGATAAAGGCGCCGGGTGGCAGTATGGCCAGTAAAAAGCCGCGGTAATCTTCAACGAGGGTGATGGTTAACCAATGTGCCTGTTCACCAAACATCAGGTTGGCTTGCGCAAACAGCGTACCGAAACCGATTGCTTCGCGCATCGCGCCCAACACCAACAGCACTGCGGTAAAACCGAGCCCCATAAAAAGGCCATCGGCAAATGCGAGCCCCACATGGTTTCTTGAGGCATATGCCTCCGCGCGCGCGATAATCGTGCAATTGGTTACGATAAGCGGAATGAAAATGCCGAGGATCAAATAAAGTTCGTGAAACCAGGCATTCATGGTCATTTCAATGATCGTGACCACAGATGCAATGATCATGACGAAAACGGGGATACGGATCTCCGGGCGGACCCATTGGCGGATCAACGACACGATGCTGTTTGAAGCGATCAAGGTAATCGTGGTGGCAAGGCCCAGTCCCAGCGCATTGACTACCGTGTTAGTTACAGCAAGCAAAGGGCACAGGCCCAGTAGCTGAACAAGCGCGGGGTTATTTCCCCACATGCCGTCATGTACTATCTGCCCCGTTTCGCTGCGTGGCATTAGCGATTCTCCGTTTGGGTGGTATCTGCCGCCGTCGTTGTCGCGGGTTTGGCAAACAACTCGTCGCGGTGACGCTGGAAGTAGAGTAGCGTGTTGTGAACGGCTTTGACAACCGCGCGTGGCGTAATGGTTGCGCCGGTGAATTGGTCAAACTCACCACCGTCACGTTTCACTTTCCAGCCTTTTGAGTTTGGGTTCTGGAGTGATCGGCCGGTAAAACCTTTTATCCAGTCGGACTTTCGTTCGTCCACCGCATCACCCAGCCCCGGCGTTTCCAGATGGCGGGTGACGCGCACGCCCGCAAGCGAGCCGTCGTAACGTATCGCAACCAGCAGGTAAATTCTGCCGTTATATCCGTCCGGCGCGATGCTGGCGACGATGGCGGCGACAGGTTTATCGTTGCGCCGTGCACGATATACCGGCAACGGATTCTCGCTGCCCAGGTGCCTTTCGTCAGTAACGTGAATGACGTCGGAAAATAAATCATTGTCATGTTCGTCAGGAGGCACCAGTACGTGTAGATTTCGCAGTACCGTGGCACGCTGGTTCGCAGCGATCCGGGGCGCGGTGCGCTCATGAGTTAGCGCCAGCAACGTGGTGCCCACCATTGCAAATAGTCCGAGTAAGACCGCGCTAATGGCCATGTTTCTGCCAATGCCGGCCACTAGTTGCGTTCCTCGCCGAACACGCGCGGTTGGGTGTAATAATCAATGGTGGGTACGGCCATGTTCATTAACAGCACCGCAAAGGCAACCCCATCCGGATAACCGCCCCAGTTTCGAATGATATAAGTCAGTGCCCCGATACCGGCACCGTAGATCAGTCTGCCGCGCGGGGTTGTTGCGGCGGTAACCGGGTCCGATGCAATAAAAAATGCTCCCAGCATGGCTGCACCACTGAACAAATGAAACCACGGCGACGAAAACTGTTCGCTGTCAATTAGCCAGAAAACCGTCGCCATCAGGGCCAGTGTGCTCAACATCGCGAACGGGATTTGCCACGCTACGACGCGCTTGTAAATAAGCCACATACCACCGAGAAGAAACATCAGGTTTACGCGATCCCAACCCGTGCCGCTAACGGTACTGAACAGGCCCGGACTGGATAGGTGAATGTCGGAGATGGTCTCGCCGAGTCCAACACGCGTTTTTACGGTATCCATCGGGGTTGCCATGGAAATGCTGTCGTAGGTACTGTCCGCGGGCAGGATACTGAACAGACTGTAATTCAGTAAATCCAGAAACTCCGGTGTTGTTGCGCCCAATGAAGTAGGTGGAAGCCATGCAGTCATTTCGCGTGGAAATGCGATAAGCAGCATGGCGTAACCCACCATTGCAGGATTAAACGGGTTATAGCCCAGACCGCCATATAAATGCTTGGCGACCACAATGGCGAACAGTGTACCCAGCACGGGTAGCCACCAAGGCGCAAAAGGCGGCAGCGCCAGGGCCAGCAGCAGCGCGGTGACCAGTGCGCTACCGTCGGTTATAAACGGCAGCACCGCTCGCCGCCGGAGGCGAAGCATCAATGCTTCACTGGCCAGTGCGGTCAGTGTCGCGAGGGCCATGTTAATCAACAGCCCGGTGCCAAAAAATGCTACATAGAATGCCGATCCGGGTACCAGGGCCACTACGACCCAAAGCATGGTACGCGTGAGGCTCGGGCTGGCAGTGATATGCGGTGAGCTTAAGGTATTCTTAAATTTCATCGGTTTTCTTTTCCGTTACCGATTCGGCCTGTGGATCCGTTGACGGTGTTGCGGGTGGATCAGTCTTGAGATGTTTGCGGCGCTCATCCACTTCTGCAATCGCTTTTCGCTGTGCATCAGTGAGGTGTTCAACATTCCGCGCACCGGAATCTTGTTGTTCCTTACGTGCCTTGACGCGATCCAGTGCGGCCTGGATTGCCGCCTTCTTGGGATCAGGGGTCTCGCTTTTTTCGCCGCGTGCCTTACGGAGCTTTTCTTTTTTAAGCCGTTGGCGCTCTTCCTTGTCTTGTTTCTCTTTCTCAAGCCGTTCAAGCCGGAACTCATGTCTTTGGCGGGCCAAGTCCGACTTACGCTTTTCTTTCTCCTGCGACCAAATCTCGGTTTTCGCAAAACGGAAGTATTGCACCAGTGGAATATTCGACGGGCAGACATAGGCGCAACAACCACATTCAATGCAGTCAAACAGTTTGTGATCCTGAACCTTGTCCAAATCCTTGGACCACGAATACCAGTAAAGTTGTTGCGGCAGCAACAATGCGGGACAAACGCGAGCGCACTCGCCGCAGCGAATACACGGCATGGCAACGGGGCTCGGTCGCTGCGGTGCAGGCAGCGCAAGAATGCAGTTGGTTGTTTTTACCACCGGGATCGCATCGCTGGTAACTGCAAATCCCATCATAGGCCCACCCATAACGAGTTGATCGTTGCTTTTGGGATGCCACCCGCATTGCTGTAGTACTGAAGAAAACGGCGTACCGATGCGTACCTCCAGATTGCGGGGTTGTTCCAGGTTTTCACCGGTAATTGTGACGACGCGCGATACCAGGGGTTCACCCAGAGTAACCGCATGATGAACCGCCGCAGCGGTCGCCACATTGTGACAAACAATGCCGATGTCGAGCGGCAGGCGTTGACTTGGAACCTCTTTGCCTGTCAAAACCTTAATGAGTTGTTTTTCGCCGCCTGCCGGATAGCGGGTGGGGACTGTAACAACATCGATAAATTTAGTTTCATCTGCGCTCAGTGCGCCGCGCAGTGCGACAATGGCATCTGGCTTGTTGTCCTCGACACCTATAAGACAATATTTCGCCTGTAGCGCGTGGCGCATTATCTTCAGACCGTCAATGACTTCGCGCGGCCGTTCCTGCATCAGCATGGCGTCACACGAAATATAGGGCTCGCATTCGGCGCCATTGAGTATCAGCAAATCGATGCTGCCGCCGGCTCCTGGATTAAGTTTGATAAAGGAAGGGAATCCCGCGCCGCCCAAACCGACAATACCGGCGTCTCGAATGATGTTGCGTAGCTCACTCGCATCAAGTGTTTGATAATCTCCACTTGGAGTTTTATCCGGATCCCAACGATCTTCTCCGTCTGTTTCGATAACGATACATGTTGCATTTTGTCCGGACGGATGTGGGATCGGCCGTTCTTCAATAGCGATGACTTGTCCGGAAGACGAAGCGTGTACTGACGCGCTGACATAGTCCTGTGCTCGCGCAATCAGCTGGCCTTTTAATACTCGATCTCCGGGCTTAACGACCGCTACAGCGGGCTCGCCTATATGCTGTTGCAGGGGTAACACCAGTTGTGGTGGCAGGTCCGCAATCATGACCGCATCCTGCATCGACATGTCCTTGTGCCCGTCGAGTACCAATCCGCCGGGAAAACGCCAGAGCTTGTGCGTTGTCACGGCTTTTTCTCCTGCGGTGTTTCCGGGAACGGCCAGGTCCAGTCACTGAGTTCCTTTTTGACCGGCACCATATCGATGCAATCTACCGGGCAGGGCGGTACGCAGAGTTCACAACCTGTGCATTCATCTTCTATTACCGTATGCATCTGTTTTGCTGCGCCAAGTATGCAGTCAACCGGGCAGGCCTGGATGCAGAGCGTGCAGCCGATACAAACCTGCTCATCGATTACGGCGACTAACTTATCTTTGTGCTCGCCGTGATCTTCGTTTAGCGGTTTGGCATCTCGTCCCAACAGATCGGCGAGCGATTGTATAACGGCTTCACCGCCCGGCGGGCATTGATTGATGTCCGCCTCACCCTTTGCGATAGCCTCGGCATAGGGCCGGCAACCGGGGTAGGTGCATTGACCACATTGTGTTTGCGGCAAAATCTTGTCAATCTGATCGACAACCGGATCCTCTTCAACCCGAAACCGGACCGCGGCAAACCCCAGCACCAGGCCAAACACAATTGCCAGTGCCGATAGCGCAATGATCGCAGACAGCATGTGTGCCTAGCCTTTAACCAGGCCGGAGAATCCCATGAAGGCCATGGACATCAAGCCGGCGGTAATTAAGGCAATCGATGCGCCCTTGAAGGGTACGGGAACGTCGGCGACCGCAATGCGTTCGCGCATAGCAGAGAACAGAATCAGCACGAATGAAAAGCCGACCGCTGCGCCAAATCCGTACACGGCCGATTCAAGAAAGCCGTGCTGTGTTTGTACATTTAACAGGGCTACACCCAGTACTGCACAGTTGGTGGTGATAAGCGGCAAGAAAATCCCCAGCACCTGATAGAGTAATGGACTGCTTTTACGTACTACCATCTCAGTAAACTGCACAACAACCGCAATGACGAGAATGAAGGTGATTGTGCGCAAGTACTCCAGTCCGAGCGGCGCCAAAAGATACTCGTTAACCAAATAACTGCAAACAGATGAGAGTGTCAGGACAAAGGTGGTGGCGAGCGCCATGCCGGTTGCGGTTTCGAGTTTGCGTGACACGCCCATGAACGGACACAGGCCGAGGAACTTCACGAGTACGAAGTTATTGACCAGAATTGTACTGACCAGAATGAGCGCGAGTTCTTTCATGCCAGGTCCGGGGTGCGGGCGGTGTGTGCCTGGAGCTGAACCGGTATCTGTACCGGTATCTGTATCAGCCGAAGTACCAGACAACGCCGCGGAAAACAGAACGTACTTATTCTAACGTAAGCCGTGTCTTTCTGCTAAATAAGATAACCGTGACGGGCTTAAGTGCATTCGGAGTTACGTGTTTCTGCAAGCGTATTATTTAATCTTCATGCCGGGTTGTGCCCCTGCATCCGGTGACAGTATCCACAAATCCTTACCGCCGGGCCCGGCCGCCAATACCATGCCTTCAGACAGACCAAAACGCATCTTGCGCGGTTTCAGGTTTGCTACCATCACCGTAAACTTACCCTCAAGGTCGGCGGGGGCATAGGCGCTTTTAATTCCTGCAAACACGTTGCGTGTTTCACCGCCGATATCAAGGGTTAATTGCAGCAGTTTGTCGGCGCCTTCCACGTGTTCGGCTTTTACAATGCGTGCAACGCGCAAATCAACTTTGGCAAAATCATCAAATTCGATCTCCGTGGCGATTGGGTCATCATGCAACGGACCTTCGGTAACTTGTTTCGTACCCAAATTCTCACTTGAAGCGTCAACCATGGCGTCAATTTTCTCCTTTTCCACACGGGTCATGAGTGGCTTGAATTTTTTTATGCTGTGATCACGCAACGGTTCCGCGATGCTATCCCATTGCAACGGTTCGATGTTGAGGAATGCTTCTGCATCACTCGCCAGGTTTGGCAGCACCGGTTTGAGGTAGGCAATCAAAACACGAAACAGATTCAATCCCACGCTACAAGTGTCCTGAACCTCCAGTTCCCGGCCCGCCTCCTTGATGTGTACCCAGGGTTTGCGCTCATCAATGAATTGATTGGCGAGATCCGCGAGCGCCATGATTTCGCGCATGGCATGACCGAATTCGCGGCGCTCGTACAGGTCCGCAATGGTGTCGGCTTTGGCGACAAAGTCGGCATACAGTTGCGGTTCGGTGCACTGTGCCGAAAGCTGCGCGTTAAATTTCTTGTTTATAAATCCGGCACAACGGCTGGCGATGTTGACCACCTTGCCGACCAGATCGGAATTCACCCGATTAAAAAAATCGTCAAAATTCAAATCGAGATCGTCGATTCCGCTGCCCAGCTTGGCGGCGAAGTAGTAGCGCAGGTATTCCGGTTCAAGGTGATCGAGATAGGTCCGCGCCATAATAAAGGTGCCGCGTGATTTGGACATTTTTTGTCCATTCACGGTTAGAAAGCCATGGCAAAACACCGCGCTGGGCATACGGAACCCGGCGCCATACAACATCGCGGGCCAGAACAAGGTGTGAAAGTACGCGATGTCTTTGCCGATGAAATGATACAGCTCCGTATCGCTATCCGCCTGCCAGAATGTGTCAAAGTCCAGTGAGGGCGTGCGCTCACAAAGTTGCTTGAAACTCGCCATATAACCGATGGGTGCGTCCAGCCAGACATAGAAATATTTTCCGGGCGCATCGGGTATCTCGAAGCCGAAGTAGGGTGCGTCGCGTGAAATGTCCCAGTCCTGCAGGCCGGCCTCAAACCACTCGTTCAATTTGTGGCGAATTTCGGGTTGCATGTGCTCACCCTGGGTCCAGCCGAGTAGCATGTCCTTGAACTTGCCGAGCTGGAAAAAATAGTGCTCGGATTCTTTTTCTATCGGCGTGGCACCGGAGACTACTGAAATCGGGTCGATCAGATCGGTCGGTGCGTAGGTACTGCCGCAGACCTCGCAGTTATCACCGTACTGGTCCGGCGATTTGCAACGTGGGCACGTCCCTTTAATAAATCGATCCGGCAGAAACATTTGTTTCTCGGGATCAAAGGCCTGCCGAATAGTGCGCGTCGTGATAAAATCGGCATCTCGCAGGCGCGTGTATATCAGTTCCGCCAGTTGCCGGTTTTCTTCGGAATGGGTGGAATGAAAATTGTCGAAGTCGACATTGAACGCAGCGAAATCGGCCTGGTGTTCCTCGCTTATGCGGGCAATCAGGTCTTCCGGCGTGATGCCCTCGCTTTGTGCACGCAACATGATGGGCGTGCCATGCGCGTCGTCGGCACAAACGTAGATACACTGGTGACCGCGCAGGCGTTGGAAGCGTACCCAGATGTCGGTCTGGATGTACTCCACCAGGTGTCCCAGGTGAATACTGCCGTTAGCATAGGGCAGAGCGCTGGTGACCAGGATTTGTCGGGGTGCTGGCGGCATGGATCTTTGCTGTTCCGATACTATTTATATAAAAGGGCGCAACACTACCAGTTCCGGCGCTCGGGGTCCAAACGCAAGCACTGGAAAAAACACCGGTTTTACGGATCTTCGTATGTATTTCCGAAAGTATATCTAAGCGAAATGGTGACAAGTAGGTCAATTGGTGTACTATACGCGTCCCGATGATACCTGAGTATTATGCATAGGTATTTCTAAAGGCTTTTGACGTAGCAGGAGAGGGTAATGGCGAACGTTTCCCAAACACAGGTTGAAGACGTAATTAAGGGGTATATCGACCCCTATCTGGAGCAGGACCTGGTTACCGCCAAGGTCATCAAAAATATTGCCGTCGACGGCGACAAGGTGAAGCTGGAAGTCGTACTGGGATTCCCGGTTGGCGATTACAAGGCGGAACTGGCGGCCAAACTCAAGGAGCGTATTGAGGGTATTGACGGCATAAGCAGCGCGGACGTTGGGGTTTCCACCAGTATCCAGAGCCATCAGGTACAAAAAGGTGTCAACCATATCGATGGCGTGAAGAATATTATTGCAGTCGCGTCCGGTAAGGGCGGCGTCGGCAAATCAACCACGTCGGTGAACCTGGCCCTGGCCCTGGCGGCCGAAGGTGCCACGGTTGGGTTACTCGATGCGGATATCTATGGCCCGAGCCAGCCGCGCATGTTGGGCGCGCACCAGCAGCCGGATTCCAAGGATGGCAACAGCCTCGAGCCGATCACGAGTCACGGTATCCAGTCCATGTCTATCGGTTATTTGATCGACGAGGAGACTCCCATGATCTGGCGTGGACCCATGGTTACACAGGCGCTGGAGCAGTTGCTCAACGACACCAAGTGGAAAGACGTTGACTATCTGATCGTCGACCTGCCGCCGGGCACCGGTGATACCCAACTCACATTGGCGCAGCGCGTACCGGTTTCCGGAGCGGTGATCGTCACCACGCCGCAGGATATCGCCCTGCTGGATGCCCGTAAGGGTCTGAAGATGTTCCAGAAGGTGGAAGTGCCGGTTTTGGGTGTTATCGAAAACATGAGCATTCATATCTGCAGCGAGTGCGGCCACGAGGAGCATATCTTCGGCAAGGGTGGTGGTGAAAGCATGGCTGAACAATTCGACGTGGATCTACTCGGTGCATTGCCGCTGGATATCAGCATTCGCGAGCAGGCCGACGGCGGTAACCCGACCGTGGCAGCGGATCCGGATGGTCGCATTACACAAATCTACCGTGATATTGCTCGACGTACCGCGGCTAAGTTGTCGTTGCGGGCACGGGACTTCAGTGCGGCGTTTCCGAAGATCGTTATTCAGAATAACTAAATCTCAACCAGGGACGAGTGGCGAGGGAACACGGCTCGCGGGTTAAGCGGTGTAACTCAAGTCGAAAGGCAGGGCCAAATTGGTGGTCCTGCCTTTTTTGTTTCTAAAACACGGCTTCGAAAAGGTGCTCACCTTCGTGTAACATACGGTCTGGTTTTTTGTCACTGCAACGCGGTGGCTACAAATTTTTTGAAGTAGACAATCAGCATGAGCATCAAGTCAGACAAATGGATCCGCCGCATGGCGACAGAGCACGGCATGATCGAGCCGTTTGAGGCCGGCCAGGTACGCGAAAACGGCAGTGGCCGCATTGTCTCCTACGGCACCTCCAGCTATGGATACGACGTCCGTTGCGCCGGTGAATTCAAGATTTTTACCAATATCAACTCGGCGGTGGTCGATCCCAAGGAATTTTCCGAACACAGTTTCGTCGATTTTAGCGGCGACGTCTGTATCATCCCGCCCAACTCGTTTGCATTGGCCCGCACCGTAGAATATTTCCGCATCCCGCGCAGCGTGTTGACTATTTGCCTGGGTAAATCGACTTATGCACGTTGCGGCATCATCGTAAACGTCACGCCATTGGAACCGGAATGGGAAGGTCATGTGACCCTGGAATTTTCCAACACCACGCCGCTTCCTGCCCGAATTTATGCCAATGAGGGTGTGGCGCAAATGCTGTTTTTTGAGTCCGACGAAACCTGCGAAACATCGTACAAGGATCGGGGTGGCAAGTATCAAGGCCAACAAGGCGTGACCCTGCCAAAAACCTGACCGGCGCACACCGTGCCGGAGATTAATCGTTTGTGTCTGTTCGCCGTTCCTGCGGGCGAGGTTCACTGTCTGAGCGGGTCCGCTCGAGCGTAGTTACATACTGTTACAAGCTGTTACCCCACTGAAAGGTTTCCACTGCCATCCCCGGCTAATCTGTTCCCGTCTGCAATCAACTACAGGAGACGGATCATGAACAAGACAGGAAAACGCATTTTGTTGGTAATCGGCGGCGCAGCAATCGCCACCACACTGGTGGCGGGCGGACGTCATTTTTATGGGGACCACAATTACCATGCAGATTGGATGGTGCACAAGGTCACCGAGGAACTGGAACTCAATGAAGCGCAACAGCTCAAATTGGGTCATGTACGCGATGTCATGCTTGATGCACGCAAACAGATCCACGATTCCCGCAAGGAAACACGAGAATCCATTCTGGAGCTTTTATCGCAAACCGAGATGGATCGGCAACGGGTTTTGGCTTTATTCAATGAGCGAACCGAGGCCATACGCGGGCGTGCGCCACAGGTCGTTGATGCAATCGGTGACTTCTATGACAGTCTGGATACCGCGCAACGTGAGGAGCTTCGCGAGCACGTTACGGAAAAGATGGACCGTCATAACTTCGGCCAAGGCGACAAACAGCACGCTGACACAGGAGAACGGACATGAGGTTTCAACGTCTCTTCACATGTGGTCGCTTCCGGGCAAGTGATAGTACGATGAATTGGCTGACCCGTCGGGTCAGTCGCAAGCTTGAGCTGGATAACTCGCAGGCCGAAAAACTGCTTGCCATACAACGGGAGGTCGGTCGTTCGCGAGCTGAACTAAAGACCGCGCGACAAGACAGGGCCAAAAGTTTTGGCGAGTTACTGGCACAGGAAGATTTCGACCGGGAAAAAGCCATGGATGTTATGGGTGATGCGCGTCAGACGCTGGATATTCACGCCGGTAAATTAATTGAGTCTTTCGACGAGTTCCATGAGAGTCTGAGCACAGACCAGCGTCAACGGCTCGCGGTATTGTGGGACCGGCACATGACAAAGCGTGCCGGTTGTTGTCATTCGTAACAGTGCGCCCTAGGCGCGGGGTCTTGCTCCGCGCCTGTTGTTTTTGCCACACTGTGCAGGCCTGTTGCGGTGACAACCAAGGCCGAGGTGACCACCCGGTATGCATAGCATATTGCTGATCGACGACGACAAAAAGCTTGCGCAGCTTTTAAGTGAGTATTTTGCACGATTTGACCTGAGTCTGGTTAGTGCCACTCGGCCGAGCAAGGGGCTGGAACTGCTTCACGAGGGTGAGGCCGATCTTGTGATTCTCGATATTATGTTACCTGAGATGGATGGCTTCGAGGTCTGTAAGGTCATACGGAAACAAAGTGATGTGCCTGTCATCATGTTAACGGCCCGTGGTGAGGTAATGGATCGTATCGTGGGTCTGGAACTGGGTGCCGATGACTATTTGCCCAAACCGTTTGAACCACGGGAGCTGGTGGCTCGAATTCAGGGCATTTTGAAGCGTGCTGACAAGACTCCAGCCGGTAAATCGAAACTACGGTTTGGTGAATTGGTGGTCGACCTGAACTTACGGCAAGCCAATCTACAAGGCAGGGAGTTGCCGCTTAGTACAAAGGAATTTCAGCTGCTCTCTCTTTTCGCTCAGTCTCCGGGCAAGACACTTGATCGAGATGAGATTCTAAATCATCTGCGTGGTATTGACGCTGATGTGTTTTCCCGTTCAGTAGATATTCTGGTGAGCCGTTTACGCCACAAGCTGCAGCCACTTGATCTGATTAAAACTGTTCGGGGTAGCGGATACGTGTTTGTTGGCCAGCCCACATGAAAATTCGACACAAGTTTTCACGTCATACTCTTTCCGGCAAGTTGTTATTGCTTTTTCTTGCTATGGCAGTGTTATTCGTGGTCCTGGTGGGAGGGAGCCTGCGACAGGTTTTTCGCGAACATTTCCAAACCAATGTTCGCCCGCACCTGATCCAGTATCTTGATTATGTGCAGCAGGATATTGGTTTACCCCCGGACCACAGTCGCGCAAAGCTGCTGGCAGAAAAGCTTGAAATCGAGATACATATTATCGATGCAAATGGCGCCTGGTCATCCAGCGGTCGGTATATAGACGTCGATCGCATGCAGATAAAACATCGCATCGCCGAGATGGGGCAGGAGTATATTCTGGCAGAGGACGATGAGTCGGATACGGAATTTCTGATGGTTCGACGCGAGGGTGTGACGCTGCTTTTTAATGTTCCGCATGTTCGGCAGGAACATGAAGGTTTTAAAGGTTTCTTCCCATTGCTGGTGTTGTTGCTGATCCTGGGTATTCTCTACCATGCAACTCGCCGCTTGTTCAGACCGATTGAAGCCATTCAGGACGGTGTTCGGCGTTTTGGCGCGGGTGAGTTGGATTATCGAATTAAGGTTAAGCGACGTGACGAATTGGGGACGTTGGCAGACAACGTAAATGCTATGGCTGACGATATCAAGCAAATGCTTGACGCTAAACGACATCTACTGCTGGCGATCAGTCACGAGTTACGTAGCCCGCTGACTCGTGCGAAAGTCGCTACAGAATTATTGAGCGATGAATCGAGAAAGAATGAGATAAATGGTGACCTTGATGAGATGGAAGCGTTGATCGCTGAGGTTATCGAGACTGAGCGTCTCAGTGAACGTCACCGGGTATTAAACAGAGAGCAAGTTGATTTGCGGGATTTGATAAGCGACGTTTTGGCAACAAATTTTGCGGCAGCAAACCTCAAGATAGACATGCCGGAGAAAGCAGTCGAACTCGAAATCGATGTGGCACGCATGAAGCTGTTGCTCAAAAATCTTATCGACAATGCGCTGCGTTATACCCCGGAGGACAGACAGGCTCCACTGGTTCGCGTCTTTAAGGGAGCAGAAGGTGTTGTCGTTGAGGTGAGGGATTATGGTGACGGCATTGAGGCCGAGTTTATACCAAAATTAACCGAGCCGTTTTACCGCGTTGACCCGGCACGGCGGCGTGAGACGGGAGGTTACGGGCTGGGACTTTATTTATGCAAAATGATTGTCGAGGCTCACGGCGGATCGCTAGCCATCGAGAGTAAGTTTGGCGCAGGTACCACTGTGCGTGTCAGCCTGCCAGCGTGATGCCGATCGGTAAAATCGCCCCTCTCTAGTCAATTAACGCCAGCCTGTTATCCCTCGGCGCCAGCCGAAAATCTTGCCGATTTTCCGTGCTACTCTTCAATGCATCAGTATAGAACTGAGCTGTCCCCATAGTTACCGCAACTTGTGAAACTCTGTACAAATCTATGAAAAATGGAAAACATCGGCTGAGGCCCAGCGGCATGGCACGTAAGATTGCGATTGCGATTTTCGCTCTGCTCGCCGGCGGGCTTTCCACCAGCTGCGTTCAGATTCCACCGCAGAATGTCGTTGGCGAATCCGTAGCGGGTCAATTGTCTGTCGTCGGTAGTGCCTGTCAGAAGCAGCCCGCTTTCCGGACAGCCGATTCCTCACATGGCAACAGGATGATCGCTAAAGAATTTGATTTGTTGACGTGGAATATTCATAAACAGAAAGACGAAGGCTGGCGTGAGGACTTCTCAAAGTTTGCTGAGGACGCCGAAATTCTCGCTCTGCAGGAAGCACATTTCGATACGGAACTGGGCGAGGTACTTGGTGAACTGGACCATGACTGGAACATGGCCGAAGCCTGGAGTAGCGCCGGCGTGTCCAATGGCGTTTTGACTTCGGCAAAAGCAATTGCGACACACAGTTGCGCCTTACGCGCAATGGAGCCTTTAACCGGATTGCCCAAAAGTATTCTTATCAGCAGGTACCGGATCTCCGGCGCTCGAGAATCGTTGCTGGTCATCAACGTACATGGAATTAATTTCAGTTTGGGGATGCAGGAATTTCGCCGGCAATTTGAAGAGATGGAACAGGTTGTCCTTCATCACAACGGCCCCATTATACTTGCCGGAGATTTTAATACCTGGCGCAAGGCGCGTGTTAAAACAATAGATGAAATTGCCGAACGACTTTCACTTTCCAGTATTGAGTTTCATGCCCACAACCGTATTCGCGTGTTTGGTTATCCGCTTGATCATGTCTACTTTCGTGGTCTGGAGGTTATGCGTTATGTATCTCCCACTGTGAGTTCCTCGGATCACAATCCCATGCTGGTCACTTTTAAATTAATGGAACAGGAGCCGGAAAAAATATGACTTATCAGATACGAATATTTGCCGTTTGCCTTGTTGTATTTTTTTTAACGGGCAGTGTGTCAGCGCAACAACTGTCCTTTCCGGAAAAAGAGGTACAACATCTATTGAATTTTGTTAGTGCATCCGGATGTACTTTTATACGCAACGGCACCGATTACAGTGCCGCGCAAGCGCGCCATCACCTTGAAATTAAATACAACTATGCACGCAAGCGTCTTATTTCCAGTGAGGAGTTCATTTCTCGGGTTGCCAGCAAAAGCAGCATGTCCGGCCGGAAATATAAGGTCCGTTGCGGCGACACGGAGATGTTAAGCCGGGAATGGCTGCTAAAGGAACTGCAGATCTTTCGCAAAACATTGCCACAGGGGGAGGTCGCCGACGACTTAACTTGATTCAAGGATTTTGTTTGTTGCCGGTGCCGTCTGTGTGGCGGGTATGTGTTGCCGGCAGGCTCCGGATAGACGCGTTGCTGACACAACTTCCAGGCGACCGGTAGTTATTAAGGCTTGTTTCGTTAATCATAAGTTTCAATTTTCCGAAAGGAGCTTCGACCAGAAATTGCAGCGGTATTCGTCGATCATCGTCTGATAACCACATGAGCATGAAGCCCTCGTTCTTCTCGTCTTCTTTCTTGTTCCGCCTGACCTCGATGCCGAGCGTGTCGATACTCTGACTACCAATCTCCAGCGGTTCCTTGCCGACTAAGCGCGCGTGATACGATCTGGAAGCGTCCTCAAAGGGTACGGAAAAATCAAGTTTTGGCTGGTTTGTAAAGTCATTCCAGCGTGTGGTAAAGACCAGTGCCAGCGGATCGAAAATTGGACGGGTGGTGTCGACCGCAACGGTCTTGTCATGCACGAGGTAGTTCAGCTTGCCATCGATCAATGGTTGCTTGTTGATGAAATCCGGTGGCGCCTTTTTGCCGTCCGGCTCCCAGACCATCACCGGCTCCTCACCTTCGTCTTCTTCATCATAAGTGAGGACCTTTTCAGGTACCTTAATGCGTTTGCGATACACTTCGATATGATGGTTCTGCAAATCCAGCCATGCAAGTTCGTGACGTTGTTTCTTGCCTTCGTCAGTTGCTTCAACCATGTAAACATGGTTTAAGTTCGGGCTGACCGTCGTACGCCAGTAAAAGCGCACCGGATAGAACAGTTCGGTAAGTGAAAAATCCTCGGTACTAAGCTTCAGGCTTAGCCGGCAACTTTTCCGCTTGTTAAAATCAAGGGGCTTACTGCCGGCGGCAATGGCTACGTCGGCGATATCTTTCCAGGCGTATGCTGTAAATATGCCACGATAGGACAGGCGATAAAGCAGATACTCGTCGTGTTGTGGCTGGACTTGCGGCAGGTACCACTTTTCATATTCGGTTGCCTGCGCGGACCCGACGCCGACCATAATGGTACCGATGAGGATTTTTATAAGGCGGTAATTCATTTTCTTGTATGTTGCGCGTAATCTAGACTGTCAGACCGTGATTTACTCTGGTGGTTCAGTAGGTCATTCCACTGCCAGCATGCTTGGACCGTGCGTTTTCGGTGGACGATACGGGTGGGTATCCCTAAATTTTATTACCCGGCGTTTCCCGGCTCGTTCGGCGTCAGTTCAAAAATACGCTTATCCTCAGTAATGGGCAGGCCCGCAATCAACACGCTATCACCTTCCAACTGAACCTGATGATTTGCAAACCAGCGCACTACCCGCGGATAAATCAGATGCTCCATTTCATGCACGCGCCGTCTCAGGCTGTCCTCCGTGTCACCGGCCAAAACATCGACCCGGCCCTGCAGTATCACCGGTCCAGCGTCCAGGTCAGGGGTGACAAAATGTACGCTGGCACCGTGGTGCTTGTCACCGGCTGCCAGGACGCGCTGATGGGTATTAAGACCACGATACTTCGGTAGCAGGGATGGATGGATATTGATGAGCCTGCCGTGATACCGGTTAACAAATTCGTCGCTTAAGATGCGCATGAATCCGGCCATGACGACCAGAGGCCGATCAAACTGGTCGATCAATTCGGCAAGCGCGCGGTCAAATTTCTTGCGGTCGGGATAGTCTCTGTGATCAAGAACGGCGGTATCAATATTGGCCTGGCGGGCGCGCTTAAGGCCATAGGCATCGGCGCGATTGCTGATGACCAGTTCGATCTTTACAGACAGAGCGGCACGCTGAATCTCGTCGATTATTGCCTGCAGATTACTGCCGTTTCCGGATATCAGCACGACCAGGGGCAAAACTGACGAGTCCTCCGACATTCTGGTAATTGGCCGTCTGTCGGAAGTTACGCGCGTTGAATGCTGACGTGCGGCACTGCGCTGTTACTTTGCCGGATCTGACCGAGTTTGATGACGTTTTCACCGTGCTTATGCAATGTGGACAGTGTGTCTGCCAGACTGTCGTCACCGACCACCAGCACCATACCGATACCACAGTTAAAGGTGCGGTACATTTCGTCGTCAGCAATATTGCCACGACTCTGCAGCCAGTCGAATATGGCCGGGCGCTGCCACGCTCCGGCGTCGATGACGGCCTCGGTGTGGGGGGGCATGACACGCGGCAGATTTTCCAAAAGTCCACCACCGGTGATGTGGGCAAGCGCATGGACTTCGACCTGCGCAAACAGGTCTAACAGAGGTTTGACATAAATCCGTGTGGGCGCCAACAAACGCTCCATAAGGGTGCTGTCTTCAAAAGGCTGGCTGAGATCGGCATCGCAGTGGTCGATGACCTTGCGGATCAAGGAATAGCCGTTGGAGTGCGGGCCGCTGGAGGTCAGGCCGAGCAGATGATCGCCCACGGCTACCTTGCTTCCGTCGATGATGCGATCCTTTTCCACCACACCGACACAGAAGCCTGCCAGATCGTAATCCTCACCGGAATACATGCCCGGCATCTCGGCGGTCTCACCGCCGACGAGCGCGGCACCGGCAAGTTCGCAGCCATCGGCGATGCCCTTGACCACCGCTTCGGCGACCTCGATGTCAAGGTGGCCGGTGGCGTAGTAGTCCAGGAAAAAGAGGGGTTCGGCACCCTGCACGATAAGGTCATTGACGCACATGGCTACCAGATCGATGCCAATGGTATCGTGCCGCCGCGCCTGCATAGCCAGCTTCAGTTTGGTGCCGACGCCGTCGGTTCCGGAGACCAGCACCGGCTGGCGATACCGGTCCAGCGGCAGCTCAAATAAGGCGCCGAATCCGCCAAGGTTGGCCATAACGCCCGGGCGTCGGGTGCGTTTGGCATGTGGTTTGATGCGTTCTACCAGGGAATTACCGGCGTCGATATCAACCCCTGCGTCCTGGTAGCTAAGTGAGATGACGGGATCGCCTGCTCCGTTCTGGTCGCTTGACACAAATTACCTCTCAACACCCGAATGACCGGTCCGATCGTTTCAATAGCGAAACGAGACACAATTCGGTAGTTTAACAAGTCGGCCGGGTGCGGGGAACGTGCTGCCGCGGTGGGTCGCAGATTGCGGTATGGTTTGTGGTATGTTAGCCGCCAATAGCCCTTGCAGGGTTGCGGGCTCGGCACTGTAAACCCGGCAAAGTACGCAGAGAAATCAGGAAGAAACCCATTATGCGATTTGGAAACTGGATAGCGGCGATGCTGGTCACAGTGATTTCCTGGCCGCTGGAGCCGGTGATGGCCGATGAGGTCGCCGGGCTTTACGAGACCGAAGTTCCCGTGTTGGGACAAAAACGCGATGAGCGCCGCGCAGCGATTGAAGCCGCGTTTGTTGAAGTGTTGGTGCGGGTTTCCGGGCGCACGGCCGTTGCCAATGTGCCGAGCCTTGAGGACGTACTTAAACGGGCTTCACGTTACGTGCAGCAATACCGTTACCGCAAGGTGGATCCCGGGCTGATGCCGGGCACCGAGAACGAGCAATATGATCAGGTCCTGTGGATACGATTCGACGAACAGGCCGTAAACGGCCTGTTGCGCGAACACGGCTTGCCGGTATGGAGCAAAACCCGACCGGCGACACTGGTGTGGGTGGTCATTGACGATGGCGGCAAGCGCCAGATCATCAGCAACGATTCAACGCATGAGCTGCGCAATCTTTCGTTAAGTCTGGCGAAGAATCGCGGCGTGCCCTTGCGTCTGCCACTTTTTGATCTCCAGGATCGTTCGGCACTGCGCGTCAGCGATGTTTGGGGTAACTTTGGTGGTGCGATCCTCGAAGCCTCACAACGCTATCAGACTGAAGCGGTATTAAGCGGTCGTGTGTACCAGGGTTTTGGTGGTACCTGGCACGGTCGATGGTCGCTTTACTCCGGCGGTCGTCGCGACGACCAGGAGTTTCGCGGCACCAGCCTGAGTGAAGTGGTGCAGCCGGCCATCAATGAAGTTGCCGAGGCCTTGTCGGTGCGCTTTGCCGAAGTGCGGCAGGATACCGAAAGCAACCGGGTGAGCGTGCTGATCAAAGACGTGCGTTCATTAGCGGATTTTAACCGCGTATCCACCTACTTGGGCGGGCTTTCAGGTGTTGAAGCGGTGCAACCGTATTTTATTAACAGCGATCGTGTCACGTTTGATCTCTTGGCCCGAAATGGCCGTCTGGGAGTATCCCAGGCCATTTCTCTGGGACATGTGCTGGTCAACGACACTGCGGAATCGGAAGGTGTCGAAGACACGCCACAGCCTAAACCGGAGACGTCTCCCGCCAGGACAACCTCCCCACCGCTGGTGAGCCCGGATCTGGTTTACCGACTTATTCCATGAACCAACGGGATATACCCAATCTCATCAGTATCCTGCGTATCCTGCTGGTTGCGCCGGTCGCCTACCTCCTACTGACGGAACGCTACGCCGGGGCGCTGATTCTGTTTGCCGTGGCCGGCGTTTCGGACGGTGTCGACGGTTACCTCGCACGTCATTTCGACTGGCGCACACGCCTCGGTGCATTTCTGGACCCGTTCGCGGACAAATTGCTGATGCTGGTGTGCTATCTGGCTCTGGGTTGGTTGGGGCACTTGCCCGTCTGGCTGGTGGCGCTTGTTATCGGTCGCGACGTGTTAATCGTACTGGGCGCGGCGACCTACCAATTTGTCGTCGAGCAGATGGAGATCCATCCGAGCTACATCAGCAAACTCAATACGGTATTGCAGATCCTCCTGGTGGTGCTGGTTTTAATGGCCCTGGCCGGAGCGCCTTTGTCAGAGCGTTTTTTGCAGTTCATGGAGCTGGCCGTTGCGACCACGACGATTCTCAGTGGTGCGGGTTATCTGTGGCATTGGGGGCGCCGAATGTTGGCCGCACTGCGCAAGGACAAGCAAAGTGACTGAATCACGTTCCTGGATCGTCCTGGCTGGGCTCACCGCGACCGGTGTGCTTTTGTATTTGTTGAGTCCGGTGCTCACTCCTTTTTTGGCTGCTGCGGTGTTGGCCTATCTGGGGGACCCGTTGGTGGATCGTCTGGAAGCCTGGAAGCTACCCCGTAGTCTTGCGGTGGCGGTGGTCTTCCTGGTGCTGACAACTGCGGCGGTGCTTGTGCTACTCATTATTGTGCCGATGTTGCAACGCCAGATTGTTCTGTTGCTGCAAAAAATTCCAACAACTATTGACTGGCTACAACAGGTGGCCGTGCCGTGGGTCGAGCTCAATCTGGGTATCAGCACACCCGGCATTGACCTGGGTTCGTTGAAAGAGTCCCTGCAGGCGCACTGGCAGGACGCCGGCAAGTTGGTTACCGGCATGCTGAATTCCATTACTCGTTCCGGTTTGACCTTGCTGGGCTGGCTGGCCAACCTGGTGTTGATTCCCGTGGTGACGTTCTATTTATTGCGTGATTGGGACGTACTGGTGGTCCGTGTGCGTGAGCTTTTGCCGCGCCGGGTTGAACCCGTTGTCAGTCAACTGGCAAAAGAGTCGGATGAAGTTTTAAGCGCGTTTTTTCGGGGTCAATTGCTGGTCATGCTGGCGCTGGCAACGATATATTCACTGGGGCTCCAAATCGTCGGGCTCGATCTGGCGCTGCTTATTGGCGTTTTAGCCGGACTCGTCAGCTTTGTTCCGTACCTTGGATTTATTGTCGGCATTGTGGTGGCGGGCATCGCGGCACTTATCCAGTTTCACGATCCGATCTACCTGGTGTACGTCGGTATTGTGTTTGCCATTGGTCAGGCGATTGAGGGCATGGTACTCACGCCCCTACTGGTGGGCGATCGTATTGGACTACATCCGGTCGCAGTAATCTTCGCCGTGATGGCGGGAGCACAGCTGTTTGGTTTTTTTGGTGTGCTGCTGGCTTTACCCGTCAGCGCACTCGTGATGGTGTTGCTGCGGTACGCGCATGCGCAATACAAGGGGAGTGGGTTGTATAGTAATGAGGCAGATTCATCTTGAGTCGCGCACCTCTATCTCAACTGCCGCTGCAATTGACATTGCGCGATAACGCGACTTTTTCCAATTTTTATAGTGGTGAAAATGCTACGGCGGTACACGTGTTGCAAGCGGAAGACGAGCCGGTCGTGTTTCTCGCCGGTGGGTCAGGAACCGGCAAGACGCATCTATTGCAAGCAGTTTGTCACGCGGCTCAGCACACCAAATTGAAAAGTGCCTATGTGCCGTTACAACAACCGGAATTGACCCCGGTTGTGTTGCAGGGCTTGGACGACTTCGATGTAGTGTGTCTCGATGATCTCGATTCGATTCTGGGCAATCCCGAATGGGAGCGGGCCATCTTCAATCTGTTTAACGGCCTGCGCGCAGCGCAGAGTCGGCTGGTTCTGAGCGCCGCTCAGGTACCGGGACAGTTGTCCACCCGGTTATCCGATCTTGCCTCGCGGCTGTCCTGGGGCCCCGTGTTTCAATTGCGACCCTTGGATGACGCAGGCAAACGTACCGCGCTGCAAATGCGTGCGAGCAGTCGTGGCCTGGAGTTGCCCGACGAGGTGACGGATTTTGTCTTAAGGCGTTGCGCCCGCGACCCGCGCAGCTTGTTCGACCTGCTGGATCGATTGGATACTGCCTCACTGGCAGCACAAAGACGGCTGACGATCCCGTTTGTACGTGAGTTGATATAAAAAACTGTACCTGCAAAGGTGCC
>CAMYNG010000019.1:88220-111654 GCA_947259765.1 uncultured Ectothiorhodospiraceae bacterium
AGGTTTGCACGATCTCAGGACAAGACTCTTTCGGCAGCAGGGATGCTGCCGTGAAGCCTACAGGGACGTATTTACGGCGTGTCTTGTCCTGAGATCGTGCAAACCTGACTCACAATCGCATGTTTTCAAGAGTTTTAAAGTAGGCACCTTTGCAGGTACAGTTTTTTAACCGTACGATTTGAAGATGTGTGCTGCCTAATCCACACGTGGTTGGGTTTTTTCGATCCGAGCGCGGCAACGCACGTACAGAACCGTTCCAGTGAACAGCGCCAGACTTAGCGCAACCTCGATACTGGCCCAAACCCGCTCGTCGGAATCCGACCACGCTACAACTACGCCGTGGGTGAAGTACAACAGGCTGAGCAGACTGGTCCAGGCGTGCGTATAGGTGCGGCCGTGGAGTAAGCCTCGCAGCGGAAGCAGCAAAAGACCGGCGAACAGCAGCGCAATCGCGACCGGTGCGTGTGCAGGTGGCGAAAGAATGCTGAACCACAGCATAAGCCACATCAGCAGACCAAGATTGCCGGCCAGTGCCAGGCTGTACCACAGTCGGCATGATTTCATCGACGATGTACTTCGGCCTGTGCCGCCTGCAGTACCAGCGCGGTTTGTGCCAATCGCCGGCCTTGTGCCTGGCACAGGGTTTTTTCTTCTTCACTCAATGGCAGGTCGCTATTCGCCCCCGCGAGGTGGCTGGCGCCGTAGGGCGTACCGCCACTGCGCGTAGTGAGCAACTCCGCCTCGGCGTAGGGAAGGCCTTGCACTAACATGCCATGGTGCAGCAACGGCAACATCATGGACAGCAGAGTGGTTTCCTGACCGCCGTGCATTGACGACGTGGAGGTAAACACCGTCGCCGGTTTGCCGGTCAGGGCGCCCGCGAGCCACAGGGGGCTGGTGGTGTCGAGAAAATACTTCAGCGGTGCGGCCATGTTGCCGAAGCGCGTCGGACTGCCGAGCGCGAGCCCCTGACATTGTTCTAAATCGGCAAGTTCCGCGTAGGGTGCGCCCGACTCGGGAATGGTGTCTTCGACGGCCTCGCAAACCGTTGAAACGGCTGGCACGGTTCGTAGGCGGGCACAGGCATGCGCTACGGACTCAATGCCACGGGCGATATGTTGGGCCATGCCTGCGACGGCACCATGGCGGCTGTAATAAAGCACGAGTATTTCGCAGCTCATTTGAGTATATCCAACACGTTCTCGGGCGGCCGGCCGATGGCGACGCGTTTACCGTCGCGGACCACAATTGGCCGCTCGATCAATATCGGGTGCTCGATCATGGCTTGAATGAGTTCCTCGCGGCCGAGGCCGGGATCGTCGAGATTCAATTCACCGTAGATGGCTTCCTTGCGGCGCATAAGCTGGCGCGGCTCCAGTTCAAGCAGGTCCAGCAGTCGGCTGAGGGTCTCGGTATCCGGGGGTGTCTTCAGGTATTCCACTACATCGGGTTCAACGCCTTGCTCGCCGATTAATTGCAGCGTTTGCCGGGATTTTGAGCAGCGCGGGTTGTGGTAAATAGTAATTTTCATTCGCAATTGTTCCTTGATTTTTGGCTGCGGGTATTCTAGCGGTTGTTGCCTTGACAGCCTATATGGGGGGTGCTAATTTCACTGGCGTACCCGCTTGGGGACGCCGCTTTAATCCACTGTTTTTCATGAAGTTAACAAGATTCATTCGGCCAGAAAAGTATATCTTCGCGGCGCTCGCCGCGGTACTGCTGAGTGCATGTGCGACAACCGCACCCGTGCAGGAAATGAGCAACGCGAGACAGGCCGTTCGCGCCGCAGAGGACGTTGAAGCTGCCCGCTATGCACCCGTGCCCATGAGCCGGGCGCGCCAGCTGCTGGATGACGCCGCCGACTACTTCCAGGAAGGCAATTACGGCCTGGCACGGGAACATGCCGTGGAAGCCCGGCACGTGGCCTATAAGGCCCGTAAGAAAGCCCTCAGCGAGCAGCAGCATACCAGCATTGGTTGGTAGCCCATATCCGACCGAGCTGCCTTGACAGTTCCCGACTGCCGGTGCTAATTTCGATGTATCACAATAAAGATACGGGAGTTGTGTCAGTTTTTGAGCAGCTTACCGAGTTTTAGCCATCAACCTCTTTGTGGAGTTTAATACAATGAAAATAACCCATCCCCTGAAGCTGGCAGGATTCTTGGTGCTCGCTGCACTGTTGCTTGGCGGTTGTGCAAGCAAGGAAGAAGACGCCCAAACCAGCGGAGTTTCGGCGGAAGACGCGATTGCGGCTGCCAAGGCGGCAAATGACCGTGCAAAGAAGGAAGGTTACGAGTGGCGGGATACCGGCAAGCTGATCAAAAAGGCGGAAGCCGCATTGGCTGACGGCGATTCCGACAAAGCAATCAAACTTGCCAATCAGGCCAAGCGTCAGGCCGAAAATGCGGTCGATCAAAAATACGCAGAATTGCGTCGTCTGGAAGCGGCCGGGATTATCGGGCCAAGTACAGCGCCTGCGGCGGCGGCTACCGGGGCCGGTCAGTATCAGGTGGTCGGTGGAGATAACTTATGGGATATCGCCGGCAAGCAGGATATCTTCGCTAATCCGTTCCAATGGCCACTGATCTACAAGACCAACCAGACAAAAATAAAGGATGCGGATTTGATTTTCCCTGGACAGGTTTTTGACATCGATCAAAATGCTTCCGGCACAGACGTGGCCGCGGCTATTCAGCATGCCAAGACCCGTGGTGCCTGGTCACTCGGCATGGTTGAGGAATCTGACAAGGCATTTCTCGCCCAATAGCCAAGTCCAACTGCCCAAAGTTCATTGCAGGGCCCCGCAAGGGGCCCTGATTGTTTCTGAGACCCACAAACTCATAACTCGGTGCAGTTGATTCCGGTTCAATGCAGAAAATTTGGCGGCGATTAAAACACGCGCTATTTGGTACCTGGAAATTCGTCCTCCTGGTGTTCAGTCTGTATTTTTCCGAACGGGGTCCGCGTATTGCCGCGTCTCTTACCTACACGACACTGCTGGCTTTGGTACCACTGCTTGCCATTGGCTTTGCAGTTTTCAGCCGGTTTCCAGTTTTCGAAGAGCTAATCAGAATCGCTCAAGACTATTTTCTCGAAGTCCTGACGCCCTCCGCCAGTGCGGGTTTTAAGCAGCAGGTGCTTGGGTTTGTCGCGGAAGCGCGTGGTCTGACGCAGGTCGGCCTGGTGGTCCTGTTGGCCAGCGCGATTTTAACACTCAATACGATCGATACCGCTCTCAACGACATCTGGCAGGTTACACGTCTAAGGCGTGTCTGGAAGAGTATCGTCGCTTACTTCACGATTTTACTGGTGGGCCCGTTGCTGATGGGGTTGAGCATTTCCGTCTCAACCTACATTTTTTCGCTGCCATTGATAAGCGGAAACATTGAACAAACCGGTGCTGTTCTAAAATTTGTGCCGATCGGGGCGACACTGTTGGCGTTTACGCTGATGTACAAGTGGGTGGGTGCGCTCGTGGCGACGATGTTGTTTGAGGCAGCCAAGCGTGGTTTTTCCTTGTACCTCAGCTGGTTTCCGTCTTACCGCATCATTTACGGTGCACTTGCAGCCATACCGCTAACCTTGATTTGGCTGTTCCTGTCGTGGACCGTAGTGTTATTGGGCGCGCAAACCGCATATTGCCTGTCTGTATTTCGGCGTCGAGAAACCGAACATGGGATTGTCTCCGAGGCGAACCAGCGTGCGCGCATAAGCTGGCGTTTGTTGGCGTTGTTCAAGGAAGCCGCGGCGGATGGCCTGGATCTTGTGCAAATTTATATGCGTGAGCCGGTTGCCGACAAGCCGCTGCTGGAAAGTCAGATTCACGCTTTGGTGGCGGCAAGGCTTATTAAAGAAATGGACACGCATCGCTGGCGTTGGAATCCGAGCAATGAAAATTTAACCATCAGTCAGCTCGTCGAACGTGCCCACAAAATAGAGGCAGGTCATTTTTTCAAGTGACTTGCCGGTTTTTCTCTCAGTCGGGGATTTAAATTTATGATGAAAAAAATTGAAGCCATTTTTGAAGGCATGCTTTGGCGAAGCCGATACATTGTTTTGTCTGCCGTTATTTCCAGTCTGCTTGCGGGGCTGGCCATGTTTTTTATTGCAACGGTTGACGCCGCTTACATGGTTTCTCATTTGTTTGAATATGCATTGCCGTCTTTGGCAAGCGATGCTCGAGAGGAGCTGCGTGCAGCTACCATCACTCATGTCGTCGAAATTGTTGACGGTTATCTACTGGCGACTGTATTGCTAATTTTTGCGCTGGGTTTGTATGAACTGTTTATCAGTAAAATCGATATGGCAATCGACACGGAGACATCGTCACGGGTGCTGATTATCAATAATCTGGATGACTTAAAATCCCGTCTGGGAAAGGTAATCCTCATGATCCTTATTGTGAAGTTTTTTGAGCACGCTATTAACATGGAATTCAAAACAGCAATGGATTTATTGTTGCTGTCGGGAGGTATCGCCGCTATTGGTTTGGCCCTGTACCTGTCGCATAAATCGGATGAACAAAACTAAGTGATTCTTTGTCCGAGTAAAAACTTAGCGTTGCATTAAGGTATTTTCTTCGAGTCGGCGTATTTACAGTCTGGTTTTGCGAAAAAGTCTATTGACCGCGGTATTGTCCACGGTGTGGAATAGGGGAATTTCAAGCTCACGGCGGTGTCCACTTTGTCAGGAGCAGGCCTGGGGAATTGAATTCGCAGCAATGCGAAAATTGAGGTGGGATCAAAATGCTGACAAGAAATATTCTTATCGCCTTGTTTTTAATCTTGTTTATGGGGCCGGCGGGAGCCGCGGACCCCGCTATGGTCGATCTTCAGGGCAAGACTCACCAACTGTCGGACTACCGCGGCAAGTGGGTGGTGGTGAACTACTGGGCAACCTGGTGTCCTCCGTGTCGCGATGAGTTACCCGAATTGGTGGATTTTCATGAGAAGTACAGTAAGGATTCGGCGGTCGTGCTGGGCATCAACCTGGAGCAAATAGATCAAGATTTCCTGCGTAATTTCGTCGACGAAAACTTTATTTCCTATCCCGTGCTGCTGGGATCATCGAGCAGTGCCAATTTGTTCGGCAAAGTGATGGCCTTACCGACCACATTTGTTCTTGACCCCAACGGCAGAATGGTTGCCCGCCGGGTGGGTGGTGTAACTATGAGGTATCTGGAGAAAGTAATAAAACAGGATGTGGTTCGCTTGCAAGCGCGTGTAGAGCAAAATCGTGAAAGGTAAAGTCGAAACGATTCGCATGGGTTTTTACGTGGGTGTCATTCTTGGCTTGCTTGGATTCACCGCAACGGTTCAGGCAGTTGAAACGCGCGATCCCTACAAGTTTTTCTTTACCGAGACCTGGGGTAACTTTCAGGATGAGTTAGGCAACGCCCGGGACGCAGGTAAAAGTGCTGTATTGATTTTTTTCGAGATGGACGAATGTCCATTTTGTCACTACATGAAAACCAAAGTACTCAATCGTTCGGACGTGCAGGAAATTTATCGTAAACATTTTCTGAGTTTCGCGGTGGACATTGAAGGTGATCTGGAAATTACCAATTTTAAGGGGCAGACTATTCGGCAAAAAGATTTTGCATTTAAGGAAAATCGCGTGCGTGCAACGCCGGTGTTTGCCTTTTTCGATCTCGATGGCAAGCGGATTTACCGTCATATCGGCAAAACCCGTGATGCCGACGAATTCCTTCTTATGGCGGACTTCATTGTTGGTGGGGACTATAAGGAGATGTCTTTTACTCGATATAAACGTGATAAGAGAAAGGCCGCTACAAATTGATATTCGGCAGGTGGTTTGTCTGCAGCGCAGTTTTCGTTCTCGTAAGCCTGGAAGCCACGGCTGCCGGAAGATCGCAAGATCAACAAGTCCCACCTTTGCCCGACCCGTTGTCCCTGGAACAGGCCTTGCGACTCGCGGACAGTAAGCATCCGGATTTACTGATCGCCGAAGCCGCTGTTCAGTACGCCCGTGCGAAAAGTCAACTCGTCGATTCAGAAAATGGCGTGAAGGCACGTGTGTTTGCGCGGGCCCAGTTAATTCAACCCAATGAAATCGCGTTTGACCAGTCTCACAATGATAGTCGGCTCGGGCTGGTTGTTTCCAAGCGCCTGTATGATTTCGGCCGTAGTAAGGGCAAAGTGGCGGCGAGTGAGGCGGAGTTACAAAGCCGAGAGTTTCTTCTGGTTAACGCACGGCAGGCGCAACAGGTAAAGATCTCGGAACTATTTTTCAGTGTCTTGTTGGCAGATATGCAGTTTCTTCGAGATAACGAGGACATGTCTGTCAAATTCGTCCGTATGGATCGTCTTCGCGAACGCAATAAACTTGGACAAGTCTCGGATCTCGAAGTAATGCAACAGGAAGCCCGCTACCAGCAGATACGCCGTCAACGCTATCAGAGCCAAAACCAGCAGCGCCTGAGTCGTACCCGGCTTGCAGTCGCTTTGAATCGTCCCGGTCAGCCTCCCTCCAATCTGGTACCACCGGACCTGAAACATCTCGACCGCAACCTTCTGGAGGTCGAGGTGTTGCAGGAAGAAGCGGTGCGGGGCAATCTGGCCATCAAGGCCGTGCGCGCATCGCTTGAAGCTGCGCGCCAGCGACGCGAAGCTGCTGAAGCAGAAGACGGCCCGGTGTTGACAGGTCGTGCGGAAGCAACTGCTTATGCGCGTCGAAGTGGCTCCTACGATCTGTGGCGCCTGGCGGTGGAAATTGATTATCCCTTATGGGACTCGGGCACAGCGGACTCGGAACAAGCGCGTGCCCAGGCCGAGGTTTTCGAGTATGAAGGCGAGCTGGCGAATCTTGAGCAGGAGATCCGCCTGGCAGTGTTGAACCTCTGGCTCGAGCTCGATACGTTACGCATACAACGTGAGGAGATGCGTTCGGAAGTGGATTATTCTGATCTGTTTCTGGACAAAAGCCGTGCTTTGTATGAAATGGAGGTTCGTCCGAATCTGGGTGATGCCATGACGCAGGTGACTGATGCGCAACTTAACGCGCTGCAAACCGATCTGCGCATTGAACTGGCCTGGACAGAGTTGGATGCATTAACCGGTAATCTTTTCATCGCCAGTGACTCGGTGCAATCCGTAGATGAACAACACTAAAAGTAAAACATTTCCACAACGGAAATTTTTCAACCGAAGAACTCTTTTCTTACGGTTAGTATTCGCCGTATTTCTACAAACAGTTTTGGTTCATGTCGCATTGGCGATCGAAGTTGATGCGCGGCTTGACTGGTCCAAACGGGTTGAACTGGCGTTCCCGGTTAACGGTGTCGTGGCCGGGGTGCATGCAGGTCATGGTGACCGCGTTAACAAGGGCGAGATTCTGGTATTTCTCGACCCGCGTGAATTCAACACAGCGGTAAACAGGGCACAAGCCGCGGTAAAAAGCCAACAGGAACTCAAGCTTGAGGCAACGCGAGAGGTGGAGCGTGCCGAAGAACTTTATGAGCGAACAGTCCTGTCGGACCACGAATTGCAGACGACCCGCATAGCACTTGAAACCGCTACCGCCAGATTGGAGGCCGCGCGTGCCGAACTGTCGCAGGCACAGCTCGCGAAGGAACGCAGTGAACTCCGTGCTCCATTTGCTGCCATCGTGGTGTCACAAAACGTCGAGGTGGGGGAAACCATCGTCTCATCCATGCAAGCCAGAACGCTCGTTGTTTTGGCGGAGCAGGGGCGAATGCTGGCGCGCGCTAGCGTATCTGCCGGCCAGCTTGAGTTGCTAAAGATCGGCGATGCCGCAACGGTAGTAGTGGGTAAACGTCGCATTTCGGGTAGCGTGCTGCAAATTGGTCTGGAGCCGATTGGCTCCGAGTCGGGCAAGCCGCTTTACGAAGTGGTGTGCCAATTCGCTACTGACGGCGTCACGTTACGCAAGGGTCAGCAGGTAAGGCTGGAATTACCATGACCATGTGTAAAGTTTGTATCGTAACAGGTCGCGTGCAAGGCGTTTTCTTTCGCGCATCGACACAGCAGCAAGCCCGTCGGCTTGGTGTGACGGGTTACGCGAAAAACCTGCCGGACGGCAATGTTGAGGCGCTGGTTTGCGGTGACCATTCCGCACTTGATGAATTGACTTCCTGGCTCTGGCAAGGCCCGGCTGCAGCCGGGGTGAGCGATGTACGCTGCACGTCGATTGAGTTACAGGAAGTGCCAATTGATTTTTCCACGCGCTAACTGCGGGTCAAATAAAGAATAACCCCGTGTTCTCCGGGGCAAATTTTTATTGAGCAAGCTCTGAATCTTGTATCGATCTAGTAGTTTGACCAGCGCCGGTCCAGTGCGCGGTAGACTTTGTTGGTGTATTTATAGCTTCCCAGACTGCCGTTATAGCGTGCCAACGCGCGCGTCATATTGCCTTTTTCCTTATCCATGTAAAAACGCAGTATGGTGCAACCCATACGCAGGTTGGTGCGGGCATTAAACAGACTGTCGTTTGGACGGCCGATTTCCTTCAACCAGAACGGCATCACCTGCATCAGTCCCTGAGCACCGGCTCTGGAAATGGCAAAGCGATCGAATCGGCTTTCGACTTCGATCACCGCCAGCACCAGTTCCGGCATCAGTTCTGCGCGCCGCGACTCGTAGTGGATCCGGCGAAGCAGTTCAAGCCGTTGTGCCGGGTCACTGACCATCGGTTGCAAACGGCGTGACATGTCAAGCAGCCAGACTTCGGCATCGAAACGATCCTGAAAACTGTCACTTTGTTCAACGGCCTCGATCAACAGCTTGCGCAGGCCGGGATCGCTCAATTCTTCGGTTGCAGCGGCAGATTGTAGGAGGCACAAAAAAACGAGGAACACCGAAAGTCGCAACAGTGTCGCGGTACTTGCTGGAGTTGGACGGCAGGGAAACATCACGGCGTTCTTTAAACTCGATTACATTTACGTTTTTTTGCCATTCCAGCGTATGCCGGAGCTCAGTAATATCAGATCATTTGGGGATTCCGGCACACGCCTGCATAACGTGTTCACCGCGTTCCTGGTTGTGGGTCTCTGAATTAATGTCTGTTTACACATGTGCATAATTGGCCGAAATTAAAAGACCGTTATTAATGTTCAACAAGGCGCTTGAGCTCATCGACAATTTGGTCGATGGGGACCTCCCGGCTGTCTGCGTCACGTCGTCCCTTGTACTCTACGACACCTTTTTCCAGGCTACGATCACCGATTACGATGCGATATGGAATACCAATAAGTTCCATGTCGGCAAACATTACGCCAGCCCGCTCACCACGGTCGTCAAACAGGACATCAACGCCGGCATTCAACAGCGTCTGGTAAATACGTTCGCTCGCTTCTCGTACACTTTCAGATTTGTTGATGTTCATGGCCAGCAAAGCGACTTGAAAAGGCGCGATAGCGGTCGGCCAGATAATGCCGCGCTCATCATTGTTTTGTTCAATGGCCGCGGCCACAATGCGTGAAACCCCAATGCCGTAACAACCCATGGTCATGACGACCGACTTGCCGTTCTCATCCAGTACCGTGGCTTGCATGGCCTCACTATATTTTCGTCCCAGTTGAAAAATATGGCCGACTTCAATGCCGCGTTTGATTGACAGCACACCCTCACCATCCGGACTGGGGTCACCTTCCTCCACGTTGCGCAGGTCGATGGACTCCGGCTCCGGCAGATCCCGTCCCCAGTTGACCCCGGTGAGATGCTTGCCGTCGACATTGGCACCGCAGACGAAATCACTCAAGCCGGCGGCGGCGTGGTCTATCCGCACCGGAATGTTAAGCCCGAGTGGGCCGATGGAGCCGGGTAGACATCCTACGGATGCCTGGATTTCCTCGGCTGTCGCCAAGGTCACGGGCTCGGCAACTTCAGGGAGTTTGCCGGCCTTGACGGTATTGAGTTCGTGATCGCCGCGCAGCACGAGTGCAACCAGGCCTTCATCCTCGCCACATACCAGCAGGGTTTTGACGCACTGTTCTGCCGGGACCTTCAGAAAGTTTGCCACCTCCTCGATGCTATGTTGGTTGGGGGTGTCCACCTTTTGTAATTCCTGTGTCGCTGCGGCGCGCGGTTTCCCTGGTAACGTCTCGGCCAGTTCCACGTTGGCCGCATAATCGCTCTGATTGCTGAAGGCAATCGCATCTTCGCCTGATTCCGCCAACACATGAAACTCATGCGACTCACTGCCGCCTATGGATCCGCTATCGGCGCGTACGGGTCGGTACTGCAGTTCCAGGCGTGAAAAAATCCGGCAGTAGGCCGCGTGCATGAGTTGGTAGGTGTCATGCAGTGAAGTGTCGTCCACGTGAAACGAATAAGCGTCCTTCATGAGGAACTCGCGTGCACGCATGACGCCAAAGCGCGGTCGAATTTCGTCACGGAACTTGGTCTGGATCTGGTAAAAATTCGCCGGTAACTGTTTGTAGCTGCGAATTTCGCGGCGCATCAGATCGGTGACAACTTCTTCATGCGTCGGACCAAAACAGAATTCACGCTGATGACGATCATTTAGACGAAGCAGTTCGGGACCGTATTGCTCCCAGCGACCGGACTCCTGCCACAGTTCGGCGGGTTGCACGGCCGGCATGAGGATTTCCTGGGCGCCGGCACGATCCATCTCGTCTCGAACAATTGCTTCCACCTTGTGCAGCACCCGCAGACCCATGGGCAGCCAGGTATACAGGCCGGCGGCCAGTTTGCGAATCAGGCCCGCACGTAACATCAGTTTGTGACTGGTGGTTTCTGCGTCGGCCGGGGTTTCCTTTACGGTTGCCAACAGGAATCGGGATGCGCGCATTAGATCTCACTTTTAATATCGGATCGGATTGATACCACTTGCGGATTGTAGCGGTTCGGCGTGCGTTGAAAAACCCGCAAGCCTGAAAATTGGATATTGCGGGCTATTCGGTCGGACTCGGATTGTGAAGTTCAAGATAAAACGTGGACATGGTGTCGTCCACCTGTGCATCGGGCTCCAGCGTATGGCGCATGCGGGCCTCAATGCGGGCCGCATTGATAATTTCCGGATCGATAATTTTCGGGTAGCTGCGGTATTGTTGCTCCACTTGTAGCGCCTGTCGACGGGCGTCGTGTTCAAACTGGCGACGCTGCGTATCTTGCAGGGAATCCAGAACCAACAACCAGGGCGCCTGCCAGCAGATGAAATCGTCAACAAGTTGCTGGTAGGGTTCCGGGTAACCGCGGCCACGGATCATCAGCGGCGGGAACAGACTGGCAGGCATATCCACGGCAGATTGTTGTAACGCGACACCGTCGCCATTTTCGAGTCGGTGAAACCAGCTTGCGGATGGATTCTGGCCGGCAAGCTCGTTGATATGTTGCATCAGAATTGTGGCGGCACAGTGGGTATCGGTTTTTTCGTGCAGGATCTCGGCAACGGCATCCGATGCAAATTTCTCATGGCACAAATTGCCCGAGCGCCAGTATGCCGGGATATCAAAATCAAGTTCCTGCCTGTTAATGGCACTATCAAGCAGTACCAACGGCGCGGTATCTTCGCTCAACATCCAGAGTTCGTAATGATCCTTAAGGGCAAACGGAATGCGGTTGTGAACCTTAAGCAAATGATTAAAAACAACATCACCCATTTTTTCCATGCGAATGAAGTCATCGGAAGGAAAAATCGGTCCACGCCGAAGCCCCTGGTCGGCAGACCAGCTTCCATAACGTATGTCACTGATGAGCACCCGGCCGGTGCTATTTAGATCTTTTTTAAGTTCATCGTTGCTGACGTAGATATCCCATCGGACACCATCAGTGGTAACGGCTTCTGCTGCCTCGTATTTAATAACATTGACGATGCCACGAAACGGGTTAAGCAGGCGTTGCGCGTAACATTGGATCTGCATATCTAAACTCTAGCAGAACAAAAATCGCTGACTACGGCACTAAAGTTTTGCCAGGTATCTTCTATTTCTGCCCGGATACGGGCTGTGACGGCATCACGTTGGTATCGTGGGGAACGGTAATGGTTTCGAAAGGGATCGCCTTGGCGGGTGGTTGTTCGCTGATTTGCCAGTTGCCGTCTGAATCGCGCCACTTGTAAGCGGTGGTTTCAGCCGTAATGGGCAGGTTGTTGCGCACGAAATCTGGCAAATGCTGACCGAGGCCGGGATTAAAATAATAGTAAACCAGCGCGGCACCGAGTAGCACAACCAAAATGAGAACGATTTTCCGCATAGCTAACCGGATGGGTTAAGGGGCCGAATTAAAATGTGCGGCCGTTCCAACCCCACATATTTCGTTCAGCATTGGCGAACTCGATGTAAATCCTATCCTTGTCGATGCTCAGTTCGTCACCGATCAATTCACACAGCGCGGCCGATAAGTCGACGGTCTGATTGCCGTCGAGTCCGATACTCTTTAGTTCCAAAAACGCCGTGGGTGAATCGTCACCGGCGAAAATCATCGGGCGTGGTGGATCCACGGCGACCATGACATAGCTTTCCGATTTACCTAATTTGTCCGCCACCAAGGCAGAGGCCTTGCGCACCAAATTCTGGCTCGCCTCATCCGCAACTGGACGGTTGGTCTGGATTTTCAGGTAAGGCATGGTGTGGCGAATTCAGTTGCAGAATTCTTCGATGCCCTGTTGGGCGTCGTTGACGCGGGATTGGCGTTCGTTGTCGTCCATATAGAACACCTCGCCGTCTTCGCCTCTAAAACGGCGATAAACTGTATAGGTCTCCAACGCTTTTTGCGCGTCGGCGCACTTTTGCTTACGCATTTCCTCGGCGTTGGCAACCTCTTTATTGATGTTGTCAGTACGTTTTTGTGCCTCGGCACCGGCTTCGAGTTTACTCTTCGTGGAATCGATGCGTTTTTTCGTGGTTTCTTTTGCCGAAGAGGACGAACTGTCTGTCGATCCGGTTGCCTTTGGCGTCTTTGGGGTTTTCATATACTCGTACTCGCCTTGTGCGGGTGGAGTTTGCGAGTAGGTAACGTTGCCGTTTTCGTCCACGTACTTGTACAGTCCGGCCTGGGCAATACCGGCCCATGCCACTAGCAAACACGTGCCCAGCAATCGAAAAATCATTAGACACCTCATTACGGTCAGTTTCCGGGGGGTATTAAAAAGTATTGCAGGGAGTTTACCCGATGTAAATGGGGGAAATTCAGTTTTTCCCAATCCGGTCCGGGAGTTATCAGCGCGGGGCGGGTCCGACGTGAGGCGAGCGATTGCGTGATTTTCGAATTTCCCGTGGCAGTGTAGGGGCACTTCGCCTGAGACCCAACGCCGTGCATTTGCACCGGCTAAATGCTTATAATACGACGTTTAGCCGATCTTAATGTAAGTCTGGCGCCCGTAGAGGGCGTTTTTTGTCTGTATTTGTAGGGGAGACTCCGGCGTGGAACTCAATGGCTCTGAAATCCTGGTGCAATTTCTTAAGGATGAAGGCGTTGAATATGTATTCGGTTACCCGGGTGGGGCCGTTTTGCATATTTATGATGCGCTTTTCCAGCAGGATGACGTCCGCCATGTCCTGGTAAGACACGAGCAGGGTGCAACGCATGCCGCCGACGGTTATGCGCGTGCCTCCGGAAAACCGGGTGTGGTGCTGGTGACGTCCGGCCCGGGAGCCACCAATGCCGTTACCGGCATCGCGACGGCCTACCTGGATTCCATTCCGCTGGTGGTTATTACCGGTCAGGTCGCTACGCCGTTTATTGGCTCGGATGCGTTCCAGGAGGTCGACTCGGTCGGCATCACGCGTCCGTGCGTGAAACACAATTTTCTGGTCAAGAATCGCGAGGATCTGGCAGCGACCCTGAAAAAGGCATTTTACGTTGCCACCAGTGGCCGGCCGGGTCCCGTCGTGGTGGACGTGCCGAAGGATGTCACCGATCCGGGCATTCGTATTCCCTATGAGTATCCCCAGGAAGTGAGCCTGCGCTCCTACAACCCGGTGACCAAGGGACATCCCGGTCAAATCAAGCGTGCCATCAAGCTGCTTCGTGCCGCGCAGCAACCCATGATCTATACCGGCGGGGGTGTGGTGCTGAGCGAGGCATCTGACGAATTGATCGCCTTGACGCACAAGCTCGGTTTTCCGATTACGAATACCCTGATGGGGCTGGGTGCCTATCCGGCAACCGACAAACAGTTTGTCGGCATGCTCGGCATGCACGGCACCTATGAGGCCAACATGGCCATGCACGAGTGTGATGTGCTGCTGGCAATCGGTGCTCGCTTCGACGACCGCGTTACCGGCAAGATCGCCGAATTTTGTCCCAACGCAAAAATCGTGCATGTGGATATCGACCCGGCGTCCATATCGAAGAACGTCAAGGTCGACATTCCGATTGTCGGTGATGTCAAACATGTGCTCACGGAGCTGATCCGCGAACTGGGTTCGCGCGACGGCAACGTCGATAGCGCTGCGCTGGAAAAATGGTGGCGGCAGATTAATGAGTGGAAGAGTCACAATTGCTTGCAGTATGACCGCGACAGCGACGTTATTAAGCCGCAATTTGTGATCGAAAAACTCTACGAGATAACCGGCGGTGAGGCCTACGTAACCTCTGATGTCGGTCAGCACCAGATGTGGGCGGCGCAATTCTATAAATTCGACAAACCACGGCGTTGGATTAACTCCGGTGGTCTGGGCACCATGGGTTTCGGTTTACCGGCGGCACTGGGCGTCAAGCTGGCGTTTCCGGATTCTGACGTCGCCTGTGTTACCGGCGAGGCCAGTATCCAGATGTGTATTCAGGAATTATCGACGGCCATGCAATACATGCTGCCGGTGAAGGTGATTAACCTGAACAACGGTTACATGGGCATGGTACGCCAATGGCAGGAGTTCTTTTATGAGAGTCGCTATTCTCATTCGTACGTCGACGCGTTGCCTGATTTTGTCAAACTCGCCGAGAGCTACGGTCATATCGGCATTCGTATCGAAAAGCCTGCCGACGTCGAGGGTGCACTGAAGGAGGCATTCGGGCATAAGGATCGACTGGTATTTCTCGACTTTCTTACCGACAAGACCGAGAACGTCTATCCGATGATTGCGGCCGGTAAGGGGCATCACGAGATGCATATGACGCCGGAATGCAAGGCACCGCAGTCGTCAGAGCGGGAGTTGGCCTGATGCGACATATTTTATCCTTGCTAATGGAAAACGAGTCCGGCGCCCTGTCGCGAGTGGCGGGGTTGTTCTCGGCACGTGGTTATAACATCGAGTCGCTAACCGTCGCGCCTACCGAGGACCCGACTTTGTCACGCATGACATTGGTAACCCGGGGTTCGGAACAGATCATCGAGCAGATCATCAAACAATTGAACAAGCTTGTGGATGTGGTCAAGCTCATCGATCTGACCGAGGGCGAGCATATCGAACGTGAACTGATGTTGATAAAAATTCGTACCGCCGACGAAAATCAGCGTGCGGAAATCGGGCGCCTGGCAGAACCCAACGGCGGTACGCTTGTTGACGAAAGCGGCGATACGGTCACTGTCGAGTTGATCGGCAGCGGCGACCAACTGGACGCATTTATCAATTCGGTGGAAAGATCGTCGATTATTGAAACGGTGCGTACGGGCGCGTCGGGTATTTCGCGCGGCACCCGCAGCTTGCGAATTTAAGTTTTTGTTTCGAAGGAAGTTGAGTTCGCAAAAAGGGCGGACATCTCTTCGGAGCCGATATTTTTTTGATACTTCAATTTTAGGGAACACAAACAATGAATATTTATTACGACAAAGACTGTGACTTGTCGATCATTAAAGGCTTGAAGGTTGCGATCATCGGTTACGGCTCCCAGGGCCATGCGCATGCCAATAATCTGCAGGATTCCGGTGTCGATGTCACTGTGGGTCTGCGTCCGGGTTCCGCGTCGGTTGCCAAGGCGGAGTCCGCCGGCCTGAAGGTTAAGAGTGCGGCAGAAGCAGTTGCGGGTGCAGACCTGGTAATGATTCTGACCCCGGATGAGTTTCAGTCGCAGCTTTACGCGAGCGAAATTGAACCAAATCTGAAACAGGGTGCGACGTTGGCTTTTGCGCATGGTTTCAGCATTCACTACAACCAGATCGTGCCCCGGAAAGATTTAAACGTCATTATGATCGCGCCCAAGGCGCCGGGTCATACCGTGCGTAACGAATTTACCAAGGGTGGCGGTATTCCGGATCTGGTGGCCATTTATCAGGATGCCTCCGGCAATGCCAAAGACATCGCCTTGTCCTATGCGTCGGCGATTGGTGGCGGGCGCACTGGAGTTATCGAAACCACCTTCAAAGATGAGACCGAGACCGATCTGTTCGGCGAGCAAGCCGTGCTCTGCGGTGGTGCCGTTGAGCTGGTTAAGGCCGGCTTTGAAACCCTGGTGGAAGGTGGCTATGCGCCGGAGATGGCGTACTTCGAATGTCTCCACGAACTCAAGTTGATTGTGGATCTCATGTACGAGGGCGGCATTGCCAACATGAATTATTCAATTTCAAACAACGCCGAGTATGGTGAGTACGTTACCGGGTTAAAGGTAATTAACAAGGAAAGCCGGGCGGCAATGAAAGAGGCTTTGGACAATATTCAGTCCGGTGAGTACGCCAAGCGGTTTATTCTTGAGGGTATGAGCAATTACCCGGAAATGACCGCACGACGCCGACTTAACGCCGCGCATGAAATCGAGCAGGTGGGTGAGCGGCTGCGTGCCATGATGCCCTGGATTACCGCCAACAAACTGGTGGACAAGGACAAGAACTAGTTACGGAAAATGAATCTGCGGGCCGGTCGTACCGGCCCGGTTTTTTTGCATTATGGCTATTTCCCGTCATCCCCTAATCGCCCGCGAGGGAAACATTCCTCTCGGCGTAGTCCTGCTTGCCGGCGCGGTATTGGTGTTTATTTATCCTCCCGGCGCTGTTGTGGCGGGCCTGCTGTCAATTTTGCTTGCCTGGTTGTATCGCGATCCCAACCGTTGCATTCCTTCCGCACCGCTGGGCCTGGTGAGCCCGGTCGACGGCCGCGTAGTGGAAATCACCGAGGCCCGTGATCCGTTTCTGGAACGCACTGCAACGCGTATTCGTATCCGCATGTCGCGCACGGGTGTTTTTTCGGTGCGCAGTCTGACCGAGGGCAAGGTCGTCAACCAGTGGCTGGGCAATTTGCCGACCGGTACAGAGGTGCGTCGTGGTCTGGCAGTGTGGGTGCAGACCGACGAAGGGGATGATGTTGTCACCGTACTGCAACTAAACCGCGTTCGTCACCGCCTGTCCTGTTACCTGTCCTCGGGCCAGCGCATCGGACAAGGCCAGCGTTGTGGCTTTTATTTGTTTGGTGGTCTGGTCGAGGCGTGGTTGCCAGCCAATGTTCGGCTCGACGTGAACCCCGGTGATCGGGTGCTGGCAGGCGCAGATTTAATAGCACAACTACAGCATGCTTAATGCCGGTAAACATTCTGTGCTAAGGTTGTCAGGCTTGATTCAATAACCGAACTAGAAACCGCATGGATCCCAACGTCGAAAAGAAACGCCGCCGCGGTATTTATCTGCTACCCAACCTGTTTACCACTGCGGCATTGTTCGCCGGATTCTATGCCATCGTGGCGGGGATGGGGCACCGCTTCGAAGCCGCCGCAATTGCGATTTACATCGCCATGTTGCTCGATGGTATCGATGGACGTGTGGCACGGCTGACCAACACGCAAACGGAATTCGGCGCCCAGTACGACAGCCTGTCGGATATGATCTCCTTCGGCATGGCACCTTCGTTAGTCATGTATCAGTGGGCCCTGTCCGGCATGGGTAAACTGGGCTGGCTGGCGGCATTTATTTATACCGCAGGTGCCGCGTTACGCCTGGCGCGATTCAATACTCAAATCGGTATCGAGGACAAGCGTTACTTCCAGGGCCTCGCCAGTCCGTCGGCGGCGGCGATCATCGCCGGCCTGGTTTGGGTGGGGGACAGCTATCTGTTGCAAGGGCCAGTGGTGAACAAGGTTGCGCTGGGATTGACGATTACCGCGGGACTGTTGATGGTCAGCAATATTCGTTATTACAGTTTCAAGGGCATTGATTTCAAGGGCAAGGTGCCGTTCGTCGCCATTTTAATCGTGGTGCTGGTATTGGTGCTGGTTTCCTATGATCCACCGGTCGTCCTGTTCGGCGGCTTCCTGATGTACGCCCTGTCCGGACCGGTCATGACGCTGGTGCAGCTACGCCGTCGCCAGGCCGAACGCCGGGCGCAAAAGGACGTGACGCCTTAGCTTGAAGGAAGTACTTGGCACCGGTGGTTATCAACGCTATAGTTATTCGCATCAGCTCTTGATATAGGCAGCAATGAACAATTCGGCCACACATCACGTTTTCACCGCATCCGGCTTCGCCGGGGGTGAACGTATGCCTGTTTCCCGGCCGTTCTCCAGCCTGCTTCTCGCCCTGCGACTGCTGCCCTGACGGGGCAAAATACTTATTCACACATGCGCTAAGGCGCAATCCCATTAAGAACCACCGCCATTATCCGGCGGGGATATCCTGTTATTCAGAGCGGCGGCGCATGTCATAATGCGTTGCCAGGACGGAGACAAATCATGTCAGACAGATTAGTTATTTTCGATACAACCTTGCGCGACGGCGAGCAAAGTCCCGGCGCATCGATGACTCGCGACGAGAAGGTGCGCATTGCCAAGGCACTGGAGCGGATGCATGTCGATATCATCGAAGCGGGTTTTCCCATTGCCAGCCCGGGGGATTTCGATGCGGTACAGGCGGTCGCCCGATCCATCAAAGACAGCACGGTGTGCGGACTGGCCCGGGCGCTGGACAAAGACATTGACCGCGCCGGTGAGGCGCTCAAGGACGCCAATAGCGGCCGCATCCACACGTTTATTGCGACCTCACCCATCCACATGCAGATGAAGTTGCGCATGGAGCCCGATCAAGTGCTGGAACAGGCGGTTCGCGCGGTCAAACGTGCGCGGCAGTACACCGACAACGTTGAATTTTCACCCGAAGATGCGGGGCGCTCGGAAGCGGATTTCCTGTGCCGCATACTTGAGGCTGTAATCGACGCCGGTGCCGGTACATTGAATATTCCCGACACCGTGGGCTACAACGTACCCGAGCAGTTTGGCGGTTTGATTCACTCCTTGCGTGAGCGTATTCCCAATGCGGACAAGGCGGTGTTCTCCGTGCATTGCCATAACGATTTGGGGCTGGCCGTGGCCAATTCCTTGTCGGCTGTTGTCAATGGCGCGCGCCAGGTCGAGTGCACTATCAATGGTTTGGGTGAGCGCGCGGGCAACGCCTCATTGGAAGAAATTGTGATGGCGGTGAAAACCCGCAAGGACATTTTTCCATGTAACGTTGATCATCTCGACACCACAGAAATCGTGCCTACCTCGCGGCTGGTGGCAGGCATCACCGGTTTTGCCGTGCAGCCCAACAAAGCCATAGTCGGCGCCAACGCTTTTGCCCACGAATCGGGTATTCACCAGGATGGTGTTTTGAAAAGCAGGGAGACTTACGAAATCATGCGCGCTGAAGACGTAGGCTGGAGCGCGAATCGCATGGTTCTTGGCAAGCATTCCGGGCGCAATGCGTTTCGTACACGCTTGGTCGAGCTGGGTGTGGAGTTCGCGTCCGAAGAGGAATTGAACGACGCGTTTGCGCGTTTCAAGGAATTGGCGGACAAGAAGCACGAAATCTACGATGAGGATTTGCAGGCCCTGGTGACCGAATCCAATCTTGATGCCGAAAATGAAAACTTCCGTTTGCTGGCGTTACGAGTGTGTTCCGAAACCGGCGAGACGCCGCACGCTACAGTGACCTTGCGTATGGACGGCGAGGAACAAGCCGCCGATTCAGCGGGTAGCGGTCCGGTGGATGCGGCGTTTCGTGCGATCGAGCAACTTGCCGACAGTGGCACGGAATTACTGTTGTATTCGGTCAACAATATAACTAGCGGCACGGATGCGCAGGGTGAAGTCACGGTACGTCTGGAAAAAGGTGGCCGTATCGTGAACGGGCAAGGAGCCGATACGGATATTGTTATTGCTTCGGCGCGGGCCTATGTCAACGCGTTGAACAAGATCATCGTGCCGGAGTCGCGTGAGCATCCGCAGACCGGAGACGTGTAATGACACGTCTCCGGTTAGTGACGAGGGGCGAGTAACGAGTGACTAGGGGACCTCTGATCAATTCGTCATTCCGGGTGGAGCGCAGCGGAGATCCGGAATCCAGTGTTTTCAACTCAGCAGGAGACTGGATTCCTGCCTCGGCTTTGGCATCATGGGGGTGCGGTAATGTCTGAGCGACGTCTGGCTTATCTGAATGCCATGGGTATTGAGGTCTGGGTGCCGCGTGACCCGGTGGCGCAGGCTATTGATGCGGTTGTGCCGGTCGAACTGGCCGAACCGACGATACCCGTTGGGGGTAATACATCGCAACTGCGTGCGGACACGAACCTGCCTATCAGCGATCTTCCGCTGGATGCGTTGCGAACACAGGTTGCGCAGTGCACTGCGTGCGAGCTACACGCCTCGCGTACGCAGACCGTGTTTGGTGTCGGTAATCCGCAGGCGGAGTGGATGATTGTGGGTGAGGCACCGGGCGCGGATGAGGATCGCCAGGGTGAGCCGTTTGTCGGGCGCGCCGGGCAGCTGCTCAATGCAATGCTCAAGGCGGTTGGGCTGGAACGCGGTGATGTGTATATCGCCAATATTCTTAAATGCCGACCACCGGGAAACCGGGATCCGCAACCCGAGGAAGCAGCGCAGTGCACGCCGTTTCTGAATCGGCAGATCGAACTGATTCAACCACGCCTGATCCTGGCAGTGGGGCGGGTCGCGGCGCACCATCTGTTGCAAACCGATGTTAGCCTGGCAAAACTGCGCGGCAGCGTGCACCGTTACGACGCCACGGGTTCGCCGGTGGTAGTGAGTTACCATCCTGCCTATCTGCTGCGCTCGCCGAAGGAAAAGCGTAAGGCCTGGGAAGACTTGCAATTTGCCCGGCAGGCAATTAGAAAGTATCAGTAGTGATGACGTACAGGCAGGCAATGCAGTCAACAGGACGACACTGGACGGGTAAATCATGAGCGCAGTCATTCAAAGAGGTCGCGACGGTCTGCGGCTTATGTCGCAGGATGATCTCGACACCATTATGGATATCGAGATGAATGCCTATACGTTCCCCTGGACACGCGGCATTTTCAGGGATTGCCTGCACGTCGGCTATTGTTGTCGGGTCTTCGAGGTGGACAACGACGTCAGAGGCTACTGCATTATGTCAGTGGGTGCCGGTGAGGCGCATATATTGAATCTGTGCGTGCATCCTGAAGTACAGCAACAGGGTATCGGGAGAGCCATGCTGTTGCACTTGGTCGATTTGGCGCGCACGCATCGCGCCGCGGATTTGTTGCTGGAAGTTCGTCCGTCCAACGTCGCGGCAATCAACCTGTATCAGTCCGCGGGTTTCAATCAAGTCGGTACTCGGCACGCGTATTATCCGGCAGCGGGTGGTGGCCGTGAAGACGCCGTAATCATGGCGCGTTCCTTACTCGTATAGAATCAGTAGTTTTCCGCCAGATCGCAGTGTTATGCGCCAACCCGTCATCGCAAGCTCCTGTTCGTATGCACGTCTGACTCCGGACGCACTCAAACTTCAACTAGTCGAAAATTTTGCAGTCGATCCGCAGGCGGATTGCCGTTTCTTTGTTGCCGGATTGCATGATAACTACCTGTTCAAAGATGCGACAGGTAAATATATTGTGCGTGTCTACCGTAACGCCTGGCGCAACGAAACCGAAATCTACTATGAACTGGAGCTGCTCGATTATCTTTACCAGCAAACTTGCCCGGTGGCCGCGCCAATCAGAAGCCGCGCCGGTAAACTCTGCTTCAGCGTGGATTGCTCTGACGGACAACGTTTCGTCGCGATGTTTCCTTATGCAGCGGGGCGCGCACCCTTGAACGAATTGAAGGTAGGTGAGAGTGAACAACTCGGCCAGTCACTCGGCAGGGTCCATGCGGTGGGTGATGGGTTTCAAACAGTTCATCAACGTCAGACTCTTGACCTGGCGTATTTGCTTGCCGATTCAGTGCATGCAGTGACGCCGTTTGTTTGTGCCGATGATCTGTTGCGCTTACAGAATTTAGTCGGAATGCTGGCACAGCGATTGCCAGTGATTGCGCAACAAGCCCCGCTGTGGGGAATTTGTGTGGGCGATGTCAATCCCTCCAATTGTCATATTGATGGTGAGGGGGCGATTACACTGTTTGATTTCGATCAATGTGGCGTCGGCTGGCGCGCTTTTGATATTGGCAAGTTTTTTTCCTCTATCATCGAGCATGAGCAAAATCCGGAGCTGGAAAGTGCGTTTCTTCGCGGTTATGAATCAGTGCGAACGTTGCTCGACGAAGAACATCACGCATTGCCGTACTTTAAATCCATCGCCTTTATTTGGGTAATGGCACTGCACGCCTACAATGCCGACTATATCGGGCATAAGTGGTTGCAGGAAAAATTCTGGCGCAAGAAAATGACGCGGCTCGGCGAACTTTGCCGGGAGCTTGGTTAAATGTCCTCGGCCCAGATTACATCATGCGCCCGAGTTTTATACCGCTTGGTCATAGTGCACAAAAATGTCTTTATACGCGGTATACATGGTGGCGATAAACACGGGACCAAGCACGAACCAACCAAGAAAAAAGGGAATGGACGCAATAACGGCCAATACCATGAACACAAGTCCATAAATCAGAAACGGCAGAACATTACGCAGACAACCGAAGAAACTCATGCGTATGGATTCAAAAACATCCACGTCATGCAACATGACCAGGGGTGACGTAAACCAGAATGCCATTACGATAGGGATCAACAAGGATGTTACGATCAGTGCTATCAATGAAATCATGAGAATTTGTTGTTCGGGGCTGGCGAAGAGCGCGGAAACGTTTTCCTCGCCGATAGAAAAATAGCCGATCATCAGGATTATCACAACAACAATTAACACCACGATACTGGCGACGATGTGAAGCAGACCGACTAAAGCCAGCTTACCACCATTCTCGGAAAAGCCGGCAAACAGATCCGATACGGACATTTCACCGTCCGAATCCAGCTCGCGGCAGCTGCGCATAAAGCCGCCTTCAAAAATGGGCTGCAAAATTTGTGCGGCCAGTGAGGTGCCGATCAGGGATACCAGAATAATCAACACCATAAAAATGACAAAGTTGACTATCCAGAACAACGGACTCCGGGTGAACAGTACGAAACCGTCTGCGATCCAGTTCCAGCCGTTACCCACGGGTACACCACGCGGCTCACCCAAGGGCCACTCCTCAAAACTGCCGGTTTCCACAACGTTGGTTTTGGGGGGTGTAAAGGGATCGGTATCACTCATGGTTTGCTCCGCTAAATAGGTGTTTGCCGTACGAGTCCACGAAAAATTGTAGGCATAGAATTCAGGTTTTGCTTGAGGGCC
>CAMYNG010000020.1 GCA_947259765.1 uncultured Ectothiorhodospiraceae bacterium
CGCACCGTGCTCAGTGGCCAGCCGCACCTGTTGCTCCACCGCATCGGCATTCAATTGCAAAATCGTATGGCCCGCAAACGTGCGCAAGGTAATGCACTCCTTCTCCTTCGCATCGTCCAGACACAATTCATTGTCACTGACGGTACGCAGACGATTCTGCGCCGGATTGCGTGCCGTCACCGGACTTTGCCGTTCCGGATTGGGCGCACTGCCCACCAACATCGGCCGATCCGGATCGCCGTTCAAACAACTGAGCACCACCTCATCGCCATCTTGCAAGGGCGTATGCAAGCCCACGGTCTTGCCGTCCGGTGCCGGCGGCCCGCCCAGCGGTTGTAAACGCCGCATCGGAATACTGGCACGCGTCTGTTCAGTGAGCGAAGCATCAAACAAACAGCGCAACTGATAACGGCCTTGTTCATCGAGGCGGGCATACGGCCCATCACTTTCAATGCGCGCGCTAAAGGTCGTCGGTAATTCGGGATGTGCCGGCACTGCCGGGCGATACGGTACCGGGCGTTCAATACACGTGGCGGTGTGCCGATACGCGACGTCCTCGCCGCTGCCACCCTGGCCGGCACGTTGACTGGCGCTATGCGTTACGCCGGTGATCAACCAGTCGCCCGAATGGCGCGCATCAAACTGACTGGCCTCGAGGGAAAACACATGCCCGGCGGCCATGTCGACGACATTGCCCTGGGCAGAGAGTTCGGCGGCACTAACGCGGGCATGCTCGGCAAGTTGGCGGGTCAGGCGCTCGGTGTGCTCAAGCGCGCGGCTGCCCAATCCGTGGCGCAGCACCTGCGTCGGCTTGGCGTGCGCGCCCGGCGCATCGCAATCGGTCTGGCACAACAACGATGTGCCCGGCGTATCCTCATTGACATCCTGCGCGCCGTGGGTGGCCGGCACCAGGCGGTGATGCACGCGTAATGCGTGCAGACCGACGTGTGGCTTGCCGTTAGCGGTTTTCGGTAGGCCGTCGGGCGGGCGAAATTCCAGTACCTCGCGGGCCAAATAGGGGCAGTGGCTATTATGATCGGTGAAAATGATGATTTCGCTGTCGTCCTCCGCCACGGAATAGAAATAGATCCCGGCCCGACCCAGCAGGCGTTGGATAAAGGCCAGATCGGTTTCATTGGCCTGGACTATGTAGGGATGCACGCCGTAAGCGCGGCTGAGATCAAAGCGCAGCTGGGCGGCGGACAGGCCATGGCGCCCACAGGTGGCGCGGACGATGTCGGGTACGGTCTGGCCCAGGATCACGCGGGTGTCGCGCTGCTGGTGCAGGCGCACTAACGCGGAATCCAGGGTTAGTGCGGCGCGCACGCGGCCGTCGGGGTGGTGGCCGACGTCTTCGAACTGGCTGAGGATCCCGGCCACCTGGCGGTGCAGGCCGTCGTGACCGGTCATCGCCAGGACCGCGCGGGCGCCGAGCAGGCGATCGGGCTGCAGGTATTTGTCCAGCAGGGCTTCGACGGTGAAGGTGAACGGGCGGGAGAGGTGTTCTTCACCGTGCAGGGCCACCACCGGCAGGGGGTCGCCGTTGACGGTCAGGGTGAGGCGGGCCTGATTGGCGGGGAGGGATCCCGGGTCCATGTTGCGCACAGTTTCTCTTCCTTGTGAGCGGGTTAATCAGTTAGGAAAGGATAACCGGAGCAAAGTGGAGCGGACTATTAGGGTTTTCCCTAATAAGCCTGCGCGAGTTCGCATTTATTGGGCGAGGCCGGTTGCTGTATTTTGGCCAGTGGTAGGTCGAGGCGCCAGGCTCATCGGCGCCAAACGCCGGAACGTTTCCAGGGGTCGACGCCATGGGGCATAAAAAAACGTTCTAAATATAATTAGTTAGAGAGCTCCGCCGATGCTGATACTGTGCTCGTCACTCGTCACTCGTCACTCGTCACTCGTCCCTTTCTTTGTAGTCCTTTCCGTGCCTTCGATCAATCGCCGGATATTCGCGCGATGCCGCCAGAATAACAGTACCGTCATACCGGCCGTGGTACCCGCGAGGATCGGCGAGTGGCTGAACAACCAAACATAGAGTGGCGCCAGCGCCGTCGCGATGAGTGCGGACAGCGATGAGATACGCACTGTTTTGGCGACCAACAACCAGGTTGCCGGTGTCAGTAGCCCGGCAGGCCAGCATAGGGGGATCAAAACACCGAGCATGGTGGCGACTCCCTTGCCACCCTTGAAATGAAAAAACACCGGATATAGATGACCGAGAAATGCGGCAGCGGCGGTCGCTGCCAGTATGGTTTCGGAGGTTGTTAACAGCCTCGCCAGTGCGACAGGCAGCAGTCCCTTCAGCATGTCACCGAGCAAAGTAATGGCGGCGGCCTTCTTGCCACCAATTCGCAGCACGTTGGTTGCGCCGGGATTTTTCGAGCCTTCAGCGCGAGGATCGGGCAGACCCATGAGCTTGCAGACAATGATGGCGGAAGAAATCGAGCCGAACAGATAGGCGAAAATTACAAGGGCGGCATCGACAATCGTCATGCCGAGAAGGTACAGGATAAACGCTGCGGCGCACAAGTAACCCGGTGTGGCGGGTTTTTCTGCGCTTGTACCGCCGCCTGCTTCCCCTGTACCTTACGCGCCATGGATATTATTTACCTTAATGACCTGCGCATCGAAACGATCATTGGAATTTTTGATTGGGAACGTCGGGTCAAGCAGACCGTCAGTCTGGATATAGAAATGGGTGCCGACATTCGCAAGGCGGCATCTTCGGACGCAATTGACGACACACTGGACTACAAAGCGGTGGCCAAGCGCGTGATCGGCTTCGTAGCGGAGAGCGAGTTTCAATTGGTGGAGACCCTGGCCGAACGCATCACCGGTATTATTCTCGATGAGTTTGACGTGCCATGGGTGAAGTTGCGGCTGAACAAGCAAGGTGCAGTGCGTGGGGCACGTGATGTCGGTGTGATCATCGAGCGCGGCGCGCGACCATAGGCGGCGGGCAGGCCATGGCCCAGGTATATATAAGTATCGGTTCCAACATCGATCCCGCTGAGCACGTCCGCAAAGGGGTGGCGGCCTTGCGCGCCGATTACGGCGAGGTGGCGTTGTCGTCCGTCTACGAAAGTGCGGCCGTCGGTTTCCAGGGCGATAATTTCTACAATCTGGTGGCGGGTTTTTCGACCGACGCAGAGGTTCACGAGGTGGCCCGCCACCTGCGGGATATTGAGGATCGTTACGGCCGTGTCCGCAGTGGTCCCAAGTTTTCTTCGCGTACCCTGGATTTGGATCTTTTGCTCTACGATGATCTGGTCTTGCACGGTTCGGACCTCGAGGTACCTCGTGATGAGATCACCCAGCACGCCTTTGTACTGTGGCCGTTGGCGGAACTGGCGCCGCAAATGCGCCATCCACAAACCGGTCAGACTATTGCGGAATTGTGGCAGGCGTTTGATCGGCAACAGCAGGTATTGCGACCCATTCCATTTAAGTGGTGAGCCGGATACTCAGTTGTTTAACGAGCGGCCGCCATCCACGGTCAGCACCTGACCGCTCATGTAGTCGGCGTTGGTAATTAAAAACCGCACGGCTTTGGCGATATCCCGCGGGTTACCCTGGCGCTTGAGAAACGTCCGCGAAATGATGCGCTGCTGGGTGGCGGTGTCCATGTTTTCCGGCCACAGGATGGCGCCGGGTGCAACGGCGTTTACCCGAACTTGCGGCCCCAACTCGCTGGCCAGGGCCCGGGTCAGCATCACCAGGCCGGCCTTCGCCATGCTGTAAACGGGATAATCTTTCAACGGTCGTTCGGCGTGTATATCAACAATATTTACAATGCAGCCATTTTGCGTTTTAAGTAACGGTGCCGCCGCCTGGGAAAGAAAAAAGGGCGCCTTGAGATTGGTGCCCAGCAGGTCATCCCACTGGGATTCGGTGACCTCGCCGACGGGCGTCGGGTAAAAACTCGAGGCGTTGTTGATCAGCACATCCAGCCGGCCCCAGGTTGCAGCCGCTTGCTGCACCAGAGTAGGGTGTGCTGCAACGTCCAGCAGGTCAGCCTGCACTAACACCACGCTATGAGCGCGTTGGGCGTTGAGCTCCGCCTGCAAGGCGAGTGCCGCTGTTTCTGAAGCACGGTAATGCAGAACAATGCGCGCGCCGCCCGCATGCAGAAGTTGCGCGGTGGTTGCGCCCAGTCGATGCGCTGCGCCCGTGATTAACACCACCTGGTCGTTCAACACCTGTGCTATCCTCCTTGCTCGCGTGTGCAGCGGATTTCGCGCACGTGATCACGAATTGAAACAAAAGAACCCATAGTACCGCACGCCCATGGTTTTTACTTCACCACCAATCGATCAGCATCCCAACTCACGTCGCGCCAGCGAACTGCCTGTGCCGGATCGCCAGGCGCAGGAGCATAGTCGTGAATTGACCGAGTACATTCGTGCGCAGATCACCGATCCGCAACACGGCATACCGTTCCGGGAATTTATGCAGTTAGCGTTGTATGCTCCAGGCCTCGGCTACTACAGTGCCGGCAGTGAAAAACTGGGTGCGGCGGGCGACTTTGTTACGGCACCGGAAATTTCGCCCCTGTTTGCGGCGTGTCTGGCGCGTGCCTTCGCGCCGGTACTGGAAGACATACCCGCAGGCAATTTACTTGAGGTCGGTGCGGGCAGCGGGCAATTGGCAGCCGGCGTGCTGCAGCATTTGCAGCAGCTCAACTGTTTACCGGCACGCTACTTCATCCTCGAACTAAGCGGAGAATTACGTGCACGGCAACGGGATACGCTAACGCAAGCCTGCCCGACGATGCTGGATCGCGTTGTCTGGCTTGATACGCTGCCGAATGATTTCGACGGCATCGTGTTCGCCAATGAACTGCTTGATGCGATGCCGGTTAATCGTTTTGTTTTCCACGCCGCAGGTGCGAAGGAAATGTACGTCAGTTGGCAGGCGAATCAGTTTCACTGGCTTGAAGGCGAGCCGAGCGACAAGGAATTACTCGGTCGTATCGCCGACATTAACGAACAAACGGGAACACTGTTAACTGAAGGTTACTGTTCCGAAATTAACTTTTCCGCGGAGCGCTGGTTACACAGCATTGCGCAGAGGTTGCAGCGTGGTGTGGTACTCCTTATTGACTATGGTTTTCCGCGCCGCGAGTTTTATCATCCGCAAAGGGATAGCGGAACACTGATGTGTCACTACCGGCATCGTGCTCACGGCGATCCGTTTGTTTATCCGGGCCTGCAGGATATCACTGCGCACGTGGACTTTTCTGCGATCGCCACGGCAGGTGACCGTGCGGGCCTGCAATTATTGGGGTACACCAATCAGGCAAATTTTCTCATTGGTAGCGGCTTAACTGAACTGGCCGCACAGGTGAACCCGTTAGACACGCGGGCGCAATTGGAAACTGCGGCACAACTAAAAAAGCTAACGTTGCCTCATGAGATGGGTGAGTTGTTCAAGGTCATTGGTTTTGGCAAGGACATCAATAGCGAGCTTGCCGGTTTTCGGGTGCGTGATCTTTCTGCGGCACTATGATGAACCGACAGCGGCGATGAACAGACAAGGGCAGAGTCTCGGGTGAGTATAAATTGTAGCGCCGTAGGGCGGCGTCGGTATTGGATGGAGCACGCGTGGAACTGATTCACATCATCGTACTCGCCGTGGTTCAGGGACTGACCGAGTTCCTGCCCATTTCAAGCTCTGCGCATCTTATATTGGTTCCGCAACTTACCGGTTGGCCCGATCAAGGCCTGGCGTTTGACGTTGCCGTGCACCTGGGTTCGCTGGCGGCGGTGGTTTTTTATTTTCAACGCGATCTAAATCGCATGACCCGGGACTGGTTTGCCTCGCTCAGGCAACGTCAGCTGGTGGGGGAAAGTCGGCTTGCCTGGGCCGTGTTGTGGGGCACGATTCCAGCGGGCCTCGCCGGTCTGCTGCTTGAAGATGTTGTCGAACAGGTATTGCGTTCTCCGTTGGTAGTCGCCTGGGCAACAATCGGCTTTGGCGTGCTGCTGTGGATTGCCGACCGTCACGCACGACAAAATCGAAACGAACATCAATTGAGCTGGAAGGATGTGCTTGTAGTGGGTTGCGCCCAGGCCCTTGCGCTCATTCCTGGCACCTCACGTTCGGGAATTACCATGACCGCCGGTCTTATGTTGGGCTTGACACGCGAAGCGGCGGCCCGGTTTTCCTTTTTGCTTTCCATTCCCCTGATCCTGGCTGCAAGCGGTTTGCTCAGCGTCAAGCTGGCGTCGAGTACTGCTCCGGTTGATTGGACCGCGTTTGTAACCGGCACGCTGCTCTCGGCCGTGACCGCTTACGTGTGCATACATTTTTTTCTTAAGTTGATTGGCCGCATGGGCATGTTTCCGTTTGTGGTCTATCGGTTATTACTGGGTGCCGTGCTATTGGTGATTTTCTGGTGACCATGAACTAGCTATGGAAGCTGCAGTTACCTTGCGATTTCATACCATCTGGCTTGCTATCGGCATCGCCTTGATTGCCGGTGTGGTGTGGAGCAGCCTGTCGCCGGAACTGCCGGTGAGCGGCTTTCAGTTTCCTCATGCCGACAAGTTAAACCACCTTTTGGCTTACTTTGTTCTGATGGCCTGGTTCGCGCAGATTTACATGCAACGGGGCAATCGCCAATGGTTAGTTATTGGTTTTATTCTGTTGGGCGTGATACTTGAATACCTGCAGGGCCTGAATCCCTCGCGTTTGTTTGAAGTCACCGACATGGCTGCTAATGCCTTGGGTGTTATGCTGGGCTGGTTGGTTACACGTGGCAGCATGGGTCGCTTGCTGTATCGTTTTGAACGGCGTGTTTTTGGCCGCTAAGTGCCGCGCGGTAGTAGGCCGCTTCGCCTCACGTCCGTCGGTTTAGTGTGTTTCTATAGGGTTCCGGAAACTGGAATTGGATGAGAAAAACAAACTCCAGCGATAAATTGTTTCGTGATCCGCTTGGTCATGTGGTCGACTTTATGTTCGACGAACAAGTCGCCGATGTGTTTCCGGATATGATCCGCCGTTCCGTGCCCGGATATGACAGCATAATCAGCATGCTGGGTGTTTTTGCGCAGCACTATGTTGTACCCGGTAGCCGCGTTTACGATCTCGGATGTTCACTGGGCGCAGCGACCCTGTCCATGCGGCGACGAATCCAGCAACCCGATGTGAGTATGTTTGCGATAGATAATGCCGAGGCGATGGCACAGCGGTGTCGTGAGCTGTTGGCGCGCGAATCAACCGCCGTGCCAACCGAAGTCGTCTGTGCGGATGTACGCGAGGTGCAGTTTGAAAATGTGTCGCTGGTCGTGTTGAATTTTACCTTGCAGTTTATCGATACCGGCGAACGCCTGGATATCCTGCGCCGCATTGCAGACGGGATGCTTCCCGGTGGAGCACTCATTGTTTCGGAAAAGGTGACTTTTGACGATAGAAGCGAGCGCGATCGTAACGAGGCCCTGCACCGTGAATTCAAACGTGCCAATGGTTATAGCGAGTTGGAAATAAGTCAGAAACGCGCCGCTCTGGAAAATGTGCTGGTCCCTGACACCATTGCAACTCATCGTCAGCGTCTAGCACAAGCCGGCTTGATCAACGTCGATATGTGGTTTCGCTGCTTCAACTTTGTCTCGTTTGTTGCACATAAGCCATGAACCTTTTCGGGCTTGTGCAGGCGATGCAAAAAACACCGCTGCGCAGTTGGGCCGGTAAACTGGAACGTGATGTTGCCGCCGCACTGTCACCTCAACGCCACGGTGACTTGGTTCGTTGGCAAGCTGCGATTGATACCCTACCCAAAGTAACGCCTTCCGCCGTTGAGCTTAACGCGGCGCGTATCCGCTTGGGTCAGGCTAACGAAGTTGATCCGCAAGTGCGTGCAAACATCGAGCAGCAGTTACGCGAACTGCATCCCTGGCGTAAAGGGCCGTTTGAAATTTTCGGTACTCATGTCGACACGGAATGGCGTTCCGACTGGAAATGGAACCGGCTAATTGACCACCTGCAACCGCTGTTGGGTCGCACGGTATTGGATGTGGGTTGTGGTAATGGCTACCACTGTTTACGCATGGCGGGCGCGGGAGCCGAGCTGGTTGTGGGCATCGATCCAACGCTGGTGTATGTCATGCAGTTTGAAGCCGTGCAACATTTTGCCAGGGCGCACAATGTGTTCGTTTTACCGCTGGGTATTGATGATGTACCGGAAGGTCTGGCGGCCTTTGACACGGTGTTCTCCATGGGCGTGATGTATCACCGCCGCTCGCCCATTGATCATTTGCTTGAATTGCGCGATTGCCTTAAACCGGGTGGCGAACTGGTACTGGAAACGCTGGTAATTGCAGGCGAGGCCGGCAATGTGCTCGTGCCGCAGTCACGCTACGCACGCATGCGTAATGTCTGGTTTATTCCCGCTGTGGACGAACTGCGGATCTGGTTGCGTCGATGTGGATTTGAGGATGTTACGTTAGTTGATGTCACCGCGACAACAACTGACGAACAACGCAGTACCGACTGGATGACCTTTGAGTCTCTGGACGTGTGTCTTGATCCGAAGGACCCAACAAAAACAGTGGAGGGTTATCCTGCGCCGCTGCGCGCTATTGTGATCGCCCGAAAGAATTAAACCACGGGGGGCACGGGGAAAATAATTTCTCAAGAGAAAAAAGTTTTTCCCCGTGTCCTCCGTGGATTTCGCGTTAAAACAAGACCCCCACGGTCATTCTGGCGAAAGCCAGAATCCAGGCGCCGGCTTAAACATTGCTGGACTCCGGCATGCGCCGGAGTGACGGGAAGGTGTCGAGTTGTTAGTTACGCCAAGTTATCCGTAGCCTTGCCTTCGGCTTCTTTACTGCTTCCTACTGTGATCGCCCTGAAGAATTAAATCCCGGGCTCCGCGTGGTTTACATTGCTAACAAGACCGGACCGTCATTCTGGCGAAAGCCAGAATCCAGACGCTTGCGCAGTTTTTTCTGGACTCCGGCATGCGCCGGAGTGACGGGAAGGTGTCGAGTTGTTAGTTACGCCGAGTTATCCGTAGCCTTGCCTTCGGCTTCTTCATTGCTTCCTATTGTGATCGCCCTGAAGAATTAAATCCCGGGCTCCCCGTGGTTTACATTGCTAACAAGACCGGACCGTCATTCTGGCGAAAGCCAGAATCCAGACGCTTGCGCAGTTTTTTCTGGACTCCGGCACGCGCCGGAGTGACGGGAAGGTGTATTGTTTTACGCCTGATATTTACGCCGCGTTATCTTTAGCCTTGCCTTCGGCTTCTTCCTGGTAGTAGCGAACCACTTGCTCGACTTCGTTCTTTGAGCCCAGGATTACCGGTACACGTTGGTGCAGGCCTTCCGGCTTGATATCAAGAATACGCTCACGACCGGTATGACCGGCACCGTCAGCCTGCTCGATGATCATCGACATGGGATTGGCTTCGTACAGCAGTCGTAGCTTGCCGCCCAGGCCCTTGGCTTTCATTTTCTCATCCAGCGGGTACATAAAAATTCCGCCGCGAGTCAGTATGCGATGCACTTCGGCAACCATTGATGCTATCCAACGCATATTGAAATCCTTGCTGCGTGGACCGTCGCTACCCGCCAGACATTCGTCGATGTAGCGTTTGACCGGTTGTTCCCAGAAACGCATGTTGGACGCATTGACTGCGAACTCTTGTGTGTCCGCCGGGATGGTCATGTTGGGGTGGGTAAGAATGAATTCACCGATGTTTTGATCCAGGGTGAAACCGTTGACACCATGACCGGTGGTCAGTACCAGCATCGTGGAAGGTCCATACAGGGCATAGCCGGCACAAACCTGCTCGGTGCCGGGTTGCAGAAAGGCGTCTGCCGAAGGCTCGGCCTTACATTCGCCGGGGCAACGCAGGATCGAGAAAATGGTACCGACCGAGACGTTAACGTCAATGTTGGACGAGCCGTCCAGCGGATCGAACACCAACAAATATTTACCGCGCGGGTACTTCTTGGGAATGGGGTAGACGTCCTCCATTTCTTCGGACGCCATGGCTGCCAGGTGACCGGCCCACTCGTTGGACTGGAGAAATACCTCGTTGCTTATCACGTCGAGCTTTTTCTGCGTCTCACCCTGAATGTTCTCGGATTCAGCGGAGCCGAGCACGCCGAATAGGGCGCCGTGGTTAACATCATTAGAGATCACCTTGCACGCGGTGACGACATCGTTGAGAAGGGAGGTGAAATCACCGGTGGCGTCTTCTATGTGACGTTGTTCCTCGATGATAAACTGGGTTATCGTGGTACCGTTTTGCATGTTAACCTCTTGATAAAAAAGTATTTTTAGCCACAAGCCAGCAAGCCGGGGACTAACCTGAAACGTTTCGATTCCATCAGTTTATCAGAATTTATTAATATTAATTACCCTGGAGAAGTTATGGTAATGGCGGGTACATGCGCCGGCGTGATCTCCCGGTGGAAATAGGCCAGAGCACCGGATATTTATCGCCTGTGGACGTGCGGTAACGGCGTCGCAACGAACCTAAGAGACGGCGTTGGCGATCTCGATAAGGTTACCGTCGGGCTCGCGGAAGTATATCGACTGGATTGGTCCTGCCGCACCGCTGCGGGGAACCGGACCAGCCTCAATCTCAACACCGATATCCTTGAGTCGGGCCGTCACCGTCGCAATGGGAAGATCGGTAAGAAAACACAGGTCCATGCTGCCCGGTGTGGGTTGACTGGCGTGGGGTGTGAACTCCTTGCCGTATTGGTGCAGGTTCATTTTTTGCCGGCCGAATTTTAGCGCTTTGCGTCCACCGCTAAACTCAACGACCTGCATGCCTAAAACACTATTATAAAAGTGTATGGCGGCGTCGAGATCGCGCACTGTCAGTACGAGGTGGTCAATATGCAGGTTCATCGCAATGCATCTGCAATGGCCGACTGGCGCAGGCGGGAAATCTCTTCCGCGATCGCTGGGCCGGCCAGACCACTTCGGGTGGCGGGCGTGATATCAACCCGTGCCGCGGCGTCGAAGGCATGTTGTATCAGGTCTGTTTGTTCTGGTTGTTGATCCTCAAAGCCCGTACGTCCGCGGGAGTCTGCCTCGCACGCGAACAGCCACTGCTGAAAGCGCTGCGGTCGCCGAAAGGCATCCAGCGATTGGAAGAGATCAAGAAACTTTGCGGCCGAGAGTTCGGCCGCCATGTGAAAGTACAGATGGTAGCGGGTTACCAGCACCGCGAGTTCACGGTATTCGGTCGGTACTTTGAGGCGCTTGCACACATCCAGCACCAACGGTACGCCACGCTCATCATGATCCTGATGCTTTGGCCATTGCTCGCGGGGCGTGACACCCTTACCCAGATCATGCACCAGGGCGGCGAAACGTACCTGGGGATCGTCGCTCAGGCGGGCCGCCTGATCAGTCACCATGAGTGTATGCACGCCGGTGTCGATCTCGGGGTGAAAATCAGGATTTTGCGGAATGCCGAACAACACGTCGATTTCGGGAAAAAGTTTTTCCAGCGCGCCACAATCACGTAGAACTTCGATGAAGCGTGACGGTTTTGATTCGCCCAGCGCAAGCCGGGTTTCCTGCCACACACGCTCAGCAACCAACGCATCAACCTCGCCGTTGTTGACCATCTGCCGCATAAGCGACAGCGTTTCACTGGCGACGCTGAAGCCTTCGCCGGCGAAGCGCGTGGCGAATCGGGCGACACGTAAAATTCGCACCGGGTCTTCCACAAACGCGGGCGAGACATGTCGCAGGATGCGCGCCTGCAGATCGGCGAGTCCACCGTACGGATCAGTAATTTCGCCGTCGTCGGATTCCGCCAGGGCGTTGATAGTCAGGTCGCGGCGCTGGAGATCTTCTTGCAGAGTGACCTCCGGCGCAGCATGAAAGGCAAAACCGGTGTAACCCGGACCGGTTTTACGTTCAGTGCGGGCCAGTGCGTATTCTTCGTGCGTTTCGGGATGCAGAAAAACCGGAAAGTCCTTGCCGACCTGCTGATAGCCCAATGCCTGCATTTGTTGCGGTGAGGCACCCACGACGACCCAGTCTCGATCCTTTACCGGACGGCCCAGCAATTGGTCCCGCACGCAACCGCCTACCCGGTAAATTTTCATCTCAGGCGGCGTCCTGCCACCTAGGCTTCATGGCGCGCGCGCTGCCGATAATCCCCATAGCGATCGCGCTGTCGGCGTTGGCCAAGATAGCCTGGTACAACCGCTTCGATGGCTGTCGGCGAGATCGAAAAAATTCCAGGAAACGATTCTTCACAGATACTATCGACCTGCAAGGAACGGTAGTTGTCGCGGGACAACGGCTTGCCTGGAAAAAACTCCAGTACGTTGGCCTGCATGGCTGAAAGTGTTTTACCCAACGACACAATTTTGCGGCGTATGCCAATAATTTTCGCGGTGTATTCAACCAGCTCTTGCAGTGTGTAGGTCTTTGGGCCACACAGATCAAAGCGCCGGCCATAGGTGTGTGGATTATCGATACTCGTGGCGAAACAATGCGCCACATCCTCGACATAAACAGGTGCAAAACGGGCCTGGCCCATGGCGAGCGGTAGCATACCGGGTGTTATACGCAGTAAACCGGCAAAGCGATTAAAAAAACTGTCGCCCGGCCCGTAAATTACCGACGGCCGAAAACTGGTGACCTCGATTCCTTCCGCGTTGTGCACGTGGTCTTCTGCCTGGCCCTTGCTGCGCAAATAGTAACTGGGACCCTCTTCGGCATCTGCATTGAGTGCGCTCATGTGCAACAGACGTTTGACACCGGATGTGCGACAGGCATTGGTCACTTTCTCCGCCAGCTCCAGATGGACCTGGCGAAAACCGATGCCCTTGTCACCTTTCTCGTTGAGAATGCCCACCAGATTGATGACGACATCCTGATCGCGAAATTGGCTGGCCAATTCGCGGACGTCATGAATGTCCGCGGCAACGACTTCCAAGGTCGGCAGGACCAGTAGGTCGCGGTGCCGTTCCGGCCGCCGCGCCAGGATGCGCACCCGGTGGCCGTCACGCACCAGCCGGCTGGCCAGATGGCCGCCAACAAACCCGCTGCCGCCGAGAATACATATGTTGTGGCTTTTCATGTCTGCTTTTGCCTGCCTGGTGGTTGTGGTTTTAATCCGGATATATCAATACCGGCGGATTTTGGCCAGCAGAACCGCTTGAGGTCAAGTCTTGCTACGGGCTCGATTTCGGGAAGTCAGAGCCTATCCTACTAAAACCATTGAACTTTCATAGACTTTCCGGACGGAAAAATGGGCGAGACCGGCCGGTCCGGCACTCAAGTTTCCCGTGGTTTTACCGCTAAACCGACGCAAGTATAGGATCTTGGATCCCTATTTATATCGGAACACGGGAGCAGCATTAACATGCTACAGAATTTAAAAATCGGTACCCGCCTGAGCGTGGGTTTCAGTCTGGTGCTGGTCATCGTCCTGGTACTGATTGTACCGGTTGTAATCATGAAAGTGACGGAGGTCGTGCATGAGGCCGAGCAGAGTGCGCTTGAAGATCTTTACCAAAGTGCCATAGCGGAAATTGATTCGGAAGGTCGCCTGGCTCAGGCTATGAGCTTTGTGATTGCTTCAACACCGGAAGTGCAGGCCGCTTTTGCCGACGGCCGGCGTGATGATCTCGCTGCGCGTACGGTGCCGTTGTTCAAGGAACTCAAGAAACGCTATGCAGCGCGCCAGTTTCAATTCCATAAGGCGCCGGCAATTTCATTTTTACGCGCGCATAAACCGAAAAAATTCGGCGATGACTTGTCATCATTCCGAAAAACAATTCTGGCCGCAAACAAGGATCTAAAACCGATCCAGGGGTTGGAAAAGGGCGTGGCGGGTCTGGGAATCCGTGGCCTGGTGCCGGTCTTTCAAGACAACAAACATATCGGTTCGGTGGAATTCGGAATGTCCTTCGGACAGCCCTTCTTCGATGGGTTTAAGGAAAAGTACGGCGTTGATATTGCGCTGCACGTGGAGCGCAGTGGTGAGTTTGAAGTATTCGGCTCAACGCTCGGCGCAAAAACGCTGTTAACATCACAGCAACTTAAGCAAGCCATTTCCGGAGACACCTCTATTGATAGAGTCGAGCATGACGGTGTTTCATTTGCCACCTATGCGCGCGTCGTCAAGGATTTCTCCGGCAATCCGGTCGGCGTTATGGAGATCGCGATGGACCGGAGCAACTTTGTTGCGGCCATCAACGGTACAAGGAATCTGACAATATTCATCGGTTTCGTAGCTTTGATTCTTGGTTTATTTGTCGCCTGGTATATCGGACGCAGCATTACCAAACCGATTTCAAATGCGGTCTATGCCATGAACGACATTGCCGAAGGTGAAGGTGATTTGACCAAGCGCCTGGAGGAAACCGGCAAAGATGAAATCGCGCAGCTTTCCGGCGCGTTTAACCGATTCGCACAAAAGGTGCACAGTATTGTCCTGCAGGTGTCGGGTTCAACAGCACAACTGGCGTCTGCCGCGGAAGAAATGGCGGCAATAACGCAGGAAACCAACCAGGGAGTTCAGCAGCAACAGTCGGAAACCGAGCAAGTCGCGACGGCCATGAATGAAATGACTGCCACGGTTCAGGAAGTGGCGCGTCATGCTACCGAAGCTTCGAGTGCGGCGAAAAGTGCTGACAATGAGGCCCATGCCGGCAAGTCGGTCGTTGAGCAGGCCATTGCCAGCATTTCGACACTCGCAGGAGAAATCGAGAACGCGACGGCGGTTATTAACAAGGTCGAAAGCGACAGCGAAAGTATTGGCGCGGTACTGGAAGTAATACGTGGCGTCGCTGACCAGACCAACTTGCTGGCATTGAACGCGGCTATCGAGGCCGCGCGCGCGGGCGAACAGGGACGCGGCTTTGCCGTTGTCGCCGATGAGGTGCGCACCCTGGCGAGTCGTACCCAGGAGTCAACCCAGGAGATCCAACAAGTCATTCAACATTTGCAGGAAGGCGCGCAACAGGCCGTACAGGCTATGGAAACCAGCCGTAAAGGCAGCCACGAAAGCGTCGAGCAGGCAGGTCACGCCGGCGAATCACTCGACGCAATTACGCGTGCTGTGACAACCATTAGCGATATGAATATCCAGATCGCCAGCGCCGCGGAAGAGCAAAGCTGTGTTGCCGAAGAGATTAACAAAAACGTCGTCAACATTAGTCACGTGGTTCAGCAAACTGCAGAGGGTGCGCAGCAAACCTTTACTTCCAGTAACGACCTGGCGCGACTGGCAAGCGAACTGCAGCAATTGGTGGGACAGTTCAAAACCTGACACGTCCCCATACTTCAGCAAACAGTCGCCCAGGTCCGCTCGGTGTAAGTCACCGCGGCAGATCTGGGCGATTTTCGTTTGTCATCCGCAAGTAAGAACCGCGGAAGTGTACCCGGTATTGTTTCCTTTAAGCTCAGACGGACCCGCTAAGCGCTGGGCGTGTCGTGCACCTGTGAGTTCCTTTCACTAAAATCAATTTTCGTGCCGTTAAAATCATCCTTGCCCTGTCGCTGAATTGAAAATAAATTTAGAATATTCTGAATCATTAATAATTCTTGAGAAATGAAGCGAGCCCACGCCGGCCGCGTAGAAGACACAAATTCACGCAAACAAGGTCTATACTATTAAAACTACAGCGTTTTTATGGGTTATTGTGCCCGGTTTTTTAGACCAAATTGACACGCACAGCGTCGATAAGGAGCATGCATGGGTTTTGTAGCGGTCAATCCTGCCAGCGGAGAGGCGGCAGGTGAGATCCCTGATTGGGACGATCAGTACCTCGATGAGGCCCTGTCTCAAGTCGTGACGGTGACACCCGACTGGGCAGCGCTGCCGATTTCAAAACGCTGCGCTCTCATGCAGTCGGCGGCTACCGTCCTGTTGGAGAATATCGATCGCTACGCCGGACTGATTACGGCGGAAATGGGTAAGCTCAGCCGTGAAGCCCGTGCCGAAGTCGAGAAGTGTGCCTGGGCGTGTGAATACTACGCCGAGTACGGTGAGGCGTTTCTGGCCGATGAAGAGATCGATTCCGATGCCTCGAAAAGTTTCGTGGCCTATCAACCTTTGGGCACGGTGCTGGCAGTGATGCCCTGGAACTTTCCGTTTTGGCAGGTGTTTCGTTTTGCCGCACCGGCACTGATTGCAGGCAATACCGGGGTACTCAAACATGCCTCCAACGTTCCTCAGTGTGCACTGGCCATCGAGGAAGTGTTTCGGCTTGCCGGATTTCCCGCGGGTGTGTTTCGAGCACTGATGATTCGCGCCTCACAAGTCAAACGGGTGATCGAAGACCCGCGAATTTCTGCCGTAACCCTCACGGGCAGCGAACCCGCAGGGCGGCAGGTGGCCGCGATCGCGAGCGATAACGTTAAGAAATCAGTGTTGGAGCTTGGCGGTTCGGATGCGTTCGTGGTGCTGGAAGATGCTGATCTCGATCTCACCGTGAATCAGGCAGTGGCCTCGCGTTATTTGAATTGCGGTCAGAGTTGCATCGCCGCGAAACGTTTTATTGTTGTGGATGCCATTGCCGAAGATTTCCTGGCACGCTTTACCGCCGGCGTCGAAGCTTTACAGCCCGGCGATCCCTCCGACGAAGCCACCACACTGGCACCTATGGCGCGAATTGATCTGCGTGATGAGTTACATCAACAGGTCACAGACAGCATTGCCGCCGGTGCCGTAGCGGTCACCGGTTGCACCCCGCTGGAAGGCAGCGGCGCATTTTATTCCGCCTCAATTCTGGATCGTGTCCGACCCGGAGTGCGCGCGTATCATGAAGAACTATTTGGTCCTGTGGCCATAGTCATTCGTGCGCGAGATGAAGAGGACGCGTTGCGAATTGCCAACGATTCACCGTTTGGTCTCGGCGGCAGCGTCTGGACTCGCGACAGTAAGCGTGGCGAGGCGTTTGCGCGGCAAGTACAGGCCGGTTGTTGTTTTGTAAACGGCATGGTTAAAAGTGATCCACGGCTGCCCTTTGGTGGCATTAAACGCTCCGGCTTTGGACGCGAATTGTCGCGTCACGGCATTCGCGAGTTCGTGAACGCGAAAACGATCTGGGTCAAATAAATTCGGCACGGCATTGTTATGCTGGGCCAGTGAGCGATTTGACAGAACCTCAGCTCCAGCGGCGATTGTCACTGCTGCTGGTCACCTTTTACGGCATCGGCACCATTCTGGGTGCCGGTATCTATGTATTAATCGGCAAAGTTGCCGGTGAAGCAGGGGTGCTTACTCCTGCGGCGTTTCTCGTCGCAGCACTACTTGCGGCATTGTCCGCATTTTCCTATGCGGAACTTTCCGTGCGCTATCCCAAAAGCGCGGGTGAGGCCGTGTACGCGTATGCGGCATTTGCCAACCGTCCACTTGCCACGCTGGTGGGCTTGGCAATTGTTGTGATGGGTATACTCTCCACCGCAACGCTGGTCCACGGGTTAGTCAATTATCTGCAGGTGTTTTTTGCGGTACCGCGAATGGCGACGCTGGTGATTGCCATACTGATCATGGGTATCATCGTCGCCTGGGGCATAGGCCAGTCCGTGATCATCGCTGCCGCACTGACGGTTTTGGAGATCCTTGGGCTGGTATTGATCCTGTGGGTGGCGCGTACCCATTATGTTGAACTGCCCGCGCGTTTACCCGGCATGATGTTACCGGTTGGTATGGCGGCCTGGTTGGCGGTTCTTTCCGGCGCGTTTATAGCCTTCTACGCATTTATTGGCTTTGAGGACATCGTCAACGTTGCGGAAGAGGTAAGACAACCGCAGCGTAATTTACCGCGTGCGATCATCATCTCTCTGATCGTAACCACGAGCCTATATGTTTTGGTATCCGTTGCCGCGTTGCTTGTCGCCGGTGCCGAACAGCTCTCAAAGAATGATGCACCGTTGGCACTGGTTTACTCGTTAAGTACGGGCAAAGCGCCGATCTTTATAACCGCCATCAGTATCGTCTCGGTTTTAAATGGTGCACTGGTCCAAATCATTATGGCGTCGCGAATTCTATACGGAATGAGTCGTCAGGCCTGGTTGCCGCAACTGTTTGGCCGTGTCAACGTGCGCACACATACCCCGCTGAATGCGACAGCATTTGTATCACTGTTGACTATAGTATTCGCAGTGGCATTGCCCCTACTGTCACTCGCCCGATTAACCAGCTTTGTCACGCTGGCTGTGTTTGCTTTGATTAATCTTTCATTACTGCGAATCAAACGCCTGGATCCCACCCGCACAGGAGTGTTTACGGTGCCAGTCTGGGTACCGCTTATTGGGTTTATTTTGACCTCGTTGTTCCTCGCGCTCCAGCTAACGTCGGCTGTCCGTTAATTGCAGCGTTATAATTAATATACATTTACATTGGAGGTAAGTATGGAACAAACATTTAAGGATTCAGATGAACAACAATTTTCTAACCTCGACCTATTCCCTGGAACAAGTTGGTCAGTTTTAACAGAGCCAGTACCTAACGGGTCAATTCATCGTTTAAAAATGAAAAAATGTACAACCATACATCCACATACTCATCCTTCTGATGAATTTGTTTATATTATTTCTGGGACTGCTAAAACAGGCAATAGAGTGTGCGAAAAAGGAACTTTTTGGAAAACTCCTGCAGGAGTCCGGCAAGATCCACATGAGGCAATTACAGATATAGAGTTAATGACAATTCGACTTGGCTCCATGGGTGAATTTGAAGGATTATGTTAATAATATTTGCGGCGTTATACGGTAATAGGTATAACAATTTTACTGGAGCAAATACATTGAGAAAGTTAGCGATATTAATATTCCAAACTCTTGACGGTGTGATGCAAGCTCCTGGCGCTCCATCGGAAGGCTTTCCCAAGGGTGGTTGGGCTAATGATTGCTGGGCTGATGTTATGGAGCAGGTTGGTCGAGAGGCAATGGCTGAGAATTATGATGTTTTGTTGGGGCGGAATACTTACAATATTTTCGTTTCAAGTTTTTCCGATGTTGCACCAGGTAATCCAGTCGCAGATAAACTCAACCAGGCAAAAAAGTATGTCGTAACGTCGGACACAAATGATCTCTCTTGGAAAAATTCTGTAAAAATCAACAGCCAAGATGTGGCTGGAGAAATATTAAAGCTAAAGCAGGAAGATGGCCCTTTACTGCAAGTACATGGAAGTTGGCAGCTAATTCAACTCCTGCTTTCTAATCAACTTATTGACGAATTTCGAATTTGGACTTTCCCGGTAGTAGTTGGTGAAGGTAAACGTTTGTTTGCTTACGGAGCCGTTCCGACCAAATTTCAGCTCACTCAGTTTGAAACTAGCCCATCAGGTGCACTCATGCACTTCTATAAAAGATCTGTTTGAGTGGCGTATAGTAAAAATGTCAATTCGACTTTGTTTCGCTTCGCTTCTCTCAGCAAATTACATTGGCGTTAGCATTTTGAAAAGTTGAGGAGCGTTGTTTTGAAGCAATGGTATGAACGGCTTTTCGAGAATTACAGTAAGAAATATGATGAAGAATCATTCACTCAAGGCACAAAGGGCGAATGTGACTTTATCGAAGAGGAAATAAATCGCAACAAATCCATTCAAATACTTGATATCGGTTGCGGCACAGGCAGACATGCTATTGAGCTGTCTGAAAGAGGATATTTAGTTAAAGGAATAGACTTATCTCAAGCCCAAATAAATCGAGCTATAGAAAAATCAAAAGAAAAAGGGTTGGGCATTGATTTTAGCGTGGCTGATGCCCGTAACTTTGAGTTTGACGCGAAATTTGATCTGGTAATTATGTTATGTGAGGGTGGGTTTTCGCTCATGGAAACAGATGAAATGAACTATCAAATTCTGAGAAATGCGTCGAAAGCACTAAAATCAAAAGGAAAATTTATATTCACCACGTTGAACGGATTATTTCCACTTTTTCACTCCGTTAAAGATTTTATAAATTCCGGAGCAGAAAAGGGCCAAGCTTCCGAAAATACGTTCGATTTAATGACATTTCGTGATCACTCAGTATATGAAACAGAAGATGACTCGGGAAATAAGTTATCGCTGAAGTGTAATGAGCGATACTATGTGCCTTCGGAAATTACTTGGCTGGTGAAGTCTGTGGGATTTACCAAGGTAGACGTTTATGGAGTCAAACTTGGTCAGTTTTCGAGGACTGATGTGTTAACCACTGATGATTATGAGATGTTAGTGATCGCGGAGAGGTAAAAATGCCAACAAACCAACTTGCCAAGGCCCGTCCGAAAACGTCCCGGAAATAATCAAACAAAAAGCCTGTTTTATATATTTATCGTAACGAAGAAACTGGTTCGCTATTTAAAACCGACATACACATAGATGGCAATCTAGTTGACTCAACCGGTGTAAAAACATATTTATGCACCGAAGTTGCCCCAGGTGAGCATGTCGTCGCGGTTGACGCAGAAAACGAGCATAAAATTACGATAGACGCACAACCGGGGATGCAGTATTTCATATCGCAACAAATGCGAATGGGTCTTTTTGGTGTTAGGGCAAAACTTGTACCTGTGGATGAGTCGATTGGAAGGCCGGCAATAAAAGAAAGCAAGCAAATAAAGTTAGAATAGAGAGAGTCTTTCGCTTTACGTTATGAGCCAATAAGAATGTCAGCATGACATATGAAGAATTCAATCAATTTTGTCACTCCCTTCCGGCTACTTCATACATCATTCAATGGGGAGGCGCTCATGTATGGAAGGTGGGAGGAAAGGTATTTGCCATTGGAGGTTGGGAGAAGGCCGATAAACCCGCGTTTACATTTAAAGCTTCCGAGCTGAATTTTCATTTTTTGTGTGAACAGCCCGGTTATCGGCCAGCACCTTACCTCGCCTCTCGTGGAATGAAGTGGATACAGCAATATGATGTGCCTGGTTCGGAAGATGACGAACTTATTTACTACCTTCAGGAATCTCACCGTATTGTTTCCTTAGGTTTAACTAAGAAGAAGCAAAAAGAACTTGGCCTTAATCAGGACTAACTATGTTTATCAAAACAATATGTACAAAGGCTCATTACAGGTGATCTCGATCACTCGCAGGTATCAACATTCGATCTAATTTTCTGCCCGGCACCGCTGTTCCAAACTTCGTGGCTAGCACTGACTTTTTAGACTAAATCGCCCTTTATATAAGGTGTCTTGGAGGTGTGATCGTATACCGCCGCCGACTTGCCTTTGACAAGTTGTTTTGTGAGCGAGTTCACACTCTTATTGTGTTCCGGTTTGCACTTTACGCGTACCATTCCCCTCCAGCACGCCACCCGATTGCGGAAACGGAGAAGTAGTCGCTGTTACCCGCCAGTGGCGCCGCGAATAATAAATGTCCAAAAGCCCGGGGCAAGGATTCCAGAAGTACCCGGCGGTTGAATGGAAGCAACGTTCAACTCTTTTTCAACTCTTAAGGATGTGGGGTGTGGTATGGATTTGCGTTCTCTTGTATTTCTTTCCGTTTGTACGTTTTCTCTCGTTGCCTGCGGCGGTGGCGATGATGACCCGGTGGTAAATCCCGGCCCCGCTACGCCCACAACACCGGATTTGCTGGGCACCTACGTGGGCAGTATTTCTTCAACGGTAAGCAATTGTCCTGGTGACGTGCCGGATGGCTCGGTGTTTGATGGCAGCGTGGAGCTCAACATAACCAGCCAGAACGGCAACAGCGTAAGTGGTGATGCCACGGTTCTACGCAACGTATTGCTGGACCCCTTGGTGGGCTATGAGGAATGGAAAACCCTCGCCAGCGTAACCGGATCTGTTGATGCCTCCGGCAACCTGAGTTTCAACTTTGCTGATGAGTTCTTTGTTGACACCGCTGCGGCGGGAACGGCAAGCGGCACATTCAGTGGCAAGCTTTCCGGGCTCGCGATGAACCTCACGGGTTCCGGCAAGGACGACGCACCGGGTACGTGCGAAACCTCGGATACGATCACGCTGGCCAAACCGGCCGCCGGTGTAAACGGCGGCAGTCTGAGCGTGTCGAATACCCTCTGCGAAAATCAGCCGGGGGACAGTCAGTTGGACGCGGGAGTGGCCACGCGCCGGCGCTCTGAAAACAGCAATCCGGTGCCCTTGCTGGCAACCGTAACCAGCCGCAAGGACTCGACGGGTGGTGATGTCACCGTAAGCTATATGCTGCACGAACCGCTGGTACCCGCGGACGCCAAGGCATTGGTGGTTTTGCTTGCCGGCGGCAATGGTAATGCGGCACTGGTGGCCGATGCCATGGATGCGACCAAGGTGGCTTCGGCCGGTGGCAACTTCCTGGTGCGCAGTGCCGATCTGTTTGCCGACGCCGGGTATCGCGTCGTCACTCTGGATCGCCCCAGTGACTGGGAAGTTTACATCGAAGACCTTGCAAACATCCAAGGCTGGCACAGTGACGATTATCGCGTGTCCATGCAACACGCAGTCGATATCTCCGCCGTGGTTAACGCGGTTAACAACACCAACTTACCGGTCATCATCTCCGGCACCAGCCGCGGTACGATTTCCGCTGTGCCGAATTATATGTTGGCTTCGGGTGTGGCCTTGTCGAGCGCCTTGACCTCGGGCGCGGGTACGCCGGTCGGAGCGGAGAACTCGCCCGCCAATCTCCAACCGGGATACCTTAAGGTGCCCACACATATCTCCTGGCATAACGGCGACCTGTGCTCGGTCACCACGCCATTGGATTCTGTGTTACTGACCGGGCAATTGTTTGCCAGTGGCCTGGATGTGGTGGCCGATGTGATGAACGGCGGCTTCGCTGACCCAACGCAAACCAATCCCTGCAAAGCCAACACCCTGCATGGTTTTATGGGCATCGAGACGTGTGCCGTTAACCGGCAAAACACCTGGATTGAAACGCTGGCCACCGCCCTGGCCGGTAACACGCGTCCCGTTGCCGGCGCCTATACCTACGGCCAGAATGTCACGCAAGGAGCGGCGGTCGTGACGATTGATCTCGCCGCCGCGGCGGTGGCGATGGACGGTGATGGCGATACATTGACCTATGCGTTGCCGTATGCCAAGTCTGCGTTGGGCGGCGATATCAGTGTCACTGCTGTGGGTGTGTTGAGTTATACACCGCCACAGAACGTTGGCAGTCTGGTGACCACCGATACATTGGTCTACGTGGTCGATGACGGCAAAAAAGGCACGGCGCATAATCTTGTGCAGATCCCGCTCGTTCCGCCTGCCGCCGCACCGCGTCTCGGCACAACAAATATTGATCTGATCAACGACGAGTTTGTCACCTTGTGCTCCGGTTGCCACGCCGTTGGGCAGGTCGCCGGTACGTTTGAAATGCTGGCTGTGGACTGGGCGATGCTGGATGCGCAACAACAGAGCCAACAACGCCTGTATTTTGAACAGCAAGTGAATTTCGCCGACAAACTGGCAAGCAAGATTGTTACCAAACCGACGCAGATTGTTACCCACGACGGCGGGCAGAAGTTTACTGTAAACGATCCCATATATAACCAGCTCGTCGGGTGGTTGAATTCTTCCCCTTAACAGGGGAGTCGGCTTACTAACAATTTGTTTCCTCTTCGTACGACAAGCCCTCCACCCGGAGGGCTTTTTTTTTGTTAAGGTCATTTCGTGGAACCGTTTCTCATATACATTTTGCTTGGCGCGTTCGCAGGTATCGTCGCGGGCTTACTGGGTGTCGGCGGCGGTTTAATCATTGTACCCGTGTTGGCCTTCGTGTTGAGTCGCGCCGGGGTCGATGCCGGTGTTGTTATGCACACGGCGGTTGGCACGTCGTTGGCGACCATTATTCTGACGTCGATATCTTCTGTACGCGCGCACCACCAGCACGGCGCCGTGCTTTGGCCGGTATTTGCCCGGTTAACGCCCGGTATCATTGCTGGTGCATTTATGGGTGCGCTGGTGGCGGACGCCATGCCGACGAAAACATTACGCCTTTTTTTTGCCGTTTTCGAAATTACCGTCGCGGCGCAAATGGCGTTCTCCATTTTACCGCACGCGGCTCGCGACTTGCCGGGAAGGGCCGGTATGAGTTTGGCCGGTGTGGTTATCGGCGGGGTTTCAGCGATTGTCGGCATCGGCGGCGGCACACTCACGGTACCGTTTTTGGTCTGGTGCCGTATAAAAATGCAAAAGGCAGTGGCGACGTCCAGCGCATGTGGTTTGCCCATTGCCGTCGCCGGTATGGCGGGATTCGTGTTTACCGGTTGGAACGATCCGCGTTTACCTGAATGGAGTCTGGGTTATGTGTATCTTCCGGCCTGGTTCGGCGTGGTGGTCGCCAGTGTCGCAACGGCGCCGATCGGCGCGCGACTTGCGCACCGGTTACCGGCACCGGTGTTAAAAAAAATATTCGCGGGCCTCTTGTTCATTCTCGGCATTCGGATGATGATGAGTCTTTAGCGGTAATGTTTTAAAGTTCTTAAAACTCTTCAACTGACAAGCGGGTCACTTCGATGCGAAACACTTTATCTGTACTTGGTATTTCCTTGCTCCTGTCATTCAGTTTGTTCTCCCCCGCGTTTGCGGAAATTAATACCGGTCTGTGGGAGATTACGGCCAGGTTGGATATGGTCGACATGCCCATGAATGTTGCACCACAGAAATCCAGGCAATGTCTTAAAAAGGATCACCTGGTGCCGTCGACACAGAGTCAGAAGGGTTGCACGGTGACCGGGCATGGCGTTAAAGGCAACACCGTGACCTGGTCAATGGAGTGCGACACCCCTCAGGGGCCGGCGGTGGGAGAAGGCAAAATGACGTTCCGCGGCAACTCCATGTCGGGCCAATCCACAATCACCATGAACGTGAACGGCCAAACGGTTAGCATGCGCAGTAATCTTTCCGGCCGCCGGGTGGGTGATTGTAAATAGTAATCACGGAAGAAAGCATATTCCATGGTGCTGGTGAAGGCCGAGTTTAGAAACTCAGAACTCTTAACACCAACCAAGCTATAAGACCTTTCTCTACCGAACTCGCGTCAAGACCGTGGACCGCATGGACGCCGCACATGGATGTGCAAGTGTCGCGTGAGGGCAGGATGCCCGTAGCGGCCGCGGCCCCCGAGCCTACAGGGACGTATTTACGGCGTGTCTTGACGCGAGTTCGGTAGAGAAAGGTCCGCAACCGTTACCAGGGACCAAGCCGAATATATCTAGACCGGGCCGCGTTATCAGGCGGGCATGTAGGCGCGTGTCGCCTGCGGGTTGTACGCGGACATTTTGCTTACATGATTTTGGTATAGACTAACCGCCGGTCATGGACATGAACCGAATCACCTTTTCCGGGGCTTCGTTAAATTCATGTCGCTCCGGCTTGAGGGTGATCGCCTGACGAATATGATCTTGTAACTCCGCATCACTGATCCCGGCACGTAACAGCGGGCGCAGTTCGTATTTGTTTTCCTGGCCGAGGCACAGATACAAAGTACCGTCCGTTGACAAACGCACGCGGTTACATGTTTCGCAAAAATGCTGTGACATGGGAGTAATGAAACCGATCCGCAGGTCGGTGCTTCCGACCCTGAAGTAACGCGCCGGGCCACCACCCTGCATGGTCGCCGGTGTTAGTTTGAAGTGTTTTTCAAGCCGCGTGCGTACTTCGGCAAGACTGACGTACTGGTTTCCCGCGGCGCGACCAGTGTCACCAATGGGCATGGTTTCAATGAAGCGCAGGGTAAAGTCGTGCTTAATGCAAAAACGAACCATGTCTTCGACTTCGTGTTCGTTGACGCCACGCATCACCACCATATTAATTTTCACCGGACTGAAACCGGCCGCCTTGGCAGCCATCAAACCGTTGATCACCTTTTCCAGTTTGCCCTTGGTAACGGCTTTGAAGGTTTCCGCATCCAAAGTATCCAGGCTGACGTTGATGCGCGAAATGCCCGCGTGCTTCAGTTCGCTCGCATGGCGTGCCAGACGCGTGGCGTTGGTGGACAACGACAGGTCCTTGATCCCCGGTAAGGCATGCAGGCGTTTGGCCAGGGCGGGGACATTTTTTCGTACCAGCGGTTCGCCGCCCGTAATGCGTACCCGTCGTGTGCCCAGCGCACCGAACGCCCGTACGACGCGTTCTATTTCAGCGAATGTCAGCCAGTGATCCGGTTCGTGGAAATCGTGGAAACCCTCTGGCATGCAGTAGGTGCAACGCAAGTCACAGCGATCAGTGACCGAAAGTCGCAGATACTCGATTGAGCGGCCGAATGGATCAATTAATTCAGACATTCTGTGTAGGGTTTTTGTGAGGAATTACAAAGAGAATTATAGGGCATAGCGGCTTGAACGGATATCTGCTCGTGCGCGGCTCGCTTGATTCAGGTCAATACTTTCTTCCCGAATACAGCTCTTCCAACGAGACCGAGTGGCCGTCTTCGGTGACCAGGCGGGCGTGAAAGCGACGTAATTGTCGTGGTTCTTTTACCCCGCAGGAATGGGCGATTACGCCGACTTCGTGGACCATGTTTTTAACGTAGTTTTTCACACGCTCGGCTTTATCGGTGGGGTCCAGGCCCTTCTGCAGGTGGGCCTTATGCGTGGTGATGCCCGTGGGGCAGGTGTTGCGATTGCATTGCAGGGCCTGAATACAGCCCATTGCAAACATGAAGCCGCGCGCCGAGGTGACGAAATCCGCGCCGACGCAGAGCGCCCAGGCCACCCCTCCGGGGGTGATGAGCCGGCCGGAAGACACTACTTTGATACGTTCTTTCAGCTCATACTCCCGCAGCTTGTCGACCACCATCGGCAGGCTCTCCGACAAGGGTAACCCCATGTAGTCGATGAGGCTTGCGGGTGCCGCGCCGGAGCCGCCGTCGGCGCTGTCCAACGTGATGAAATCCGGTGCATATTCCACGCCGTGCTTGTGAATGGCCCGGCACAACTCGTCCAACCAACCGTAGGCGCCCAGGACAGTCTTAAAGCCCGTGGGTTTACCGGTGACGTCGCGGATACGATTGATTATTTCCAGCAGATCCTCGGTGGAATTGATTTCCGGATGCCGATTGGGGCTGATGGAATCCATATGTACGGGTATTCCGCGGATCCGGGCGATTTCCTCGGTGACCTTTTTCGCCGGCAGGATGCCTCCTTTGCCCGGTTTTGCGCCCTGGCTGAGCTTTATTTCAAACATTTTAACTTGTTCGTGCGCTGCCGCCTGACGGAGCTTTTCGTCACTTAACCTGCCGTGATCGTCACGAACACCGTATTTCGCGGTGCCAATTTGAAAAACAATATCGGCACCGCCATCGAGATGATAGGGCGACATGCCACCTTCACCCGTGTTCATCCAGCAGCCGGCCATGCGCGCGCCGTTGGACAGGGCCGTTACGGCAGGACGTGATAGGGCACCAAAGCTCATGCCGGAGATATTGAATAGCGAGGCCGTCTCGTAGGGCGTACGGCAGTAGGGCCCGATTGTCGTGGTACCGACGGGGGTTGCATCTTCATCGAGGGTCGGGAACGGGCAGTTGACGAAAAGCACCGTACCCTGTGGCCGCAGATCCCGGGTTGAGCCAAACGCCGACGTATTGTCCACATCCTGCGCGGCACGATATACCCAGTTACGCTCGGCCCGGTTAAAGGGGAGTTCTTCGCGATCCATGGCGAAAAAATACTGTCGAAAAAATTTGCCAAGTTCCTGGAACAATGAGCGAAAGCGGCCAATCACCGGATAGTTGCGGCGTATGGCGTTTTTGGACTGCCGTATGTCGACCAAAAAGGTCACAACCAGGGCCAGGAACCCGAGGCCGATAATGAATATCAGCAGCGTCGCCATGTATTCCAGAATGGTAAACAGCAGACTAACGTGCTCCATGAACAATAACTCCAGTTACGTCGGCGGACGCATTTTTTGGTTGTTGTTACCGATGCCGAACCGGGATGAAAAATTTTAATTTTGGTCGGGCGTCGTAGGCTCTATACTGTACTGATTGTTGGTGGTGTGGCGGTTAAGACCCGGATTACGGGTAATTGTTCAGTTTTACTTACGCCGTGACGCGGAGGTTTGCTTGGCATTAACGATAGCGCATTCTCGGGACGGTGACACGGTGACCATGGTCATCTCCGGGCGGTTTGAATTTGATGCGCACCGTCAATTTCGTGATGCATACAGAGGGCATGATCCCAGGGCCCATTTTGTTCTTGATCTGGGCGAGACCGAATACATGGATAGTTCCGCGTTAGGTATGCTGTTATTGTTACGCGAGTATGCTGGAAGTGAAAATGCCCGCTTGTCGGTGTTGAATGCATCACCCGCGATTCGTCGTTTGCTGGAGGTCACCCGTTTTGACCGGTTTTTCCGTATCGCCTAGTCGGTCGCCCGACGTTCCCGTAACCTATTGATTTTATAAATTTTTAACTGAAAACGTGATGGCCCGCGCAATCCCGTGTAGCGGGTTTTTGCTATAATGCCCATCCCTCGATCGGTTTATCTAACTGAAGTGCTTCAGAGTGAACACCAACTGGATTCATACAATTTATTTGGCCATCCCGGCAGTAGCGATATTGCTTTACTGGCGTTTTACGCACAAAAAGCATCGCAAAAACGCCGCAGTGTTGAGTGATGTTAAGGAGGCCGGTCTTACCGAGCCGGCCTCCTTGCACCCGATCATCGACAAAACCCTGTGTGTCGGCTGTGCGGCCTGCGTAACCGCGTGCCCGGAAGGTAAAATTCTGGGTCTGATTCATGGTAAGGCGCAATTGATCGAACCGACTCGCTGCATCGGTCACGGAGCCTGTGCCAGGGCCTGTCCCTTCCACGCCATTACACTGGTGTTCGGTACGGCCAAACGCGGTGTTGATATCCCGTTCGTCGCCGAAAATTTCGAGACAAATATTCCGGGAATTTTCATCGCCGGCGAGTTGGGCGGCATGGGCCTAATCCGCAACGCCGTGGAACAGGGGCGCCAGGCGATGGACTCCATGGCCAAGCACCTTGCCAACGGCAAGTCCGCAGGAAAAGCCAGCGGAGATGCGTATGACGTGATTATTATTGGCGCCGGACCCGCCGGTCTGGCGGCCACATTGGGGGCCCACGAACGAAAGCTGCGTTACCTGACTCTTGAGCAAGACTCCCTCGGGGGAACGGTGTTCAAGTTCCCCCGCGGTAAGGTGGTCATGACCGCGCCGGTCAATCTTCCCATGGTGGGCAAGGTGCGTTTTCGGGAAACAAAAAAGGAGACCCTGCTGAAGTTCTGGAACGATGTGGAACACAAGACCGGTATTAGCATCAACTACCATGAGAAAATGGACAATATCGAGCCGGACGGAGATGGTTTCGTGGTGACTACCGCCAAGGGCAAGTACCATGGCCGGGTCGTGCTGCTGGCCATCGGTCGGCGTGGCACACCCCGCAAGCTGGGGGTCCCTGGCGAAGACGTGCCCAAGGTGGTTTATTCCCTGACCGATCCGGCGCAGTATCAAAACAAAAACGTTCTGGTGGTGGGCGGCGGTGACAGCGCTCTGGAAGCGGCCACCAGTATCGCGGAGGAGCCAGGAGCAACCGTGACCATATCTTATCGCAGCCCGGCGTTCTCCAGGGCAAAGCAAAAGAACCGTGAAAAAATCGACGCGGCGGAAAAAGAAGGACGCTTGCAAGTCCTACTCTCGTCCAACGTTAAGCAAATTGACGCCGAAAAGGTTACTATTGACCAGGAGGGTGAAATGATTAATCTGGACAATGATGCGATCCTGGTCTGCGCGGGTGGAATTTTGCCCACGCCGTTTCTTAAGCAGATTGGAATTGAAGTCGAAACAAAACACGGTACAACCTGACCTCGCTATCCATTGCGGATTGTGTCAATCCAAAGAACTTCCTCAGTCAATATGTTTTACACTCGAACAGTATTTTTGATTTCGGTATTTGCGCTTGTCGGTATCAGCTTGACTGCTTTTGCAGCAAGTTTTGAGGATGCTGAACGCGCCATACGCTTACGCGAGTATTCCAGGGCCCACCAGATTCTGGTGCCACTGGCCAAGGCCGGAGACAAAAAGGCGCAGTACAATCTTGCCGGCCTGTATCGAAATGGCCAGGGCGTTACGCAAAACTATAAAGAGGCGGTGGCCTGGTTTACGCGTGCAGCCAACCAGAATTTCGCCAAAGCGCAATACAATCTCGGCGCCATGTATCTAAACGGCTTGGGTGTAGACAAGGACATCGGCAAGGCACAATACTGGTTTGAGAGAGCTGCAGCGCAGGGTCATCGGCGAGCCAAGTCGCAACTGGTACACATCCAGAAACAGGGTATTCCGGTTCGACAATCCGACGCCGACCCCAGTCAGAGTTTGTTCGTCGCCGCCAGGCGCGGACGTGTCGTCGATGTACAAGGCCTGATACAAGCCGGCGCCGACGTGAACGCACACGATGAAACCGGCGCCACCCCCGTGATGGAGGCGGCCCGCTACAATCACCCGCCAACGGTTAGCGAACTGGTTAAATCCGGTGCCGATATCAATCGCACCGATAACGCGGGTGAAACTGCCTTAATGATTGCCGCCGCCGAAGGTCACATTGAGTCGGTAAGCGTGTTGGTGCGCCTCGGTGCTCATATCAATGCTCAGGATAATGTGGGCAACACGCCTTTGATGTACGCCGCCAGTGGGGGACATCTTGATGTCGTCAGGAAACTGTTGTCCCGCAAAGCGGAGGTCAATAAGTTGGATCATGACGGCCGCAACGCACATTCGCTGGCGGTGCTCCGGCAGCATAAAAAGGTGGCGCAGGTCCTGGCTGCGGCGGGCGCCAAGAACCAGCGCATTTCCAGCAAGGAATTCAAACCGGTATCCGGCTCGGCGGCACGAAAGGGTGCGACAACACTGGCCGAACAGAGCCTTTTCAAGGGCTGGACTCCGCTGATGGTGGCCGCTTCCCGGGGACAGAAGGAAGCAGTCAAAACCCTGCTGGCTGACAAAAAGGTCAGTATCAACGCGCGCGACAATGATGGCTACACTGCATTGATCCGTGCCGCTCAGGAGGGCCACGGGGAAGTGGTTGTGTTGTTGTTGGATCGAGGTGCCGATGTTAACCTCGCCAGCGAGGACGGTACCACGGCCTTGATTGGCGTGGCGCGCGTGGGTGATAGCAAAACGACGAAGATTTTACTCGACCACAAAGCCGACGTCGGTGCCGCGCAGGTCAACGGCGCTACGCCGCTCATATTGGCGGCGCGTTATGGTCATCCACAAGTCGTCAGCCAGTTGCTGACGTACGGTGCGAGCGTGGACCAGAAGCATAAGAGTGGCATGACGGCCCTGATGTGGGCAGCCCGCGAGGGAAACGAACTGGTCGCTAAAATGTTGCTTAGACACACGGCGCTGGTCGATCTGCAGAACAACAACGGCTTTAGCGCGGTGTGGCTGGCGACCTCGCATAACCATGCACCGGTGGTCGACTTGCTGTTGGCTCGCAACGCAAATATTCAGCAGAAAAGTTCAGACGGCTATACGCTGCTGGCGCGCGCAGCTTCGCTCGGTTATCTGGACGTCGTCAATACGTTGATAATGCATCAAGCCGATATCGACGCGCTTAGCAAGACAGGTGATACGCCACTGATCCTCGCCGCCGATGCCGGTCATGAGGACGTGGTGGCCAAACTTCTTGAGCATGGTGCTGACCCGGATGTGCGCAACCGGTTTGGTAACACAGCGTTAATACTTGCTGCGCGGGGAGGTCACGAGAAAGCCGTTGGCGCGCTGCTGGCCAAAGGGGCGAATGTCAATGCCCGAAATAAGGATAAGCATACCGCGCGCATGCTCGCTGAAAGTGCCGGCCACAAAGAGGTGGTCAAACTGATTGACGAGACCCGGTCTGGCAAGCGGTTTTTAGGGATTTTCTGATCGGACGGAATGCGGTCGGCGATCAACTTCCAGGCAGCCGCTGATTTATTCGTCATTCCGGGCGAAGCGCAGCAGAGACCCGGATTCCCGTACTTTCAATTCAGCGCCTTACTGTATTCCGGCTTGCGCCGGAATGACATCGCGGAAATTAATCAGCGGTTCCCTAGAGAAAGTCCCAAATATAACCGGCGCGAATAAACCAGCCTGTTTCCTGCACGGTGCCCAGATCGAATTCACGATCCATGTTCCGGTAGCCACCCTCCAGTTCAACCTTGAAGTTCGGCAGCCAGAAATAATCGGCACGTACGCTGGGTAGTGCTGTTTTGGAAGTCGAGCCATTGGTACTCCGGCTGGAGTTCAGGCGCACTCGGGGTTGTAAGCGCCATTTCCGGCCAAGCGGAAATCGCGAACTGAAATCGAATTGCAGCGTATCCGTGTTGTTTAGATCCGAATAGCGTAAACCGAAATTGGTTACATCTTCGAGGGTCAGCAGGTTGCTCCAGGTCACCTGGGCGAAGTAGATGTATTCCAGGCCGGTGTCGGGTAGCTCGGGCACGCCGCCGGATTCCGGAGTACCGTCGAGATCCGAAATCTGAATATCGCCATTCAACTGTATTTTGTCGTTGAGCGGATAAGAGCCGGAGAAGGACACATTGGTGAACCGGGGAGTACGATCTCTTGCTAGTTGCCGTATCTCGTCATCAGTATAGATGTTTTCCAATTCATCCAGCGAACTCACCGGTTGTCCCAGCAATGCGTTACTTGTGGACAGTATCGGACTGTTGCGGTAGTCCACGGTGAGATTGATTATTGAGGCGTTGGGGAACAACCAGGTGCCGACAAACAGTGCCGTGTTGAGTTCGCTGTAGGAAATGTCGTAGTCGATAGATAACAATCCGTTGCGGCCCTGGTTATCGAAATAACGTAGTTCGGTGCCGAGCGCACGACGATCGAGTATTCCCGAAGCACGCTGTTCGATCGCAAAAACATTGATATCCAGCATGTTGGGTATGGCAGCCAGATCCGCACTGACACCGAGGAACTGCTTGTCGGTTTCGTTAAAGGAGCCCCCGGTTTGTTCCACCGGACTACCGGCAACGAAATTCGCCCGCCAGAACGGGGAGAACCGGTAGTCGCCCACTGCGCCGTCAAACCGACCCAAAACCCCGTACTTATTCAGTGTTTGCCGACCCGCACGGAAACCGAACTCCGTCTTTCGGGCGTGCATATCAAAGTAAGCAGTGTTGACGCGGTTGCTGGTTTTTTCCCGGCTGGCTTCAAGAAACTCGTAACGATTGTCGCCGGTAAAAAGCACGCGCATGTCGTACTTCGTGCTGATGCGGCGGGCCTGGAACTGAATATCAGTATCCAGCGCATTGTCGATTTCCTGGTCGGTCACGACGTCATTTGAAATTTCCTCATAGCGATAGAATTGCGACAAGGAACCAAACAGATCCCATTTCGGTTTTTCTTCCGGTGGCGGTTCGGCTTCGGCGGCAACCGTGGGTTGGCTGGTTTGTCGTGCGGTAACAATGCCGTCCAGGCGTTGTTTCACTCGCGTAGCGCCATCACCTTCCGGATAGCGGCGCAGGTATTCCTCGTATTCCGCTTTGGCGTGGGCGATCTGGCCGGCGCGCTCGCGGGCCAAGCCGAGGAATTCCTGCGCTTCTGGGTGTGCAGCGGTGTCGGGACCTTCAAGCACCTTCGTGTAGATCTTAACGGCCTTGCGGTAGTCTCCGTCGATCATGGCTTGGCGCGCGGATTCCATGAGCATCTCGGTTTTCTCTGATACCGGTTCGCGCAGTGTTGATATTGGTGTACCGATGGCAGCGGCTGTCGTCGACTTGGCGACGGTTTCGGTGGCTACCGGGACGTCTTTTGTCTCGGCCTCACTATCGGCGACGGCGGGAGGCGGTATTGCCGCTGCTTCCTGCTCCTTACTTGCAGCGATCGTGGGTGGAGGTAAAACTGTTTTTGGTTTGCTCGCTGCTTTCGGCACAGGCTTGTGTTCTGAAAACCACTTTTCCGCCAATGGCCGTTCACTGCTGTGGATCAGATCAATCCAGGCCAACGGATAGATCTTGAGCAGTTTCTGGCGTACCTTTTCTGCTTCGGAGCGGGTACGAAAGAATCCCATGCGGCGGCGATACCATACTTTCCCTTTGATCCTTACGCGCATTGTATAGAGCTTAAACTGTTCGGCGATTTCCTTGGGGAGTTGCGGTGAGGCCTCGAGTTCCTTGAGTGACGACTGCAGATTCAATACGTAGGTGTTTACGATGGCGCCCCAGGTGGGACGATCGGTATCCTCGCCCGACTTCACTCGCTGCGTGAACGGATCGACCAGTGTAACGGTAACGGATTTCCAGTCACTGGTCTGGCGTACGGTGAAAGCCGTGGTTTCGTTAAAGTGCAAGGTCAACGTGACGCTGTCCAGCGTACCGCTGTCCAGCACAACATTGCGTAGTAAACGGTTTTCACCTTCCTTCGCGGTGAGACTTTCTGATTCGATGGCTTCATCGAACTTTTCCTTGACCGGTGACAAGGTGATTTCGCAAAGGCGACCGGACTTGGTCGGAAAATGGCGCACGTACTGCAACGGTGTTTTGAACTTGATATTGACGGTGGTTTTGTCCTGCCCGGTTTGAATATCCATACCACTAATCAACTTGCCGGCGGCTTGCGGCTGCGCGCTAACAAACAGCAGCAACAACTGAAGCAACAACTGAAGCAACACAATGGCAGCAAGTCGCGTTTTACCTAAGGAAACGGCAGGCAGGGGGCGCATTCGTGGCGGGTAATACATGGGACCGTCCAGGCTGCCTACTGGCGGGTAGAATCGGGGAGAACTTCCGATTCAACTGCAGTGGGTGCATCGGGATCGCGTTGTGGCAGTGCGGTGGGGTCACGGGCAACGACAATATCTATGCTGCGCCAGTCGCGTCCCTGTTTGACTTCATAGGGCGTGGGTTGTTGAAACCGCACAACCAGATACCGTGTGGGTGACTGGCTGGTGTCCCAGTAAATCTCCCGCACCAGTATGCGGGCTTCCGGGGGTAACACGGCTGTTTCGTCGCGCTCAAGAAGGTCGGACGGCGCGTTACCGTATGGAACCGGGCGCAGATCGATCAACACTTCCTTTCCGGGCGACTTGGGGAAATGCCAGGCATACTGGATCGGAAAATTGAAATGAACGCGAAACGTCACCTCCGTGTCGTGTGCTTCCACATCGACCCCGTCAAAGACAAGACCCCGGACTGGTCCGGCAGTGAGGCGGGCAATACTGCCAATGATGCTGATCGCAAGTCCCAGCACGATCAGGAAATACCATTTTCGGTTTCCCGGTTGGCGTAGCTTGACACTAAGTGGATGCATAGTTGGTGTACTGCGAAAAATCTATACGAAACTAAGGCAATGTCGCAGCGGAGACGGAATCCCCCTCTGAGCCGAAGCGCGTTTTTGAGATCCGCCCCCGCTGATCACTGGCTAACTGAGCAGCGGATTTATTGGCCCGAGTCACGTTGTTGCGGGAGACGCGACCCGCGGAGTTCGCGGCCTGGGGTCCGGCGGGTAACCAGCTCGTCGTACGGTGGCAGTTTTGGCAATTATTATCGGCCGGCGGGTGGTTGGGTGGCTTGCCGCTTGCCGTAGTGCCGTTGTGACAAGTGAAGCAGCCGTTGGTGATTCCCTGGTGGTTAAATCCGGCTGGAATCCAGCCCGTCGTGCGATGGCAGTCTTCGCAATCGTTGTTGCTTGGAACATGGTTATTGGGTTTACCGCTTGCCGTGCTGCCGTTGTGGCATCGAACACATCCAGAAGTGATTCCGGCATGATTGAATCCGGCAGGTAGCCACGCAGTGGTGCGGTGGCAGTCTTCGCACCGGTTGCTGGTGGGCGGATGATTCCCCGGTTTACCGGTTGCTGACGCGCCGTTGTGACAAGACACACAAGACCCGGTGATGCCGTCATGACTGAAACGTGCAGGTATCCAGGCGCGTGTCGAATGACAGTCGTCACAGGTATTGGCGCTGCGGATGTGATTGGCCGGCTTGCCGGTGGCCCTGCTACCGTTGTGGCAGTTACTACACGGGCCGATAACCGCGGCGTGATCCACTCGCGCGTTAAGCCAGGTGGTCTCCAGGTGGCAATCGTCACACTGGTTGGTACTTGGGATGTGTGATTGTGGTTTCTTGTCGGCCGAAATCGGGCTGCCTGCAGAGTGACATCCGCCACAGGTTCTTGGAATGCCTTTGAAAATGCCGCGGGTATGGCAGGCGTCGCAGGCCAGGCGAATGTGCCTGCCCGACAGGATAAAGCCGGTTGTGTCGTGATCGAAGTTTGGATCCTTGGCCGGATCCAGCGCCTGTGTCGTCGCCGAGTACATGGACAGCAACAGAAACAGAACGTATGGGACACTCAACGAAGCATACCGAATTCCATTTCCAACTTGAGCGAGTTTGTTGTGATGCCGTCCCATGGGTGCTTCTCCTGATGCCTCGTTCTTCCTTAACGCCTAAAGTTTTTAATATCCGTAAACGATTCTGTCGTGTGGCACTGCTTGCAGTTCGGTCCAAACCGGCCATTGTGCTCGTCGTCACTTCGGTGACAGGCAACACAGGAACGTGGTTTGGATAGAACCTTCTTGACTGCACGATTATGACAGCTGTG
>CAMYNG010000021.1 GCA_947259765.1 uncultured Ectothiorhodospiraceae bacterium
TGGTATGATCGAAACAGTTTTTTTGCCTGTTCGGGCGTAATACCGCTGCCGGTATCCTGCACACTGATACGCACCTTGCCGTTTTCAATCGGCATGCAACTGACATCCACTTTACCGCCAGGACGATTATACTTACAGGCATTGCTAAGCAGTTTCATTAACACCTGTTTCAGGCGGGCATGGTCAGCACTGACCGTAATACCTGCTGACGCTTGCTGATTGAAATTGATACTGACATTATTTGCTGTTGCCAGCGGTGTTAGCAACTCGATACATTCTGCAATCAGGCTGCTACAGTCCACCGCTATGATATTCAGATCGATCATACTGGCTTCAATCTTCGCCAGATCAAGTAGATCATTAATCGAATGCAGCAGTTGATTACTCGCCTTGAGCAAGTCCTGTGTGTTTTCACGATGGACATCCGAATAGGCCATATCCATCTTGTGCGTCTCTGCAAACCCGCGAATGGCGCCAAGCGGTGTGCGTAGTTCATGGCTCATTCTGGCCAGAAACTCACTCTTGGCCTTGTTCGCAATCTCTGCCTCGGCTTTTGCATCAATCAGACTGTTTGACAACATGATCGAGCTTACCAGCACTTTACGATAAATTATCCCGGTAGCAATAAAGGCAATAATCGCGACACATAACATAATCCCCATGAACAAATAGATGTCACCTGGCTGAAGCAGGAACCAGGCCGTTATTGGCGCCATGATGACCAGGATATAGGCAAAATAAACCACCAATACCGCACCCAGGATAGCCGCCGCGCCTGCCATCAGGCCGCCCAGGGTAAATGCAAGAAAAACAGGGATTTCAGGACTGTTGAACGGCGCAAATAACCACACGGTCGCACCCCAGATCATACCTGTCAGTGTCGAACCGACAAAAAAAACATGACACCAGCCCTTGATGTCACTATCAACCGGCTGCACCTGGTTAAAGCGAACCAGCATGATCGCACGCAATACGGTTATCAACATCAGGCTGGCAAACCAGTACATCAGTACCTGCTGGGGAACACGGTCCCACAATATCCAGATCACCAGCAGTGCCAGTGCTATATTAACAAACAACCCGGTTGTCGCATTGCGATACAGAAAGCGAACCTGCTCTGCCCACATATCTACGCGCTGTGCTAACACATGATCTGCCTGGATAGCATTCTCCCTGCGCATATCAAAATTATCCATTAATCAGATTCCATTGCTGTTTATCCAGGCGCGCAGGCCAATATTGCTGGTATTACACAAAACCTCTATGTATGCGCAATTGGCTTCTCGGTAAACAGATAATCCTTTAATTCCTTATCAAAAGAAGGATCCTGGCGGCGTATCCATTCCAGCACCATGGCTGCATGTTCCTTTTCCTCATCGCGGTTATGCGCAAGTATCGCGCGCAAATCATCGTCCTTGCAGGCGTCAACGCGCTGGTTGTACCAGTCAACCGCCTCCAGCTCTTCCATTAGTGATGTTATTGCGCGATGCATATCGCGGGTCGCATCGGACATCTCATCAATTGGTTCGTGGTAGCCTTCGTTTGCCATTGTCTCGACCTCATTATTTTCAACAAAAAAAACCGGTTACATTGCCGCCGTTTACAGTTCTGTATCCGGCGGCACGACTTTCAAAACCTCACTCATTGTTGTGAGCCCCATACCTACCTTGCGTGCGCCGGAAATGCGCAATTGTGTCATGCCCTGCTTGACCGCGAGCTTACGGATCTGCGTTGCGTCGCTTTCAGGCGTAATTTCAGTTCTCATCACACTCGTCATCGGCATCATTTCATAAAGCCCGACACGACCAACAAAACCCGTGTTGCGACATTTTTCACAGCCGGTTGGTTCAAAAAACGTTGCGTTACCGCTCATCTTGTACGGTCGGGTTAGACTTTCCCAGGCGTGCTGATCCACCTCGGCGGGCTTTTTGCAGTGTGGACATAAGGTGCGCACCAGGCGTTGCGCCATTATACCGATGAGTGTGGCATTAATCAGATACGCCGGAACGCCAATTTCACGTAAACGCGGGATGGCGGCAGCGGTATCGTTGGTATGCAAAGTTGACAGCACCAGGTGGCCGGTCAGTGCCGCCTGGATGGCCATGTTCGCTGTCTCCTGATCACGAATCTCGCCGACCATGATGATATCCGGATCCTGGCGTAACAGAGTACGCACACCGGCCGCGAAATCCACACCAATATTGTGCTGCACCTGCATCTGGTTAAACTGCGGCATGACCATTTCGATTGGATCCTCAACCGTGCATACGTTAAGTTCCGGTTTCGCTAATTGCTTCAATGTGGAATACAAGGTCGTCGTTTTACCTGAGCCGGTCGGGCCGGTGACCAGAATTATTCCATGGGGATGGGTGACCATCTGATTCCAGATCGTGATATCACGTTCACCAAAACCCAGCGCGACAAAATCCTTGACCAGGACTTCCGGATCAAAAATGCGCATGACAAATTTTTCACCAAACGCGGTTGGCATGGTCGACAAGCGAAGTTCGATTTCTGCGCCGTCCGGGGTTTTTGTCTTGATGCGGCCGTCCTGCGGGCGTCGTTTTTCAACCACGTCCATTCGACCCAGTACCTTGATGCGACTGGTGACCGCATTCATAACAGCCATAGGCAGTTCGTAAACCTGGTGTAACATGCCGTCGATGCGAAACTTAATATAGGCGACGTCACGACGCGGTTCCATATGTATATCACTGGCACGCTGTTCAAACGCATATTGCAGCAACCAATCCACCACATGTACCACATGCTGATCATTGACATCCAGGTTGCCGGATTTACCCAGCTCAACAAGTTGCTCAAAATTGACGGCCCCCGAAAGGCCTTCCTGTTCCCCGGTTTCCGTTGTGGCTCGTTGAATGGATTGACTGACGCTATAAAAGGCGCCCAGGTAACGTGAAACATCCACCGGGTTGGCAATCACACGTTCAACATTTAAACCGGTTACGTGCGCAAGCTCATGCTCCCAACTTCTGATGTAAGGTTCAGTCGTCGCTATAGTCACGCTATGCTCGCTGACCGTTACCGGTATAATCTTGTAGCGATTTGCATAGGCAGCTGACATCACGGCGGTAACCGAGGCAACATCGACCTTGAGTGGATCGATCTTGAAATAGGGCAAACCGACATGTGCGGCGAGCCAACGAGTCAGGGCGTCAAGATCAAACTGTCGGTGAGGTGGTTTGAGGTCATCGAATTCCTGCTGCGCAATTAGAACCAGAGGATGAATATCGAGCGCGGTGTTTGCACGCGCGGGGAACATGATCTCACTAATCTTGTCCGCGGAAAGATGGCCCGCCAAAACCAGGTCATCAAGCAACTCTTTCAGACCAAGCTTACGATCCGCGGTGAAAACTCCGGGTTGTAATTGCGCCATATCCCTGATTAAAAACTCATTGCGTTAAATCGTACAGCGAATTAACTCAGCGGCCAGGCCGAACCAGTGATCCCAGGCCGGCATCCTCCAGTATACCAACCATGTAGCGTCGAATTGCACGTGGATTTTCCATACTCAGGACGTGTTGCAGAATTTCCTGTGCCTGTTCGAGAGTAAAATTACGAATAACCCACTTCACACGCTGCAGACTGGCCACACTGATGCTGAAGCTATCCAGTCCCATGCCTATCAATAAGGGTGTTGCAACCGGATCACCGGCAAGTTCTCCGCAAATACTGACAGGCTTACCGGCACGTGCTGCACCCTCAACGACTTGAAGCATAGCTCGCAGAACCGCCGGATGCAGAGCGTCATAGAGTTCCGCAACACTGGCATTGTTGCGGTCGACCGCCAGCAAATACTGGGTAAGATCATTTGTACCAATTGAGAGAAAATCAACCCGGCGCGCCAGATTCTCCGCCTGGTACACTGCCGACGGCACCTCCACCATGACACCCATAGGTGGCATGATGACCTTTTCACCCTCTTCGAGTAATTCTTCATGCGCCTGGCGAAACAGTGACAATGCCTCATCCAGTTCCCAGACATTGGTGATCATTGGTAACAATATATTCAGATTGCCTAAACCTGCACAAGAACGCAGCATTGCGCGCGCCTGCACCAGAAAAATTTCCGGGTGATCCAAAGTAATACGAATGCCGCGCCAGCCGAGGAAAGGATTGTCCTCATTTATTGGAAAATACGGTAAGGCCTTGTCTCCGCCTACATCCAAGGTACGCATGGTCACCTGCCGCGGAGCCATTTGTTCAAGGATGTGTCGATAGGTCGCACACTGTCCGTCTTCACCAGGGAATCGCTGGCGTATCATAAACGGATATTCAGTACGGTACAGGCCAATGCCTTCCGCTCCACTATTGGTTATTGGCGTGATATCCGCCAGTAGACCGGAGTTGGCAAACAGTGGGATTTTTGTACCGTCCTTGGTTTGCGACGGAAGTTCGCGCAATTCGTTTAACTCTTCGGAAAGCTGGGCCTCGTCACGCGCCAGTCGCTCATATTCCTGACGTACCGTAGGTGATGGCGACACATAAACACGGCCGCTGTATCCATCCGCGATGACAGGACTACCATCCATTTGTCCCACAGGCAGATCCTCGACACCCATTACTGCAGGTATTTCCAGGGCACGCGCCAGAATTGCTGCATGCGAGGTGCGTGACCCCCGTGCGGAAATCACGCCCTTCAATTTGTCACGTGGCGCGTCGGCGAGCATGGAAGCGGTGATGTCCTCACCCACTAACACAGTACCGTCGCTGAAGTGCGGAACCTGCATTGGATCTTCCTGCATGTAACGCAACAACCGCCCGCCGAGATCGCGGACGTCGTCGGCACGTTCACGTAAATACGGATCTTCCATATCCGTAAACACACGTACATGTTCACGCACCGTGTCTCGTAATGCCGAGGGTCCCCACGCGCCGTCACGAATGCGGTCCTCGGTCGCGCGTATGAGGCTGTCGCCGTCGAGCATCATAAGGTAAGCATCGAACAGCGCCTTGTCCTCACTCGGCAGGACTTCGGATAGCCGCTCGGATAACCTGCGAATGTCGTTTTTCACCTGTTCGACGGAATCCTGAAACAATTGCAGTTCAAGATCGATATCCGATGCCAGACGATCCGGAATAGCGTCCAGATCCTCCATGGGGTAAATCACCACAGCGGTTCCCATGCCGATCCCCTGCGCACCGGGTACACCCACCAACGGCCGAAAATCTTCGCCGGCGGTTTTTTTCAGCAGTTTCAGCGTTGCAATTTCCCCACTGGCATCGGCGTGAGCGATAGCACCCGCCAATTGCGCGGCGATGGTCACCAGTAGCGTGACATTGTCTTCACCAAATGCCTCCGCAGCATGTTGCTGCACCACCACCACACCCAGAACCTTGCGATGATGGATGATAGGAACGCCGAGAAAGCCATGAAACTGCTCTTCGCCTGATTCGGGAAAATATCGATAACGGGGATGCGACGGTGCGTCGCTTAAATTCACCGGCTCGGCACGCGAGGCCACCAATCCCACCAGGCCCTCGTCCAGGAGCAATCGAACCATCAGGACTGATTCGGAACGCAAACCTTCCGTCGCCATTAAAATGTGTTCTTTCTGGATCGGATCGGTGAGATAGACGGAACAGACCTCGACACCCATGGCCGGTTTGACCCGCTTGACGATCATTTCCAACGCGGCATCCAGATTCGGCGCGGAACTGACTTCCTCTACAATGCGCCGCAGTGTGTCGAGCATAGTCCTCCCGTGCCCCGAGCAAATCTGGAGTAAGTTAAGCTTTTAACTGAAAGTCAGAAACACTCTTACCTTTACCACCGGTAAATCTGTCACCAGCGGCCAAGAGACGTTTTCTAACGGTGTTTCAGGCGCTCGCCGGTTTGCTGCGCAGCGGCGCCTGTCTGGCTGATTTTTTTCATCAGCGGGGCCAGTTCCCGCAGGGCATGCTGATACACGCTCCGTTTGAAAGCCACGACCTGATCAATAGGCTCCCAATAGCTAACCCAGCGCCAGCCATCGAATTCCGGATTCCCGTTGCCATCAAGGCAGACCTGTTGCTCACCACCGACCAAGCGAAGCAAAAACCAACGCTGCTTCTGGCCAATGCAGACGGGTTTACGACCGTGGCGTACAAGCTGATAGGGCAGGCGGTAGCGCAACCAACTTTGGGTACAACCCAGCACTTCAACGTCGTTTGGCTGTAGACCCACTTCTTCACTGAGCTCGCGAAACAAAGCCTGTTCAGGTGTTTCGTCGCGCTGTATCCCCCCTTGAGGAAACTGCCACGCATCCTCACCAATACGGCGAGCCCAGAACAAACGGCCCTCCGCATTGGTCAGAATGATGCCCACATTGGGCCTGTAGCCTTCCTTATCTATCATTACGCTGTCTTGGTCTGTACGAGGCGTAAATTGGGCCCCGGCGGAAATCTGTCATTCATTATAGACAGGCCGGCAGAAAAAACCTAGTTTTTCTAATGAGTTACAGCAATTATCGCGATCCGGCGCACAAACAGGCGGTCAATTTAGGATAGAATCCCGATTTTCACGGCAGATCGCCGCACGAAGGAGGCCGTTTGACACTCGCTATATTCGATTTAGATAACACCCTGCTCACCGGTGATAGTGACTACCTTTGGGGCCGGTTTCTGGGTCGCCAGGGCATGGTTGACGCGGAATTCTACGAAGCCGAGAACCTGCGTTTCTATGAAGCATACAAGGCCGGTACACTGGATATCCACGAATTCCTCGCCTTTAGCCTGCAGCCGCTGGCGGAGATCGAACCTCGTCGCCTGCATGTCCTGCAGCAGGAGTTTATGGCACAGGAAATCGAGCCGATCATCCCCCGCGGTGCACTGGAGCTGTTGCGCTTGCATCGCCAGCGCGGCCACCTGCCGCTGATTATTACCGCCACCAATCACTTCGTTACCGCGCCGATTGCCCGCCGGTTGGGAGTCAAGCATCTGCTCGCCACGGATCCGGAACAGGTTGATGGGCGCTATACCGGTCGTGTCGCCGGCACACCCTGCTTCCAGGAGGGCAAGGTGACACGCCTACAGGCATGGTTGAAACAAACCGGCTACGACCTGGATGGAAGCTGGTTTTACAGCGACTCGCATAACGACCTGCCCTTGCTGAAACAAGTGGATCATCCCGTCGCGGTCGATCCCGACGAGGAGCTGAGCCGGTTTGCACAAAAGCACCATTGGCCGGTAATCAGCCTGCGTGAAGAGACGCCCATCAGCGACGAACACTTGTCGGTTATCTGAAGCGTCGATTGCACCGTGAAGCCCAAAAATTTCCCGCCGGCTATCTGGTACCGTCGCCCGGCAAACATATATCTCGCGCTCGGCGTGATGGCGGTGCTCAGCGTGATATTTGCGCTCACTACGGGCACGCACCCCATTTCGCCAGGGCAACTTTGGCAGGCACTTGGGGGGACGGGCGATCCACTGAGCCGACAAGTGCTACTGGAGCTTCGCTTGCCCCGCGCACTGGTCGGGTTCAGCACGGGAGGACTGCTGGCCCTGGCCGGTGCGCTTATGCAGGCGCTGCTTCGAAACCCGCTGGCAGATCCCTACGTGCTTGGCATATCCGGGGGGGCGGCGGTGGGCGCCCTGCTCGCGCTGTTGCTGGGTGCCGGCAGCCTGGTGCTCGGTGGCAGCGCCCTTGCCGGCGCGTTGGCCGCAGGCGGTATCGTATTCGGACTTGCCCGTGGCGCAGGTCACTGGAATCCGGTGCGCCTGTTGTTAACCGGCATCATACTGGCTGCGGGCTGGAATGCGCTCATCAGCTTTGTGCTGGCCGTCAGTCCGGTGAGCCACTTGCGCGGCATGTTATTTTGGCTCATGGGCGATCTTAGCTACGCCGGTCAGCCGTATATCGCCTTGTCCGTGCTCGCTCTCGGCGTGCTGTTAAGTTGGCCCTTGGGTCGCCAGCTCAATGTCCTGGTCCGTGGCGAAACCCTGGCGGGTGCGCTCGGTGTCGATGTCGCGCGCCTGCACCCGCAACTTTACCTGCTGGCAGCAATTTTAACGGCCACCGCGGTGACCCAGGCGGGGGCCATTGGTTTCGTCGGCCTAATCGTTCCGCATCTGTTACGCCTTGCCGGGCTGCAGGATCACCGCTTGCTGTTACCCGCCGCGGTGCTTTTTGGCGGTACCTTGTTGGTGGTGGCCGACACGCTGGCGCGCTCCGTGTTAGCACCGCAACAACTGCCTGTCGGCGTTATCACCGCCGCCATTGGCGTGCCTCTGTTTTTGATTTTGTTGCGCCGCGAGGCGCGGTTGTAATGAGTCACGATACACTCTTACGAGTCAGCGATTTAAGCATCCGTGTCGGTTCGCTCACCATTTGCACAAATTGGAACTGGCAACTCGAACGCGGACAATGCTGGGCACTGTTGGGTCGCAACGGGGCCGGCAAAACAACGCTGCTAAACGCGCTGACGGGCTTATACCCGAGCCGCGGACACATCGAACTGGAGAGTCATGCACTTGCGCAGTTAAGTCGTAAAAAAATTGCGCAACGTGTCGGGCTGTTACCACAGGACTTTCAGGATGTGTTTCCGGGTACGGTACTGGAAACGGCCGTCATTGGTCGCCACCCACACTTGCCTGCCTGGCGCTGGGAGGGAACAACAGAACTGGACATTGCACGCAAGGCACTTGCCGAGGTGGAGTTGGCGGAACTGGAGACCCGTGAAGTGTCGACCCTGTCCGGCGGTGAACGACGCCGGCTGGGGCTGGCCACCGTTCTCACGCAGGAGCCCGATATTTATCTCCTTGATGAACCGACTAATCACCTCGACCTACGTCATCAACATGCGATGCTCGCTTCGATAGGCGATCGGGTTAGGTCGACAGGTGCCGGCGGGATCATGAGCCTGCACGACGTTAACCTCGCCACCCGCTACTGCGATTACGCAATACTGTTAATGGAAAACAGTGAGGTCATCTGCGGTGAAACCGCCGCCGTACTCACTGCGCAAAACCTGTCACGCATGTATGACTGGCCCGTCCGCCAACTTGGCACAGGAACCGAAAAAGTTTTTGTCTCCGGTTAACCTAAGCGTGGCAAGTCAATTCGAATTTGGCTTTGTCGCAAAATCTTGTTGCGCGAGCATCTTGCTGATTTCCGGCGCATTAACGGGTCGACTGAAGTAGAAGCCCTGGAATTCATCACAATCCAGCGAGCGTAACACTGCCAGTTGCGCATCAGTCTCGACACCCTCACCAATAACGCGCAAGCCCAGATTATGCGCCATGGCAATAATCGCTGAAGCGATGGCCTTGTCGTCGTTGTCAGTCGAAATTTCTTTGATAAAGGAGCGATCGATCTTCAGGGTGTCAATTGGTAATTGTTTCAGACGACTGAGCGAGGAATGGCCGGTACCGAAATCGTCAATAGCAAACATTACGCCACGCGCCTTCAGCTCGTTGATAACTCCGATAGTGCGCCCGGTGCGCTCCAACGCTGTCTCCGTAATCTCCAGGTCCAATTGCAGCACATCGGGCTCGATTGAAAGCTCATCAAGAACTGTCAGGATCCGCTTTATACTACGCTCGGTTGTAATTTGACGTCCGGATATGTTCACCGCAACGCGTGGCCCTTGCTGCCCATTACCCTGCCACTGTCTTAAATCCTGAAACGCAGTACGTAAAACCCATTCGCTTATAGGATCGATCAAACCAGTATCATCGGCGATCTGAATAAACTCATCCGGCAAAAGCTGTCCATGTACCGGATGTTTCCAACGGATTAATGCCTCAATACCTGAAATTTTTCCGCTTTTGATATCGACCTGCGGTTGGTAGTGCAACTCGAACTCGTTTCGCTCCAAAGCCTGTCGCAAACCTTTTTCAATGGCGGCTTGTTGCACACTTCGTGACGCCAGTTCTTCGGTAAAAAACTGGAAGTTATTTCTACCGCTGGTCTTGGCGTGGTACATCGCCACGTCCGCAGCCTTCACCATCTTATCGCAATCACCCGCGTCATCGGGATATATACTGATCCCCACGCTGGTTGAGGTTTCAAGTGTTTCTCCATCCAACAGCACAGGTTGCCGAACGGATTTTACGAGCTTATCTGCAATTAGACCGGCGTTTTCTGCATGCGCAATCTCGGTCAGGATAATGGTGAACTCGTCCCCCCCTAAGCGCGCCACAGTATCTTCCGCACGAACACAACTTCTCAGCCGCTCGGCGACAGTCTGGAGTAGCCGGTCACCAAAATTATGTCCGAGTAAGTCATTAAAATTTTTGAATCGATCCAGGTCCAGGTACATCAGCGCGACTTTGTGCTTGTGGCGTTTTGCGCTCTCAATCGCCTGTTCCAGGTTGGCGATAAAACGTAAGCGATTGGGCAACCCGGTCAAGGTGTCGTGATGAGCCAGGTGTGCCAGACGTTCTTCCGATTCCTTGATAACACTGATATCGGAGAAAATGGCAACATAGTTGGTAATTTTTCCTTGTTCATCCCTGACGACATTTATGTTTTCCCAGGCAGGGTAAACATCGCCGTTTTCGCGCCGGTTCCAGATCTCGCCGCGCCACTGCCCACTGCTCTGCAGTTGTCGCCACATCTGCTCGAAAAATTCTCGCTCGTGGCGGCCGGATTGCTGTAAGCGCGGGTTCTTTCCCAACACGTCTTCAGACTTATAACCGGTGATATTGGTAAATGCCTTATTCACTAAAATAATGTCCGCATCGGCGTTTGTAACAATGATGCCTTCATCAGTGTTTTGAAACACCGTGGCCGCCCTACGCAGTTCCTCTTCCACCTTTCTTCGTTCAGTTATGTCTTTAACCATCCCCAAGATAGCCACAGGTACACCGCTCTCGTCCAGCTCGGGGCGTTCGACTATTTCGACAGTACGTTCGGTGCCGTCCCTATGAATATAATTCACCTCGTAAGCCGGACTACTGATTCCTTTTTCCGAATTTACGTCGTGCTCTCTTAATTCCTTTTCAGTATCCGGAGACAGATTAAACAGTTCCCACCATTTCTTACCCACCGCGTCGTCAGCAGATATGCCCGCAAACTCCTCAATGGCAGGAGATAAATACTGAAATGAGCCATCAAAGGCTTGTCGAAAAATTAAATACTCTTTGCCTATGTTTTCCACCAACAGACGAAACCGTGCCTCATTTTCCCGCAACGCTTCCTCGGCGTGCTTTCTCTCCGTAATATCCTCGCCGGCGGCAAGCGCACCCACCGTGTTTCCGCCTGCATCACGCAAATAATTATTATGCCATGCGATCAAACGCTGTTTGCCGGAGCGGGTAACGATTTCATTTTCGTAGTAATCCACATGGATCATTCTGCCGTGAATGATTGCCCTGAAGACCTCAGAGACCCTTTCCTGCTCTTTATCCGGCAGACACGTCGTGAACCAGTTCTTACCGACAAGATCCTGTTCGGGATATTCAAGAAGCTGACAGCCTCTTCTGTTTATGAGAGAGATGTTGCCATCTGCATCCAACGCAACGATGATAGCCTCAACAGTATCGAGATAAAGTTCTGCTGTGTCCCTTTCCTTTCGTGCCAGCTTCTCCGCCGCTTTGCGCTGCCTGGATACAGTCGAGATCGTCATCAATGCCAGCAAGAGCAGGAAAACGAGCACAGAAAACGCAGTAATAGCCAGTTTCGTCGCACGTAGAGTCTGAAATGCCTCGCCCTCATCGAATTCGGTCGCGATCCCCATTTCCAACACCGGATCCCAGACCCAGGCGCTGACGACAGGTACACCTCGATAGTCACGATAACCATTCAGCAAGACCCCGGAACCACCCTTGATTGCGGATGCCGCCATGCGTGTCAGGGATTGTTGTTCGCCGGGACTGGACGGTTTTGCTCCCTGCGTAAGGTCAACACCTGGATCACGCAACACAATGTTTAAAATGGCCCTCTGGTCAGGAGGTATAAGCCCGAGTTCACGCAATTGCGCATCGAAGCGACTCTGACTGATGAGATGGCCATGTTTGTCAAACGCGTAGGTTTCGCCACTGTGACCAATGCGTCCCTGTTTCAGAATACTGGTAAAGCCTTCTTCCGGTCGAAGACGGAGCATAAAAATAGCCACCACCTTGCGTGTTTCGTCAAGCACCGGCGCAGCAACGAACATTGATGGCAACCCGTGCACCAGGTTTCCATCGCTGTCAGGAAGGGGAACATCAGATTCAATCGGCAAACTTACCGCTGTCTTGCCTGCCCAGACACGATCAAGAAAATTTTTCTGTGCGACGAGCAGGTTTTCAACCCCCAGATTCTGATCGCGACTGGATGCCAAATTGATGTTGTCCGGTCCGACGACAAAAAAACCCTGGTAGCTGGAAGCATTTTGTATGCGCCGAAACCAGTGACGCAAGGCGTATTGTGCTGGCGCGCCGAGTAATACAGATTTTTGACGCGGCAACTCGAGCAAGCGGGCCGCTTGCGCATGCACTTCAGGTGTATTTGCCCAAACCAGGGCAGCGGCTTCATGTTGGTCGACCCAGGACCGGACCGCCAGATGGGCTGTGTCTCTGACCGTCACAAGTATTCGCTCGATCTCCATGAGAGTGTCGCTGGAAATCTTTTTTTGAATTGCCCAGGAAGCTAGCGCCAACAGCGCGGCAACGAAAACCATCAGAGCAACATTTTTTTTGGGTATTATCATGGTTTGGTCTCAAACATTGAAACGTTTACCCTGCTCGCGTGTCACGATATACCCCAGGCCGCCCGCTATATGCATAATGGCAATGGCGGAATGTGCCCGCCAAAGCGTGTTGTGTTTCCTGCATACTTTGCACCGCTTGGTCGCAAGGGCCGATGACTGTACGGCACAAGTCAAAAATCGAGCATAGCTATTACAGTTTACTCAATTATTGGTCGTATGGAACGTGGGTGGCCCACTGGGCTTGAAAAAATTCACTAACTATGGGTTTCAATTTTTTCGCCTCTTGAGGCTAATGAATTGAGATCCTGCTTTCGTACCCAGCTTTCAACCGGGGGCACGAGCATTGCGCTGCCTGCAAACCAAAAGATCCTTTCAGGCACTAATGGTGGCTGTCTTGACGTGGATCAACACGCTGTTGGATTTAAAAAGTAGCCTTAATAGAGGCAGGATGTTTTTCCTGCGGGTGTAATCAATGGGAGGTCACCATGATCGGAGTGAATCCCGAGATCGTTAATTTTCTTATCTCACGTGCACATCAATTTCATGCACAGGAGGGCGTCGTCATACCGGAAACACCCGGCAGTCCGTCAGACGACTGGGCGTTACAGGTACTGGCCGACCATAGCGACAACGCCGGCTTCGCGGAAGTTAAGAGCGCCGTTAATGATCTTGAGCCGCGCCAGCAACAAACTATTGTTGCCCTGATGTGGTTGGGTCGCGGTGACTATAGCGTTGAAGAATGGGACGCCGCCCTTGAAGAGGCTCAACGCAACTGGACGCCGGAGACAGCAACTTACCTTATGGCTCATCCCATGCTTGCCGATTTTCTGCAGGAAGGTCTGTCCTTACTGGGTTACGAATTCGGCGAGTGAACCATATTCAAGGGGGTGGTTAGTCTGAGCAGGCCCTACGAACTGACGTCTTGTCACTGTCAGACTCCAGCCAATCCAGTAGCGGTGCCCACTGGGTTTTATCTTTGCCTACCCGGCTGTCCCACATTTCGTGGATTCCCATACCGCGTTCGGCCGCATGCACGTAGTTCTGCGTATCACGTAAGCGCGCGATAAACGGCAGCCTAAGTGTGGCAAGAAATTTTTCCAGGGACTGATATACACGGGTGTTTTCTTTCACCCGGTTTGCCAGCACCGCCAAACGTACGCCCTGTTGACGAACCTTGCCTTCCAACAATAAATCTTCAATGAAGCGCGAAACGGCGTGAATGTCGATGGGTGAAGGCAACACAGGCACCAACACCCTATCCACATCCCGCAGGTATTCACGCAAATGCTGTCCACTGATACCAGCCGGAGCATCGACGATTACACGCTCGGTGCCTGGGGGTAGCCGAAGTTGCCAGGAACGCGTTACCGGTCGCGCATGACGTTGGTGCGCCACTACGCCGTGAATCACCGCATGCTTTTCGCTCCGCACACTTAACCAGCGGGTCGCGGAACCTTGGGGATCATAGTCCAGCAATGCAGTGACAAAGCCGTTGTTTGCATAAGCGCAGGCAAGATTGGTTGCAACGGTGGTTTTACCACAGCCGCCTTTGGAATTAAGCACAAGAATTTTTCGCATACCTGAACCGTATAACCGGGTTCCGGCTCCGGCTTCCCTAAACTACCCATGTAGTTTAAAAACCGCTCGCCGGTAACAACTTTTGCCCTTACTGTTTCGGTATCCTGGCCCGGCGACTTTAAGAAGTGCGGGCGATTTTCCGTGGATTGTTTGAATCACCAGGAGGCCGGCATGGCGGTCACTACGCGTAAACTTACATGCCGTTTTCCGAGTACGTTCATGAATTGTAGTCAATATAGCCCAAAAATGTATAAATCTGCATTTCGCTTCTGGCCCGTTTCTCGGCAATTCTGCACAAGCACCTGTTTTTAAGATAAATCATTTTTCCGCCATCTCGCTATCGCGGGCACCTACAATTTACATTCGCAATTCAACCATGCCCACGAATCAACAACTTGGCGAGCATACCAATCGTTTTCCGCATTTCGATAAAGACCCGCAGTTGACACCCACCGTAACCGGCACGTACAGTGCGGCCACTAACAGGCCCGATGAGTTCGTATAATTCTTCGGGCCTTGCCTTCAGGTTCTCCAGGTGCACATCGTCACCTGGAGTGAAACGGGAAGCCGGTGCGCCATCGAGTCTATCGATTTTGGCAACTCCGGCACTGCCCCCGCAACGGTAGGTGGGAAAGACAGATCACGATGCCACTGTGCAACTGCACGGGAAGGCGATCTGCCTGTTGTCATTTGATTTCAAAGGCAACACCCGCAAGTCCGGAGACCGGCCTGAAGGGAGTACTGGGCGTGCTGCGGAGGGCGGTACCGGCGGTAGAGCGTTTTCCTCTGTCAGCCAATTCCTCTTTCGCGCACGGTTGTCCATTGCACGGGTGTGTGCGTTTTAGAGGTTAAAAAAATGAAAAACTACTCCTTATCGGGTGTGTGCATCAGCGCTGCCCTATCCTGTTTACCGATGTCCCCGTTTGCAGCGCCAGAGGAAGAGGCGGTTATCGTCACCGCAACACGTACGACGGAAACTGTCGACGAAACACTCAGTTCCGTGACTGTCATTACCCGTGAAGAAATTGATGCCAGCCAGACAAAAAGCCTTGCCGAACTGCTGGATGCGCGCGCAGGTATCGATGTGCGGCGCAACGGCGGCTTGGGAACGGCTACATTTTTAAGCATGCGCGGCACTGAAGCCGATCACGTGCTGGTCTTGATCGATGGCGTACGCATTGGTTCAGCCACGTTGGGCACGCCGGCGTGGGAATTCGTGCCGGTGGATCAGGTGGATCGTATTGAAATCGTTCGTGGGCCACGTTCCAGTCTTTACGGTGCGGATGCCATCGGCGGTGTGGTGCAGATATTCACCCGCAAGGGTGGCCAGGAAGATGGCAAGACAAGCGCCCAGGCCAAGGCCGGCTACGGCAGCCAGAACACGAGCGAATTCGGCTTTGGCTTTAATGGCCGACGTGGCGCAAGCAACTATTCATTGTATGCATCCCGCTTGCAGACGGACGGCATTGATGCACGTCAGCCGGTACCCGGTCCGTTTGGCGTTGATGAGCCCGATACGGATGCCTACCAAAATACCTCTTTCAGTGCGCGAGCCGGCTATGACTTTTCCGACAGCTTAAACGGTGAATTGTCGCTGTTACATGCAGAAGGCCACACCGAATTCGATGCCGCATTCAGCGGAAATGAAACCGACTTTGTCCAACAGACCGGCTCAGCGAAATTGTCGTGGGATGTAAACTCCCGCTATCAAACGCGATTCCTGCTTGGGCGTAGCCTGGATAATTCCGACGTGTTTCGCACGGATGGCACCGCAAGTCTGGATCGCTTCGATACACGCCGCCTGAACGCCAGCTGGCTAAACGATTTCAGTCTGGGACAAAGCAACTTTTTAACCGCCGGTGTCGACTACCTGGACGACGCCGTTGAAAGCACCGTGCCATACGAAGAATCGTCGCGTGACAACATTGGTGCTTTTGCCCAGTTCCAGCGTCGGCAACGACGCCTGGATTTAGACGCTGGGCTACGTGTTGACGACAACCAGCAATTCGGCAATAAAACCACGGGCAACCTTGCCATCGGTTATGGCCTAAGCAAAACGCTACGCCTCGTGGGCAGCTACGGCACCGCTTTCAAGGCACCGACTTTCAACGATTTGTATTTTCCAGGGTTTAACAACCCAAACCTTAAACCGGAACAATCCGCTTCATGGGAGCTTGCCCTGCGTGGTACGCAACACGGTGGCCGTTGGCGCGTTTCGGCATTTGGTACGGAGGTGACGGACCTGATTACCTTTGACTTTGTTGAACTAATCCCGGTAAACATCGGCGAAGCCGACATTCAAGGCCTTGAAGCTGAAGTGAGTTACAAGCTTGGCACGTGGCTGTTGGAAGCCTCGTTGACACATTTACTCACGTTCGAGGACGTCGAAACTGGAAAACAGCTGCCCGGACGTAGTGAAAGCAGCGGACGCATTGACGCGCGACGGCAGATGAACAGCTACGAATATGGCCTGACCTGGTTGGCGCAATCGGACCGATTCGACGACAAGGCGAATACTATTCGTGTCCCGGGTTACGCAATCGTCAACCTGTTCGGCGCCTATCACTTTACCAAACGGATCAGTTTGCGCGCGCGTATCGAAAATCTTTTTGACAAAGAATATCAAACCATTGCGACCTACAATACAATTGGCCGCAGCCTGTTTGTTGCGGTGGAATTTACGGATATCTAAAAACCCGTTTTGAACTTTACTTTGGAAGATTGAAAAATTTGCAACCGCCTTCACTTGAATACACGACGATGCGGCCAGTCCCGGCTGCGTCGTCGTCCACTAGCCTGAATTTGCCAAATGATGGGGAATAGGAAACTTTGAATCGCGTGCGCATCAGTCAACCTATGGTACTGTTTGCCCTGATCTCTGGTGGTGTTCACGCCGCCGTGCTGGTGTTGTCGCCGTCACAGTCTGCCCGTGTATTCACGCCCGGACAGGCAGCAACATCATTGCAAGTTAAGCTGACCACATCGAACGTAGCGCGAGCATCTTCTTCTCGGCCTGCACGCGCAAAAAAATCTATGGAAAAAAAATCGACTACACGTTCGCGCGACGTCCGGAATGTACGCCAAATATCACACCGAAAGTTGACCTCACCGCTGACAAATCCAAAAGCGCTGCGTGCCAACACACGTCCGGTGCACACTCCGAACATAAAAAGCGTTACTGAAAGCAAACCGCAGATTGTGGCAACGCGTCAGTCGCATGCGGCGACACACGCTTCTGCGCTCAGCGCAGCCAATCTGGCCAGCCGTCGCAATCAAATTCGTGCCCGCCTGCAACGCGAGTTGGCCGCTTACTTTCAATACCCCTACACGGCTCGACGCCGTGGCTGGCATGGCCAGGTAATACTCGGTGTTTCCATCCTGCCCAGCGGACAAATCAGCCGCGTTGCCGTGCAACACAGTTCTGGACATCCGGTGCTTGATGAAGCCGCGCTGTCCGCCATGCATCACGTCACCGAACTTGAATGGGCGCCCGCCCTGCTGCAGGGAGACGCGGTGGAAATTCAACTACCGGTAATCTACCGACTCCTGGGAGGCTGACAATGGGAAATCGCTTATCAAAAATTTACACCCGTACCGGGGACGACGGCAGCACCGGTCTGGGCGACGGTTCGCGCGTCGAGAAGGACAGCGCTCGCGTGGAGGCTTACGGCACCACCGATGAACTTAATTCAGCCATCGGTGTGTTGCTTGCCCATGAATTAACCCCGGAACTACGCGACATACTAACGCGCATACAGCACGACCTGTTTGATTTGGGAGGCGAATTATGTGTTCCCGGTTTTGACAAATTTACATCTGCCGATAGCGCGCGTCTGGAAAAATGGCTGGATGAGCTCAATCTGGAATTACCGGCACTCAAGGAATTTATTCTACCGGCCGGCGGCCTGGCAACCACTGCCTGTCATATGGCCCGTACCATTTGTCGACGCGCAGAGCGGCGCATGGTCACCCTTGCACGAACTGAAACCGTTAACCCGCACGCACTCGCCTATATCAATCGACTATCGGATCTTCTATTTGTAGTTGCCCGTGTACTGGTACGACAGGAACACGGTGAAGAGGTTTTGTGGCAGCGGCAGAAGGAAAGCAAAACCATATAAGGGCAAGTACTCCCGTTTTCGGACCAAGCCATAACGATGAGCATGATGTAGGAGCGGCCACCGGCCTTTTGCGTGAGATTTTCCTAATTGAAACTCTTTGCATTTTTCTGTTGCCGCGCCTGTTCGATTACACGACACATCTTCTCCGCGCCATCGAGAATACGCGGCCCGTGGCGGTGTAACAAATCACCGGGAACGAAATAGAGTTGTTGATTCCGCACTGCGGCGACGCTCGGCCACCGCTGCCATCTTTTCCACCAATGTCCGTGAGTTTCCGGCATGCCTCCCGCAATAATCACTTCGGGCTGCGCTGTCAGCACGGCCTCTTGAGTTACTGTGGGTGCCAGCACTTCCAGGTCCGCGAACACATTTTTACCACCACACAGACGAATCACGTCGGAAATTATTTGCGCGCCGCTGACAGTCATCAAAGGTTTGTCCCACAGTTGATAGAACACCCGTAGTTGAGGACGGTGACTGTAGCGGTTTTTCAGATTCTGGTAGCGCTGCAAAAAATCCTGTGCCGCCGCGTGTGCAGTATCCTCAGTTCCTGCAAGTCGGCCAAGGCGTTCCAGAGTTCCGGCAACGTCTTGTAACTGTTGTGGCGCGCTATACCAGATTGTCAGCCCCAGTTGATGAAGTTTCTCCATTTGCGCTTTCGGACTACCCGATTTCCAGGCCAACACAAGATCCGGACGTAGTGCCGCGATAGCTTCCAGATCCAAAGCCGGGTAATTGCCTATCCGCGGCAGGCTTTTTGCCGCGGCCGGAAAGTCACTGTGCGTAACCGTACCGACAATCCATTGCCCCGCCCCGGCCGCGTAAACCAGTTCGGTCAGATACGGTGCGAGCGTGATAATGCGCCGCGCCGGTTGCGGAAGAGCCACCTTTTTTCCAGTATCGTCAACGGCGGCGGCAGCAGCGGTAACCACCGACGGTAAAAAGATCAGACAAAGCAGGCCGAAAACAAGTCCGGAAAAGATCGGTCTGTTTTGCCCAAACGCGGTTTTGATATTTCGTTGTTTCATGCAACGTACGAACAAGATTTTTTTCACCCTGGAAAAGGCCAATTTTTGGAACGCAAAACCGCCGAGATCCGTCATACCGGAAGCGTTATAACCAGGATGCATAAACAAACCGCCTCGGTTATTTCCACCGACGCTCCGAGTATGTCTCCCGTATATCCGCCGACACGCTGTTGCATGACAAAACCCATAGCAAGCCACATTCCGAGCACCACAACCACCAACCAGGCGTTGCCAAGTATCAAACACAACAGTGCGATGGTCACCAATACCCACGATGCAGCGCGGCGCGGTAAACAGGCCACCAAATCTGCCGCCAGACCTTCGGTTTGCGCACTGGAGCGTGAGAGAACAAAAAACAAGATTCCACTGCGTCCAAGTACAGGCGCCCACACCAGCGCCGAAAAGGATTGTGCGCTAATCAACTCCACCAGCGCGGCAAATTTTACCAGCAACACGACAACAATAGCGGTCACACCCACGGGGCCGCTGTAAGGGTCGTGCATAATTTTAAGCATGCGTACTGCATCGCCGTGACCACCTACCCAGGCATCGGCGGTATCGGCAAGTCCATCCAGGTGCAATGCGCCGGTCATCACCACCCAGATCAATAGAACCAGCGCCGCCGCAAGCCAGACAGAAGATATCGTCGCAGCGAACACCAGCAGCACGAAGCCCAGCAAGGCACCGATCAACGGATAAAACAAGACCGATCGCCCACTGTGCTCACAAGTGATAACCGCTATTCCTGGAACGGGAACGCGAGTGAGGAATTGCACCGCCAGAAAAAAAGACTTCAACATGTCCGTGGATCCACGCTTTAAGCTACACGCAAGAAACGGGCGGACCATGCCGAGCCAACACCGCGGAGTCGGGGCCGTCAGTAACGATAATACGACTTCTAGCGGCGTGGGGCATGTCGATTCGCAACACCGCGGACGGTCCAAGCCCGAGGACCTCCGCCAATATCAAGCGTTGTACTCCCGCATGTCCCACCACCAGGAGATGCTGACCGGGAAAAGTCAGTAGCAGCTCGTGCCAGGCACTACGAACACGCGCGGAAAATTCTGCCCAGGGTTCACCATCCGGTGGCGAAAATTGCGCCGGATTTTCCCAAAATGCCGTCAATAATTCCGGGCTAACCTTATATATTGCTTCCGCGCTCTGTCCGTCCCAACAGCCGAAATCCATTTCCCGCAAGTCGGAATTTAGGTGACACGCGATGTTGCGTTGTCCAGCAAGTTGCTCGGCAAACTCCCGACAACGCCGCATCGGCGAACTAACAACCACTTGCCAATCGTAATCAGTTTTCGTTGCCTGCCGCAACTGTTGCCAACCGCGTTCGCTCAACGGCGCATCGGAACGGCCGAGAAAAACTGAACCTGCGGTGGTCATACCGTGGCGCAGTAGATCGATCGTTGACTCAGTCACGGCGGATCACGCTGACGCGACACCCGCTTGATCGAAAGTGGCCATGTTACTGTGCAGCGCCAACGCCAAACGTATCAGGGGTACGGCCACAGCCGCCCCACTTCCCTCGCCCAAGCGCATCTGCAGCGACAACAATGGCACGACGTTAAGGGCATCGAGTAGATGTTGGTGGCCCGGCTCGGCCGAACAATGCGCAAACAGCATCCAGTCAAGTACTGCGGGATTGATACGCTGGGCCACCAGTGCCGATGCCGTGGCAATAAAGCCGTCAACCAATACCGGTATACCCAACTGAGCGCAACGTAGAAACGCCCCACCTATGGCAGCGATCTCAAGGCCACCTAATACGCGTAAACAGCTCAAAGGCTCGTCAAGCTGATTGGCGTGTGTTGCCAGGGCTTGCTCGATCACCCGTACCTTGTGCGCAACACCCTGCTCGCTCAGGCCGGTACCCGGACCGGCTAGTGTTGCGGGAGTAAGGTTCAACAGCGCACATGCCATTGCCGTTGCCGCTGTAGTATTCGCGATACCCATATCACCGGCGATAAACAATTGTCCGGACCGCGCAGCACGTTCCGCCGCATGCTTTCCCACCGTCAACGCAGTGCTCAACTGATCTTCTGTCATCGCCGCTTGATTGAGGAAGTTTGCCGTTCCCGCCGCAACGCGCGCCGCGGTAACACCCGAAATAGATCCAGGATCTTTCACTACGCCGACATCAATCACTTCCAGCCTTGCACCCAATTCACGGGCCAAAACGCTAATGGCCGCCCCGCCCGACGCGAAGTTGGCGAGCATTTGTGTGGTAACCTCTTGAGGAAACGCCGAGACGCCTTCGGCTGCCACGCCATGATCCGCAGCGAACACCGCAATGCAGATATTGTCTACCCGCGGCGATATTGTTGCCTGCATTTCAGCCAACCTCACTGCGAGTTCCTCCAACAAACCGAGTGAGCCGGGAGGTTTTGTTAGCTGTGCCTGGTGTTGCTGTGCGGCTTCCTTGTTCAAGCCGTCAAGCACGACCACGGGGCTCGTTAACCACTCCAAATCCATACTATTTCATTATCCAATGCGTATCAGGTTCGTTTTAATTCTTGCGCAATACCGGCGGTAACCAGGGTAACCACATCGCAGAGTTTGGCCAGTTCCTGATGCAGACGACCGGCTTCATCAACAAAGCGTCGGCTAAGCTCACCCAACGGAACAATGCCCATGCCAACCTCGTTACTGATCATGACCACGTTACCCTCCAGCTGCGTAAGCGCCGCCAGTAGTGCCTCGCGCCCATCCTGCCAGTGAGAGTCCCCCTTGGCGAGCAGGTTGGACAACCACAAAGTCAGGCAATCGACAATGATAAAATGGCCAGGGTGGTTGCACTGTAATAACGCACCGGCCAGGTCCAGAGGTTCTTCTACAAGTTGCCATTGCGATGGACGCACTGCCTGGTGCTGCGCGATCCGCTTTATCATTTCATCATCGCCGGCAGTTGCAGTGGCGATAAATGTCACCTGTTGTCGACTGCGCACCGCCAAGTCTACCGCGTAGCCGCTTTTCCCCGAGCGTGCGCCGCCCAAAATGAGATGTTTCATGACAGCAGACACCGCCGCATAATCAAACGGATGATTCTAATGCATACCGTTGCCGCATGCAGCGATTAGTGCCGGTAGAAAATCCGCAAGCCGCAGCAAATTCGTTATACTGCGCTTTTTTCCAGTTCCCCTGCATTTTTTGGAGAGGCATGACATGAAGCAACCGGTGGTAGTTGTTGGTATTGGTGAGATGGGCGGTGTGTTTACCCGCGGTTTTCTGCGTAGCGATCATCCTATCTATCCCGTATCGCGCCGAACGGAGATCGCGCATGTCGCCCACGCGATCCCAGATCCACGTATGGTCCTGGTGGCAGTGGGCGAAAATGATCTGCACCCGGTTTTGCAGACAATGCCCGCGTCCTGGCGAAACAAACTCGTCTTGCTGCAAAATGAATTGTTGCCACGTGACTGGAAGGCACACGACATCGACAACCCTACGGTTATTGCCGTTTGGTTTGAGAAAAAGAAAGGTCAGGATTACAAGGTGCTGGTACCGTCACCGGTGTTCGGTCCGAACGCACCGTTACTGGAAACCGCACTTGAAACCCTGGACATACCCTGTTGGGAACTCAAATCAGAATTGGAGCTGGATTTTGAACTGGTCCGCAAGAACGTTTATATCCTGACCACAAATATTGCCGGCATGGTGGTGGGCGGCACGGTCGATGAGTTATGGAACCAACACCAGGAACTGGCTCGCCAAGTGGCCGATGAAGTCATGGACATCCAGAGCTGGCTTGTGGGTCACGGCCTGGAGCGCGCACGCCTGATTGACGGCATGGTCGAGGCGATACAGGGCGATCTACAACACAAATGCATGGGCCGCTCGGCTCCCGCTCGCCTGGCGCGGGCAATTGCTTTTGCCGACGAAGCGGGACTCAGGGTACCTAAGCTACGAGAGATCAGCATGCAGTAGAGGGTGAAGAGATTGTAGCTACGGAAAATTTTTTACCTCTGAGGGCGCAGAGGATAAACTTTTCAAGGGAATGAATTTAACGTCGTTCCGGCGAAATCCGGAATCCATCGGTGATCTGAATTAACCGGGCTCCGGCATTCGCCGGAGTGACGGCCAAGCGTAACTCTATTAGAATTTTTGTTCTCTGTACCCTTTGTGGTGAAACGATTTTTAATCAAGCAGTTAAGAGCGGTCTTTTTCAGACTCAAACCACCCACCCCGCGATGGTCAAGGTGGCGATGACTCCTATCCAGATTATGAAGCTGCGCTTGGCCAACGCCAACGCCTCGGCCACACCATCGAGGTCGGGTTTGCCAGGTTCCAGGGCCTGATCCAGATCAAGCTGAATAGCGCCGCATCCCGCGTCAACCAGTAAATCCTCGCTGTCCCGACGCAAAAAATCCTCCAGCGATTTGAAGCGCAGCATGGTATCGCCAAAGTGGCCGGCCAAGGCGTAAGCCAACACGCAGAGTCGAGCACTTGGCCAATCCAGTATCGACACCAGTTTCACCGCGGCCGCTTTATAACCATCGCCCAGATCGCTAACCCGATGCATACTCAAACAAGCAGCACGGTATAATGCGGCGCCGACTGGACCCAGAATAAGAAACCAGAAAATTACCGCCAATATTCGTTGATTCAGCGCAATAAAAACAGCGGACTTCATCGCATGTGCCCGTTCTTCTGCAGAAGCGGGCACCGAGCCAAGAATGACATCACCGGCAAATCCCCTCGCCTCGACCTCATTGCCCTGCCGCTCTGCGTCCAGGTACTGGTTAACGTCCGCGATAAGATCGCCGGGCCCAAAACAATACAACAACACTGCCAGACCAAACATGAATCCGAAAAAGCCGCCGACGCCGTTCAACATCGACCATGCCAGCCACACCAACAGCATCAACGAACCCAGGATAATCAAAAGGCCCATCGGCCCATCACGAAAATTCTGGCCCTCCAGCTTGCCGTACCACCACGCGCTGTAACCGTAAAACCAATCCAGCTTGCGCCAGCCGGGCAGCCAGTCGGCAAAATGTTCAATCAGTAAGCTCAATAAAATGGCGATTAATGTCATGAACTTCATTCCTTATAGTAGTTATTCTAATCCCCAATCGTGGTGCCTGATGCCCGGTTTCGGGCATGCAATGTGCGACGAAAGCGTTGCCAGTCAAAGGCAATTCCCGGATCGGTTTTTCGACCCGGCGCAATATCACAATGGCCAACGATCCGATCTTGAGTTATGGCTGGAAACGCATGCATGAGCGCTCTTGCCACGCTGCCAAGGCGCTCATATTGTACGTCCTCATAGGGAATCTCGTCAGTACCCTCCAACTCAATTCCTATGGAAAAATCGTTGCAGCATTCACACCCGTCAAAACAGGACTTGCCCGCATGCCAGGCGCGAAGCTGAAAGGGAACGTATTGAATAATCTCACCATTCCGCCTGATCAACAGATGGCTGGACACCGGGTTTCCGGCAATTTCCTCGAAAAATGGGTGTATAGCGGGGTCCAGATCGTTACAAAAAAGCTGATCTATGTACGGACCGCCAAACTCTCCCGGCGGCAGACTAATGCCGTGAACCACCAGCAAGCTGATCACGCTGCCGGGGGGCCGCTCATCGGCATTGGGAGAAGGCACCCAATGCGCACCGTCAAGCAACCCGGTTGCCGGAATAACCTCACTGTCTCCGGAGTCGGAAACGGATTTAATCATTTTGCATTATTACCAGCCCCTTGAGCACCATATCGGTAAAACTGACAATACCAACCACGGCGCCGTTATCGATCACTGGAGCCCGGGTTAAATCGAAACGATCAAACAGACGTGCGCAATAACGAATATCCATTTGCGGGTCAACCGCAAGTACCGGTTTTGACATGACCTCATACACATTGATGCGGTCGGGCGCTTTATCCATGGCGAGAACATGTCGCGCGATATCTGACAACAACAGAATTCCATATTCATCGTTTTCATGCCGCTTCTGCACAATGAGGCACTTCGTGTCGACATGTTGCATTTTTTCCAATGCGCTGGTAATGGTCTCCAATCCATCGATCTCGTCGAACTTGTGCTTCATTACGTCGCGCACACGTGTCGGCTTACGATTACTCATATTTCCTCCTCCACGACTTCAGAAAGCTGTTGCACCTGATGGGCAACACCCACCGCATCCTCAACATCAAGCTGAAATGCGATGCCCGAGCCCGGTTTTTCGTCAAATTTTCCGATGTCGGAAATATGTTCGAGGATCTTGCGGCTCAGGTGTTCCTCGACCAAAAAAAACAGCACGTCTCGAGCGGTTTCAAGCGAGAGTCCAAAAAACGTTTTAGTTGTTTCCAGACCTTCACCCCGAGCATTGGTAATCACTGTGACGCCGGTGGCACCCTGTTCGCGCGCAGCCGCAAGAATTTTTTCGGTTTTTTCGTCTTCCACCAGTGCAATGATCAATTTGAAATGCATGTTAGCCGATCCTCCCTTATTAATTCTTCCGCCCACGTTGAGTTCGCCACTGATTTACCTGTGCATAGCCCATCACCGTTATAATAGGGAACAGGCTGGCAAAGGCAATCAACCCGAACCCGTCAATTAAAGCACTACGCCCCGGTATACTGGTTGCAAGCCCAAGCCCCAGCGCTGTAACCAGTGGCACGGTTACTGTTGACGTCGTCACCCCACCGGAGTCATAGGCCAGCGCAATAATGGCCCGGGGAGCCACCAGGGTTTGAAGCAAAACTACGATATATCCGGCAATGATGTAATAATGCAACGGCGTACCCGTAACAATTCGAAATGTACCCAGCGAAATTCCTACTGCAACACCAAGGGCAACCGCACTACGTAATCCCCAAGGATTGATGGCGCCGCCCGAAACAGCGCTCGCCTTGATTGATACAGCGATCAGTGCCGGCTCGGCCACAGTAGTTGAAAATCCCAGCGCAGCGGCAAAAATGTACACCCAATAGTAGTTCCGCCAGTGAAAGCTCCATTCTTCAGGTGCGACGTTTCGAAAAATAAATTCCGGATCGGTCAGCTGGGCCGCCATAAGTTTTCCAAGCGGGAACAAGGCCTGTTCAAGGCCGACAATGAACAGTGACAAGCCCACCAAGACATACACAAAACCAATTAGGGTACGTTTAAAATTGGGTATGGCACGGCGAATTACAAACACCTGGAAGACAAACACAATGGCCACAATCGGCATCACATCGAATACCGTGGAGTAAAGGCTGTTGACGAGCAACTCAATCATTGCGGTCATTTAATCAGCATGCCGTACGCCATGACGAAAATCATCGGCGTAAGCGAAGCAAATGCGATCAGGCCAAAACCGTCCACCATGGGATTGCGTCCCTTAATGCTGTTAGCAAGCCCCACGCCCAAAGCAGTCACCAATGGCACGGTAATCGTGGAAGTTGTAACGCCGCCTGAATCATAGGCGACACCAATTATCTCCGCGGGGGCAAAAAAGGTCATAGTCACCACACCAAGGTAACCGCCGATGATCAGGTAGTGCAACGGCCAACCTCGAATAATGCGCAGCACACCGATCATGATTGCCAGGCCAACCGAAAACGCGACTGTGTAGCGCAAACCAAGCGCATAGTCCAAGCGTGCTTCTTTTGTGTCAGCAATAAAGTTTGCGGTTGCCGCCACCAGTGCGGCCTCCTTGGCAACCGCGATGAGTGCTGGCTCGGCAATCGTCGTCGTGAAACCAAGACTAAAGGCAAACACGAGTAGCCAACTCAGGCTGCCCTTGCGTGCAAAGGCGTGGGCCATGCTCTCACCGATGGGGAAAAGACCCATCTCCAGTCCACGCACAAAAAGCGTCAAACCCAGGATAACCAGCAATGTACCGGCCAGAAGTTCGCCGTGAGACGGGAAAGGTTGCCGCAAAACTGCAAGTTGAAAAAATGCGATTACCAAAAGAATCGGCAGTAAATCACGGATACTATCCAGAAAAGATCTCGCCAGTTCCGACGCGCCTGATTTCACATCCAACCTTTTTTCGATTTGCTAACGGCCGAGCAAGGTTACCGTATTTCTCACCGCCAATGAACCGTCCACAGATCACCACGCCGGTTCGACACATTTAATCCGCTGACCACAGACAGCGGTCCGATTTCGTATTACCATACTAAAGCACTTTAGTTTTCTAACGCGACAAAACGACAACATAAGCAATGCGTTTAGGCTCATGGAAACCTTCAGCGAATTTCTTTCCAAACTAAGTAGCTTTATCTGGGGGCCGGTCACACTCTGGCTACTGGTGGGAACCGGCTTGTTTCTGACTCTGGGTCTGCGCTTCATGCCCTTAAGAAAGCTGGGGCACGGCTTTACGCTGCTCTGGCGCGGGCGCGCAAAAACAGCGGAAACCGGCGATATCAGTCCGTTCAATGCGCTGATGACCGCACTTTCGGCCACAGTCGGTACCGGTAATATTGCCGGTGTAGCCACAGCCATTACCCTGGGTGGGCCGGGTGCCATTTTCTGGATGTGGCTGACGGCGCTGGTTGGTATGGCCACCAAATATGCCGAGGCGGTACTCGCGGTGCGCTACCGCGAAGTCGACGACCGCGGACGCTATCAGGGCGGACCCATGTATTACATCAAAAACGGGCTGGGCAAGCACTGGCACTGGCTGGCCGGATCGTTCGCCTTGTTCGGCACCGTCGCCGCCTTTGGCATCGGCAACACCGTCCAGGCCAATTCGGTCGCGCATGCCGTGGACAGCAGCCTTCACTTTCCCAAGTTGGGAAGCGGGCTAATACTGGCGGCGTTTACCGGTGTGGTGCTGATCGGGGGTATTAAATGGATCGGCGAAGTCGCCGGTAAGCTGGTGCCGTTCATGGCGCTGGCCTATGTCACCGCTGCGCTGATAATTATTGTGATGAATTTCAGCGCCGTACCCGATGCACTCGCACTGATTGTACGCGACGCTTTCAGCGGTACGGCAGCCGCCGGTGGTTTTGCAGGGGCAACCGTATGGCTGGCCATTCGCTTTGGAGTTGCGCGAGGTGTATTTTCCAATGAGGCCGGGTTGGGAACCGCACCTATCGCCCACGCAGCGGCCAAAACCAATGATCCAGTTCGCCAGGGCCTGATTGGCATGCTGGGCACATTCATCGATACCATTGTAATTTGCACCATGACGGCGCTGGTCATCATTCTTAGCGGTGGCTGGACGCACCTGGCACCGGGCACCCAGGAGCCGCTAACCGGCGCCGCCTTGACCTCCTTCGCCTTTGCCGACGCATTTCCTCAAATCGGCGAATATGTGGTCACCTTTGGCCTGATCCTGTTCGCCTACACAACACTATTGGGCTGGAGCTTCTATGGCGAACGCTGCGCCGAATATTTGTTTGGGCTCAAGGTGATACCCATTTATCGCGTTTTTTGGGTAGTCTTGATCCCGGTTGGGGCCACCGCCGAACTCAACCCGTTATGGCTACTGGCAGATATCATGAACGGCCTCATGGCAATCCCGAATCTCATCGCCCTGTTATTGCTCAGCCCCGTGGTCTTTAAAATTACGCGGAACTATTTCAGCAACGACCCTACTAAATGAGGAATATGCTCAAGAAAGCCGTTGTGTAAGTTAATTGCGCGTTCCCGGTACCCGAAAATTTAACACACCTTTTTCGAATTCGGTTGCTGGCAGAGCTACGACGTCTTCTAGTTCATTAGCGGTAATTCTTCTCTTATATTTGAGACGTAGTTTCGTTAAGAATATTGTCAGCGGTTGTCTGCAATGGCCCTGCACGGCCATAATGGTGAACAATAACCGCAAACTCGGGCTATGCGCCCTACTATACTTCCAGATATAATTTCTGCATCGAAGTAAACAAATGATTGTCACCCTAATTTCCGCCAAAATGATCCACCAAACGCCAACCACGATTTTCGTCACGGCAAGGAGTCGAACATGATGAGTTTTTCCCGACTTTTAAAGCTCGCACTGCTTTTTACGCTTAGCATCGGCATCATCGCCTGCTCCAGCAAAACCGTAGTTGAGAGTGACCTTAAAATCTCCGGCGCACCGGACTGGGTAAACGAAGGCACCAACATCCTGAATAACCGCGATGGCCGCCTGTTTCATGGTGTTGGCCAGGCACCGGATATGGGCGACGAGGCACTGCAAATTTCCACGGCGGATAACCGTGCCCGAGCTGAAGTGGCGCGGGTACTATCGTCGTACATGGACGTGGTGAGTGACGACTTTCTTGCCAGCACCGGCAAGGGTCAAACCGCCAGTAGCGAGCAAGCTGTAACCCAGCAGATAAAGAACCTGACAAAAGTGAATTTGGCTGGCGCACGCATCATCGCACACTGGCGTCACGAAAAGACCAATACAATATACTCCCTGGCTGAACTGGACATGGCGCACGTCACCAAAACCATGAATACGGTCGAGAACATGAACGAGGATTTGCGCCGCTATATTTCCACACAGGGGCAGAATATTTTTGACAAAATGGCAAAGAAGTAACCCCGGATGGAGATGAGTATGAAGAGTTTAATATCAGTGCGCAGCACACTTCTGATTTTGCTGGTTACCTTCCTGTCGGCATGCGCTACCGAAGTCACTCGCATGGAACCCGATGAAGTCAAGGATCTGAGCGGCGCCTGGAACGACACCGATTCGCAGCTCGTCTCGGAGGAAATGATTGGCCAACTGATGGAAGAAAACTGGCTGCCTGAATTTACCCGACAAAAAAACATGCGCCCGACAGTAATTGTCGGCACGGTTCGCAATCTCAGTCACGAACATATCAATGTAAATACGTTTGTTGCCGATGTTGAACGTGCCCTGATTAAATCGGGCCGTGTGAAATTTGTCGCTTCCAGCGGTGAACGTGGTGAAATCCGTGACGAACGCAAGGACCAGGACGTGCATTCACGCGAAGATACGCGCAAACCTATGGGTCAGGAAATTGGCGCGGATTTCATGCTCAAAGGTTCCATCAATACCATTATCGATGCGTCCGGGCGGGATCAAGTGCGCTACTATCAGGTGGATTTAACGCTTATCAGCCTGGCGGACAACACTAAAGTATGGGTTGGACAAAAGAAAATTAAAAAATTTGTGGAGCGAAGCAACCTTAGATACTAGTAGCCAGAGATATTCGTCAGCAGAGCACCTGACCTCCAATGTGTTTTTTACCCGGTGTAAAACGCAGTCGCCGGAAAAACCAATGCAATATATCTTCCGCCCGATTATTGCTGGTTTTACTACCGGTTATCACCGCGCTGTCGGGTTGTGCGACCTATAGTACGGGATTTGTGCAGGTTGAAAGTGAGCTGGTAAAACAAAACCCGGTTAAGGCACTAGATGCACTGGAAAAAATGGATCACCCGGATCGAGACCGGGTGCTGTATCTCATGAACAAAGCGATGTTACTCCGCATGGCGGGAAACTATTCAGAAAGCAATCTGCAGTTTGAAGAAGCCAAGCGCCTTATTCAGGAACGCGATGCGATTAGCATCAGCGAACAAACGACATCCTTTATCATCAACGATGCCACCCGCGCCTTTATCGGTGAACCATTTGAGCAAACCATGGTACACATTTTTTCGGCCTTGAATTACCTGGATTTGAGCCAGTTGGACGAAGCCCGCGTGGAAGCCTTACAGGCAGACGTACGTTTAAATTTGTTGAACAAACGCGGTGGAGCATCTCCTTACAAGGAAGATGCCTTTGCGCGTTACCTTAGCGGCATCATTTTCGAAATGCTGGGCGAGTGGAGCAACGCCATGATTGCCTACCGCAAGGCGTACCAAGCCTATAGCCGGCAAAACGCGAGTCTTGCCGTACCGGTTCCCGTTTCCCTAAAGCATGCGCTCTTGCGTCTGTCGAGTTACCTGGAAATCACCAATGAATTTGAAAAATTCAAAACCGAGTTTGCCGTCGCTGACTGGGATACAGTCGCGAAACTCAATGAAAACGGTGAATTTATCCTGTTAAGCCTCAACGGTTTAACACCGGTTAAGCGCGAGAGCTCGCACTTGCTTCCCAACCCCGGCACCGGCAGGTTATTAAGGGTTTCGTTACCCTATTATGAATCCCGCCCACTGCAGGTTGACAGCGTTCGCGTTATTGCGGACAAACAAGAACAAAGAACCGAAACAGTCGAGAACATTGACGCCATTGCACGTGTCACATTGGAAGCGCGCATGCCCGAAATCACCGCCCGGGCAATCGCGCGCATGGTCGTGAAAGATCAGGCGGCACGCGCAGCGGGTGAACAAAACGACTGGGCCGGTATTCTTACCAATGTCTTTAACGTTATGACCGAGCGCGCGGATACCCGTAGCTGGTTGACATTGCCGGCTGAAATTCAGCTGACGCGTTTTTCAATGCCGCCGGGCACCTATCAACTCACCCTGGAATGGCTCGATGGCAGCGGTAATACGGTTACGACAAAAACCATAGACGCAGTGGCACTCAAAGCAGGTGAAAAAAAACTGCTTTCTTTCCACTGGTTGCCGAACCATCTTCCGCACACGAGGCACTAAAATGAACCGGATCCTCAGCTTGCTTTTATTTACAACTTTACTCACCGCTTGTGCCGGCAAACCCACGGTTCCGGACTGGATTGACGGCAACAGCAGTCAATATCCGGATGAAAAATTCCTGGTTGGTCGTGGACTGGGCGATTCACCCGCCATTGCGCGAGATCGCGCGCGTGCAGATTTGGCTAAAATTTTTCAGGTCGCTGTGGTTGAAAAATCAGAAGACCTCACCAGTCACGCACAGGCGGGAATGGGCAAGCAGGCGCAACAGGAATATACACGTAGCGTATCGCGTGAAGTACACACGCGCACCGAGCAAATTGTTGAAGGCGTCGTCATCGCGGAACAATGGTCACCAACGGATTCGGGCAAACATCATGCCCTCGCGGTACTTAATCGCAGCAAGACCGCACGGGCCTTACGCAGTGAAATATCCCGGCTTGACAGCGCGACCACCGCCAGCCTGCAGGCAGCACGGGGCGCATCCGATTTGATTACACAAATTGGCGCCGCACAACGTGCAGTCAACGCCCAATTGGCCCGACGCGCCAACCAGAAACTATTGCGCGTAGTTGCGCGCGGTGGAGGCGGCGTCGCTGAACAGTACAACGTGGCGCAGCTTGTTGGCGACCTGGAAGAACTCTTACAACGAATGCGTATTGTCGCCGTCGCCGAGAGCAAAAACATAGACGATTTGGCGGGCATCGCTGCCGGGGCCGTAAACAACGCAGGCTTTGCCACCGCCAACGCAGCAAATGCCAATTACATTCTCGATACCCGCACCCGGCTTGTGCAAGCCAAGGACAAACAGGGCTGGTACTGGTTGCGCGGCACACTTGAAATAAAATTGGTACGTAAATCCGATGAGGTTACCGTGGGCACATACAGTTGGCCCATCAAGGTTGCGGCCCAGCAGGACGGTGTTGCCGCTCAGCGCGCGCGACAGAAATTTGAACAATTGCTGAACTCTGAATTACGTCAGGTCATCATCGATTTCGGCAAGACCGGTTCGACGCCTTCCTGATTTTTTTACCCGTGGCTAAAACACACAACACGCGTGCTGATCAGCTGGCCGCCACGCGAGATGCCTTGTCCCTTACCGATGAAGCCATTCAAGCTCAGGTGGCCGCCGCATTGCAGGAGGATGTCGGTCCCGGAGATGTCACTGCAGCACTACTCGATGAGCGCAAAATCGTTAACGCTTCAATCATAAGCCGAGAACCTGCCACCGTGTGCGGCGGACCCTGGCTTGAAGCGGTCTTTCTGGCCTTGGATCCTGAGATGCAAATACGCTGGCTTCATTCAGAAGGTGACGTAGTAAACGCCGGCGGCGAAGTATGCAAAATCAGTGGGTCGGTACGTAGCTTGCTTAGCGGAGAGCGCACCGCGCTGAACTTTCTCCAGACACTGTCCGGCACCGCCACCACGACACGTCGCTATGTTGATGCCGTCGCCGGCACCCATGTGCAGTTGTTGGACACGCGCAAAACATTACCGGGCCTTCGACTCGCGCAGAAGTATGCGGTGGTCTGTGGTGGTGGCCAAAACCACCGCCTCGGCTTGTACGACATGATACTAATCAAGGAAAATCATATCGCCGCCGCCGGTTCCATCCCGTCTGCCTTGAAACGCGCGCGTAGCCTCCCCAGCAGTCGAACCGGCAAGCAAGCCGACGAACTCGGCATCGAAATCGAAATCGAAAACCTTTCGCAACTCGAACAGGCACTCAACGCAGGCGCAAATCGGATTCTGCTCGATAACATGAACCTGGCAGACCTGCGCGAGGCCGTAAACCTGGCCGCGGGCCGTGCGCAACTGGAAGCCTCTGGCAACGTAACACTTGAAAATATAAGGAAAATTGCCGAAACGGGGGTAGAATTTATCTCCGTTGGCAGTCTCACCAAGCATCTTCACGCGGTCGATTTCTCTTTGCGGCTCAACCCGCCAAGTTAATGTTCCAGGATGACTAATCCATCGGCGTAGTTGACGAATGCGGCCGGGTCACTTATACCTACTATCATAGAGGGTTTTCCCCATTCAGTAGGTAAAATGCAATGAGACTGTCAACCAAAGGCCGATATGCCGTTACCGCCATGATGGAAATTGCCATGCGCCAGGACAACGGTCCTGTTACGCTGGCGGACATTTCCGCCATTCAGGGTATCTCCAATTCCTACCTTGAACAGTTGTTCGCCATGTTGCGAAAAAACGGTCTGGTTAAAGGTGTTCGCGGGCCCCGCGGTGGCTATCGCTTGGCGAAGGCTTCAAACGAAATCACGGTTGCCGACATTATCACGGCCGTGGATGAGAAAATCGAAACCATGCGCTGTGAAGGCCGCGGCGATTGCCAGGATGGCGAGCGTTGCCTGACCCATGAACTATGGTCTGAACTGAGCGAGCAGTTGTATAATTTTCTCAACGGAATTACGTTGTCTGACTACGTCGACAAGCCACGCATCAAGGCGATCGCCGAACAACGCGAGGCGGGTTTACAGATTCGTACGGGTTAACTAGCGGTCGCGGTTACGGCTTAGTGATTTTAGCGATTGTAGCAGACCGCGATTTTGTTCCTCGGCTTGCTCCTGCTCACGCGCGGCTTGTTCGGCTTCCCTAAGTTCCTGCTCACGGCGCAGTTGTTCTTCTTGCACCTTTTTCTGCAATGCCTGGCGGGTTTCGCTCGGGATATCCAGACGCATAAACTCCATGTCTTCCCGCACGATGAAACGTGCCAGTTTATCGAAGAATTCCTCATCTAAATCAGCCGGGCTCACCTGAAACTCGCGGCTGACAAAATCGTCCACGTTGCGCACACCCACCAACACAAGCGAACGCGCAATATCCGCGGTTAAGTTAACACTGATGGGAATTTCACTTTTCACGAAGAAACGCGCATCCGTCACGGTATGTGTGCTATCCATAGTCTCGCGGTGCTGGAAAGTCATCCCCGTGCCGCGCAGGTAATCAATATACCGGTTTATGGATTTTTTGCCGTGCACGCCGAACTCGTAGTTATCCTCACCCCGACACACATACCGCAACATAATCTGCTGCATGTTCTGGCGACTGTCCACCTTCACTTCATAGGCTTCCTGTTTCAGGCCATGAAGCTCGCCAAATCCCTTAAGCACGTATCGTCCTTCAATATCGGGCTTGACGTAGTTTAAGTGGTCAACCATTTGTGACAAATAGGTATAACAGGATTCCAGTCGCGGCAGCATCTCCGTGCGATAGAATTTCTCTCGCTGCGCTTGCAACTCCTGCTCGGCATGATCCTCAGCCTGGCGTGTTTCGGCTTGTTTACGAAGTTCGTCCAGATAACCCACGTACCACTTCCCCCAGAATGTCGATAATTCCCTTAAAACCTTATCGGCATGTGCACACGAGTTTTTAGCCTACCCCGAGTCTATGAGTTAACTAGTTGTTCCGAAAATTGGCCCAATTAAAATAAGCTGATCAGGTCTCCTGTCTTCCTGTGGCAAGACTCTTTCGGCAGCACGACTGCAGGGATGCAGGAGGTAGAGCAACGCAGGACGCAGTTGCCGAGGGATGCTGCCGTGAAGCCTACAGGG
>CAMYNG010000022.1 GCA_947259765.1 uncultured Ectothiorhodospiraceae bacterium
CTGCGGTGGAGTCGGCTGTTTGCCGTCAATGCGGACGCCAAACCGATTCAGAACGAGGTCGATCCTGTTGGCGATGGTTTCGGAGGGGTTGCCGGCGTACAAAAGGCCCACAGCGTTGCGTGCATTGTCGTTTGTCACGATCAGAGAGCCGGAATCACCACCGTCGCTGAAACTCCCGGGGGTAATTACAAGCTGGTCAACGAACTGGGCCGCTTTGTTGCATGCGTCGTCATAGCACACCACAACCGATGCATTAACAGTGTCAACCCGACCACGTGTTAGGCCTGTCGTTCGACCGTATTTTTGAACTGACTTGCCCAGCAGTTGCACCAGTTTCTCATCACCGATTCGAGTCGGGTTACCGAAGGCGGGATGCAGCTTACCGCTGGGTGCACCATAACCGGCTGGCGACCCGTTCTGACCGGTGGGCGTAGCCTTACTCAGTTCCATTCGGGTGGTCATGGAAATTGCGGCATCAATCTTGTTGTTGCGAGAGGTATCGCACTGGAAATTATTCCCCACCAACTGGCAATTAAAATTGATCTTCTGATACGCGTTAAGTATTCCAACCGTATCGCTCGGATTGAGTCCACCATCAAGTGAGCCAGGCTGCAGAGTCCTGTCACCGACGTTGGCCTGATTACTATTCGCCAGCACGTGGTTATTACTCAACATGAATACATTCGCGCCATCTGTGACACGTGCACCGGCGGTGCCCGCGGAGACAGCAGGGTGCCCAGTGGAAACGCCAATCGGTGCCGGTAACGGCCAACGCTCGTCAGGCATGCACGCTCTATCCCCCGCATTGTTACAGGGCGCGCCACGCAACGCGTAGAAACGCTTGCTTAACTGAGTCCGCACCGGAATCCCTTCAAGTTGGTCCGGGATACTCACCGCTGCGCTGTCCTCGGTGATATAAACTTTGATGAACGCGTTACCGTTTTCATCAATACTGGTACCGCTGGCTACGGTTGCCGGCGCCGCCATGATTTGCGCCGCGTGACGGCTGTGGACACTCATCGCCTGCTGGACCGCCTGAACCTGCAACGCCGTCAGTGGTACAACCTCACCTGGCACCACGCTGGCCTCATCAGCGGCGTAAGAATAGCTCGCTGTTGACGCGGTAAGCACCAGCGCCACATAGCGGGTAGAGCGTAAAAGTCTCAATAGTGAATTTCCGATCATAATTTGCCTCCTATGCAAAAAAAAATCCTGATACGCGTGATCGAACTTGGAACATACGCAACCCAGTTCCAGACAGAACCGAAGTACGGTTGGCTTAACGGTATTGCAACAAATGTAGGCTGGCGGACAGCGTCTTTCCCTAAAGGCCCTTATTTGCTTCCTGCAAATAAAACGCTTAGAACATTTGGGTCATCTACGACATTAAAATCGTTCAGGACTAGAACCAGTAGATCGTCAAGAACTGGGCAACGCGATGTTCATGCCCAGGCTGTAACAACGTAACTATCGCGTCGAAACAAGCCAACGCAATCTTCGCAAAAACGTTCGCTAGATTATTTTGAACTAGCTCACAAAACTGAGTATGAAATTAGAAATCTATTCCCAGCCCGATGATAAATCGAAAGTCGTCTTTCACGGGTATCGTTCCGTCTGCACGGGGCTGAGGGTTCTGGGTAAAATCCCAGACAAATGACACATCAAAATCGAGTTTACTTGTGACTTCTGTCGAAAAGGTGGCAATACTATGGTGAGTAAAAGTGCCCGACTCTTCATTAACAACCTGAAAACCATATTCCACCTCAAAATCCATCCATTTTGTCAGCTCGGTTTCATAACGTGTGCCGCCAAAAAGTGAAGGTGAGGTGCTGCTGATATTCTCACCGGGTTGTACCGAAACAAACTCAACGTATTTTCCACCCACGCCACCGGTTACATCCCATTCCGTCTTGGTTGTTCTGATAATGTGATAGCCGAAACCGGTACCCAGGTTGACCTGGTTTTCGATATTTTGGAACGGATCACGGAAATACTCGCCAAATACCGGGCGCCAGAAAAAATTGCGCGTTTTAAAAATGTCATATGAACCGCTGAGGCGTTGATTGTTGGCTGTTTCTATGCCCTCAGTTCTATTGATATTGCCAAGGTAGTCAAGCAGGATCCGCGAAGAGGAGGTTCTGCGTTTGGCGTTGGCATTGACGTTGTACTCAAGTATATCCGAGTTGCCGCGCCGGATGTTTATCCCCAAAGATATTTTCGCCGACCAATAGTTACTCTCTTTCGGTTCGCCTGCAGCGATAGTGACAATGTCGCCTCGGACAAACTCCGATACTTTTTCACCGTCAAAAAGCGTGACCCTGTCTCCATCAATTTTCATTTTACCGACGAGTGTTGTACCGTCATCGAAGCGAATACTTACCAATCGATGCGTACGTAGTTTTTGAACATCCTCCCAATCAAACTTGAGCAGATCCAGTTCATCACTGTCGAACTCTAGTCGAAAATCATAGAGTACTTTTAATTCGCCCTTGAGCCACTCACCAGAGGTTAACTGAATCCAGTCAAACTCATCCGGTGGTGGATAAAAGGCATTCTCAATCGCGCCTTCGGCTTGGTTGCTTGAACTCGCGGCTTCCGCGGCCACTTCACCGCACACAAACAAGCTGAAGAAGATGGTCAACCAGATAGTTTTTTTAAGCAGTTGTTTAGCCATTTTATAATTATTTGGTTTGTTGGTATCCAGACCACATGATGCAAGTTTTTGTATATCGATCAAAAATATAACGCAGAGAATCGCCTAAGCATTGTTTCGTTTAATTCTTGCTGCCAATACCGACGCCAGGGGGTTTGCTGTAAACCCATGCGCAAATGCGCTGAAAAATACGGTCAGCGTAACCACAACCGCCATTAATTCCGCGCCGGCTACCTTTGAGTTCAAAACAATAATTACAAAGACAATACTCGCCAGTCCGCGAGGACCAAACCATGCCAGAAACAGCTTGCTGTCCGTGTTCTCTCCCGTACCGGTGAGTGACAAAAAGATTGGCAACATGCGAATCACCGTTAGACTTAGCAAAGCATAAACCAATACCTGCCAGGTAATATATTCATACATTTGACCAATCACCGCGGTACCAAAAACAATCCAGGTCAGCATGGCCAGCATTTCTCCCGTCGCTTCTGCGGGGAGCACCAGCTTGTGCGTATCTTGTTTAGCCAGAAAACCGAACAACAAGCCGCCTGTGAAGGCCGCAATGTAACCGCTGCCGTGCAGGGTTTGCGCCAGGGCAAAACAGGTCAAGGCCAGCATAATTACCGGCAGTTGGATCCAGACCTCGGTAATCCAGCCACGCTGCCAACACCAGCGGGTCAACCCCACGCCCGCCAAGGTCACACCCACGCCCACCGCGAGGCCGATGCCGATTTCCGTGGCCACCAGCCTCAAGGCAAGCGCGGCGCTGTCTGTTTCTAAACCGCTGGCTTCGGCGAGGGCGATGAATACCAGTAGTATCGGTACACAAATTCCGTCGTTCAAGCCGCTCTCTGCATTGAGTCCCTCCCTTATTCGAGCGGGTACCGCCTTATTGGTGACCACGCCCTTGCCCAACGCGGCATCGGTCGCCGCCAGCATGGTGGCAAGAATCGCCACTTCGAAAAACCCAAGTTGCTCAAACAGCAGCAGGCCAAAAGCGATACCCAGTGCGATAGTGCCGGGAAGCCCAAATATCAGCATTCGCCCCGGGATCTTGATGCTTGTTCTAAGTACCGATGTGTCGGCATTGGCGGCATCGATATACAGCACCAGAGCAAGCGTAAGATCCGCCAGTATACGCAGCTCCCGACTGGTTACGTCAGGACCCAACCAACCGACACCGAGCGGGCCCACAAGGAATCCGAAGGCAATGAACACCATCGGGCCGGTGATACTCGTACGCTCGATACGCCCCGCGACGAGGCTGTAAACCAGAGCAAATGCAGTGAGCAGAGCAAATTCAGCGTACACGGTCTCTTCCTTTTGGGTAAGTTTTGTTCGCGAAACTTCTACGGAACACCGCAACGACCTATACAGATAGAGAAAGTGCCAAGCGGCGAACGATGATTTTTTTCTGTACAGATTATATTCAAGATAGTTTGGCGTACGTCTTTTCGAAGTTGCCCGTTTTCGAATACTTTCATTTCTATCTGCAAAATGGCCCGCTGGTCTCTAGATGTAAACCAGCAAAAAATATCGTGGATCAATTATTGTGCGATTTAACTTCCCTAGAACAAAAACTTCATCGCGCTCAACTTCCGATCTTTCCAAATGTGTCCATCAATATTTTTCACCAACACATTGGCGCCCGCCTCGTTCGTGTCAACGTCAATGACAGCAAGATATTTTGACTCATCATCAGACTCCTGAATGGTGACACTGTTGATGACCGCGCCGTATTTCTCCAGGGCCAAGCGAATTTCATCTTCTGTTGTATCGGGCTCAAAGCCACCTACTGCAATTTTCATTATTGATTACCTCATATCGTTGATCGAATTTTTATCGCGAAAAGTCAATGTCCTCCAAAACGATTCGAACGAGCTAAGCGCTACAACCCTTGTCCACAACTTCTACGAAACCCAAAAACTCCAAAATACGTGTTTCCTGATAAGTATAAAACGGGTTCCAGCGCAAGCGCATCAGGTCGGCCTCTGAAATTTGCAGTACACCGCGTTCACCGCGGATAGAAACATCGCCGAGTCGAATACCTTGATAGCTCGGTATTTCCTCTACACCATACACAGGATCATCAGGTGCAAAAGGCAAGGCCACATGCGATAAGGAATAAACACCGGCGGGCCATTTAAGCCCCAATTCACAGTCGATGGCAGTACGTTCAGTCGCCATAAGCCGACGGGCAACAACATTCCTGCTGTCTTCGTTTTCGTTAGTAATCAACGTAAGCACGTAATTATGCTGTTGACCACGCAACATGCTATCAATCCACGCAGTCGGGTTACTTGTCAGGATCGGTTCAATTTCAGTAAATCGATTGATATCAAACAGTACCAGTTCGTGCTGGCCGGACGGCAGACGATCGAACAAGCCTTGCACCAGTGCGGGTGCCGTGACCGTAGCATCCACCACGGATTGAAATGCAATAATGGGCGGCATTTCTTGCATTTTTCCTGCAGAACTGAGACGAGTAATTTTTGCCTGAATCTCCTCGGTTAGCTCATGCGCCAACTTGCCGGCATTAAGGGCAAATGAGCCGTATTTAAAGGGGTCGTACTCCGGCAGGATTGAGTTCCAGGCAAGTTTTTGCATGCCAAGTAAATGCCCCAGCCGCTCCTGCCAAATTGCCAATGCAGCAAGTTGTGTAATTCCGATTTCGGGTGAAAGTAATACCAGGCCTTGTGCTTGCGGCAAGGTATCATCTTGTAGGGCAGACAAAGCATAATGCACGGCAAGCGCGCCGCCATTTGAGTAACCAACAATATAAATTGGCTTGTCGCCAAGCTGTTCGCGCAAATGGCGTACCGCAATTTTCACCGCCGCCGCCATGTCCGTCCAGTCCGTATCCACAAGACCGACCGGTGCCGTGCCATGACCCGGCACGCGCATACCCAACACCCAGGCACCTTCGCTGTGCAGGCGCTGACCGAGGTGACGCAAACTATAGGGCGAATCGGAAAGGCCGTGGATCAGCAACACACCAATGCGCGGCTTGTTTAGGGACAACTCGTAACTACGGTTCCAATCTTTGGGCCAGCTCGTTGGATCGGCCAGACTGCCACGATGATAGCGATTGATTTTACGCCGGTCTGCCGGCGCCAGCTTGGCATACACTTCTTCGTTGAGTTGCCTAAATAGGCGGTCTTCAAGTGCCAGATATTCAGTAAAGGAAGTTATGTCCGATTTGGTTGTGAACTCCTCGTCGAGCTCAGCGGTGTGCCAGACATTGAGGTCCGGTCGACTGTTGAGAAACGTCACTGCGACAATCACAAGCGTGATGACGACACCGATCGCACCGTAGATCAATGCGCGCATTACCTGCCTGACAGTGCCCACGGCAGCCATTTTTACAAATCGCCTAAATGTCATCACCTGTAGCTCTCTATTTAGTCGAAACACATAAAAGAGAAGTTTTTATTTTAAGTCAAAATGTCGCATGTATCCCGAGAAATACGCCGGCATAACCGTAGTCAATTTCCGTTCGGTCCGTGTCATTTTCTACGTTGATATCCGCATCGAAATAGGTAACTCCGAAAACAGCGCCCACACGACGACTGAACTGGTACCGCGTATTTATGGATGTTTGTGCCACAAACGCGCTGACATCCTGAAATGTTCCGCCGACCAATGAAACTTTCGTACTGATACCCCACTTAGGCGTATAGGCATACCAAAAATTCAGCCCAAACATCGGCAACGGCGCAAATACGGAAGCTTCTTCCTTTAAGGAGCCGGCCTGGGTTACACCATCGATGGTGATTTCACCTTGCGCTTCGAAGGTGTACTTTAGATCCAGTCCTTCGAGCCCGGCGGTGAACAGAACCTGACTTCGCTCGTCCTTGAACAACGCATAGCCATAGTTCACGCTGTAAAACTGCGTGCGATCAACCAGGCTTGCCTTGCCGTTCACCGTCACATCACCCGACTGAAATTCACCATCGAGCAGGGTGGACTCGCGACTGATACGAAAATAGGCAAAACCCAGATAATGTTTTTGGTGAAATTCGTATAAGCCGTAAAGAGTACCTACAGTATTCGACGCGGGCAGGCCCAGATCCTTTTCAGCATCAATGCTAAGCGAGACCCTATTTTTCTTATCGCTAAACTTAAATTCGGTATCGAATTTCACGACTGCCGCGCCGACGCCCAGTGAGAACCGTCGCTTGGGTTCTTTTTCTGGTGTTTCAGCCCACGCATTCCACGGCAACATGGTCGTGAATAACGCAACAAAAAGACCAAGCTGAAGCGTACTGCGGATTTTCGGCCTGACTGACATATTCAAAACAAGTCCCGAAAAAAACATGCAAGCAAAATTCTGTACTTTAAACAAACAGACAACTCAAAATAATACTGCGTTGTCACTTTATTTATTTTCCCAAAAACATACTTAATGTAACCGGCTTGCTTAACGTCGCAACTGAGGCCAGAACCGATCAAGCACGTGCAAGGCCAGAATGACATAGCCGCTTGCCAGTGCAATAAAAAGCACCCGCAACGCGAACTTCGCTTCGATATTGCTGCCCTCCCCCATACTGGTGCTGACCAAAATCAGCAAGGCGGTAAACGCAGAAGGATAATACTTGGCGTTCGGTTTATCTGAGAACATGTTTTGCGCAAACCACAACGCTGCCACGAAGACTAATAATATTAGGAACCAATACTCGGGTACGGAAGCAAGCATATGGAAAAACAGCAACGCCACCACGCCGCCCATCAGGGTGGCGATAAGCAGTTTTTTTCCCATGGCACGTCCTGCGGACAGTTCGGGTGATAAACTAATGACGGCGGCGTATACCATCACCAGTATCTGTCCGGTCCACTGCATGATTATAAATAATACGACGAGCGGTAGCACAACAACGGCGCTTTTCAAAGCAGCCTGCGCCGCCACCGGGGAATACCCAGGTTGAAAACCGGAGGACTTTACGGATTTTTCCGGATTGGGAAAGACCTGATGCATAAACCAAAACAACACCACCACCAGCGCACCGGAAACCACAAATCCAGCGGCAAATCCTTCCGCTAAAACATCGTGAATCTGCGCCAGCATGGGTAACAGTAACAGCGCCAGCAAGGCCATCAGAACGAAAATAAATGGGCCACCACGATTGAGTAAGTAATAGATATGAAACAGGACCACGCCTACCATAGCCACATAGACCAGTGGAAACGGTAGAAAAAACAGCGTAAATGTCAGACCCAATACAAAGGCCGCCAGCACGTAACCAATGTTGACCAGCGCACGTTTGAAGGTAGGGCCGGGGATGGGGTTGCCCAAAAAGACGCCGGTCAATACCGGCAATAAAAATGACAGCGGCCATTGAATGGCAAACGCCAGCGCCGCAGCGAGGGTAACACCGACGGTAAATCGCACAATCTGTGTATTGCGCAGATCGCCTACCCAAAATGCCGTCCGCAATTCCGGCCGAAAACGCTTGCGCCATCGTGCTAACAGCATTGGTGGACTGATGTTCAACTCAATAGATAAACGACAGCAAGGTCATTAAACGGATCCACAACCAACCCATGCCATTGAGAATCCAGTTGCTACCATAGATCTGCACATCGGCCTGGCCACCGTGACGGCGATAACCGGTCGCACTTTCGTCAGAAAAGCGAATTATGACGGGAAAACGTTGCGCGCTACGCAACCAACCACTGTCACCTTTAATCGTCGCCAGGCCGCCGAGCTTTCCCGACGAATCATGTTCGATACCCACGCCAATACTAATCACTGTGGCAGGGAAGACTTTTCCCGGCGCGGAATCCAGCGCGACGTCCACCGAACTGCCAGGCTTCAGTTTACCTATGCTGTTCTCACGCATGTAGGCCTCAACCCACACATCCGATGCGGAGACAAAGGTCATCAACGGCGTGCCCTTGCTGGCGTAATGGCCTTCGTCGATTTGCAGATTCGCGATCATACCATGTCCAGGTGCAACCACTTTTGTCTCCGCTAAATTGATTTGCGCTTTTTTTAGCTTTGCTATGGCAGCTCGTATACGCGGATTGTTCTCGCCAGCCTGACCCAACTCCTGCTTGGCCTTTTCCAGGTTAGCGCGCGCTACATCTACCTGTGCACGAGCTTGTTTCACCGTTGCGCGTGCCTGGTCACCTTCCGCCTTGGGTACCACGCCACGCTTTTCCACTTCGTAGATGCGCCTGGCCTGGACCTGCATGTGATTCAGGTGTGCCTGTGCCTCGACCAGATTCGCCTGTGCGGTGGCCACCGCGGCGGTTCCCGCACCGGTTTCCTGGCCTGCCAATTCCAGTTCTGTCCTCGCCCGCTCTAATGTCAGCTCGTATTCCTTGGGATCAATTAGCACGAGGAGATCGCCACCGTGGACCTCCTGATCCAGATCGACATTGACTTGTTTTACTCGCCCGGACACCTTGGGTGCAATTGAAACAATATATCCCTGCACGCGTGCCTGATCGGTCCAGGGTGCTTGGCGGGCAGCAAGGACGTACCAGACAAACAGGAACAAGGCCACGTAGAGCACGATTTTTGTATTGCGCTTTACAGGATCAGGATGGCCGTTGCTGGTAGCAGTCGTTGGTGACTCGCCCGCAGTGTTTGCTTCGCTACGTTCACTGGACGAGGTCTTTTTGTCTTTGCTTTCTGACGACATACCCAACTCCTGACTTCTTTTTATTAACTCAGCCTTCTAAGACACTTAATTAGAGTTCGTTAGCCCGAGCTATCTTCTGTCACGACTCGACGCCCGTCTTCGGTTAACCAGGCCATAAACAGCTTATAACCCAACGCAAGGATCACCGCACCAATAAACAATCCGAGTATGCCGGACATCAGCATGCCGCCGATGGCGCCGAGCAGAATGACCAGCATCGGGATGTCCACGCCGCGGCCAAGCAGCAATGGTTTTAGAAAAGTATCACTGCCGCTAACCAGCAGCCCCCAAATCATAAATAACACCGCAGGTACCGTGTCATAGGCAGAAAACACCCAAATGATAATCGGGCCAAGCACCAACAACGGCGGCAATTGCACAACGGCCAGCAGCAGCACCAGTAGCGCCCAAAGACCGGCACCCGGCACACCGAGAATCAACAGGCCGAGACCGGCGGCAATGGACTGGATCAGTGCGACACCCAACACGCCTTGCGCCACACTGCGTACCGTGGCACCAGCGATATCCGCGAACTCCGGTCCCCGGTCACCCATGAGCCGCGAGGAGATGGATACGGTCATCTGCTTGCCGCCACTGGCGCTGGCCACCAACACACCGGCCAGAATTATCGAAACAACGAACTGCAGTATGCCCGCACCGGCACCCGCTCCAGTTGCCAACAACCAGTTACCGAATATTTTGAGTTGTGGACCTATTTGTTGCAGTGCCGCCTCCAGATTGGTTGAAGCCAGACTCCAGAGTTGGTACAACTTCTTGCCGACTACCGGCCAGTTGGCAACACTCTCTGCAGGCGGTGGAATCTTGAGTGTACCGCCCATATACCCCTCTGCCAGTGCCTCGGTAGTCTCGGCCAGCGAACCGGCCAGTAACACGGTTGGCACAATAATAACGGCCAAGCCCAGCAAGGTGATCACCGTTGCTGCGAGTTTGCTGCGGCCACCCATGGCCGATTGTAATTTTTCAAACAGCGGAAAAATCGCCACCGCGATGATGATGCCCCAAACAATGGGGGTGATAAACGGTTCGACAATCTTAAAGCACCAGCCAACAAGCAAAACAAGAATACCAATGCGAATGCTGGCTTCAATGGCATTTTTCATGAACGCAGGATCGGTCTGGATGGGTTTGGACGTGCTCATTAGATGTGATCCTTTTTCAGTTTAATTTTTTTAATTGCTGTCTGAAAGACGCTTGGAGATGTGCATTCCCACCAGGCTTGCCACGAGTATGGTCAGATAGAACTGGCCCGCTATCGCCTCGAAGTAAACCAGGAAGCGTGCAAGCGGTTTCACCGGAGTGATGTCACCGAAACCCAGGGTTGTGAGAGACACGAAACTGAAATAAACAAAGTCGGCGAAATTGTCGTACCACGCTGAGTGATTGGCGCCTTTGAATGCATCGGGTGAAAACTGCACGATGAGCAGAAACACTGTCGCGAAGGTCAACCCCAGCAGCAGATAAACACAAATCGCACCGAGAATTTTGTTGCCCGTGATATCACCCGTGAAAAGTACCTGCCGCAGAGCCAGCCAGCCTGTGCCGGCGAAGAACACCATTAATAAGGACAGATGGGCGTAGTGCAGACCCACTGTGTCGAGAAACTGTCCCGCAACCAGGATTCCGAAAATTGCTATAAAAAAACCTATGCCGGTGCGAAACCAGGTGCGTGTGTTTTTTACACTCCAGACCGCAATCGCCAGAGTCACAACTGTTGCCGCCGGCACCAGGCGCTGGACAGACGAGCCGGCGAATTGATCAGCAACAGCGGCCACCAGTAGCAACAGCACCAGAGCTACAGTGAGAAAGATAAAATTGTCCTGCTCGGACACGTGCTTTTTCATGCTCCCCCTGCTCCGCACTTTTCCGCGCGAACTCTGCGGATAATTATTGTTAGCCCGTAGCAGGCAGGTCTTCCCCCGAGGCTACGGGCCTGCCCGCATTTCCCGCCAGTTTAACCGGAAATTGGAATTTTGCCATGCCACGCGGTGCAATCGTTCAACAATCAGGAGGCGAAAATGGGCGAGCCGACCCGCTGAGAACGCGCCTGTTCGCCGGGCGCGCCTGCCAATTTCGAATCTAGAAAACTGTTCCGAATCCCTATCCACCTCCTGAACAAGAGCAGTGAAGCTGGCTCGGCATTTCAAGACCGTGTGCCGCAGGACGCCGCACATGGACGTGCAAGTGTCGCGTGAGGGCACGATGCCCGTAGCGACCGCGGCACTCGAGCGGCCAGGGATGGCTTCATTTGCGAGTCTTGAAATGCCGAGCCAGCTTTACTGGTCGACTTTAAAGCACAATTGCATTGCTAAACCGGATAGGGATTCGGAACAGCTATTTGGCCACCTCAGTAGACACGCGGTTGACCTTAAGCAGGCACATACCGCATGATATTGACAAATGCTGCCACCCCCGGCGTCGGCCTTTCCAACCACCAAATAATGAAATAACACAGTGGATATGTACGATCGCCTTGAAGAAATTTGGTCGCACGCGGCCCGTCAAAAACTATTCGCCATTACCTTTTATACATGCCTGGCGAGCACGCTGGTCGCTTGCAGCGAACCTACATCCGAGGTTGCCAGCGCCCCACCGGTTACCGTGGTGAAAATTCAACCCACGGATATCCCCATTACGGCGGAATTTGTCGGCAAGACGCAAAGCTCACGCCGCGTGGAAATCCGTTCGCGTGTCGAGGGTTTCCTGGAACAACGGCTGTACACCGAAGGTGAAATGGTTAAAGCGGGCAAGGTGCTGTTCCAGATGGACCGTAAGCCCTTTGAGGCCAGACTGCAGTCAGCCGAGGCCGAGTTGTCCCAACAGCAGGCGCGGCTGGATAATGCCACCGCCAATCTAAACCGGGTCAAACCACTGGCGGAGCAAAATGCACTGGCGCAAAAGGATCTGGATGATGCACAAGCCCAGTTTCGCAGCGCTGCCGCCGCGGTGGAGTCTGCCAAGGCCAAGGTTATCCAGGCCGAACTGGATCTCGGTTATACCAGCATTATTTCGCCAGTCACTGGACTGTCAAGTTTTGCCACCAAGCGTGAGGGCGCCTTTATTGGTTTCGGCACTGATAGTCTACTGACCTATGTCGCCCAATTGGAGCCCATGTGGGTGGAATTCAGCGTTTCCGAAAACCAGATGTTGCAGTCGAAGAAACGAGAGGACGCCGGGTTGGTCAAAAAGCCCGCGGATGGTAACTTCGTCGTTGAGATCGTGCTCGCAGACGGCACGGTGTATCCGCATACCGGCCGAATTACTTTTGCTGATGCCTCACTCAGCGAAGAAACCGGTACATTTCTCATTCGCGCCGAGGTCGACAACCCGAAACTGGAGCTGCGTCCCGGCCAGTTTGTTCGTGCGCGACTCAAGGGGGCGATTAGGCCAAACGGAATTCTTGTTCCTCAGCAGTCGGTGCAACAGGGTGCGCAAGGCAGCTTTGTCTGGGTAGTAAACGAGCAGGGTCAGGCCGAGTTTCGCCCCGTTGAAGTCGGCGCCTGGCAGGGCGACGAGTGGTTTGTGGAGAAAGGCCTGAACGGCGGCGAAACGGTGGTCGTAGAGGGAGCACTGAAGTTACGTGCCGGCGTGCCGGTCAAGATCGTCACACCAACGAAAGACAAGGACGCGCCGGCTGATCCCCCCGCCGAGAACGAATCAGGCGCAGCGACAAAGTCCTGAACCCATGATTTCTCACTTCTGCATACGACGACCGATCTTTGCATCGGTGTTGTCTATTGTTGTGGTCATCGCCGGTTTAGTTTCCATGACCGGCCTGCCCATTACCCAATACCCCGACATTGTGCCGGTCCAGGTTACAGTCAGCGCCAGCTATCCAGGCGCGGATGCCGAAACCGTGGCCAATTCCGTAGCCGCCCCCATCGAGAAGCAGGTCAACGGCGTCGACAACATGATCTATATGCAGTCGACCAGCTCGGCTACCGGTGAGATGACGCTAACGGTCTATTTCACCATCGACACCGATCCCGATACCGCCGAGGTCCAGGTCAATAACCGGGTCAGCCTGGCCATGCCGGAACTGCCGGACACCGTGCGCGCCACCGGTGTGCGGGTGGAAAAACGTTCGTCGAGCTTTCTGATGCTCATCGGCCTGAACTCGCCCGATGGCCGCTATGACGAACAGTACATCGGCAACTACGCCGATCTGTATGTACTTGATGCGATTAAACGCATACCCGGCGCGAATCAGGCACAAATTATGGGCTTGCCGGATCTGGCCATGCGCGTGTGGCTGCAGCCTGAACGCATGGCCAGTCTGGGCATCACGCCGAGTGATATCCAGGCGGCAGTCAGTGCACAAAACCAGCAATTTGGTGCCGGTCGGCTCGGACAATCGCCCACCAACCAGCCGGTGGAAATGACATTTCCCGTGGTGACCGAGGGACGCTTTAGCGAACCCGCAGAATTTGAAGAAATCATCCTGCGCGCGGATTCAAAAGGCACTGCGATCGTGCGACTCAAGGATGTGGGACGCGCTACTGAAGGGTTAAAACAATACCTGCTACGTTCCAGTCTAAACGGCAGTCCTTCCACGTTCATCGCTGTCTACCAGCAACCCGGCTCCAATGCCCTGGAAGTTGCACAAAATATCCGTGCACTCATGAAAGAACTCGAACAGGGCTTTCCCGAAGGTATTGAATACACCGTCTCGTTGGACACCACCAAGTTTGTCCAGGCCTCAATCAAGGAAGTGGTGGAAACCCTGATCATCGCGGTCATCCTGGTGGTGTTGGTGACCTATCTGTTTTTACAAAGTATCAATGCCACACTGATCCCCACCGTGGCGATTTTCGTTTCCATCATCGGCACCTTTGTCGGCATGATGGCATTGGGCTTTTCCATTAACCTGCTGACCCTGTTTGGATTGATCCTGGCTATCGGTATCGTCTGTGATGACGCCATCGTGGTGGTGGAAAACGTTGAGCGCAACATGGAACAGCTGGGTCTGGCGCCCAAAGACGCGACCTTCCGTGCCATGGACGAAGTCACCGGCCCGGTGATTGCCACGACGTTGGTACTCATTGCCGTGTTCGTGCCGGTGGCATTTTTGGGCGGCACCACCGGCGTGTTGTACCAACAGTTTGCCATTACCATCGCCATCTCGGTCGCCATTTCAAGTTTCGTCGCACTGACACTGACGCCGGCACTGGCCGCCATTTTGCTAAAACCGGCGCAGGGCGAGAAAATGAAGTTCTTCAAATGGTTTAACACCTGGCTGGAAGGCGCCACGGGTCGTTATACCGACGGCGTGAACCTCACCATGAAGCGAGTTGGCGTGGCACTCGGCGTGCTGGGCGCAATGTTTGTCGCCATGTACTTCCTGTTCAAGGCGGTACCGGGCAGTTTCGTACCGCCGGAGGATCAGGGTTATGTGTTTGCCGCCGTGATACTTCCCGACGGCGCCAGTCTGGATCGCACCGAGGAACTTACCAAACGGGTCGCGGAAATCTTTGCCGAGCATCCATCGGTGCAGGACTATTCTTCCTTATCCGGTTACAGCCTGTTGGATGGCCAGTTTAAAACCAACACCGGTACGGTGTTCGTCGCGCTTAAGGATTTCGACCAGCGTGACAGCCCCGAGCTTTCGGTGAAAAGTTTGTTTGCCTTTGTGGGCCCCAAACTTCAGGCGCTGGAAGAAGGCGTGGTCATTCCCATCAACCCGCCGTCAATTCCCGGTCTGGGGACCCAAGGCGGTTTTGAGTACTGGTTACAAAATCGCGGCCGCGGCGGTGTTGACCAGCTTGCCGAGAAAACGAAAAAACTGATTGCCGAAGGCGGAAAACGACCTGAACTGACGCGACTCAACACCACCATTAATGCTGCATCGCGACAATTGCGCGTGGAAGTGGACCGCTCCAAGGCGGAAACACTCGGTGTGCCGGTGCAAGTTATTTATGACGCCCTGCAGACGTTGTTCGGTTCGCTGTATGTCAGCCAGTACAACAAGTACGGCCGGGTCTGGCAGGTCATTCTGCAGGCCGAGCCGGAGTTCCGCGAGAAGCCCGAAGATATTAACAACATTTTTGTTCGCCAGCGTGACGGCAAAATGGTGCCGCTGTCCGCGCTGGTCACCGCGCGCTATATCACGGGCCCGGACTTGATGCCGCGTTTTAATGGTTTTATGGCCGCCAAAGTCACTGGTGACGCGAATGTCGGCTTCAGTTCCGGACAATCCATTGCCGCCATGGAAGAAATCTCGCGCGAGGTGTTACCGGACGGTTTCACCTTTGCCTGGTCCGGTCAGGCATTTGAGGAAAAACAGGCCGGTGGTACCTCGGCGGTGATCTTTATTTTCGCTTTGATAATGGTATTTCTGATCCTGGCCGCACAATACGAACAATGGTCACTGCCGGTCGCGGTTATCACCGCGGTGCCCTTCGGTATTTTTGGCGCACTGATCGCCGTATGGCTGCGCGGTATGGACAATGACGTGTATTTCCAGATCGGTTTGGTCACCCTGATTGGCTTATCGACCAAGAACGCCATCCTGATCGTCGAGTTTGCCGAGCTCAAACGCAGTGAAGGCATGGCTGCCTTTGACGCGGCGCTGGAAGCGGCGCGCCTGCGGCTGCGACCTATTTTGATGACTTCGCTGTCGTTCATTCTTGGCGCCATGCCATTGGTACTCGCCACTGGCGCCGGTGCAAATGCCCGTCACTCAATCGGTACGGGCATCATCGGCGGTATGATTGGTGCGACGACACTGGCATTGTTTTTCGTGCCATTATTTTACTACCTGATTGCCCTTATGAATGAGCGTCTGGGCAAAAAACCTGCTGCACAAACCGCCGGTAGCGGTGTCACCGACACGCCCAGTGCGAAACGCGAGGACGACTGAGTTGATTCGCATCGCATCCCTTTTTGTTTTGATTTTTATTTTGTCCGCATGCGCTGTGGGACCCGACTACGAGCGGCCGGACGTGGATACACCGGATGCCTGGCACTACTCGCCCGAACGCGTCTCCAACACCGCCAACATTCGATGGTGGCGCCAGTTTAACGACCCGGTGCTCGACGAACTGGTTGCCACGGCACTGCAGGAAAACAAGGATGTACGTATTGCCGCCGCGCGTGTCGAAGAGTTTATCGGTCGTTTGCGCACCACGCGCTCTGGCCTGTTTCCCCAGTTTGGCTATGACTTGCAAGGTGATAGGCAACAAAACACGGAGTCTGGCAGCATTCCGATCCCACCCGGTGTCAGCGGCATCAACGAGTCGTATTCAGCAGTCATCAACGCACGCTGGGAAATTGATCTGTGGGGTAAGTTGCGGCGCGCAAGTGAAGCGGCGCGCGCGGACTTACTTGCCAGTGAAGAAGCACGGCGCACAGTCATTCTGACACTGGTATCTGCGGTCGCCACGACGTACGTCAACCTGCGCGACGCGGATAAGCAATTGGAAATTGCCAAGCAAACGCTCGAATCGCGAAGTAAGTCGTTACATATTTTTGAGTTACGTTACGAGGGTGGCGTGGTTTCCGAACTGGAAGTGGCCCAGGTGCGCTCGGAGTATGAACAAGCCGCGGCCTCTGTACCCGTGCAGGAGCGACAGATTGCACAAACCGAAAATGCCCTGTCGATACTACTGGGCCAAAACCCGGGGCCCATCCCGCGCGGTAAGCGCATCGAAAAACTCGTGTTGCCACCGGTGCCGGAAGCCCTGCCTTCATCACTGTTGGAGCAACGCCCGGACCTACGCCAGGCTGAACAAGTGTTGGTCGCCGCCAACGCGCGCATCGGTGTAGCCAAGGCGCGATACTTTCCCTCCATCTCGCTGACCGGGTTTTTTGGCTCAGCCAGTGCCGAACTTTCCGACCTGTTCTCGGATCCCGCGACCACCTGGAATTTCGGCGGCAGCATCACCGGGCCCATATTCACCGCCGGCGCGATCTCCGGTGAGGTACAAACAGCCACCGCGCAACAACAACAGGCCCTGCTCGGTTATCAGCGAACCATTCAACAGGCTTTTCGTGAAGTCGAAGACGCCCTCGTCGGTCACCAAAAATCACGCGATCGCTTGGCAGCGCAACGCCGTCGCGTAAGCGCACTCAGCGATTACGCACGCCTGGCCAGGCTACGTTACGATAGTGGCTATACAAGTTGGCTGGAGGTACTGGATGCGGAGCGTAGCCTGTTCGCGGCCCAACTCTTGTATTCGCAGAATCAGGCTGATGTGTATAACACGCTTGTGGATATCTATAAGGGCATCGGTGGAGGTTGGGTCGTCGAGGCCGAAAAAATCGCGGCACCGCCGATCGATCCAGCGGTCGAACCCGTGCCTTCTGCGACCGATTCAGCGCAGACCGTTTCCGCGACAGCGGAATAACTGGGAATAACTGGGAATAACAACAACACGGCTCAAGCAATTTTCTGCTAGCATTTTCTTACTCCGGAACGATTACGCGACACAAGCTGGCTACCCATGAATATCAAAGATCAACTCACGCAGTACTACCGTTGGCTACGCCAATACGGTATCAACGATTCGCACAGCGGCAATGCCTCAGTGCGTGATGGTGATGACATCTGGATCACCCCTACCGGCGCCTGTGCCGATACCCTACAAGCCAACGAACTGGTGCGTTGCGACTTACATAGTCATTTCGGCGGCGGCGCCTCGCTGGATGCACCTATGCACGTTATGGTGTATCAGAAAAATCCCGACGCGCGCGCGATATTACATGGCCATGGCGCCTACAGCGTCGCGCTCACCCTGGACGGCAAGGATTTCGAGCCGGAAGATTTTGAAGGCCGGTACTATTTTCCCTGTGTCCCGGTGCTGGATATTCCACACAAGGATTACCTGCGTGACGCACCGCAAAAGGTTGCCGAACAACTGGCGGACTACCGTGTGGTCATCGTGCGTGGTCATGGTATTTACGCCCAGGCGGAGACCCTCAACCTGGCCTACAAGTGGATTTGCTCACTAGAATTATCTGCCAAGACGGCGTGGTTGGCGGCGCAGATTAAAACCTAGAAAGATTGAACCACGGGGAGCACGGGGAAAACAATAAAATGCGTTAACCACAGAGGACACAGAGAAAATATTTTTCAACAAGACCGAATTCTGAAACCGTCATTCCGGCGAAGGCCGGAATCCATATAACCTGGATGGCAACTAGATTCCGGCCTTTGGCGGAATGACGCTTTTACGTTTTCATAATGAAGTGTTTTCCCTGTGTCCTCTGTGCACTCTGTGGTATTGTTTTTTTAAAATAAGGTTCTCCCCGTGCACCCCCTGGTTTTCTTTTCCGGAGCCGCTCACTCGCCAAACAGATCGAGCTGATTGTCCATGGCGCCGGGAACTCGAAAATGCGAAAAATCCAGCTCGTGCCGACGCGAGGCCAACTGGTTTTTTTTACAAGACAGTTTGAAACGCTGCGCCATAAGCGCCGCATAATTACCCTGCCCACGCATGCGCTGGGAAAAGTCCGCATCGTAGTCCTTACCACCACGCAGATCGCGAACAATGTTCATGACGTGAGCGGCTTTGAGCGGATAGTGCACTTCCAGCCAGTCACGAAAAATCTCCTTGAGTTCGTGCGGCAAACGCAACATAACGTAGCCCGCCATGCGGGCGCCCGCCTCCGCGCAGGCAGCCAACACCGCTTCAAGCTCCGCATCATTTACATAAGGGATAACCGGCGCAAACAGGACGCCCACCGGGATCCCTGCATTCGACAGCCTGCGTATGGCATCGATTCGACGCCGAGGTGCCGTCGCGCGCGGTTCCATTCGCTGCGACAAAGTGTGATCCAGAGTAGTCACCGATACGACGACTTGCACTCCGCCGCGCTCGGCCATTGGGGCCAGTAGATCAATATCACGTTCAACCAAGGCCGACTTGGTGATGATGATAAAGGGATGGCGATACTCATCGAGCACTTTGACGCAAGCCCGCGTGATCCCTAGACGGCGCTCAACAGGTTGATACGGATCGGTATTCGCACCCAAGGCAATAAGTTTGGCTTGGTAGCCCGGCCGTGAAAGTTCATTCGCAAGTAGTGTCGCCGCATCATGCTTGGCAAAGATCTTCGTTTCAAAATCCAGGCCTGGAGACAGATCGAGATAAGCGTGCGTGGGCCTGGCAAAACAATACACACAGCCATGCTCGCAGCCTTTATACGGATTCATCGACTGATCGAACGGGACGTCCGGCGAGCGGTTACGCGAAATCACGCTTCGACTCGCATCGGCAAATACTTCGGTTGCCGGCCGTGATGGAGGTTCAATGGCATCCTGCTGCCAACCATCATCCACAGGCTCACGATCAAATTCGACGAAGCGCGACGCTGCATTCGTCAACGCGCCGCGACCCTTTATTGCGCTTGTGCGACGTTTAGCAGACATATAATCAATTGTTCATGGTTGCCAATTGACTCGAAAGTGTTCACGGCGTGTCTTGCCATGGGAAACTTCTGCATATGCGCCCACTGTTTCTACACGCGGCACTGTTCCGGAACCGATGTCTAAACTTCCATCATTTCAAAATCACCCTTGGCGGCTCCGCAGTCCGGACATGCCCAATTTTCCGGCACATCTTCCCAACGTGTTCCGGGCGCGAGGCCCTCATCCGGCAAACCTTTCTCTTCGTCATATACAAATCCACAAATGACACACATGTATTTCTTAAACGCCATAACTCCACCCGTTATTATGTACTAGGATTTAACCAGGACCGGATTATGGCAGCTTTTACCCGTAGCGAAAATTCCTGGATTTTACAGGGGTGTTACAATAAAACATTATCGTTTGTAACCAAACACATCCATTTGCCATGAATCAACAGGATGCATCCATTCCAGCCGTAATGGTTTTCTCCGGTGTCGATCCGTCCGGAGGCGCCGGTCTGATCGCGGATGTGGAGGCACTCGCCAGTATGGGCTGCCACGTTGCACCACTGGTGACCGCGCTGACCGTACAAAATACCAGCGATGTCTTTCGATACGAGCCGGTAGACAGCATGTTATTGATCGAGCAAGCTCGCACGGTGCTCGAGGATATTCCTATCAAGGCGTTTAAGATCGGCATGCTCGCCGATACCGGCACGGTCGAGGTCCTGCATACCTTATTAAGCGACTATCCCGAGATCCCTCTGGTGTATGATCCGGTGCTGCGTGCCGGGGGCGGGGGCGAGTTATCCGATTCCGGTGTGGTTGACGCGATCTCGAGTCTGTTGCTACCACAAACCACGGTGCTTACTCCCAACAGCGAGGAAGCCCGTCAGCTGGCACCGCAGGCAGACACGCTGGACGCCTGTGCCCAAGAATTGTTGTCAAGTGGCTGCGAGTACGTCTTGATCACCGGTACACATGAGCAGACGGCGCAGGTTGAAAACTCGCTGTATGGAAACTTTCGACGTTTGGACACCTGGACCTGGCAACGCCTGCCGGATTCATTTCATGGTTCGGGCTGCACACTGGCGGCCGCGATAACGGGCTTGCTCGCCCAAGGCCTGGAGCCGTTTACTGCGATCAACGAGGCGCAGGAGTACACCTGGGAAACCCTGCAAAATGCTTACCGAATCGGCATGGGACAACTCATTCCAAATCGCATGTTCTGGGCGCGTGACAATCAGGACGGTTCGGATTGAAACCAGCAGCGCTACGTGGCCTTTACGTTATCACCCCGACCCTGTACCCGTCTGAGCAAATCCTCATCGGCAATGTGGCCGCAGCAATCGAGGGAGGCGCTCGAATCGTACAATTTCGCGACAAGTCGGCTGACCGGGTGCTCCAACAACAAACTGCGTCGGCATTAGTTCAGTTGTGTCGGGCAAGACAAACCTTATTTCTGGTTAACGATGACGTAGAGCTTGCGCGTGCCGTCGGTGCGGACGGCGTGCACCTGGGCCAGGACGACATGTCGCTGGCCGATGCCCGGCGTCAACTCGGCGACAATGCAATTATCGGCGTTACCTGTCACAACAGCCTCACTGCCGCCCGGGTCGCGACGCAAGGTGGCGCCGACTACGTTGCCTTCGGTCGATTCTTTCCGTCGCGTACCAAGCCCGATGCCAGCGCGGTAGATGTTGAAATTCTACACCGAGCCAGGCAACAACTAGACTTACCCGTGGTTGCTATCGGCGGCATTACATCTGAAAATGGCGGCCGACTAATCGAAGCCGGCGCAGATATGCTGGCAGTGGTGGACGGCGTGTTTGGTCAAACTGACATAGCTGCGGCTGCCGCTCGATTCGCATGTTTATTTTAAGTTTCTTGGCAGCCACAAAGGTCACTAGAGTACACCGAGAAAATATTTACTGTAACGTGCAACCTCTGGCGTTTTCCCTGTGCAACAAAAATGTATACTCTTTGCCCTCTGTGGTTAACCCTATTTTGAAGGAAAAAGCATGACACAATCGCATGATCTTTTTGTCGCCGCACAAAAACATATTCCCGGTGGCGTGAATTCACCTGTACGTGCCTTTGCCGGTGTCGGCGGTGATCCTGTGTTTTTCGATCATGCCAAGGGCGCCTACGTATTTGACGAAGACGGAAACCGCTACATCGATTACGTCGCCTCATGGGGGCCCATGATCGTCGGTCATGCACACCCACAGGTGTTGCAGGCGGTAGAAGAAACAGCTGCGAAGGGCTTGAGTTTTGGTGCGCCGACGGCACTGGAAGTAAACATGGCCGACCGCGTTTGTGAATTCATGCCGTCCATCGAATTGGTGCGTATGGTGAATTCCGGCACCGAGGCAACTATGAGCGCGATACGATTGGCGCGCGGATTTACCGGCCGCGACAAGATCGTCAAGTTCGAGGGTTGCTATCACGGCCATGCAGATTCACTTTTGGTCAAGGCGGGCTCAGGTGCCTTGACTTTGGGCGTGCCGACTTCGCCGGGCGTGCCGGCCAGCCTGGCGGAAAATACCGTCACACTGCAATACAACGATATCGTAAATGTACAGGCTGCGTTTGCTGAGATCGGTGATCAGGTCGCCTGCATTATTGTTGAACCCGTGGCCGGTAACATGAATTGTATTCCACCCGTAGCCGGGTTTCTGGAAGGCCTGCGTAAAGTCTGTGACGACTATGGCAGCATATTGATTTTCGATGAAGTGATGACCGGTTTTCGCGTCGCGCTCGGTGGTGCGCAGGCACATTTTGGCGTGCAACCGGATCTCACCACATTGGGCAAAGTGATTGGTGGCGGTATGCCAGTCGGGGCCTTTGGTGGTCGGCGCGACATAATGGAAAAAATCGCACCCTTGGGCCCGGTTTATCAGGCCGGTACGCTGTCGGGTAACCCAGTCGCCATGGCCGCGGGACTGGCTAATTTCGAACTCATTAGCGCCAGCGGCTTCTATGATGAACTCAGTACGAAAGTTGAAAAACTGACCACAGGACTGGAAAGTGCGGCAAGTGCCGCCGGCATTCCGCTCACTACCAATTGCGTGGGTGGTATGTTTGGCTTTTTCTTTACGGAGGAAAAACCAATCACCCGCTTTGAGCAGATCTGTGCCTGTAACATTGAACGTTTCAAACGCTTCTATCACGGCATGCTGGATAAGGGTGTTTATCTGGCACCGTCGGCATATGAAGCCGGTTTTGTCTCCGCCGCACACACTGACGCGGATATCGATGCCACATTGGATGCCGCGGCGGATGTTTTGAAAACTTTGTGACGGCAGCCCTGACTCGCATCCCGGTAAGATCGGACCACGAGGTAGCTAAAAAAAATGCAAAACCACAGAGTGAACAGGTGCGCTAAGAAAATTTTGACTAAGTAGTGTGTCGTCACGCCGGCGGAAGGCGGTGTCCAGCAAGGGTCAGGTAGAACTGGATTCTGGCTTTCGCCAGAATGACATGTTCAAACCTCGTTTGATTTTTAAGGGCCTTCCTCTGAGACCTCTGTGGTAGCGAAAAAAAAGATTCCTCGCCAACCTCGCACCATCGGTTAACCGTATACGACGTCGAGCAGTTGCACTATATGTTTACGCAGCGTGGTTCCCTTTTCGACATCAAGCACCTGCAGATAGGCTGAAATATTTTTTTCTGCTTGTTGCTTTTGTATATGAATGCCAAGCCGGGCACCTTGCTCATCGAAATTAGAATGAGCTTGAAGCACGTTCTGTTCAATACGTTCAGCCTGTAATTCTGCGCGCTTAAGCTGCGCATAGAGTGCATCACCTTGTGTGTTTCCTTGCGCTAACGGCTTGACGCGCATGCGCAAGCCCCGCAATGGTTGAACAACGGATTGTTGCCATTCACTTATTTGTTGCATTAAGCGGTGTATTTGATCTGTGCTGACGGCAGGTTGGCCTGTTTCGGCAAGCCAGCAACAATACAGCAGCATATTGACATTCAGTTGCCATCGCGTTTGCAGTTCAAGAAAAATCCGCTCTACTTTCGGCCGTGAATACACGCGCAGGGAGAAGGACCAAAAGTCGTGCTCTGTCATCGCCACTAACCACCTTTACTTGCAGGTTAAACGCAAATCCCAAATTACCCGCTGATAATAACAAGGATTCGCCTATAATCCCGACATGGATGGGTTCACTACCGAAAACATACTCGACTGGATCGTCAATCATCCCCACTGGACCGGCCTGCTGGTTTTCTTTGTTGCGTTTCTGGAGTCACTGGCGTTTGTAGGTGTCATTGTACCCGGTGCCGCGTTGATGATCGCCTTCGGGGCGGCCATTTCATCCGGGTATATGTCCTTCTGGCCGACGATGTGGTGGGCCGTCGCCGGTGCCATAGTGGGAGACTTCTTGAGTTACTGGTTTGGTCGTCATTTCGGTGGCAGGCTGGCGGGGATATGGCCCTTGTCTCGTCGCCCAGAGTTGCTTCAACACGGCATTCGTTTTTTTGAAAAACACGGCGGCAAAAGTGTCGCGCTGGGGCGTTTCGTGGGTCCACTGCGCGCGGTCGTGCCTGCCGTTGCCGGCATGATGGCCATGCCTGTTAGTCGTTTTGTTGTCGCCAATGTATCTTCTGCCCTGGTTTGGGCACCGGTTTATTTGTTACCGGGTATTATTCTCGGTGTTTCGCTGGAGATGGCCTCTGAGGTCGCCGGTCGACTTACCGTGTTACTGATTGTGCTGGTTCTGGTGGTCTACGTGCTGGTACATCTGGTGCGTTATGTTTACCGCCGAACGCTACCCTACGTTGATCGCATCATGATACGACTTATGGGCTGGAGCGAACGCCATCCGTTTGTCGGAAAACTGCCTGCAGCCGTGGTTGACCCCATGCATGCCGAGGCCCGCGGTTTGTCCCTATTGGCCTTGATGATCGTCATCACATCCATCAGTTTTTCATTACTTGCCCGTAACCTTTTACAAGATACAACACACGGCCCCATAAGCAGACTCATCAGCAGTGTGATGACGGATTTACAATCGCCCGCCGGTGACGTCGTGATGACGTACCTTGCTCACATGACCACACTGCCCACGGTTGCCGGCTTTGTGCTCGGCCTGTGCCTGTGGTTCGCAAGCCAACACCTCTGGAAACCGGTTTTGCATTTACTTGCCGCGTTTTTTCTACCCTTGCTTACCATGCTACTGCTGGTATTTTTGCTCGGCAGTACACCCGTAGCCGATGAGTCCGGTATTTCCGGTAGTCTGCGTATTGTTGCCCTGCCAGTCAGTCAAATTGCCGTTGCCAGTAGCGTTTATGTTTTTACTGCTGTACTTCTGGCGCGAGAACTACACCCGCGCTACCGACCTGCGGTTTATAGCGGTGTCACTATTTTACTGGGCAGTACGGTTGTCGCACTGCTTTACCTGGGCCGTGACTGGCCACAGTATGTATTGGGTGGGTTACTTTTCGGTCTTATCTGGGCCGGGCTGCTTGGAATTGCCTACCGACGCCATATTGGTGAGGCAAGCAAACAGCCCAGGCATCTTTTGTTTGGACTCGGCTTGTTATTCGCAATCCCACTTCTGGTACCCATCACGAAAATCGACACAGTAGACACCACAAGTGACACGCAGAATTTACGATCGTTATCATTTGCAACCTGGCAGAAGTCAGGCTGGCAGGAGTTACCGGCTTACCGCGACGACTTGCAACATCGACAGGATCACCCACTGACGATCCAATGGGCAGGTTCGCCGGATACCATAAGACGTCGCTTGCTTGCGTGGGGCTGGCAACCGGCACCACCCCCCAGTGCAGACAAGTTTCTGCAATGGTTTAATCCGACGCCGGCTCTGCAGGCCCTTCCGGTTTTGCCACAGGTGCACGCCGGTCGTTTTGATGAACTGCGTTTCCTCAAACTGGCAGCCGACAAACGCTGGTGGATCATTCGCCTTTGGCAAACCGATATTGTCGTTCAAGAGCAAGCCAGCCAGGCGCCACTGTGGATTGGCAATGCATCCAGCCTGGAAATGAAGCGTCAACTTGGCCTGACCGTGCTGCGAACCGGTACCGATTTCGTGGAACCGTTACGGGTCTTAACGCAAGACATTAACGACTCCAATCGTGCTGCGTTACGGCATGACAAACCCGCACGGACTGCGGTACGCGCTGAAAATGAAATCTTACTGTTGACGTCTGGAGACTAGTGGAATTGCGAAAACCGGAACTCAGGCGACGTCGAGCTCGTGCAGCATGTCGTAAAGCCGTTCAAGACGTTCGACGGGGTCATTGAGCTTTAATAGATTTTGCTTCTGTACCAATTGCATCGGCAATAGTTCACACAATCGCCCCCCCACCCAGCTGGCATCTTCAAAATTCGTCGGCATGGTAGTGTCCGGCGGAACGAACTGTCGCAGGATCTGATCCAGCAGATCCGAGAGCGGTTCAAATTCCTCGGGCAGCTCAGCCGTCGGTTCGTTGTCGATCAGCTCAACTTCTGCGACCAGTAGACCACTCGGCTGCACTTCCCTGTTGAGAATTCGGAACCGCTGATCACCCACCACGGTAACGCCCAGTAATCCGTCACTGCGTCGATGCCAGTAGCCGATGTGCCCGACGGTGCCGAAATCATAGGTGCTGGCCACACCCCCTACCTCGGAGCCATCCTTGATCAGCACAATGCCAATGCCGGTTTCATGCTTCAGACAATCGCTGACCATGTCTAGATAGCGGGGCTCGAAAACACGTAGCGGCAGCGGACCACTTGGGAACAAAACTGTATTCAAAGGAAAAAGAGGAATTTCCGACGGCATGGGTTAGCTGTTTTGCGTTGCGGCTCGATGGCTTAGGTGGTTCGTATTCAGGAAATTCGGGCTTCGGTCGTATCGGTGAAAATTTTCGCAAATCATTAATATCGCGAACAAGCGGAATCCGCCCCGGTCCTTTACTTTTAGCCTATTCGCCGCGCTTTGCAAACCAATTTGCGCATATTGTTAACTGCGCCGTCAGGATTGGCCCCATTTTGGCACCAAATCCTGCTCAATGCCCAGCTGATCAAGAATCCGCGCCACAACAAAATCCACCAGATCGTCGACACTTTTCGGGTGGTGATAAAACCCCGGATTGGCCGGCATAATTGTGACGCCAAGCCTCGCCAGTTTGAGCATATTTTCCAGGTGGATAGCGGAAAACGGCGTTTCACGGGGTACCAGCACCAGCTGACGTTGCTCCTTGAGCATCACATCCGCGGCACGCTCAATCAGATTATCGCTGCTGCCACAGGCAATTGCGGACAAGGTGCCGGTGGTACACGGACAGATAACCATAGCTCGGGCAGGAGATGAACCACTGGCCACCGGTGCAGTCCATTGTTCCCGGCCAAATACCTGCAACTGTCCACTCGCGCAGCCCAAAAGCTCGGTTAGCGTCTGCTTCATGTCCGCGGGACGCTGTGACACGTTCAGATCAGTCTCGGTAGCCAGCACGACTTGCGCTGCTTTTGATGCCAACAGAAACACCTGTCGATCAGCGTTTATCAGACACTCAAGCAGTCGCAGCCCGTACACCATGCCCGAAGCACCGGTCCAGGCCAGGACGACCGGGGCAGCGTCAAACTTGACCGGTGTATTTGTATTCCCGGAGGTCATTGCCCTTGCCCCGCGGTCGGTGAATCCGACTTGGCATGCGAATCCAAAGCCTCAAGCAGGCGTGAATGAACGTTATCAAACCCGCCGTTACTCATTATCAGGATATGATCTCCCGGCTGCGCACTGCTGAGCAACGCGTCAATTATCGACTGCACGTTGTCAAACACCGCGCTACGATTACCCAGCTCACTGAGCGCCTCGCCGAGATTCCACTCCAGGCCGGCAGGTTGGAATAACCAGCTACGATCGGCGTCGCGTAGAGCGTGTGCCAGTGTGGCCTGGTGTACACCCATGCGCATGGTGTTGGAACGCGGTTCGAGGACTGCAAAAATCCGACCATGATCAATATGGCCGCGCAAGGCCTTGACGGTTGCTTCAATGGCCGTGGGATGGTGAGCAAAATCATCATACACCGTGACTCCGCCGACAACACCGCGCACTTCCAGTCGGCGTTTGACGTTCTTGAACTCGCGTAATGCCTTTACTGCCTGCTCGGCAGGAACACCAGCATGACGAGCCGCAGCAATCGCGGCGAGCGCATTCTGTTCGTTGTACTCGCCCACCAGGCTCCAGTCCAGTTGGCCATAATCACGGTCGGCAAATTTAATTCTTGCGCCCCCATCGGCGGCGTCGCGATGCCATGTCTGCGCGTCGTTTAAACCTTCCACGGGTGTCCAGCAGCCCATCTTCAATACGTCCTGTATATTTTTGTCATCGTGCGGGGCGATAATTAAACCCTGGCCGGGCACGGTACGTACCAGGTGATGAAACTGACGTTGGATTGCCGCCAGATCGGGAAAAATATCTGCATGATCAAATTCAAGGTTATTCAGGACTAAAGTACGCGGCCGGTAATGAACAAATTTGGATCGTTTATCGAAAAACGCGGTGTCATATTCGTCCGCCTCGATGACAAAAAACGGACTATCACCGAGGCGGGCGGAAACACCAAAATTCAACGGCACACCGCCGATAAGGAAGCCCGGCTGCAGCCCGGCGTATTCAAGGATCCAGGCCAGCATGCTCGTGGTCGTGGTTTTGCCGTGAGTGCCGGCGACAGCGAGTACCCAACGGTCCTTTAGCAGATGCTCACTTAGCCACTGCGGTCCCGAGGTATAGGGCAGGCCCAATTCCAGCACTTGCTCGACAACGGCCGTGCCTCGTGACAGCGCATTGCCGATCACCACACAATCAGGTTGCGGACCTTGGGGTAGCGCATCGTAGCCCCGCATCACCTCAATGCCACTCTCCTGCAACATGGTACTCATGGGTGGATACACGTTGTGATCGGCACCGCTGACCTGATGTCCCAGCTCGCGGGCCATCAACGCGAGTCCGCCCATGAAGGTACCGCAAATACCTAGGATATGAATGTGCATGTCATGCCTCAGCGGCAAACAGGGTCATGTTGATCGCCATCTGCCCAAAGAAGTATGCGATGCTCAGACCAAGGCCGGACGCAAATGACACTGCCAACGCATGCCGCAGAATATGTGCAGTGATCACAATAATCCAGACCAGGAGCAGCAACCAGAAATTGGCAAACATAATCGGGGGCAATATTCCGCCATTGACCAATACTACCAGCGGAATAAGCGCACCACCCAATAACACGTCGCAACCGGCCATGGCCGAAAGTGTTTGATTAAACCGTGCACCGGCCCCCCGAATTCGTAATGCAACATGAACAAACGCAATCATCAGGACAACGGAAACCAGTGACTCCAGGGCGGCCTGCAGCAACGAGACCTTGGCGATGCCAAGAAAAATGCCCACCAACACATCCACGATTACGAGGCCGGCCGCCAGCACTGAGGCTGAAGGCATGTCCTGTGGACCCTTTTTCAGCCAGCATATTTCCCAGATCAGTCGTATCAAGGATATTAAGGCTTGCAATCAACATACTCCCCTGCATTTCATCATGCCGCCTGATGGTACTAAATCGTATTGTAAATAACACTACATCGATTACCGGCTATGCAGAACTCGGTTTCTATCGGGATCAATTCGCAGAATCGAGTAGTATAGGGAGAAAATCCAACTAGCCTTGGCACTGTCGACGGTCGAACACACGATGGTCCGGACGGGGCATTGGGACCTTAAAACGTTGCGGAGGAATCAACTTGAGTAGTGGCTATGACTATATAACCGAGGCAGATCAACTTGAGAAGCTGTGTGTGGAGCTGATGCAGTGTGACTGGTTTGCCCTTGACACCGAGTTTATGCGCGAGAAGAACTATTTTCCGAAACTCTGTCTCATTCAGGTTGCGACGCCGACCCTGACCGCATGCATCGATCCCTTGCAACTAAAAGATCTTGAACCGTTTCTTGGTGTGCTCTACAACAGTGACATAATCAAAGTGTTGCACGCCGCGCGGCAGGATTTTGAACTCTTCTATCATTTGCGTGGCGCTCTCCCTGGGCCGGTATTCGATACCCAGCTTGCGGCGACCCTGCTTGGCCTTGGCGATCAGGTTGGATATGCAACGCTCGTCCAACAGCTACTGGGTAAATCGCTTCACAAGACACATACCCGTACAGACTGGTCAGCGCGCCCGCTTGACATTGGACAACTTGAGTACGCGGCAGACGATGTCTACTACCTGGCGAAGTTGTATCCAGTGCTACTCGCACAACTTGAAGAACATGGCCGCCTCGACTGGCTTAAAGATGATTTTGACGCCCTGCTGGACATCGAACAGTACGCTATCCCCGCTGCAACTCTCTGGCAGCGCATTAGCGGCCGCAATCGTCTAAAGGGAAATCAACTCGCAGTTTTACAGGCATTGGCCGCCTGGCGTGAGGAAACTGCGCGTGAGAAAGACAGGCCGCGAAAATGGATCCTCGCCGACGATGTACTCCTTAATCTGGCCCGCCTGCAACCCACCAACACTGCGGCACTCAAAAAAGTCCGTGGCCTGAACCAGCAACTCCAGCAGGAGTATGGCGGAATAATTCTCGCAATGATTGACACGGCACGCTCACTGCCGTCTGAACTGTGGCCGCAAGCGGAACAGGTCGTACGGCTTAGCAAGGAGCAGGAGGCGATCAGTGATTTTTTGGGCGCTTATGTAAAACTGTGCGCGGCACAAAACAAAATAAGCGCCAATACACTTGCACCCCGACGCCAAATTGAACAGCTTATTCGTGGCGAACAACAACTCGAAATTTTACACGGCTGGCGTGCCGACATGGTCGGCTCCAATCTACTGAGGCTCATGAATGGCGAATTCGGTCTGGCTGTTAACGACAATACACTTGTGACTTGCAAGTGCTGATTGGATTTGATCCTGATTTTATTACAGAATGCATAGGCCAAACAAAAAGTATCGCTTTGATTGGCGACAAAACAACCAGTACACGTTGCTAATTGACGGCGATATCTTTTTTGAAAGAATCGTTTCCGCTATAAAACACGCCAAAAATTTTGTGCTGCTGGAAACGTACCTGATTGCCTCGGGACAGGTGGTCGATCAGCTGCTTGAATCTCTCAAAGAAGCTATCGCCCGCGGTGTAAAGATATTTCTACTGCTTGATGATTTTGGTGCAAGACAACTGGCGAATGCGGATCGGGAAATTCTGCAGGAGATGGGCGTTAACCTGCTCTTTTACAACCCGGTTAAATATCACAAATGGTTCTCCAACCTGCAACGCAACCATCGAAAACTGACGTTGATTGACGGGCAACGTGCGTTTGTCGGTGGTGCCGGCTTTACCGACGAGTTTTCACCCACCATCAGTGGCCGGCAATATTGGCGGGACGTTATGCTTGAAATCCGCGGACCGGTTTTACAAGACTGGCAGACACTGTTTCAACAAACCTGGCACGACTGTGGCGGCTATATGCCGATTTACGACGCCGCTGACACTGCGCCGGCAAGCGGTTTTCCCGGCAGGGTGATTACTAGCTCCGGCTTGGGTCGACAGGAAATAAATCGATCGCTATTACGCCAGCTCCGCCAGGCTCGAACGCGAATCTGGATCACGACGCCATACTTCGTAACAAGCTGGAAGATCCGCCGCGCATTACGGCGGGCGGCGAGAAATCGGCACGATGTGCGGTTGTTGCTGCCCGGCCCGCAAACCGATCATCCCTGGGTGCGTCATGCTGCACGCGCTTATTTCGGACGCCTGTTACATAACGGTGTACGAATTTTCGAATTCCAGCCCGGCTTCAGTCACGCGAAAATCATGTTATGCGATGATTGGGTTTCTATCGGTTCGAGCAATCTGGATCGCTGGGATCAATTCTGGAACCTGGATGCCAATCAGGAGCTTAGCTCGGCCGTGTTTGCGCAGGAACTGTCGCGATATTTTAACGACCGCATGCTGGAATCACGTGAGCTGACTTTTTCTGAATGGCTTGAACGACCCCGCCGGACCCGTCTTAAAGAATGGTTTGCATCTCGATTTGTCCTTTGGCTGGACCGGATCAGCCACAGATCGGGAACAAGCGATTGATACCGAGCGAACGCCCGCAAGCGCTTACTTAGCCGCTGGCCCCGATGCTGCAATCGACCACCATTAGGGAGATATCATCATGCGCCGGTGCGCCGTTGAGATGTTTCTCCAGGCTCGCAACTACACTTTCGAGCACATGGCGGTTTTTTGCGCTCTGCACCGCCGATAGCAGGCGGTCATTTCCAAACGCGTCGCCCGATGCATTGCAGGCCTCCGTGAGACCATCCGAGCACAACAAGAGCGTGCCGTCTTCTGGCCACTGCCAAATTACGCTACGCGAATCGAATCGGTTGCCGATCTCAACACCCAAGGGAGTATGCTCGGAGTCAAACTCCTTTACACAGTTTCCGTTGGTGTCGAAAAACAGCGCCGGGGGATTGGCGCCATTCCAGATATCGATGGTGCCGTTGGGTTGATCAACACACACCAGTGTGGCCGTAACGAAACGGCCGGTGGGCATCTGCCGACTCAGTTGGTTATTCATTTCCTCAACAATGCTGGAAATCGAAAACCCGCTTTCCGCCATGGCGTAAAAAATATGTGATACCGGCAACAACGGCAGCGCAGCAGGCAAACCGTGCCCCATTGAATCGGCGTTTAACAGGTAAAGACGACCATTTTTTGCCCGCGAGGCAGCAACCAAATCTCCACTGAATCGTGTTGCACCCCGGTTCCAGACACGCAATACATCATCATCAATAATTGCCGTGCTTACCATACGCGTCATCAACTGCTGTGCAAGCTCCTGTTCCTCTTCAGCCTGTTGATGATAACGTTGCAGTTCGGCGGTGGTCTCGGCAAGTCTGTTTTGCATCTCCGCAATACGCTGCATCGCGCGGATTTTTGCCTGTAAAAGAGTCAGATTTACCGGCTTTACAAGATAGTCGTCGCCGCCGGCTTCCAATCCTCGGATTTGATCCACATTGTCCGATAACGCGCTGAGAAAAATAATCGGTACCCACGTTTCCGGCTTAAGCTTTCGCATTTGCTCGGTTGTTTCATAGCCATCCATGCAGGGCATTATCACGTCCATCAGCACGAGATCCGGAGTTTCCTTTGTAAACTGTTCGAGCGCATCTTCACCTGAGGCTGCGGTGAACACACGATGCCCGCCCTCGCCAAGAAACCGGGCAATCATGTCCAGGTTCATCTGCACATCGTCAACTACGAGAATGGTCAGTGGGGGTGACATTTTTTATGATCTCATTAGCATCGCACTGTTTCCCGACAGTGTACCATTTGCCCAACTATAGCGGCGGGAGATACATGTCTCCTACTAGAATTTTGCAATTCTTAACTGCAAGGCCAAATAGAAATGGTGGGGAGGATCGAACCCCCATTGCAAACGAAACGTGCTTCAGGTGCTGTCGGGTTCAGCGTACTTTTTGCTTACTTTTATTATTTCATCCATGGTTGCCAGAAAGACGTCAATAATATCAGGATCAAAGTGCTTGCCACTTTGCTCCTTCATAAACGCAATCGCATCCTCGAAACTCCAAGGCTCCTTATAAGGCCGGCTGCTGGTTAGTGCATCAAAAACGTCAGCGACAGCAACGATCCGACCTACCAGTGGAATCTGATCACCTTTGAGCCCTTCGGGATAACCACTGCCATCCCACTTTTCGTGATGCGTCATGGCAATTTCCTGTGCCATGTCAAGCAGCGGCGAAGAATGCCCGGAGAGAATCTTTGCACCGATGGTCGCATGAGTCTTCATGGTTTCCCATTCGGCGGGACCTAGTTTACCTGGTTTCAACAGTATGTTGTCCGGTATGCCGATTTTACCGATGTCATGCATCGGGCTTGCGTTAAGCAACATTTCGGCCTCTTGCTCGCTCAAGCCATACTCCAGCCCCATAATCTGTGAGTATTTACTCATGCGAATAATATGCAGGCCGGTTTCGTTGTCGCGATACTCGGCCGCTAGGCCCAACCTGCGAACGATCTCCAAGCGGGTGTCATACAACGCCTGGGTACGCTCACGTACCTTTTGCTCAAGCAAACGGTTTTGATCGCGGATCTGGTTGTGCAACAGACGCACTTCCAACATATTGTGGATCCGGTTTAGCACCTCGGCACGATCCAGAGGCTTGGTCAGGAAATCCTTTGCGCCGGACTTCAGCGCCTGCAAACGGGTTTCCCGATCTGTTTGGGCCGTTAAGATTAGAATCGGCAGGTAGCTTTCAGTTTCGATCTCAGCTAATTGCTGCATCACGTCAAAACCGTTGAGAAACGGCATATTAATATCCAGCAATATCAGATCAAAGGGTTGTGTCTGGTAACTGGGTTTGACGTCTCGCGGGTCAGTCAGTGCGTGGACATTGGTATAGCCTTCTGCCTGAAGCATCTTTTCCAGCAGTTTTACGTTAACCGGCTCGTCGTCAACGACAAGAATTCGCGCCTGCAGAATTCCGTCCGGATCGCTGAGTTCCCGCCCAGCAGACTCAGCATCCGGTGCCGAAGATGGCCGCTTGTCGGCCGATTTGAAATGGGCTTCCAACATTGTTGTCCAGAGTAACGATCCAAGTTTAGGCTATTTTCGAGTCAATTTTGGGTCTTGCGGGCCTGTATCTGGCATTGCTCGATTTTGAGGCCAGAGGCAGCCACCGATCCGAATTGTGACCCCAAAAAATCCACAACCACGGTGCCCGCCTAGCCCGGAATATCACCAAGCCTAGCCGGGTTTGATCTTTATCGACCTGATGGCCTCATGCTTTAGGCCAAGGTAAGCGTCACTTGGCTGGACGGGGCTCGAAAGATTTTAAATGGGAAAGAGAACGCTGGAATGACCTTAAAGTTTATAGGGGAAGAATCGGCGGCAGGCCAACAACCTTGCGCGACCACGCACTCCGCAGTGCGGATCGGCAGGAACGAATGGCGTCCAACCATTAGGGCTGGACGCCGCCCCGATTCTAACGCCGTCGACCCGCCTTTTTCCTGGCAGCCTTCTTCTTGGTCTTTTTCTTCGCCGTCTTTTTCTTGGCTACTTTCTTTTTAGCCTTTTTTTTCGCCTTCTTTTTGGCTACTTTCTTCTTGGCCTTTTTCTTCGCCGTCTTTTTCTTGGCTACTTTCTTCTTGGCCTTTTTCTTCGCCGCCTTTTTCTTGGCTACTTTCTTCTTGGCCTTTTTCTTCGCCGCCTTTTTCTTGGCTACTTTCTTCTTGGCCTTTTTCTTCGCCGTTTTTCTTCGCCGTCTTTTTCTTGGCTACTTTCTTCTTGGCCTTTTTCTTCGCCGTCTTTTTCTTGGCTACTTTCTTCTTGGTCTTTTTCTTCGCCGCCTTTTTCTTGGCTACTTTCTTCTTGGCTACTTTCTTCTTGGCTACTTTCTTCTTGGCCTTTTTCTTGGTGGTCTTTTTCTTGGCTATTTTCTTCTTACCGGTCGACTTCTTCGTGACCTTTTTCTTTGTTGGCTTCCTTTTACCGCCAGACTTCTTACCGGTTGCGGCTTTTTTCTTTACCGTCGGTTTTGTCGCAACTGTTGTCGTTGTCGGTGCTGACGCCGGGGTTACCGCCTGGGTAACGGACGCTGCCGACGCTTCTTCTCCGCTGGGTAAACTTTCCACGATACGGGCAACGTTTGCAAAGATTTCATCGATGTCGCCCACGCCCTGAACAGTCCGTAATTTGCCCTGTCTTCGATAGTATTCAATCAAAGGGGAAGTTTGTGCTTCGTAGACGCGCAGGCGGTTGCTAATGGTAGCCTCGTTATCATCGGCCCTGTGCAGCAGATTTCCACCGCATTTGTCACATCGGTCTTCCAGTCGTGGTGGCGAGGAGTAAATGTTATACATCTGCCCACAGGATTCACAGGTTCGGCGCCCCGTCAGCCGTTGCATCAAAACATCAAAGTCAACGTCTATCAGACAACCTGACTGGATTGGCTTACTCAGATTACCCAACATCGTGTCCAGTGCTTCAGCCTGCGGAATATTGCGCGGGAATCCATCGAGAATAAAACCTTTTTCCGTATCAGACTGCGCCAGACGCTCCTCAATCATGCCCAGCACGATGTCATCCGACACCAGTTGCCCGGCGTCCATTGCCGCCTTAGCACGCATACCCAATGAGGTTTGCCGCGCAACGGCTTCGCGCAACAAGTCACCTGTGGAAATATGCGCCAGACCATAACGATCCACCAGTTTCTTCGCCTGAGTTCCTTTGCCGGAGCCAGGCGCTCCCAGTAATACGATTCTCATTTTGATTTTCGCTCCGTTGGCATGCTTTTGATATTCGCTTTTGTTTTCCGTTTTGTGCTGCCTTGCAAAGGCAGGTACCTGCGCTAAACCTAATCGCAGATTCTTTACAAGTCAATGTAGTTTTAGCGCTAAACGGTTTCGTTGCGACTGATGCACGGCCTTTGTGGCCAGTGTCCGACAAGGAGCGCGTCGTTCCGAACGTAGTGATGTCACTTGCAACGCAGGTCGGCGCATTTCTTTTTTTACGCGCCATACAAATCTCGTTCAAGTGTATTTATATAGTGGCCCTACTAATCCGGACTATTGCCGGGCGCAGTGCTGGGAAATTTTTACGACAGGAATCCACGCCGCTCACCCGTACCGGTGATTACGTTTTGCCAAACAGGTTGTTAGAATACGCGCCTTTTGTCGCCCGGCGATTTATATAGAGGTATACGAACATGAATCTGGACAGAGTGGGTCCCGGCCAAAATATCCCTGAAGAAATTAATGTAATTATCGAAGTTCCGGCGCACAGCGATCCGGTGAAATATGAGGTCGATAAGGATACCGGCGCCATGTTCGTGGATCGATTCATGAACACCGCGATGCATTACCCGTGCAATTACGGCTATGTACCTCACACCCTGTCCGAGGATGGCGACCCACTTGACGTTCTGGTCCCCGCCCCGGTTCCCCTTATCAGCGGTTCGGTCATTACCTGTCGGCCTATCGGCCTGCTGCAAATGATTGATGAGGCCGGCCCGGACGCCAAAGTGCTCGCCGTGCCTACGGATAAATTGTGTAAGTTATTTCGACACGTAGACTCGCCGGAGGGATTACCGGAACAGTTGCTGGCGCAGATTTCCCATTTTTTTGAGCACTATAAGGATTTGGAAGAAGGCAAGTGGGTCAAAGTGGAAGGCTGGGTCAACGGCAAGGAAGCTCGCGAGGCAATCATGTCTTCCATCCAGCGTTATGCCGACGCTCCGGAAAAGCCTTGTTTCTAAACTTCGATTCCATTTATGAAAATCTGCATTCTGTCTGACAGTCACGACAACCGCCATCTGCTGGCGGCGGCGGCACAGGACGCCAAACAGCGCGGCGCAGAGCATGTATTGCACTGTGGAGATGTCGTTGCGCCTACAACTCTGCGCAGCCTGCTGCCGTTGGAGCTTCCGGTGCACGTTATTCACGGCAACAATACCGGCGACTTGTTCAGCATGTCGAGTTTGTCACACGATCCAGGTAACTTACTTAACTATTACGGCCAGGATGCCCAGCTAACACTTGCCGGGAAGCGGATATTTCTGGTGCATTACCCTCACTACGCCCGCGCCATGGCGACCACGGGAGATTGGGATCTGGTTTGCTGCGGCCACGATCACCGCAGTTACGTTGAACAGATAGCAAATGTACGCCAAACCACCACTCTATTGGTAAATCCGGGCACAGTTGCCGGTGTCGGTGCCCAGCCAACCTATGTCATGGGCGATCTGGAGCAGATGGAATTTACCATTCACGATGTGCCAGTCGATCCGGGCATGGCCTACAACCGCCCCTCGGTTACGCCGCACGGTTAGACCCACGCGATTCCCATTGGGGTCCGCAACACAATGAAGCACGGGGAAAACGTTTTTTGAACTGCGCCTAGTTGTGGGTTGTGCTCAGAGCAACAACCTCGGCGGATTGTGGTTCAATCTCAGGCAGGAGCGCACGGGGTTTACCTATAAAGTAGCCCTGCACGAAGTCAATGCCGATGGACATGATTCGATCCTGTGTCGCTTGATCTTCCACAAACTCGGCAATGGTTTGCATACCCATTACGTGTCCGATCTGGTTTATGGACTTGACCATATTGAAGTCGTTTTGGTCATGCAAAATGCCGCGGATGAAGCTACCGTCGATTTTTAAAAAATCTACTGGTAACACCTTTAAGTAGGAAAACGAACTCAAGCCGCTGCCGAAATCGTCCAATGCAAACCGGCAGCCGCGGTCACGCAATACGTCAATAAAGTTTTGCGCATGCGTAAGATTGGCAATGACGGACGTTTCGGTGATCTCGAAACAAACCGTGCCGGGCTCGACACCGGTTTTATCAAACAACTCCAGCACGTCGCCAAGAAATTTCTCGTCACCTAACGACTGACCGGAAAGATTAATGGATACCGAATCAATATCCACTTCACTCGGCAGGCCATGTTGCTTGAGCATACGAAATGCGTTCGCAACCACCCAACGGTCTATCATTGGCATCAGGTGGTAGCGCTCCGCGGCCGGCAGAAAACTGCCCGGGGTGATGATTTCACCATCGCCATTGCGCATACGCAGTAGTAATTCCGCATGATACTTTTCACCGGCCCGCTCACTGACGGGCTTGATAAGCTGGTAAAACAGACGAAAACAATTATTTTCCAGTGCCCGTTGAATGCGCTGCATCCAGCGCATGTGTCGATGATGCCGCGCGAGTGCTTTATCTTCGTGATGAAAGACATGTACGCGATTACGGCCTTGCTCTTTTGCAACGTAACACGCGGAATCGGCTGCACTGAGGATGTCAGTAAGCGTGCCGCTGTCGCTGGTGATGGGCACCACACCGATGCTGACGCCGATCTCAAAAATATTTTGTTGCCAGAGGAAACGAAAGTTCTGTATTACTGAACGTAGAGACTCGGCCACCTCCTGCACCTGAGCAAAATCACAATCAGAGAACAGTACGCCGAATTCATCACCGCCCAATCGCCCAACCGTATCTGCCGCGCGAATGTTTGCATCCAGCTTGTGAGACAATTGCCGCAGCAACTCATCCCCGGCGACATGACCGCAGGTGTCATTAACAACCTTGAACTGATCCAGATCCAGGTAACACAACGCAAACTTTCCGCCGTCACGGCGAACGCGCTCCAGAACCGATTCCAGCCGAACCTCAAACTCGCGACGGTTAATAAGTCCGGTCAACGAGTCGTGCGTGGCCTGATACGCGAGCTGTCGTGCCAAGCCTCGCAATTCGGTAACATCGTGCAACACCAAAACGACGCCGACTGGTTTTCCGCTTGTATCGTGGATCGGCGAAACCGAGACCTCGACTGAAAAATCCTTTTCGTTGTCACTACCCACAAGCAAGGTTTGTCCACCAATGCGTAACGCGGTGTTTTGCTGCACACAGGTTTGAATGGGTGCGTTGATAAGCTCTCCGCTGGTCTCATCCCGAAACTGCATGACCTCACTTAACGGCCTGCCAATAACCTGTTGGCCGGATAATCCTGCAAGATGCTCCGCAACCGGATTCATAAACAGGATGTCGCCATTTACCCCAGTTGTAACGACACCGTCACCGATAGAGTCCAAGGTTACCAACGCGCGTTCCTGCTCGCCGAACAGCTCCGCCTCGGCCTTTTTACGTGCGGAAACATCTCGATAAAAGGTATAGATAAAGCGTTGATCGCCGATCTCGACGTACTTGGCAGCCACGTCCAAATCAATGGCATGACCATTGCTGTGCAGGTGGCGCGTTTCGTAGCGTGCCTGACCGTTCTCGCGTAAGCGCGCGAGCCGCTGGTGTATGGCTTTGGGTGAATCGGCGATATTCAGATCCGTAATATTCATCCCCAACAGGGTTTCCGGTTCACGCCCCACCATCCTGCAATACGCCCGATTGACCTCGCGCAAAGTACCATCGAGATCGGTAATCACAAAACCGTCCGGGGATGAATCCAGGATGACCTGGTTGCGGCGTGTTTGTACCGCCAGAGCATGCTCGGAACGGCGAATGCTTTCGAACAAGGGACGGATCGACAAGACTGCCGTCAGCACCAACACCGAAATAAGCAAGGCGACCAATTCCGTATTTAACACGGGTAGCTGATCAGGATAGCGCTCGATCACCGCGATTAGAGTGATCACCCGCCGGATGGTCATCAGGAAAATTGCGGCGGCCAGGGATACCCAGGCGAGTCGACCACCCACAGTACGAATCAAACGCAGCGCATACACCGCTGCGGTAAACTGCAGCAATACCGAAATCGAAAGGACAACAATGACGGTCACGATGAAAACACTCCCGGCGCCGAAATCGTGCCAAATTCACAAATGGAACAAACACCGGCGTTGCCGAGTTGTGGGCTAACACCAAGGCAGAAGACCTAGCTGAAGATAAAACGGAAAATTACTATCCTGCTTTTTCCGTTTATGAACCCGATATCGTTACAGTATTTCGTGTCATCTTCTGGAAAGTCCGAAGCTCAGATTTGTCCTTATCTGCGATTTAACACGCTATTTTTTATTATGATTTTAGATAACCTAGCCGGGATAAAGTTAATTTACAAGTACTCCAGTCGACTAATCCGCAGGGGTATTGTGGACTACCCAGCGTTCCCCGTTGGCGCCATGCTCCTTTTTCCAGAATGGCGCCCGACTTTTTAATTCTTCAATGAGATAACGGCAGGCGCTAAACGCCTCCTGGCGATGGGCCGACCAAACCACAATGGTCACAATAGGATCGGCCGGCTGAATTTCACCGACCCGATGTAGAAGTAGCAGATCAATTATGTCCCAACGCTGCTCGGCTTCCTCCGCGATACGTTGCAAGTGTTGTTCAGTCATACCGGGATAATGTTCGAGGAACATGCCGTCGACCGACTCGCCGTCGTTGAAATCACGCATACTGCCAATGAAAATCGAGGTCGCACCGAATTGAACAGGAAACGATGAATCTTCCTGGTAGCGCTGTATCTCCTCGAAGGGTTTATAGGCCTTGGCACGTATCTCGACTTTCATAAATCGCGCGCCTTAACCGCCGGTGACAGGCGGGAAAAACGCCAGTTCATCACCGTCCTGCAGGGCATGATGTTGATCCACGTATTCAAGATTGACCGCCATCAGTAGGTTTTCCGGCATGGCAAGCGGCGTTACCGCCTGCCAGCCATCTGCTGCAGTCGCACCGGCAGCGAGCTGGAGTTGGGTTTCGTCGACGCCAATGCGTTCACGGAGACTGGCAAAGAGTTTGACTTTGATGTTCACGGTTGGACTCAGTGTATTACGCTGATGATGACTTCGCTGGTTACGCGATGCCCTTTTAATGAGTAAGTATAGAGTTTGCGTGGCCAGGCGTTGTCAGCGCACGACCGAGCGGCCTATTATGGAGCCCGAACGTTAACCAAGCAAACAGGCTAATGAGCAAATTATCGCATTTTACCCCGAGCGGCGAAGCACACATGGTGGACGTGTCAGGTAAAGCCGTCACCCACCGCATCGCCGTGGCGGCAGGCCGCATTGACATGCAGGCCGACACGCTGGCACTCATCATGGAAGGCCGACACGCCAAGGGCGACGTACTCGGCATTGCCCGGGTGGCGGGAATCATGGCCAGTAAAAAGACCGCCGAACTAGTGCCCTTGTGCCACCCGCTGCCGCTGACACGCGTGGAGATCGATCTTCAGCCCAAAGCGGAGGAAAACTGTGTGCATTGCCTGGCGACGGTTGAAACCGAAGGTAAAACCGGCGTGGAAATGGAGGCGCTCACGGCCGTGCAGATCACGCTGTTAACGATATATGACATGTGCAAGGCGGTCGACAAGGGCATGCAGATGCAGGCCATCCGCCTGCTGTCAAAATCCGGCGGCAAGTCGGGCGACTGGCAACGGCAAGACTGACCGGCCAGGTGCGCGAGTTTTCCCAGGCACCGGCGCCACCGTCCAGCACTGACGAGCTGCTGGCACGCGCCAACCGACTGGCGGGTTACCGACTGGCCGAAGCTGCCAAACAGCATGGTGTGCTGCCACCCAAGGATCCCAAACGCGACAAGGGCTGGACCGGCCAGCTCCTGGAACATTGCCTGGGCGCCACCGCCGGCTCACTGGCCGAACCGGACTTCCAGGCACTGGGGATCGAACTCAAAACCCTGCCAATCGACCGGCTTGGTCGACCGCGTGAATCCACCTATGTCTGCACCGTACCGCTGGGCAAGGATGCCGGACTTAATTGGCAGACATCCTGGGTACGGCGTAAATTGCAACATGTACTTTGGGTCCCCATTGAAGCGGAACCCTCCATCCCTTTTCTGCAACGACAGATCGGCACGCCGCTGCTCTGGTCTCCCGATGCGGAGCAAGCCCGCATATTGCAGCAGGACTGGCTGGAACTCATGGAACTTGTATGCAGTGGACAACTCGATGAAATCAGTTCACGCCAGGGCACTTATCTTCAGATCCGACCCAAGGCAGCCAACCACCGGGCACAATGCGCGACAGTCGGCGCAGACGGTGACATGATCACAACACTGCCACGCGGGTTTTATTTACGTACCGTATTTACCCGACAAATTCTCCAGCAACATTACGCCGGTATCGGTTGACACAGAAAACTAAAAATGAGTTATCAATGACAGCACCCTCACCACAACAACGTAAGCAAAATACCACCCTGGTTTTTAATCTGGTCGCCGCAGGTTACGACAACGCGGCACAACGCTATTTTCCGTTTTGCGCAGACCGACTGGTGGGATTTTTACGACCCCGCCCGGGAAGCAAGCTACTGGATGTCGGTACAGGTACCGGTGCACTCGCCACCGCAGCGGCGCAAAAGGTGGGCACGACAGGCCGCGTGACCGCGATTGATCTTGCGGAAAATATGCTGGGTCGCGCAGAGGAAAACGTGCGCAAAATGAGTCTGAGTAATGTCGACTTTCATCAAATGGACGGCGAAAAACTTGAGTTTCGCAGTAACTACTTTGATGCGGTCGCCGGTTCATTCTGTGTTTTCTTTTTCAGCGACATGCTGGCCGGGCTCAAACAATGGCATCGCGTGCTTAAACCGGGCGGCACGATGGGCATGACCAGTTTTTCCGAAAGCGCATTTCGGCCGCTAATCGAGCTGTTTGTCGCGCAACTTGAAAACCTCGGTGAAGAAATTGATCTGTCTACTGCGCAAAAACTTGCGCAGGAAGAAAACTGTGTGGCGCTACTGGAACAGGCAGGCTTTACTGAAATCGAAACGCGTACCGAGCAAATGGGCTACCACCTGGCAGGCAGTTCAGACTGGTGGCAAATTGTCATGAACAGCGGACTACGTGGTTTCATTGAAAGGTTGTCCGCCGAACAGCAGGCCCAGCTACGTGTTGCTCATTGCAGCGAAGTAGAGGAATTGCTGACTGACAAGGGATTATGGCTCGATGTGGGTACGATCTTTACTCGCGCAAAAAAACCGGCGGTGTAAACAGGGAAGATTGGTCAAACGAATCCGAAGTAGATACAAATGAACTGAAATCCGATCGGTCGAAAATGTACACCTAGAATTTTCATCGTTAACTAACTACGCCGACAAGGTGTCCGTTTACTTGGGGTTGAGGTCAGTTCTCCCGTTCCCCGTGGCAAGACACGCCGTTAATACATCCATGTAGGCTTCACGGCAGCATCCCTGCTGCCGAAAGAGTCTTGCCACGGGGAACGGGAGACCTTCCTACCAAGTTTTGGCTGGACACCTTGTCGGCGTAGTTAGTTAACCGATCCCGCTGAATGCTGAACTTAATCCACAAACGGCCCATGCTGCCGAATCGGCTCACCGTGGGGCGCGCCCAGCGCCACCATCACTCGGGCGGATGATATCGCCGTGATATCCAATTGTGGTTCATCCTGTAGAAAACTCGCGAAACCGGCTTCAAGGGTGTGGCCATTGACTTGCACAATACCGTCAACCACGTATACCAGCGCGCGACTCCCCGCCGGAATGATCTCACTGAACGCCGCCCGGTCTTGCAGCAACACGTCCAGATAACGGATTGGTGTGTGTAACTGAAGCGGAGAATTGTCACCGACGATCACGCGCACACGGCCGCCTTCGATTTCGTATTCGGGTATCGCTTCAGCATCGACCTGCTGATAGGCAGGCTCAAGCATCTTCAATTGCCTGGGTAGATTGATCCACAACTGGATGCCGTTGGTAGGATCGGTAACCGGCATTTCCGAATGTACCAAACCACGTCCGGCGGTAAATCGTTGCGCACCCCCGCCGGTTACCAGCGAATCGTGACCCAGACTATCCCTGTGTTGCATTGCGCCGTTGAATAAATAAGTGATGGCTTCAAAACCACGGTGAGGATGATCCGGAAATCCGGTGCCGGCTTGCAGTTGAAAATGGTCCCACAGAACAAAGGGATCAAAATTCATGCGCGCGTGGCGAATGGGGAACAGGCGACGTACCTGCGCGCCCGCGCCTTCCTGCATTTCAACAGCGGCGTTAATTTGATTGCTGGCATTCATTGCGTTACGCGCTCAGCTGTGAACATTACTGTGAGCTAAACCGTGCCCGATCGTGCACGGCAAGAAAGTCCTGCTCGGGTCCGAGCGGTACGATACGCGTTGGATTGAGTTGCGTGTGACTGTAGTAATAATGCTGCTTGATGTGTTGCATGTTACAAGTCTCGGCAATACCCGGGACTTGATACAACTCACGCAGGTAATTGGACAGATTTGGATAGTCGGCGATGCGTCGCAGGTTGCATTTAAAGTGGCCCACGTACACCGCGTCGAACCGAATCAACGTGGTAAACAATCGCCAATCGGCTTCGGTTAACTGCTCGCCGACCAGGTAATGCTGTTTGCCAAGACGGGACTCAATTTCATCGAGAGCGGCGAAAAGCTGGCTAAACGCCTTCTCATACGCAGATTGCGAGCTGGCAAAACCGGTACGGTACACACCGTTATTAATACTGTCGTAGACCAGCGAATTAACTTCATCGATGGCCGGACGCAACGCGACGGGATACAGATCCAGGTCAGGCTCGGTCCATTCGTCGAACGCCGAATTCAGCATCCGAATTATTTCCGACGACTCGTTGTTAACAATGGTGCGTCGCTCCTTGTCCCACAGTACCGGCACGGTAACGATACCGCTGTAATCGGGTTTGGCCAGCGTGTAGACCTGGTGCATAAAATCAAATCCATTAACGTCATCGCGGGTTGCACCGGGATAGGCGCGAAAGTCCCAGCCCGCCTCCTCCATATGCGGGTGCACAACCGATACTGAAATGACCTCTTCAAGTTTTTTCAGCTTGCGGAAGATCAAGGTTCGATGCGCCCACGGACAGGCGTAGGAAACATATAGGTGATAACGCCCCGGCGCCGCGGCAAAACCACCCTCGCCCGAGGGTCCCGCAGAACCGTCAACCGTTACCCAGTTGCGAAACTGGGAATCCAGACGCACAAATTCGCCTGCTTCGGTTTCAGATCCCAGCCAGTCATCGGCCGGTTTACCACTTTTAAGTAGACTCACTGTCGCGATACTCCCGTTGTTGACTCAATGTTCAAGCAAGAATTTTTACCCAATCAAATCCACGCGCTCAGGTCTCCGGTCCCTCAACTGCGCCGGCGCGCAGCTTACTTGCCTCGGTTATCCAGGCTGTAGGCACCGGCCCCGTAAATGCCGAGTAGTAACAAGCCGCCCACCAGAGCCCAGTTCTTCATAAACAGGATCATCTGGATCTGCTGGCCGAAATCCATATGGAAAATTACTGCGGCCAGCCCGGTAAACCCAGCCAGCGCGTATGCCGCCCAGCGGGTCTGCCAACCCAGGATTAAAGCCAGGCCGCCACCGATTTCCAGGATGATCACCAATGGCAAAAGCATGCCCGGCACCCCCATGGCATCCATATACACCTGGGTGTCAGCGTAACCGCCTATTTTATTGAGCCCGGCCAGCAAAAAGATGTGAGCGAGTAAAATTCGTGCAACGAGCTGAATTATTTTGTCCATGCGACGACTCCTGCCTGTTGTGGCGTTGTTGTTTATTTGTGGATGCAGGTAACTTATATTGTAAATTTTCGTTTAAAAAGCGCAAAATTTCGACCAAATCAATCTAATTTATTGATATATTGTATCGATGGATCGCCCACGCGTCAGCCTGGCTCAATGGCATACCCTGCAAACGGTCATCGACTGCGGTAGTTTTGCGGCTGCGGCCGACTACCTGCACCGCAGTCAGTCCTCCGTCAGCTACGCGATCCAGACGCTGCAACGACAGCTTGGTATGGCTCTACTCCGGCAGGAGGGCCGTAAGGCACACTTGACGGAGTCCGGGGCCCTGATGTTGCAACGCGTACGCCATTTGCTGGAAGACGCCAGCCGACTTGAAGCCTTCGCGCATAGTCTGGAGTCCGGCTGGGAAGCAGAAATCACGCTGGTCGTCGATGCGGCATTTCCAATTGAGCGCGTCATGCAAGCACTCGGATGTTTTACACATGAAGGCCATGGCACCCGTGTACAACTTCGCGAGGAAGTGATGAGCGGCGTCACTCAGGCCGTGCAGGACGGCGGCGCGGACGTGGCCATTGGCTATGAAGTTCCCGCGGGCCTGCTATGCGACCCCCTGTTAGAGGTCAAGTTTCTGGCTGTGGCCCATGCGGAACATCCACTGCTGCGACTCGGCAGACCGCTGTCACCGCAGGATTTGGTGCAGCAGTTACAAATCGTCATTCGCGACACGGGGACGCGCGCGCCGGAAAACAGGGGCTGGCTGGACACGGAGCACCGTTGGACACTCAGCAGCATGGACGCGGCAATAACAGCCATTGAGAGCGGTTTGGGTTTCGGCTGGTTGCCGGAACATCGTGTGCAACCCTATTTGGACAGTAATCGTCTGCAGTTGCTGCCGCTGGCCGCAGGAGCAGTTTACCGGGTCACCCTATATTTGATCGTCGCCCACGCCGAGACCGCGGGTCCGGCCACGCGGCGCCTGGCCGAGTTAACGGCTCAAGCCGTATCGCCGCCCTGAATTTCAGGTAACGCACCCGGTTAGCGCGTAAAATTCGGCGCCCCTGATTGTTTGTGTGAACACCATCACAATTTGGCATTTCCCGGGTTAAATCCCTGCTCCTTAGTCCGATCGTATTAATTAGGTCACGCCTCCAAAGTGTGGCTGGGTACGGACGGGGCCTAGCGGAGTTGGACGGAGTTGGAGCGCATCAGGGCGTGTTCGCTCATGCGGTCAGTTACCCGCCACCCTAACCCCCAATTACATCTGGCATGTAACCGGAAATTTACCGGCAAACCGCCGGCCGAACGTGGAACCCTGCAGCACATGGCGATAGAACCAAAAGTTGTTTCGATCAGTACCGGCCAGTCCGCTGAGAAAGCCGGTCGACGCTCAAACGCCTATGACCGACATCCCATCATCAGTGGACTCCAGGTCGTCGTCAGTAAACACCTGCAAGAGCGCGTCCATGCCCTGTTCGACAGCGCCGACGATGCCTTGTTTGAGCTCGCCGACAAGGCGGAAACCAACACCGTCCAGTCCATGTACTTCGACTCCATGCGCCTGGTCCGCATTCAACGCAACGAAATCGAAACCCGCTTCGGCGAAAATGTTGCCGAAGCCTTTCACAGTTTTTTACTGACCGGTAGTCAGGTTGAGGACAGCGGTCTGCACGCGGCAATTTCGCTTGACGACATGGCCCTCGTGGATGAAACCGATCTTGAGGAAAACCTGGCCATTACCGGACTGGTGGGCAAGGTCAATAATCGTTTCGCCCAACAACTTTATGCGATTGAGCAACGGCTGGCCGAATTGATGCCCGCCATCAGCGTTGACGCCGAAAACAATCCGTTTGGTCCAAAATTAATGTGCGATGCGTTTCGCTCGGCCCTGCAAAACCTTGAGTGCGAACTCAAAATCAAGCTGATCGTTTACAAGCTGTTTGACAAACACGTGGTTTCGCAGCTTGGCGGCATGTATGACGAGGTAAACCGACGCTTTGTTTCCGCCGGTATCCTGCCGCAGCTGAAAATGACTATCAAGAAAATGCCTGGAAGTACCGGTGGCGGCGGCGTCGACACCGAGGCCGAGTCCAGCTTCCTGTCATCGGAGACCGACACGTCAGGCAACGCGATGCAGACGGGTGGTGGCGGAGACGTTATGCAGGGACTGCAACAATTGCTCGCCGCCGCGCGGGGCCCCGCCGGTACCGGCGTAGGCACCGGCATTCCGTCCGGGGACGGCGCGGTCGGCGGTAGCTTCGCTGGCGGCGCAGCCGGTCTTGCCGCCGGCACCGACTTTGGTGGTGGCTTGGTTCAGGCCAGCAGCGCGGACGTGGTCAACGCCCTCTCCAGCCTGCAGACCGGCGGCGGCCTGGCAAACGCAGAAGGCGCCGCTCAGCTTAACGCCGCGCAGTTAAAAGCGGTTTTGCTTGAAGAGCACCAGCGCGCTGCCGGGCATACGGGTGGCGCTAAGATCAATACTGTGGATAATGACGTAATCGATATCGTCTCGATGATGTTCGATTACATACTTGAGGATCCAAACCTGCCGGTTGCCGCCAAGGCGCTGATCGGCCGACTGCAAATCCCAATGGTGAAGGTCGCTATTTTGGATAAATCCTTTTTCGCCAAGAAATCACACCCGGCGCGGTCACTGCTCAATGAACTCGCACAGGCCGGCATAGGCCTGGATGACGACGGCGCAATAGAAGAAAGCGAGCGCTTCGCCGTTCTTAAGTCCATAGTCGAGCGCATCCTTAGCAACTTTTCCGACGATATTGAAATTTTTACCGAACTGCAGGCCGAGCTGGCGGCACATCTGGCCGCGGAGGCCGAACAAGCGCAGGCCGTTGAAACCGCCACGCTGCAGGACGGACGCCAACGCGAACATCTGCAGCTGGCCAAGACCTGGGTTGCAGAAGTCATTCGTGAACACCTGGAGGGCAAGCGCGTGCCGGAGGTCGTCATCGAAATCGTCAAGGGCCCCTGGAAGGACGTTTTGCTGGACACCTACCTGAACGAAGGCCAGGAAAGCCGTTTGTGGAAGGAGCAAATCCGCTTTATCGACATCCTGGTCTGGTCGGTGGAACCCAAACAAAGCGCTATGGACCGGCAAAAGCTCGCCGGCGTGATTTTACAGCTACTGGAAACCTTCCGCCACGGCCTGGAATCCATAAATTATTCGGAAGAAGAGTTACACCGCACCATCGAGCTACTCGAACCCATCCATCTCGCCAGTTTCCGCGGCAAAGAAAGCCCAGACCCGAATGAGGCACCGAATGCAGATAGGTCGAAACCAGCGGACCCCAAAACCCTGGAAATGGAACTCGACGACGTCCAGGGAGTTCTGGACGAGGCCACCGCTTTACTGGATGCGTCGCTGGAAGAAGACAATGTCACCGAAGCCGCGCCGGAGGAATCCACCTTCCTTGAAGTCGACGGCGAACAAATCGAAGACATCATTTTAAGCGGCTTCGACGCCGTGGACCCGTCACAAGAGGAAGATGCGCCGGACGATGAGTACCTGCGCCTGGCACGTGTTCTGGAGGCCGGAAAATGGGTGGAATTCACCGGTGATGGCGGCAAAACCCAGCGTGCGAAACTGGCCTGGAAAAGCGAGTTGCTCAACGAATGCACCTTCCTTGACTGGAAATTCAAGGTGGTCACGGACACCACCATTCAGGGCTTGGCGGCCGATCTACGGCGGGGTACCGCCCGCGTGATCGATGATGTACCGCTATTCGAACGTGCCATGGACGCCGTGGTCAGCGGATTACGCACACGACAGAATTCCGGCTGATACCCATCCCCGCGCCCGGCTGCGACAAGCCGCCGGCATCTGGCTACAATACGCGCCTTGTTATTTTCACAAAGTGAGTGCGCATGAGTAGTACTAATGCGGCTGAACAGCCGCAACAAACCGTCACACTAAACAAAACCCGCATCACCCTGCTCGGTACGGCGCATGTCTCGCGAGTCAGTGCGGAATCCGTCGAACAACTATTGGGCAGCGGCGAGTTTGACGCAGTCGCCGTTGAACTGTGCCCGAGTCGCCACAATGCCATGCTCAACCCCGACCAACTGTCGCGCATGGATCTGTTTCAGGTGATCAAGACCGGTAAGGTTTTCACAGTCACCGCAAGCCTGGCGCTCGGCGCCTTTCAACAGCGTCTGGCTGATCAATTCGGCATTGAACCCGGCGCGGAAATGCGCGCCGCGGTGCACGCGGCGCAAGAGCAGCATCTACCGGTGCTGCTTATTGATCGCGAAATCGGGGTTACGCTCAAGCGCGTTTACCGCAGCGTGCCCTGGTGGCAGCGGTTTTCACTACTCGGTGGTCTGTTCGCCAGTGTGGTATCGCGAGAAACCATCGAAGAGGAGCAAATTGAGCAACTCAAGGAAGGCGATATCCTCGAATCAACATTCGCCCATTTCGCTGAGGAAGCGCCGGATCTCTACGTACCACTCATCGATGAGCGAGATCGTTACATGGCGGCCCGCCTACGGCAGGAGTGCGAGGCCTCGGAATGCAAGAACGTGTTGGCCGTAATCGGCGCAGGCCATCTGCAAGGAATCGCGCGTTACCTGCAAGAAGACCACGATGACACAAGCGCCACGCTGACTACGCTTGACCAGGTGCCGCCCCCAGGCCGCTGGACCAAGCGCCTGCCGTGGATCATTGTTGCGATCATTATCGCCGGCTTTGTTTTTGGTTTCTCCCGCAGCGCCGAGCTCGGTTGGAGCCTGGTCGCGGAGTGGGTCGTCATAAATGGTGGACTGGCAGCGTTTGGCGCCCTATTGGCCGCGGCACACCCCATTACCATCGTCAGCGCGTTTCTGGCAGCGCCGCTGACTTCACTAAATCCTGCCATCGGCGCCGGCATGGTCACCGGCGGCATCGAAATGGCACTGCGTAAACCACGCGTCGGTGACTTCGATCACTTACGCAGTGACACCACCAGTTTGCGCGGTTGGTGGCGTAACCGCGTCACGCGCGTGTTATTGGTGTTTCTGTTCAGCACCGTGGGATCCGCCATTGGGACCTATCTGGCGGGATTTCGAATCTTCGACAAACTTGCGGGATCGTAGTGCCAGTAAAGGGTTTTTGTAGGGCACGACGCTTGCCAAGAATTGATTGCCAATACAGGACAAGGGCACAACCGCGCCTGGATCTCAAATCCGTAGACTCAAATTGCGGCCGTTAATGGATAGAATTAGGGGCTTGGTGGGCTGGACAGAGGTTTACGCTGGCCGATCAACCGAGGCGATGATCTCGTTACTTTTGGAAAGGTTTCCGGAGTCGAATCGATCATCGATTGCAAACGTTTCTTCAGTTACTTCGAGGTTATTAACCAGGCCGACTTCGAACTGCCGCATGGCAGGCGGTTTGAAAAGATCATTTTCATCAAGCACGCGACGCCCACCAACCATAACCCGACCATCCCGGGACTTGAACAGCACGTACGGCTCAAACACGCGATCGCGTAAATCCAGGTCGTAACGCAGCCGGACTATCCGCTTGTTTCGAATGGCGAACGACATTTCCTGCTCAACATGATAGTCGCGATCCACCGGCTTACTGTTCCCGCTCATGGTAACTCCTCATACAACTGCAGCAAGCATACTGCTCACCTCGCCGCTCGACAATAGATTAACCGATAAAAGGCGTCAAGAATCCGACGATCGGGCTGCTCGACACGCCCGCCGACAAAGCGCTAACCTGCGTTAATGGAACCCGAAAAATCCATCAATCGTACACTGCTGCTGATCGTCGTTTTCACCATTTTTTGGATGCTGGGCATGATGATCACAGTGCACCTTAGTTATAATCATCGGAGCCCGGTTCCCATCGACCAATGGCCGCGCGAAATTTCCGCATTGGGTGAGATCACCACGCACCGAATTTGTCGGAGCGCGGGCAGATTTCAGACCGGGTCTAAGTCCAGAATAGGCGGCGAACCCACGGACCCAAACTGCGCGATACCTGGAACAGGGCGCGGCATCGCGTAGGGAACGTGCAGAGTCGGCCATGAAAAAAATTTATGCCGCGTCCAGCCTTCAGGACGCCCAATTATTGTCGCATGCGCTGTCACAGGCGGGCATACCAAACCGGCTTTTTAACGAGTTTGCACAGGGCGGGCTGGGTGAACTGCCGTTCACGCATACCTACCCGGAGATCTGGATCGAAGACGGGCGTGACGAAGCACGGGCACGGTCTGTGATTACGCAATTTGAAGATCGGCCCGATAGCGTTGATTCCATTTTTTGCCGCAGCTGCCACGAGCGTAATCCGGAAACTTTCGAGACCTGCTGGCATTGTGGAAACATCCTTGCCGAGGACGATGCCCCGAAACGCGGGTGAGTACCGCCTGGAATAGGCGTAGAATGTATCCATAGCGTGTTAGCGCGGCATAATTATCAACTAAATAATCTGATGTAATGAAAAGCGAACTTCCCGCCCTGCACCGCTCTGTAATGGAGTACATTTTCTTCCGCTCGCCGGAGGAAATTCAACCGGAACAGGCACAGGCCCTGACACGGGTTGGCATTACGTTTGTCGTCGTGCTCGGTCTATTGGGTTACGAGTTGATGTCCGGTTTCGCATCCCGAATTGAGCGCATCGCCGCCATCCTGGTATTTACCTATCTGCTGCTTGGTATTGTTCACTACCTGTTGGTTCGCCGCTTCCCGGAAACCCGACCCTGGCGCCTGTATGCCCTGATGGCCAGCGATCATGCAATGGTATCCATGGGTATTTATATACTGGGGCCCATTGGCGCAATCTTTTACCCGCTTTATCTCTGGATCTCGGTTGGCAACGGCCTGCGTTTCGGCGTGCACTATCTTTACGTTGCGACGGCAATTTCGGTGCCGATGTTTCTCGGCAGCGCGCTTTCCAATCCCGCCTGGAGCAGCCAGCCACAGCTGGTGATCGGACTTACCATCGGCATGATCATTATGCCCTTGTTTTTCATCGCACTGTTACGCCAATTGGAAAAAACCAATTCCCAACTACAAAAGCAAATAAATGAAGCAGAGCACCGGGCAACCCACGACGACTTGACGGATCTACCGAACCGCGCGTTGCTTGAGGATCGACTGGGTTACGGCATGGCCAACGTCGAACGTTTCGGCCCTGAAATTGCTGTGTTCCTGATCGACATCGATTCGTTCAAAACCATCAACGACACCTATGGGCATTTCTACGGTGACCAATTGTTAAAACAGGTCGCATCACGCATGCAGGACTGTCTGCGATCGTTTGACACGCTGGCGCGACTTGGCGGCGATGAGTTCATTGTGCTATTGCAAGGTTCGCATTTGATCACACACGCTGCCAGCGTTGCGGATCGCATGGCTGAATATGTCTCTGGCCACTATCATAACGATGGCCTCGACGTTTTCGTCACCATCAGTATCGGCATCGCCTTGTACCCCAACGACGGTACCACTGTCGAAACCATGATCAAAAACGCCGATACCGCCATGAACCGTGCCAAGGCCGAGGGCGGCAGTCGATATCGTTTTTACGATACACATATGTCGCACGAAGTCGAAGAACAGCTAGTAAAACAAGTCGAACTTCGCAAGGCCCTGCAGAACCGGGAGTTCCGCCTGTATTTTCAACCTCGTATTGATACCGCATCAAAACGAATTGTGGGTGCGGAAGCGCTGATACGCTGGGAACATCCCAAGCACGGCATCCTTGAACCCGGAGAATTTATTCCCGCTGCCGAAGAGAGCGGCATGATCATCTCGTTGGACAAATGGCTGTTGGACGCGGTGTGCCGTGAGATTGCCGGCTGGCAAAAAGACGGACTGCCCGCGCTTCACACTACGGTAAATGTATCCGGCCGACAGTTTATGGAAAAAGATTACGCAAGTTACCTGCGTAAGATCATAGATTTGACCCATATCGATCCACATCATCTCGGTCTGGAAATCACCGAAGGCGTATTAATCGAACATACCGAGCAGGTTAACGCGGTGTTCAAGGGCATCAAGTCGCTAGGCGTGTTGCTGCTGCTCGATGACTTTGGCACGCGTTACTCCTCGCTCAGCTATTTGAAACGCTTCCCCATAGACACTCTCAAGATTGATCGTTCCTTTATCCAGGATATTCCAGTCGACCCCGATGACTGTGCATTGGTTGAAGCCATGATTTCCATCGCGCACAGCCTGCGCATGGATGTGGTTGCAGAAGGTGTTGAGAACGAGGCCCAGTTAGCGTGGCTGCAGGAAAAGAAATGCGATTCGGTGCAAGGTTTTCTGGTCAGCCAACCCGTACCGGCTTCAGAGTTCCGCCATCAAATTGCCCAACATACACCCATCGAACGACTTTCCAACTGAATTATAGGGTAGGACGCTGCGCGCAAGTCGCGGTTCAAAACCTACATCCGCTATGCCCGAATTAATTTCGCTTAAACAATTCCGTCGACTGAATAAGCCTATTTCGTATGACTTAATGGCCGTCGCATTCAGTGCGATGTTTTTACTAACCACTTTTAACACCGTCCACGCCAGAGGCATTGAAAAGAATATTGCCGTTGATGGCGAAACGGAAATCGGTCTACACGTTTACCCCTCACAAGGCGACACGCTGGTGATCTGGGTTGCGCCCGGTTTTGGTCTAAAGTCTCGCCACAGGGAGCTTGCGTCGACACTTGGCAAGCACAGTATGGAAATCTGGCAAGTGGATTTGCTCGAGGCCCTGTTCCTGGACCGCGGCGCTCGCAGTATGCGCACGTTGTCAGGCGAGTATGTCCAAAAGTTGATTCAGCACGCTGTTAAAACAACGACGAAAAACGTTATTTTAATGGGCAATTACTATAGCAGCCTGCCGGTGTTACGCGGTGCACGCGAATGGCAACGCAAGGCTCCAGGTCAAAGCAGGCTCCGCGGTATTGTCCTGTTCGATCCGAGCCCGTTTACAGACGTGCCTCAGCTTGGCTTGGCGCCGGAATATGCGCCCATTGTTGCCCAGACCAACTTGCCGGTGTTTATTTTTCAATCGGAGAAAAATGCCAATCGATGGTTTGTTGATCAAACAAGTCGACAGCTTGCACGTGGAGGAGCGCAAGTCTTTCTGCATATCATGCCTGATGTTACGTCACTGTTTTATTCCGCAGACGAAAAACCGGCAACCCTGCGCAAACTCAGGGAAATCCCGATTAACATCGACCGTGCGGTTAATTTGCTGGAAAAAATGTCTCTACCTGCGAACGCCGCCAATGCAGTCGAAACCACCACCCCAAGACAACCCACCGGGGGAATTAATTCGGGGTTGGTGGCTTTTAAGGGGAGCGCCGTTCCACCCGCCATCGACCTGATGGATGTAAACGGTCAACGATTCGTCATGAATGATTTTCGCGGCAAACTGCGCCTGATTAACTTCTGGGCGACATGGTGTCCTCCGTGCGTGGAAGAAATCCCTTCGTTGAACCGCTTGCGTAAAGCGATGGATGGAAAACCGTTTGAGATTATTTCTATAAACTACGCTGAAAATCCGCAACAAATCCACAAGTTCATGCGCCGGGTCAAAGTCGACTTTCCCGTACTGCTCGACAGCAACGGCCGTGTAGCCGCGCAGTGGCAGGTGTTCGCGTTTCCCTCTACGTTTGTCATCGACGCCAACGGTAAAGTGCGCTACGGCGTCAATGCGGCGATTCATTGGGATTCGACCGAAGTTCTGCACACCCTGGAAACCCTGTTACCCACTTCCGGATACGTCCAACTGCCGTAATGCCGCGCTAAACGCCTAGCCGGAAAAGTGTGTCCGCTTCCCGATCACGCTGTGATGGGTCTCACAAAAAGCATAACCCGGCAAGCAAAATCCTTCGATACCGATTTCAATGGACGATATATAACGGTGTAAGCGCCCGGACCGTTTAAATGAATCATTTGCAGCACAGTCTCGTTTCCATGTCAGTCACACCACCGCGAATCACCAGCCGTATGCTGGCGGAGCTGCCGTTGTTTCACGGCGCCACTGCCCAGTCACTGGAATGGGCCGTGGACAAGCTGCATGTCTGTAGCGTGGATGCGGGAACCATATTGTTAACCCCGGATGAGCCCAACAGTACTGCCTATATCGTACTTTCTGGTCGACTACAGGTCGTTCTCGACACTGGTGATAAAGATGTGCATACCTTTCTGGAAGAAGGTGGCTGTGTCGGCGAAATGTCGATCATCGAAGGCGCTCCGCCGTCGGCGACCGTGTTAGCGGCCTCGGACTCGAGCCTGTTGGCCATCGATGGTCATATCCTGTGGTCCCTCATAAACCGCTCACACGCTGTAGCGAAAAATCTTTTGTTCACGCTGTCGGAAAGAGTCCGCAATGATAATATCGCGCTGGTCAAAAGCCGCGAACAACAACGCCTGCATGAACACAATGCGCGCGTGGACCCACTGACAAATCTTGGCAACCGGCGTTGGCTCGCGGAAATGCTGCCGCGACAGCTTGAACGCTGCACAATGGACCAGCAGCCGCTAAGCGTGTTGATGATCGACGTCGATCACTTCAAACGTTACAACGACACCCTCGGCCACCTGGCCGGAGACAGCGCCTTGCGTGCGGTGGCGAACATCATTGATAGCAGTGTGCGGCCCACGGATAGCTCAGCCCGCTATGGCGGTGAGGAGTTCGTTGTGATCATGCCGGAAACCGATGCGGATCAGGCAACGACGATAGCGCAGCGTCTATGTGATCGTATCCGTGACATGTCCATTACGCATACCGACGGACGCGTGCTGCCCAAAGTCACGGTTTCAATTGGTCTTGCCGATACCGGCAGCTCGCAGGAGCCGGTTGAATTACTAAGCCAGGCGGACGCCGCCCTGTACCGAGCAAAAGAGTCAGGCCGCGATCGGGTGAGCCGGTAGCCGCTACCTCTTTAGAAAGAAATTAAACCACGGAGGGCACAGAGAAGTTCTTTTTTGTTACCTGGAGAAACACCGAAACCGTCATTCCGGCGAAGGCCGGAATCCATAGCGCCTAAAGGAAAACTGGATTCCGGCCTTCGCCGGAATGACAGGTTGAAGAATCAAAGTTGAAAATG
>CAMYNG010000023.1 GCA_947259765.1 uncultured Ectothiorhodospiraceae bacterium
TCTTAAGCAAAATTAAATCTCGTGGTTTTCATGCCCCAAAGCCCTTTTTCGGGCCACGCAGGGCAAGTTAAGCGCGTTTATGTCCGCTCCGAAACCCTGCTATCGGCATTCTGTGAAGCGGCTATCACTTTGATTTTCCGAAATGCGAACGCGTCCTCAATCCTGAGCGAAACAAGCGGATTTCCAAATAATCTCAATGGGTTAGTTGGGACATGTATCCCAAAATTTGCGCGGCCCGTAAATGTGAACCCTGCAACATGAAGCGCCTCTGCCGGCGTACAATCGCAACGTTCTCTAGGGCGTTTTATCGTTATTTAACAGACAATTATTATACAATTGCGAATTAAATTATAAAGACTTAGCCCTAACATTGCGATTTAATGCATCAAACCGTATTCTTTTTGCAAACCCAGCTCAAATCGTTCTGCCCGAGCGCGGCAACAACGGATTTTCCCTCGGTTGGACTCACGAACCGTGACCGCAGCCACGAAGCTGGCATAAAACATTAAGGAAACAGTACCGGTTGGCCGACAAATTTTGCGACGGATATCCGCAAGTTCTGTGTGAAAAGCCGTTAAACTTGTCCCGGTTACATAATGAGTTTAAATCCGGAATGTTTGTCCGGGAGTTTGGGTGGTAGTTATGAAAGTTCACGCACAAAGTCGCCGCTCTGCCGGCAGCCGTTCCCTTTTAGGGTATGTCATCGGCGCCGCATTCTTGACGCTGATGCTGGTAATCCTTACCGGTTGTGGCGGCGGTTCGTTTGACTCAGGCGACGTAAAGGAGCAAACACTGTTTCTCGGCACCACCAACCTGCAGGAAATTAACGACTATTTTGTCACCTTCGAGGGGTCAGACACCCTAACCTGTGCCGAGCCGGGTTGTCATGGTTCAAGTGGTGCAGCCGGTGGTGGCGGCTTCAAGTTTCAACCGCTCACCTGGTCGCAAATGACGCCGGAGGAACAACTCACCCAGCAATTTGCTTTTGAGCAGCGTGTCGAAATTACAAACAAGCCGATAAGCACAATCCTGCTGCGGGCGACGGAATCGTCGCACTCAGGAAGCATCCACGGCAACATTCCGCGTTACACTGCGGGCGACCAAATCTACACTTGGATCGAGGAGTGGTTGCAAAGCACACCCGCACAGTAGAAAAACAACATTAATAACAACAATATATAAACATAGGGATTTTTTCGTTCTTCACATGCGCAAGCTGCTGATTACTTTTTTGCTGGGTGGGTTAACCATTTTCCCCGTCTGGGCCGCGGACAAACCTCCCGTGCAGGTGACGGTGGCGGATCCGTTCATCGAACTGCATAGCGGTCCAAATATCAATTTCCCGGTTTATGATGTCGTGGAACGGGGCGAGCTCATCAACATCCTGCGTCGACGCACGGACTGGTTCGAAATCCGCGCCAGTAAAAACCGCGAGGGCTGGGTGCGCAAGGATCAGCTTGAAGCCACCCTTGCCGCAGCAGGCATTCAACCCACGTTACGCGACAAGCTGGTTGATAACTACCTGGACTCTCGCTTTCGCTTCGACGCCGCCGGTGGCGTGTTCGAGGGCGAAGGCATCGTCACTATCCGGGGCGGTTACCGTGCGACGAACAATGTCACGGTGGAGATGTCGTTTTCCAATATTTCCGGGGTGTTCGCCGATTCGGTGCTTTTCCAGACTAATGTGATGATCGAACTACACGTACTTAACAGCCTGCGTCCCTACGGTTTCATGGGTGTTGGCTATTTCACCAACGTGCCGGACAACCTCAGTTCCGGTGACCCGCTGGTGAGCCCGGAAAAGGACGACCTGCCGACAGCGCAATTCGGCGTCGGTGTTCAATACTTCTTTACCAAGAGTTTTCTATTGCGGGCGGAAATTGAGCAGTTATCCACCCTGCAAGGCAACAAGCCCAGCGACAAGTTTCTTTCCGGTACTTTGGGCGTAGGTTTCTTCTTCTGATTATTTAGCGAATATGGTCCAAGCCATGATCAAGCGAATATTAATAAGTACGTTTCTCGTTCTCACGCTCGTCACTAGCGTCAATGCTGCGCCTAAAAAAGATAGCGGCAAAGACGGCGACCAGGGCGACATCATCCAACCCACCGTTGAGCGGCGTGAAATCAAACTGCCGGAAATTACCTCGGATGACATTGAAGTCGGCTTGTCCATTGGGTTGTACAGCCTTGACGATTTCGGCACCAACCCGGTGGCTGAAATTTTCAGTTACTACCATCTGACTGAGAAGATGTTCGTCGGCGCGTCGGTCGGTTTTACCACGGCCAACACGGAAACTCTTGATTTGTTCGGCGTTCTGGACTCGCTTGAAAACGACAGCGTGAACTATTTCAACCTGTTGTACGGCTATAACATTTTCCCAGGCGAGATTTTCTCCAAATCAGGGCGCGCCTGGACCAGCTCGGCCTATTTTATTGGCGGCATTGGCGCCACGGAAGTCAACAATGACAGCAACTTCACCATTATCCTTGGCGGTGGGTTGCGAATGGTGCCGCTCAACTGGCTGGCGGTACATCTGGATGTGCGCGACAACATTTATCAGCGCACCATTTTGGATGCGCAAAAAACCACGCACAATCTGCAAATGACAATCGGTGCATCATACTTTTTTTAGTAGGTCAGCGTTAAATCGCGAAGTTCAAGAGGTAATCACATGACCATGCAAGCAGTTACACACATACAACGTTTTCTTGTCGTCGGCCTGCTTTCTGCACTCCTGACAGGTCCGGCACTGGCCGCAGCCGTCAACGAGACCGCGCCTGACTTTACGCTGAAAACCAAGTCCGGGAAAAACCTCCGTCTCAATGATTTTCGTGGCAAGGTAGTCATGATTAATTTCTGGGCCACCTGGTGTGCTCCCTGTCGCCAGGAACTACCGCATATGGAAAAACTTCACCAGGACTTCAAGGACAAAGGATTTGTACTGTTAGGTGTTAATATCGACAACGACAGTGCTGCGGCAAAAAAGATGGCCGAAGAGTTCAAGCTGACTTTTCCTGTGCTCTATGATGAAAAGCAGCAAACCAGCAAGCTTTATAAGCTAAAGGCAATGCCGTCCACATTTGTTATCGATCGCAACGGCAAGATCAAAAATGTATTTCTTGGCTATAAACCCGGCTTGGAAAAGAAACACGAAAAAGCTGTCGAAAAACTTTTAAAGTAACGAGATCATGACATCACCAAAACAAACGTTAAAGTTCGCTGGCCTGCTCACCCTGGCGATGACGTTGCTGGTCAGTGGCTGTGCCACCGAGGCATGGGTCATGCCGTACGAGCGTGAGTACCTAGCCGATCCTATTATGCTTCTATCCCGTGACCCGTTTTCCGATGGTTACATAGCGCACATCTATGAAACTCGCGAAGGTGCGCAGGGTGGAACCGTGGGTGGCGGTGGCGGTTGCGGTTGTAACTAAGTGAACATAGAACACAAGAATAATTTGCCATGAGGATGTGTGGCCTGACTTATTTTCGAGCAATGTGGAACAGCCTTGCGCTTACCTCTGCGTTTCTGGAACATTGGAGCCGCCGGGGCGTTGTTGCGTTAGCCCTTCTCACCGCGACTAGCTGGCTAGGTGGCGTCACAGACGCGAACGCTGCCGTTCTACCGGAAGACCGAGCCGACGCCCTGTTCCACTATTATGATGGTGGTAACGTGCGCGTTTCCGGCCCTGCCGTGTTAATTCGCAAGGGCGATAACAAATCGCTATCCGGTTTTGCGCACTACTACATCGATAACGTCAGCAGCGCCTCCATTGATGTGGAGGCTTACGCCAGCCCGTACCGTGAAAAGCGCAATGAAATTGCCCTGGGCCTGGATTACCTGCACGGCGACACTATCGTGAATTTTGGCGCGGCCAACAGCAATGAAAACGACTACGACGCCAACACCTTTAACCTCGGTTTGTCGCATGAAATGCTCAGCGGCATGACAACACTCAATCTCGGTTTTGTCCGTGGCATTGACAAGGTTGGCAAAAGTACCGATGAGAACTTCGAACGCGACAAGGACAGCCACCGTTATCGCCTGGGCGTGTCACAGGTCCTGACGAAAAAATGGCTACTGAATATCGATTATGAAATTATCAGCGATGATGGTTTTCTTAATAACCCTTATCGCCAGGTCAGGATCGACGGCATTTTTGCCTTGCCGGAGCAGTATCCGACTAACCGCACCAGCTATACATTGGCGGTACGTGCCCTGCAGTATCTGGAAAGCCGCAGCTCGCTACGTTACGAATACCGCTATTTCACGGACAACTGGGACGTCAACGCACATACCATGGAAGTGGGTTATGTACACTACTATGCACCGGATATCATCGGCGATTACCGGGCACGCTTCTATACCCAAAACGCTGCAGCGTTCTACGCTGACAATTTTGACGAAGCACGGGAATTTATGGCCCGAGACAAGGAACTGAGCACCTTTACCGCACTATCTTTCGGTTACAAGGTAACCTGGCGCATGTTTGACAACCCGACTTCGATTTTCAAGGCCGGTGATTTGAGTTTTGCGTACAACCGGTTCAAGTTCGATTATGATGATTTTACCCATTACGCGACGGGGGAACCGTACAGTTTCCGCGCAAACGTCTTCCAGATGTTGTTCAGTATTTTTTACTAAGACAAAAATTCGGACACTGCCATGCGAAACCGATACTTAATTCTGACACTTATATTGCTGCTTGCATCGATCTCAACCGCGTTGCTGGCACAGGACAAGGATAAACCCAGCGCGGCAGAACCCGCGGTGCAGACGTCGGCCGAGCTGCAGCCGGAAGCAATTAAGCAGGGCGATGACAATAATGTTCTGGACGCCGAAATCCGCGCCCTGCGGCAAAGCGTACTGGAAATGAATAGCGCGCTGTCCACGGCAGAAAAAGAATTTTTGTTTCCTGCCAGCACTCAATTTTCCGTATTTGTTTCCATGGATACCAGCAAACAATTCGACCTGCGCTCAGTGGAGCTGCGCCTGGACAACAAGATTGTCGCGCACCACCTCTATACCGATCGTGAGGTATATGCCCTGCAGCGCGGCGGCAAACACCAGCTGTTTATTGGTAGCATCGCACCTGGCACTCACGAGCTTGTCGCCTATTTCCTGGGCACAGATGTAACCAAGCGTGACTATCGGCGCGGTGTGTCGCATAAATTTGAAAAAACCGACAAACCCCAATTTACCGAACTTAAAATTACCAACGTCCGCAGCCGCAAGTTGCCGGAATTTGAAGTCAGTTCCTGGGAATAGCCGTTAAGCATGTTCATCAAACCGGGCAATCAACACATGGTACAAATAGCCAGTGCACGTCTGCGCGCTACAATAATTGCCGCCACCTGTTTGCTCTGCACTCTGCCCGTACTTGCCGCCTCGGATACGAAAACGGAGACGGAAAAACGTACTAATAATCTTTTTTACAGCGAAATTCTTTTCCATCTTTATCAACAGAAGTATTTTGCCACCCTGACCGATCTTCGCGTGGCAGAGAAAAAACACCCCATACTCTATCAAGGCGATGATCCGGAGCTTTTATTAAGCGGCCTGGCTGTAAGCTACGGTCTCTATGATCTCGCCGATCAGGCTTTGCAGCAATTAGTCAGCGCGGACAAGCCGCAAAAGACTCGCGACATTGCGTGGTTCTATACCGCAAAGTTGCGCTTTCTCCAGGGTGACCTGGATGCGGCGGAGCAGGCGTTGACAAATATCCAGCACTCCTTGCCAGAAGCTCGCGAAGGTGAGCGGTTGAATCTGCTTGTGGACGTATACCGTGGCCGCGGGCAGTTGGATAAGGCCAGGACGGTAATGGACGAGTTCGAAGGCAAAACTACGTGGCGTTACTATGCACTTTACAACATTGGTGTTTCGCTTGTTCGCGTTGGAAAACTGGATGACGGAACCGCACTGTTAAAAAAGGTCGGTCGCTTGCGGGATGAAGATGAGGAAATTAAGTCACTGGCTGATCGTGCCAATCTGGCTTTGGGTTATGCCTACTTCGCCAAGGGCATGGGCAAAGAGGCCACCAGCTACTTTCGCCAGGTTCGCCTGGAAGGGCCCTTCTCCAATCAGGCCTTGCTCGGTTTGGGTTGGGCCCACACGGTCGAGGAAAACTACCAGCAAGCCCTCGTGCCCTGGTTCGAGCTAAAAGCCCGGCACGCAATTAATCCAACGGTTCAGGAATCACTAATAACAATACCGCACATTCTTGAGCGCATGAAAAAACCCAAACTGGCGGTTTCTCATTACAAGCAGGCCATCAACACGCTTGAGGGCGCCCTAACCAGTCTGGACAAAATTATTCTCAAGACTCGTTCTGGAGAATTTTTACGCGTTCTAAAGCCGGGCGTGGTTGATGGTGAGTCGGACTGGCCGTGGGATTTAACGGCGCTACCCGATATCGACGCAGGCCCCTATTTGACCCAGTTACTTCAGACGCGAGAGTTTCAGTCGGCTTTTGAAGACTATCGTACACTCATTTTTCTGGAGTACGTATTGAAGGACTGGCATGAACGGTTACCGGCGTTCATGACATCGGTAAAAGCACGCGCGGATGCTTTTAAAAATACATCGCAACGTGTCGCAAAACAACAATTCGAAAAACGCAACGCGGATATCGAACGCCAATACGCAGCTATACAAGAAAAACTTAAGCGCATCGAAAACTCGAAAAGCGCGATGGCGCTGGCCACTGTCGAAGAAAGTTCAACCCTGAAAAAACTGGATGCGCTTGAGGCACAGGTCAAGCGCGGTGGGGCTGAGAATTCCGACGTATTATTGCAACGCATTCGTGCGCTACGCGGCCAAATCACCTGGTCGGTCACCCGGGACTATGCGGTTCGTCGCTGGGACTTGCGCGAAACCTTCGACCAACTAGGCGAATCACTCGCAGAATTACACGCGTTGCGAGAAAATCTCGACAGCGTCGAAAAAACAGCACCAAAAAGTTTTAATAATTATGAGCCGCGTTTCGCTCAGCTCAATCGGCGCCTTGAAAAGTTGATACCACGTATCGAACTCGTCGCCGCCAAACAAGAAACGCGACTGCAGACATTGGCGTTAAATGAACTGGTCCGTCGCCAACGCGTTCTGGAACAACAAATTGCTCGTGCACGATTTTCGCTGGTCCGTCTTTACGACAGCATTTCTGCATCGCAAAAACCGCTAGCGCCGGCGGGCGGCTCACCCGATTCCCCCGCCGCCGAAACGTCCCCGGATGCAGCGCCTGCACCCCCAGAACCACCCAGGGACACGACCGCACCCTCCCAATCTCTGCCTCAACCCCCGGCTACCCAGTAGCGGTTACCGCCGGACGCTGGAACTCAGCTACTGTCACAAAAGTGAACTCTACACGCACGGTCGGAAGCGAAAAGGCAGCAAAAAAAAGCCCCGTAAAAACGGGGCTGTATTGACATTCTTTAGCGGGAAATTCCCTGCTGACTCCTAGAAAGGAATATCGTCATCGAACTCACCTGCGGCGGCCGGTTCTGCCACGGGCGCCGATTGTTTGTTGGCCGGTGCCGAGTCGTAACCTCCGCCGCCGCCACGCGAGTCCAGCATTTGCATCTCATTGGCGACAATTTCAGTCGTGTAACGATCGTTGCCGTCGCGGTCCTGCCACTTACGGGTTTGCAACCGTCCCTCCACGTAAATCTTGGAACCCTTTTTCAGGTATTCACCCACGATCTCCGCAAGGCGGCGATAAAATACCACCCGGTGCCACTCCGTTCGTTCCTGCTGTTCACCTGTCTGCTTATCTTTCCAGGATTCACTCGTAGCGAGGGTCACGTTGGCGACGGCTCCGCCGTTCGGCATATAGCGCACTTCGGGATCCCCGCCCAAATTTCCGATGAGAATAACCTTGTTGATTCCACGCGCCATATTCTGCCCCCCTTTCCTGAATTTTACTGAATGTTGATCAAAGCAAGCACGATACCATACTCACCCTCGGTGCACGACGGTGATTTCCGGCGAGCAATTTGCGCCTGGCGGGCGGAGTTTTCCGTGGGGTTCCTAAGTGTCTGAAACATATGGAACGTAGGCAAAAACTGCAAAAAGTGGAGGTTCTGCCTTTCTGCCCGCGCTCCCTCACCCACTGTCCGGGAGGTCTTCCTGCACGGAAAACTTACCGAGCTCGATTTCGTCCAGAGCATGGTTGTCCACCTTTAAATAAGCAACGCCGTCCTCAGCAATTACCACGGCTTCAGCAACACCCGCTACGCGGGTCAGCTGAATGGCCAGGTCTCGCGCGGTGGACGCATCCACCCGCCCGACATTCAGCAGACGACTGTTCAGGTAGGTGGGATTCCGCATGCCGGCCGCAACGACGAGCCACAACAAGGCCAGCGCGGCATTAAACCAGAAAATCGCATTAATCCCATAGACACTCGCCAGACTACCCCCCAGTGCACCACCCAGAAACGCACCAAAAAATTGTGCGCTGGAAAACGCCCCCATGGCGGTACCCTTGTGCGCCGCGGGTGCGATTTTAGCCACCAGTGAAGGCAAGCTGGCTTCCAATAAATTGAACGCCGCAAAGAAAATCAATAAAAGAAAAAAAATCGACGTAATCGATGCCTGCGTGTTAGCCATACCCAGTATCGACGCGCCAAGCACCGCGATGGAGCCGACCATGACCTGCTTCAGGCGACGCTTTTTCTCGGCGACGATGATGAACGGTACAATCACGATCATAGACAGAAGCAACACTGGCAAATAGATTTCCCAATGATCCGCCTCTGGCCAGCCAAGCTCGTCGCGAAGCACGAAAGGTATCGCCAGAAACGTCGCCGTAAGAATACAGTGCAGGATCATGACCCCCAGATCCAGGCGCAACAGCTGCGGATTGGCCAGGGCCTTGCGCAACCAACCCACCTCGACTTCGGCATCGCGGTGAAATCGTCTGCTCACGGCCGTCGGCACCCACAGCAGGGCCACACCTATTCCTAAAACGGCGAGCACTGCGGTTAGCCAAAAAATTCCCGGGACACCCACCCAGCCATGCACCATGGGACCTAGCACCATCGCCAGTGCGAACGAAAAGCCGATACTCATGCCGATCACGGCCATGACCTTCATACGGTGTTCTTCACGGGTGAGGTCGGCAGCCAAGGCCATTAGGGTGCTGGCAATCGCACCCGCTCCCTGCAAGGCACGTCCCAAGATCACGCCCATCAGGGTGTCCGCAGATGCCGCCACGACGCTTCCCAGGGCGAAGACGAGCAGTCCCCCAACAATGACCGGTTTTCGTCCAATGCGGTCAGAGAGCGTTCCCAAAGGAATTTGCAGCAGGCCCTGAGACAGACCGTAGATTCCAATCGCCAAACCGGCTAGAGCGGGCGTATAACCTTGAATTTGCTGGGCATATAAAGCGAATACCGGCAGAATCATGAACATTCCCAACATACGCAGGGAAAAAATACTCGCCAGTGAAACCGCGGTTCTTAATTCGCGGCTGCTAAATGCCTCCTGTCTCATGTCGGGTTACCTGGGTTTCCTGCATCACATCACGCTCTACACCGCGGTTTCCGGTGAGCAGCTTTGTTTTTCAGTTTGAAGTGCTCGTAAGCTCGATTACCACTTTGCGTCTCCCCATGCAGGCGGCGTATATTAGCAGGTTACGATGTTAATCTAAAAAGCGCATGGACACGATTCACATACGGGGTGCTCGCACCCATAATTTGCAGAACGTTGACCTCGATTTACCGCGTGACCGCTTGATTGTTGTCACCGGCCTGTCAGGTTCCGGCAAATCCTCGCTCGCGTTCGATACGATTTATGCCGAAGGACAGCGTCGCTATGTCGAGTCCCTATCGGCCTATGCACGCCAGTTTCTTTCCATGATGGAGAAGCCGGACGTCGATCACATCGAAGGCCTGTCACCCGCCATTTCCATCGAGCAAAAATCCACTTCGCATAATCCGCGTTCTACGGTCGGTACGATTACGGAAATCTACGACTACCTGCGATTGTTGTTCGCCCGCGCCGGCGAACCGCGCTGTCCACAACACGATCGCGTGCTGGATGCGCAAACCGTCAGCCAGATGGTTGATCACGTCCTCGCCCTGCCGGAAGGCAGCAAACTCATGCTACTGGCACCGGTGGTGGATGCCCGCAAGGGTGAACATGTACAGGTGCTCGATATGCTCAAGGCCGAGGGCTTTGTGCGCGCCCGAATCGACGGTGAAGTTTATGAACTGGACGATACGCCAAAACTGGACCTACGCCGTAAACATACCATTGAGGCCGTCATCGATCGCTTCAAAGTCCGCGCCGAAGTGCAAAGCCGCCTGGCGGACTCGTTTGAAACCGCGCTGAATCTGACCGACGGTCTGGCTCGCGTGGCCTGGATGGATGGCGGTCAGGCTGACACCGTTTTTTCCGCGCGTTACGCCTGTCCATTGTGCGGCTATTCGCTGCCGGAACTGGAACCGCGCCTGTTTTCCTTTAACAACCCGGCCGGCGCCTGTCCGACATGCGATGGCCTGGGAGTACGACAATTCTTTGATCCGGAACGCATCGTCACTCACGAAAACAACAGTCTCGCGGGCGGCGCAATCCGCGGCTGGGATCGACGCAACGCTTACTACTTTCAAATGCTGACATCGCTGGCGCGCCATTACGGCTTCGATATTGATACCCCGTTTTTTGAATTGCCCGACGATATTCGTCAAATCATTTTGCACGGCAGCGGGGACGAAAGCATCGAGTTAACCTATTATAGTGATCGCGGACGCAGCAGCACCAAAGTCGCCCCATTTGAAGGCGTGATCCCGAACATGCAGCGGCGCTTTCGTGACACCGAATCCAATGTAGTGCGTGAAGAGCTCAGCAAATACTTGAGCCACCAACCCTGCCCGGACTGCCAGGGAACGCGCCTGAACCATGCGGCGAGGCATGTGTTTATTGATGAACACTCGCTCCCTGCGATTACCTCCATGCCCGTGGATCGGGCGCAGGCGTTTTTCAGCCAACTGGCCCTGCCCGGCCGACGCGGCGAGATCGCAAAAAAGATCGTTAAGGAAATCAACCAACGGCTCGATTTTCTGGTCAACGTGGGTCTGGAGTACCTGGCGTTAAACCGCAGTGCCGAAACTCTTTCCGGTGGTGAAGCCCAGCGTATCCGCCTGGCAAGCCAGATTGGTGCGGGTTTGGTCGGCGTGATGTACATCCTAGACGAACCTTCCATTGGTCTGCACCAGCGCGACAACCAACGCCTGCTGGATACATTGAATTACCTGCGTGACCTCGGTAACACGGTAATCGTCGTTGAACATGATGAGGAAGCCATTCTCAGTGCCGACCACGTCGTCGATATTGGGCCGGGTGCCGGCGTCCATGGTGGCCGCATCGTAGCGCAAGGCACGCCCGCAGAGGTCATGGCAAACCCGGCGTCACTGACCGGCCAGTACCTCAGCGGTGTGAAACTAATCGCCGTGCCGCAACAGCGCACACCGCCCGATCCCACACGACAAATAAGTCTGCGCGGCGCGGCCGGCAATAACCTGAAACGCGTAAACATCGACATCCCGTTAGGTTTAATGACGGCGATCACCGGTGTGTCCGGCTCCGGCAAATCGACACTGATCAACGACACACTTTATTTGCATGCGGCTATGGCGCTTAACGGTGCGTCTACAGAACCGGCGCCGCTGGACGAAATGTTAGGGCTTGATCAGTGCGACAAAGTGGTCGACATTGATCAAAGCCCTATCGGCCGCACGCCTCGCTCCAACCCGGCGACTTATACCGGTTTGTTTACACCGATCCGCGAATTGTTTGCCGGCACGCCGGAAGCACGCGCACGTGGTTACACGCCTGGGCGTTTCAGCTTTAATGTCAAGGGAGGGCGATGCGAAGCCTGCCAGGGGGATGGCGTAATCAAAGTGGAAATGCATTTTCTACCTGACATCTATGTACCGTGTGACGTTTGCAAAGGCAAACGTTATAACCGTGAAACATTGGAGATCAAATACAAGGGCAAGAATATTTTTTCCGTGCTGGAAATGACGGTTGAGGACGCGCTGGGCTTTTTTGACGCTATTCCGGTAGTTAAGCGTAAGCTAAAAACACTAATGGACGTCGGCTTGTCCTATATTCGTTTGGGTCAAAATGCCACCACGCTTTCCGGCGGTGAGGCACAACGCGTCAAATTGTCACGCGAACTATCCAAACGGGATACCGGTAATACGCTATATATTTTAGATGAACCCACCACCGGTTTACATTTTCACGACATTGAACAACTGTTGATCGTGTTACATCGTCTACGCGATCACGGTAATACAGTGGTTGTCATCGAACATAATCTTGACGTCATCAAAACTGCCGACTGGGTAATCGACATGGGACCGGAAGGTGGTGATAAAGGCGGCACTGTGGTCACCTGCGGCACACCCGAAAGTATCGCCGATCACAGCACGTCTTATACAGGAAGGTTTCTGCAACCCTTGTTGCAAGGTAAAAAGACATCAAAGCCCAAAGTGCACAAACGTAAACAAGCCTGAAAACAAACTTTAGCTTCATACATCCATGAAACTCACCGCATGGTTTGAGCACGGACATACGGCCAACAGCAAAGCAGACATTTAATTACGGGGGTTTGACCGATCCCGCCGGACGAGAAGACGTTACATCCGCGCCTGAACCACGTGCCGCTGACGCATTTTTCCCAGTAAAACATTGATTACGTTATTTCGTGACAAAAAACTCACAACGGGTTTGCGCCGCACGCCCAGGGCATACCGCAAGCGCTGCATCGCGGAGTTGTTTGGGTCCACAACCTTTCCCAAGCTAATGGCTTCCAGCGCAAGACGCCGATCGCCGCAGCGTTGCGCCGAACGCGCAAGATTTACAAAAACCTGAGGATCATTAAGTTCCCTGTCCGCCGCATCACGGCACACAGAAAGGCCATCATCACAGGATCCCAGACAAACAAGCGTCATGCCGTAATAGGAACGTATCAGATTATAGTTTGGTGCAGATTTTGAAACCTGGCGTTGCAAACGCATAAACATCGCAAGTGCGTCACCGTAGTGACACGCGTTGAGGAGGGTCAGTGCCTGATCAAACAGAGCATCTTGATCATTAAGATCGGTCATTAAAGCATCCTTTCCAATGTTCGTTACCGCCCGGTAAACAGCGGGCCGTATTCCAGCCGAACTAAGATAGAGCCATGGGGATCTCCAAGTCAATAGGCGATTTACGTGATGCGTTGGGTGCCTACGAAAACCTGTCCCAAGAGAGAATTACGTGCGAATATCACACCCCGTCACTATTGAAATCCAGTAACACAATTTGGTGATCGATTCCCAAACAAAAGTAAGTATAATTTACTGAATATAGCTTATCGCCTGACATGTTTCCTACAGGGAACAACGGGCCTGAAAATGAGAAAATAACGATGTATCCGCTATACTCTTTAGTCTCGAAATTCACACAATCGCTCTCCTTTCTCATATTGCTGGCAGTATTGACTACCGCCTGCGGTGGCGGCGGTGGAGACGACTCGCCACCTCCTTCCAACACCGGTGCCGGCAACATTAGCCTGGACGCCTCTACTGAGGGTGGCAGCAATACCGCGTTTGCCGCCGAGCTGCTGGAACAGGGCACCCCGGCAAACAATATTGGTGTGGTCCTGTTACATGGCCGTGGAGGCAATCCGGACACCGCTGTAGTACGCCAGTTACGCAACGATCTGTTTTTGCGCGGTTATACCACGCTCTCTATACAGGGGCCGGTACCCAGCGGCTTTGCTGAGGGCGGTGGCACTCAACCCCCCTTCCAGAATTATATAAACGAATCCGCGACGATTTTTCCGGAGGCCTACGCACGCATCCGGACAGCGATAAACACCCTGCAAGCGCGCAATGTACAAAAGATTGTTGTAATCGGATTCAGCATGGGATCGAGAATGGCCAGTGCTCACGTTGCACGTGGGCAAATCGACGAGTTGCCTATAATTGGGTTTGTCGGAATTGGTATGTACACCAGCGGCGGCGACCCCTTGGCCACCGATCAGACGCTGGATGAAATTGGCTTGTTAACTACACCGGTACTGGATATCTACGGTGACAACGACACTAACGCCGCGACAACTGCGGCGATACGCCAGAGCGCATACGTCACTGCGGGGGGCAACAATTACTCGCAGCTCGCCCTTCCATGTGGCGCGGTCACGGGCAATGATTGTCATAAACTGGTTGGACTGAAAGGTAACAGCAATGCGCCGTTGGAGATGGCAGTCGCGAACTGGATCGCCGGTTTATGACCTAGTGAAGTTGCGTATACACCGCGCTTTACAATCACCCTAAAATCACGCGGTTCGACCATGGATCTTGGACTCGCCGGCATGTAAGCGCGAATTTTCGTTCCGCGAGGTTAGCGCACCAACCGTCGCCCTACAGCAGCAAAGGGCAGGCGCTATCGATACAAGCGTTTTTATCGGTTACCTCAACATCGTGACAACAAAATTAACGGAATTCTGTTGCTCCCCAAGCAAACTGTTACTTTGCCTATGGATTAGACCGGTATTTGGCGCCAAATAATAATTAGACTTGTTATACACAATGTCGAATAATTGACAAAACCACCCCCGAAGAGCAATTTGTCGGCGGTGAGACAAAAATTCTTGCCCACTCAACCCATATCGACCATTCCCTCGTTATGGGTCCAGGTACGGAAACCAGAGAACGTCGCCCGCATGCACTGCATGCTTGCCGGCATTGTTATGAAACTGTGCGATGAAAGAAAAGAACGAAAAAAGCCCAACACTGCAATGCCTGGGTTCCGATAATGTCCTGCGGTTGCTTGATCCCCTGAAGTCCAGTCCAGCCGGCAATGTCGTTTTCAAGCAGGTTGCGCATGTTTTGCGTGAGGTTGAGCACACGCAGGATAAAATCAGCCGCGGCTATGCGTCCGTTCTGCATAGTTTGCTGGGTGTGTTCCGCCAACAGCTGCCCAAAGATTCCCTGCTCTATCTCGAACTCCGCCTGGTTCAGAAACGCCTGCATCCCCCAATTACATTGTCCGAGCTGGCCACACTACAAACATATATCGAACACGTTGCTCAGCTCATGGGCAGGGTAGCCGACCCGGATGAAAAGTTATTACAGAATGCCCTGTCCCCGTTGTTAGAGGATTTTAGTGGTGATTTTCAGACCACAGCGCCTGAGCCTGTGGCAGGTCCACCGCTGGCTTCGCTTGAGTCTCCCAGCCCCGACGAGACCGAAATCAGTAACGGCGAGCTGGATAGATTCGACGAAGGCAAACTCACCGCCTCGGCAGAAATTCGTATTTCATCACTGTATCGACAACGGCTTGATCAGCAACGGCAGGACTTCGAAGCCTTGCAAAACAAATTGGCCAGCAAGGTTTTCGAGACCGTTCGGCAACAGGAAAAATTCGGCCTGCTGCTCGAAGTTATTCTCGGCAACCTGAAGCAAGCGGCCAGCAAGGAAGACGTAGAGGAAGTTCGATATTACGCCGTACAAGAGGTGGAAAAAATGCTCGCCAGTCAGAACCTATTGGTTCGTATGCTCAATGACACCCAGGCGTTTCTGCATCTGGTGCGCAAAAACAGTGAAAAACTGAGCGAGGAGCTCAAACAGGTCCGCGTGCTCAGCCTCACCGACGAACTGACAGAGCTACCCAATCGCCGCGCATTTCGTCGCCGGCTGGAGGATGAGATCGGCCGCGCCGAGCGTTACGAATCGCAACTCAGTATCGCTATCCTGGATTTGGACAACTTCAAGCAGATCAATGATTCTTATGGGCATGCCGTTGGTGACGATATGCTACGGCTGTTCGCTAAGGAAGTACTGACTATTTTCAGGCACCACGACATGGTCTCACGCTACGGTGGCGAAGAGTTCGCCGTCTTGCTGCCGAACACCAGCGAGGAAGGGTCGTTACGAGCACTGCAAAAAGTACGTAACAAGGCCATACAAACGTTCTATGATCACGACGGCGAAACCATTCAAACGCCGACGTTTTCTGCAGGTGTCGCTGTCTATCACCCGGGCGAAACCGCAGAGTCTCTTATTAACCGCGCCGACGAGTTATTGTACCTCGCAAAACAGGAACGTGACTGTGTTCGTGTGGCAGAACCTGCCAACGACATCGACATTCCCAGCGAGTAATTAACTCTTTTTGAAACGAGCCCGCGTTGGTAGTGAGTTCATACTCGAGTTATCGGGCGAATAGTACACCCCAGGTGACCCGCACTATTTACCCCGGCAACAAACCCAATCTGCCTCAACTTCGGCTATATTATATGCAGGATTCTCCAAAACCCATTCACAATCCGGAGGGGTTCACCATGGCAATCGCTATAACGCTCAAGGAATTTCTCGATCAGGAAGGTGTGGAATATGAATTGCTGCCGCACCCGCATACCGCAACAAGTCTGGAAACTGCCGAAGCTGCCCATGTTCCTGGCGATCAACTGGCAAAATCCGTCATCCTTGAAGATGAGACGGGATACGTCATGGCAGTTATACCCGCCAGTCATCGGCTTGAGATCGGTGCCGTAAGCAGCCAACTCAACCGTCGACTGGGACTCGCTACTGAAGCCGAAGTGGGCGAATTATTTAATGACTGCGAATTAGGCGCTATTCCGCCCGTTGGTAACGCTTACGGTGTAGATGTCATCCTTGACGAAAATCTGGTTCGATGCCAGGACGTTTACTTCGAGGCCGGCGACCATACCGATGTCATTCATGTCACGGGCGAAGATTTTCAGGAACTATTAAATCCGTCAAACCACGGTGAAATAAGTCGGCATTTTTAGCTTTCTGCAACTTGCAAAATTGGTCGCGTACCGGAGGTCGGCTCAGGACCTCCGGTGTCGGTTGATGCAGCGTCAGTCTCCACCGTAAAGATCCTGAAATTCCTCTTCGGTCATCGGCGCGGGTTCGCATCCGTCCTTCTCAGCAACCGCCTGCCCAGCATAGAAAAGACCAATTAAGAGTGTTACTACCAACAATGATGTTAAATAAAGATGTTTTTCGTAATTGATTCCTCTGTAATTTTTCCGTTATGCTCAAACTCCAGTGGCCTTACAACTAAGAGCTGTAGCGGCAAACAATCTTTTCATCAAATTTTTTTATTTGTGCAATGCGTAGCCATGCTAAATGCTTTTTACGGATCCTGGTTTCTACGCAATTGTCCCAAGTTCGTTTAACCTCGAAATCCGAGCTGCAAGCTCATATGGCAAATATTTAGATGTCTGATATACCAGATCACAAAGAGCAAATTCGTTTATCACATGCAGTATTGATTCATCAGGTTGTCAGGGCGAGTCAAAATATCGAAGCAAGAAGTGAGCTTGAGCCGATGCTCGATCTTGCGCTCAACAACGGTTGGATAGAACTGGTTTCCGTGCTTCGTGAAATAGTCGCCGGACGGCGCGATGTCGGCCTGTTAAAAAACCTGGATGATGAAGATCACGTCATTGCAGAAGCTGTACTCGACGGACTACAAAATCCAGAAAGCCTGCCTGCACTGAATCATCAAGCCGATGCCCAGATGGCCGCACCAGGCCTGGCCGGAATGATAGATGCGGCATCACGGGGAGACACCACCGCACTCCAGGCTGTGGCACAAATGGCCGAGCAGATGACACGTGTGGGCGGAGATCTCGGTCGCTTGGGAGGTATCATGCGCAGACTGGTCAACGGCGAACGCGATCCCGAACACTTATGTAAGGGAATGAACCACGACGGTAAACAATTGGTGAGCAGCTTACTGCATGAGTTGGGTAGGCTTAGCCAGCACTGAATCGCTTTTTAAGTAAGATTCGGTATATACCGAACCGATTTTTCGCTGTCGCAAATGAATTATTAGTTGATGCCACAGCTTCTCGTACTAGCGAAGTCGCAATTTGTCACCAACTGCCAGGTCCAGGCATGCAGCCGCCCTGTCTTCGTTAACCGCAATTTCAACCAGACCGCTGGAATTGGCATACCAAAAGGCCTGACCACGAGCCACCGCCGAAAACGTGGGCGCAAACGCCAATAACTTACCCGATAGCTCAATTTTCACCGATTCATCAAATGAGCCAGCGCGCAGGCCCGTGATGGCGTTTCCAAAGTGATCGATATAAATGATTTCCGGCAGTTCGTCGGGCCAGTCGCTATGCTCCGGAGGTGGCGTGGAACTAATGCCGGCCCACGAAAATCCTACTGAGGCAAGCTTTGCCGCAACCGGCGCAAACAAATCACGTCCATGAAATGAATTTGACATATGTTCGGGACGCCAGATGATTTCCCACCATTCACTGGTGGCCGCATTCCGTGCAACGAGGTCGAATAATCCATTATCGGGTCCTACATAACAACGTCCGTCGGCTTGTAAAACGACGGGGCGTCGGCCCGCGTCACCCACGCCCGGGTCCACAACACCAACAATAAATGCGTCGGCAGGCAAACGACCGGTTAAAGAATCTAACAAATAGGCCGCGGCTTTCGGGTTACAGCGTGGGGCATCCTGCATTAATTCAATCACTGGAATATTTGGTGCATCCTCAGCTAGGACTATCTTCATCTCTCCGACATACGGCCCTTGATAGCCAAAATCTGTAAATAATATAAACATATAATAATCCGCTAATTTAATGTTGCCAATACACGCACTATTCAATTAATCCGTTTATCCGGACACCATCTGGCATGAAAAGTATATTGTGTGTATTGTTTAAAGTGACATGTTATCGGTTTATGTATGAGGTTCACTCGGCGAATCGTCGGTACTTTATCTTCATCAAAGGAAACGACCGTCCAGTCGCATTGCTCGCATAGTGCCTGGAATATAACGACATCGTGAACGCATAATACTGTAAAGCAATTTTAAATATGCAGACCGAGAAATTGAAGATTCTGCAGGACATGCCCATCTTTGGCGGTGTACGGGATCATGTACTGGATTTTCTGGTCAGCAAGGCACAGACCACATCAGTACCCAAGGGCAGTTTTTTCTTCCGCGAGGGCGATCAAGCCGATGCAATTTACATTCTGGAAAAAGGCAAAGTGATTATCGTTAAAAACTGGCAGGGTTGTGCCTATGAACTGGGCAGCCTGACGGATGGTGACTGTTTCGGAGAAATGGCCTTGATTGATATGAGCTCGCGTAGTGCGTCAGTTAAGGCGGTGGAAAATTCACAAAGCATGAAACTGACAGCCGATCATTTATATGAACTTTACAAAGCCGATTTAAGCCAATTTGCAATTATCCAAATGAACATTGCCCGGGAAATTAGCCGCCGATTGCGTGAGGCCGACCAGCGGCTCTTTTTAACCAAGGTAGCACAGCAATCTAATGATCAGGAAACCACTTATTACACGTTTAGGTCGGGTTGATTTCGGTTTCCAAGAACGATTCCCACTAATCGCTGAGAACGAATACGTAAAGTCCAACGTTTGGATCTACTTTAGAAATTTTCCAGACGGCAGCACATTTAACTGCAAGTGAAAATTGGAGTAACCTTATTCTCTAACTTCAGGGACCGCAAAAAAGTTTAAAATTAGGTCTCAGTATTGTGTAAAAAAAAACCGGGCATTGCCCGGTTTTTTTTTGTAAATCGTCCGAGTTCAGGATTCAGCAGCCTCTGCTTTTGCTTCCGTCTCCATGGGCCTATCCACCAATTCTACATAGGCCATGGTAGCTTTATCTCCAGCACGTAAACCACACTTAAGAATTCGCAGGTATCCACCTGGTCGCTTCTCGTAGCGCGGCCCAAGCTCGTTAAAAAGTTTACTGACAAGTGCGCGATCACGTAGACGCGCAAACGCCAGCCGTCGATTAGCTACACTGTCGTTTTTTGCCAGCGTAATTAAAGGCTCCGCAACACGGCGAAGTTCCTTGGCTTTTGGCAAGGTAGTCTTGATCAATTCGTGTCGCAACAAAGAACTGGCCATGTTACGAAACATCGCTTTACGGTGACTGCTGTTTCTATTCAGTTGACGTCCGCTCTTACGGTGACGCATGGTTCTTTACCCTAAGTAATACTGGCCAATTAAATCGAGGCGTTACAAAACGCCCGTGATTCTCTCTTCTTTCTTCTCTTTCAGGCTGGCGGGCGGCCAATTTTCCAGTCTCATTCCCAGAGACAGACCACGTGATGCAAGCACGTCTTTGATTTCTGTCAGTGATTTCTTGCCCAGGTTCGGTGTTTTGAGCAATTCAACTTCAGTACGCTGAATAAGATCCCCGATATAGTAGATTTGCTCGGCCTTCAGGCAATTGGCAGACCGAACTGTCAATTCCAAATCATCAACAGGACGCAATAGAATCGGATCAATTTCTGGCTCTTCTGCCTCCGGTTCGACTTCCTGTTTGCCCTTGAGATCGACAAAAGCGGCCAGCTGATCCTGAAGAATTGTTGCAGCATTTCGGATTGCAACTTCAGGGTCGATAGTACCGTTTGTTTCCAACTCAATGATCAACTTATCCAAATCAGTGCGTTGCTCAACACGAGCGCTGTCAACCACGTAAGCCACGCGTGCAATGGGGCTGAAACTTGCGTCCAGCAACAATCGTCCAATCGGTCTGTCGTCATCGTCTTCCGCGCCCCGTACCGTTGCCGGCTGGTAGCCCATGCCACGACGTACCTTCAAAGTCATATTCAGCTCGCCCGACTTAGTCAAATGGGCAAGGACATGATCGGGATTTACTATCTCTACATCATGGTCCAGGCTTATATCCGCAGCGGTAACAATCCCCGGTCCCTTTTTATTCAGGGTAAGGATGGCTTCGTCGCGATTGGTCATGCGCATGGCCAAACCCTTAAGATTGAGCATGATGTCGACGACGTCTTCCTGTGCGCCTTCCACAGAAGTGTACTCGTGTAACACTCCCTCAATTTCAACTTCGGTAACGGCACAGCCCGCCATGGACGACAACAAGATACGGCGCAGTGCGTTACCCAACGTGTGACCAAAACCTCGTTCCAGCGGTTCCAGTACAACGCGCGCTTGTACGTCGCTGAGTTGCTGCACGTCCACAATTCGTGGCTTCAGAAAATCGGTTACAGAGCCCTGCATGTAATGCCTCGCCTTTATTTCCCTGAGTGAACAGTCAGTTCGCAAAAATTAAACGGTGCCGCCGAGCGGTTTACTACCCGTTACTTGGAGTACAACTCGACAACCAGATGTTCATTAATATCCGCTGGTAACTCGGAACGTTCTGGCAAGGCTTTGTAAGTGCCTTCAAACTTGCCTGAATCAACGTCGACCCAATCCGGTACACCACGTTGTTGAGCAAGATCTGCAGCCGCCTTGGTGCGTAAATGGTTTCTTGCTGTTTCAGAAACGGCAATCACATCACCCGGCTTAACCTGCGCGGATGGAATATTGATTCTCTGGCCGTTTAGAGTGATAGCATGGTGTCGTACAAGCTGGCGTGCTTCCGATCTGGAAGATCCGAAACCCATGCGGTAAACAACATTATCCAGCCGGGACTCCAGCAACTGTAGCAAGTTCTCGCCGGTCGAACCCTTTCTTTTGTCCGCTTCCTTGTAATAAAGACGGAACTGTTTTTCCAGCACACCGTAGATACGGCGCAACTTCTGCTTCTCACGCAACTGTGTCGCGTAGTCTGACAACCGTGTGCGTCGTTGGCCATGCTGTCCGGGTGGGAAAGCACGGGTCTCAATCGGGCACTTGGCGGAAAAACACTTTTCCCCTTTGAGAAACAGCTTCTCACCCTCACGGCGACACTGACGACATTTAGGACCGATATACCTGGCCAATGGAGTTCTCCTGCTTAGCGCTTAAACGCGACGTTTCTTGGGTGGCCGACAACCGTTATGCGGAATCGGGGTCACATCGGTGATGCTGGTAATCTTGAATCCCTGCGAATTCAGTGAGCGCACGGCGGATTCACGCCCCGGTCCCGGGCCTTTCACACAAACTTCCAGGTTTTTCATTCCGTATTCCTGGGCCGTAGTACCCACACGCTCCGCGGCTACCTGAGCAGCAAACGGCGTGCTTTTGCGTGAGCCACGGAAGCCGGAGCCACCCGCTGTTGCCCAACACAAGGTATTACCCTGACGGTCAGTAATCGTCACGATTGTGTTATTAAAAGACGCATGTATATGCGCAATGCCGTCGGCGACATTACGTTTTACTTTCTTGCGCGTGCGGGTTCCCGTTTTCGTTGCCATGCTTGCTCAATTAAACCTGTGTTGGTGCACTATTTCTTGATCAGCTTACGCGGACCTTTTCGTGTCCGAGCGTTAGTTCGGGTGCGTTGGCCGCGCAATGGTAAGCCACGACGATGACGCATTCCCCGGTAACATCCCAGATCCATAAGCCGCTTGATATTCATGGAAACCTCGCGCCGAAGATCACCTTCGACAGGGATTTTCCCAATCTCGGAGCGCAATGCTTCCAACTCCGTTTCTGCAAGGTCTTTGACCTTAGCATCGGTTTTGATACCCGCCGCGACACAAATCTCGCGTGCGCGTGACGGACCGATACCGTAGATTGACGTCAACGCCACTACCGTATGCTTGTTAACCGGAATATTAATACCAGCAATTCGGGCCATTTCGGCACTCCCTAAACCACGTTTAACTCGTCAGCGCGCCCGGACGAAACGCGCTATGGTACCCATAACGGGCTAATTCTTCAACAAAAAGGGACCCTTCTTCAGCGCTTCGGAACGCCCGGCCGGGTCCGTGTGAATCCTATCCCTGGCGCTGCTTGTGCCGCGGGTCCTTGCACACTACCCGTACGCTGCCATTGCGGCGGATAATTTTGCAGTTTCGGCAAATTTTCTTGACTGATGCACGAACTTTCATGACTACGTCTCCAAATTCAAAATATCTTCGTCGCCTAACGCAACAAGCCGCCACCGCCACCCTTTAGGTTGGCTTTTTTCATCAGGCCTTCGTACTGGTGCGACATCAAGTGGGCCTGAACTTGGGCGATAAAATCCATAACCACTACCACAATAATCAAAAGCGATGTCCCACCGAAATAAAACGGCACGCTCCAGTACAAAATCATAAACTCCGGCAGTAAGCTAACGGAGGTGATATACAGAGCACCCACCATGGTCAGTCGACCCAGTATCGTGTCGATATAGCGAGCTGTCTGTTCTCCCGGGCGAATCCCCGGAATAAACGCTCCGGATCGCTTCAGGTTATCTGCCGTTTCCCGCGGGTTGAACATCAACGCCGTATAGAAAAAACAGAAGAAAATAATCGCCGCTGCGTAAAGCAGTACGTAAACCGGCTGACCGGGCGAAAGTGCCGTAGCAACATCCTGCAACCAACCAAGATTGCCTTCCGAATCCGAACCAAACCAGCCCATGATCGTCGCCGGAAACAAGATGATGCTGGACGCGAAAATCGGCGGTATCACACCGGCCATATTCACCTTTAACGGTAGATGGCTTGACTGCGCTGCGTACATTTTGCGCCCCTGCTGCCGCTTGGCGTAATTAACCGTAATACGCCGCTGTCCACGTTCCATGAACACCACAAACCCGATGACCGCCAGAACCAGTAGCAAAAGCACTAGGATAAAACCAGAGCCTATTTCACCAGTGCGAGCCTGTTCGAGAGTACTACCGATTGCGGTCGGCAGCCCCGCCACGATACCGGCGAAAATAATAAGAGAAATACCGTTGCCGATACCCCGCTCTGTTACCTGTTCACCGAGCCACATGAGGAACATAGTTCCAGTCATGAGGGTCACCACCGTGGTGAAATAAAATGTATAGGTGTCGATCAACACCAACCCGGGCTGTCGCGCCAATGCCACGGCAACACCCAGTCCTTGAAAAGCGGCCAGAGCCAGTGTCGCAATTCGGGTATATTGCGTAATTTTTCGCCGCCCGGCAGCGCCTTCCTTATTTAGCTGCTCCAGCTTTGGATGTACTTTGGTCAGCAGTTGCATAATGATGGACGCCGAGATGTATGGCATCACGCCCAATGCAAATACCGACATGCGCTCCAGTGCGCCCCCGGTAAAGATCCCGAACAGATCCAGGATGGTACCTTGCTGCTGTTCGAACAACCGCGCCAATGAATCCGGATCAATTCCCGGTACTGGAATAAACGTACCGATGCGAAAAACCAGCAAGGCTCCCAACACAAAGAATAAACGTTGCCGCAGCTCGGTAAACCGGCCTGCCGCCATCGCGCCAGCCAGAGCTGACTTAGAGGTGGCCACTTAGTCTTCTACCTTGCCACCGGCAGCTTCAACGGCCGCCCGCGCACCCTTGGTCAGACGTAAACCTCGCACGGTCACCGCCTTTTTCAATTCACCCGACAGCATCACCTTGACGTACTTAATGTTCTGGCTAACTACGTTGGCTGCCTTCAACGCTGCCAAGTCGGCGAGATCGCCTTCAACCTTGTTAAGTTCGTGCAAACGCACTTCGGCGCTGACCAAACTGAGGCGTGAAACAAAGCCGACCTTAGGCAAGCGGCGTTGTAGCGGCATCTGGCCGCCCTCAAAGCCCACCTTGTGAAATCCGCCGGAACGAGACTTTTGCCCCTTATGGCCTCGACCTGCTGTTTTACCCAGCCCGGAGCCGATACCCCGACCGCGTCTTTTAGCGTCGGCTTTGGAGCCCACACCCGGTTTCAGTGTATTCAATCGCATGATCAATTCTCCTCAACCTTAAGCATATAGGCGACTTTATTGATCATGCCGCGGTTTTCCGGTGTATCGATAACGTCTACAGTATGATGCATTCGACGCAAGCCCAAACCACCGACGCATGCCCTGTGTGACGCCAATCGGCCATTGGTGCTTCGCACCAAGGTCACCTTGATTGTTTTTTGCTCAGCCATGACACCTAATCCCGTATTTCATCCACGCTCTTGCCGCGCTTCGCCGCAATACCATCCGGTGAGAACATGCCTTCCAGTCCTTTAATCGTCGCGCGGATAACGTTAATAGGATTGTTAGTACCAATGCACTTGGCAAGCACATTGCGAACACCAACCACATCGAACACGGCGCGCATCGGACCACCGGCAATAACACCCGTACCTTCTGAGGCGGGCTGCATATACACCTTGGCTGCACCATGTGTGGCGGTAATCGGATATTGCAAGGTGCCTTCTTTCAAGGGCACGCTCACCATGTTCTTGCGCGCAACTTCCATCGCCTTGGAGATAGCAACCGGCACCTCACGTGCCTTACCCGTGCCAAATCCAACTCGACCGTTGCCGTCACCCACAACGGTCAAAGCAGAGAAACCAAAAATCCGGCCGCCCTTGACCACTTTGGCTACACGACGTACCGCCACGAGTCTTTCCTGAAGACCGTCGCTCGTTTGAGATGTTTCCGCTAATGCCATGTTCCCAACCTTTAGAATTCCAGACCGGCTTCACGCGCGGCATCTGCCAACGCCTTGACGCGACCGTGATATTTAAAACCCGAACGATCAAACGCAACCTTGCTCACGCCTGCGGCCTTTGCCTTTTCCGCGATAGTCTTGCCAACGCTCGCCGCGGCATCAGCGTTACCCGTGTATTTCAAGCTTGCCTTAAGATCCGTTTCAAGTGTCGATGCGCATGCCAGCACGTCGCTACCATTTGGCGCGATAAGCTGGGCATAAATATGCCGCGGTGTACGAAACACCGTAAGGCGCGGTACACCCAACTCCCGGATTTTGGCCCGACCGCGGCGTGCGCGGCGCAAACGTGATGATTTTTTGTCCATTGATCTACCCTGTAACACCCTGGCCTATTTCTTTTTGGCCTCTTTACGGACGATATGCTCGTCCGCGTACTTTACGCCCTTGCCTTTGTATGGCTCCGGCGGCCGATAGGCGCGAATCTCAGCCGCAACCTGACCAACCTTCTGTTTGTCGATCCCCTTTACGAGCACCTCAGTCTGGCTCGGGGTCTCAACGCTGATTCCTTCCGGCACCTTGTAATTAACGGGATGAGAAAATCCCAAAGTCAGGTTCAGCGTATTTCCCTGTGCCTGCGCTCGATAACCCACACCGACAAGCTCGAGCTTTTTCTCGAAACCCTCGCTTACACCCACAATCATGTTGTGAATAAGTGAGCGAGCCGTACCGGCCTGCGCTACGCCGTTATCTTCTCCAGCGCGCGGAGCAAAATTCACCGCCTGCTCATCCCGGGAAATTTCTACCGCCGGATGAACTTCATGCGCCAGATTCCCTTTGGAACCTTTAATATTCACTGTCTGCCCGCTGATGGAAACATCCACGCCGGACGGAACACTGATTGGTGTCAGTCTTGCCATATTTGCTTTACCTTACTGTACGTAGCACAGTACCTCGCCGCCGTGACCCGCCTTGCGTGCAGCACGATCGGTCATCACCCCGGCAGAGGTCGAAACGATTGCAATACCCAAACCGCCCATAACCTTAGGCAGTTCATCCTTTCCTTTAAAAATCCGCAGACCCGGACGACTAACACGTTCGACGGATTCAATTACCGGCCGACCCATGTAGTACTTCAGATCGATGCTGAGCACGTTTTTCCCGTCCTGCTCCACCGTTCCGAAACCTTCTATATAACCCTCATCCTGCAATACCTGGGCAATTGCGGCTTTCGCCTTCGATGCCGGCATGCTTACGGCCGATTTCTCCGCAGCTAACGCGTTGCGAATTCGCGTCAACATATCTGCTATCGGGTCTGTCATCATCTTTTCAAACTCCAGGGTAATGACCAAATCAAATTTAGTCTCACCTTTATTTTCGAACCTACTTAGTTAACACCAAATTCACCAGCTAGCCTTGTGCAGACCCGGCACTTCCCCGCGCATGGCCGCCTCACGCAACTTGTTTCGGCACAAGCCAAACTTACGATACACAGCATGTGGACGTCCGGTAACACGACAACGACGCTGCACCCGAACCGGGCTGGCATTGCGTGGCAGCTTCTGCAGCTTGGTTTGTGCATCCATTCGCTCCTCGAACGACACGTTCGAGTTTTGAATGATCGCCTTTAACTCGGAACGCTTTGCGGCATACTTTTTCACCGTCTTGATGCGTTTCGACTCACGCTCTTTCATCGACATCTTGGCCATATCAGTTCTCGCCTGTTTTGCTTTTTAACGGGAAGTTGAATGCTTCCAGTAATGCACGACCTTCTTCGTCAGTCTTTGCCGAGGTCGTGATGGTAATATCGAGCCCGCGTAACTTATCGATCTTGTCGTAGTCAATTTCCGGAAAAATTATCTGTTCACGCACGCCCATGCTGTAGTTACCGTAACCGTCGAACGACTTCGGATTCAGTCCTCGGAAATCGCGCATACGAGGTATCGCGATGCTGATCAATCGATCCAGAAATTCATACATGCGTTCACTACGCAGCGTTACCTTACAGCCGATGGGCCAGCCTTCGCGTATTTTAAATCCTGCGACTGACTTTCGCGCCAACCGACGTAATGGCTTTTGCCCGGCGATTTTTTCCAGATCACCCACCGCGTGGTCCATCACTTTTTTATCACTGACCGCATCACCAACACCCATGTTGAGTGTCACTTTGGTGATTTTCGGCACCTGCATAACACTCTTGTAGCCAAACTTCTCCATGAGCTGTTTGACTACTGTTTCGCGATAGTGCTCTTGCAACCTTGCCATTGTTTTACCCTGATTAAATTAGTAGCGGGATCGCGCTGTTACGCGTCCAGCACTTCACCATTCGATTTAAAAATACGTACTTTCCGACCATCTTCCAGGGTCTTATAGCCTACGTGGTCTGGCTTACCAGTCGCGGGATTGAACAGCGCCACATTGGAAACGTGCATCGGCATCTCCTTTTCGATTATGCCGCCTGGCGTTCCCAGATTTGGATTCGCCTTCTGGTGTTTCTTCACCAGATTAACGTTTTCCACCAGAACCCGGTCGTCTTCAGGAAACACGCGCACTACAGTGCCTCGTTTTCCCTTATCCTTGCCGGTAATAACGACGACATCGTCGCCCTTTTTTATCTTGTTCATGCTTGTCAAACTCCGCTCTAGAGCACTTCGGGCGCCAGCGAAATGATTTTCATAAAGTTTTCGGTACGCAGCTCGCGCGTAACCGGGCCAAATATGCGCGTCCCAATCGGCTGCAGTTGCGCATTTAAAAGTACCGCTGCATTGTTGTCGAACCGGATTAACGAACCATCCTGCCGACGTACACCTTTGCGGGTTCTCACCACGACCGCGTTGTAAACATCGCCTTTCTTGACACGGCCTCGAGGAATAGCCTCTTTAATACTGACCTTAATAATGTCACCGATCCTGGCATAACGGCGTTTCGAACCGCCAAGCACCTTGATGCACTGCACCCGCCGCGCTCCACTGTTATCCGCGACGTCCAGCACGGTCTGCATCTGTATCATGTCTGACTCCGACTCAAACCCGTAAAATCAATTAAACAACTGCGGCACGTTCAACTATCTTTACCAGTTTCCAAGATTTGGTCTTGGAAATAGGCCGACAGGAACTTACAGCCACAACATCACCTTCGTTGCATTCGTTATTCTCATCATGCACATGCAACTTGGTAGAGCGCTTTACATACTTTCCATACACCGGGTGTGCAACGCGACGCTCAATCAGCACAGTTGCGGACTTGTCCATTTTATTGCTTATGACACGCCCAGTTATAGTGCGTTCAACCTTTGCTTCGTCGCTCATTCTGCGTTTCCTGCTTTTTCGCTCAAGATGGTTTTCACACGCGCAATATTGCGTCGTACTTCCTTGATCTGGTGCGGCCGCACGCCTTGATCGGATGCCTTTTGCATTCGCAGGTTGAACTGCTCACGCAAAAGATCCATCAACTCCTTGTTGAGCTCTTCACTGCTCTTGCCACGAAGTTCATTCGTTTTCATCACTGCACCGTCCGCGTTACGAAAGTCGTCTGTACCGGAAGTTTCGCTGCTGCAAGACGGAACGCCTCACGTGCAATCTCTTCGGTCACGCCTTCCATTTCATACAACATACGTCCGGGCTGAATCTGGGCAACCCAATACTCCACGTTACCTTTGCCTTTACCCTGCCGAACTTCCAAAGGCTTTTGGGTAATCGGTTTATCCGGAAAAATACGTATCCAAATCTTACCGCCACGCTTAATGTGCCGGGTCATGGCGCGACGTGCCGCCTCAATCTGTCGGGCGGTGATTCGACCACGCGTAGTCGCTTTTAGGCCATATTCGCCAAAGCTGACTTTACTTCCGCGTACTGCCAGGCCGCGATTACGGCCTTTCTGCTGTTTTCTGAATTTTGTGCGTTTGGGCTGCAACATCTAAATTTACTCCCGCTTCCTCAGCTTGCCGCAGCGGCAGCTTCGGCTTCTTCCTGAGGTCCAATCACTTCACCCTTGAAGATCCAGACCTTAACGCCAATCACACCATAGGTCGTCATGGCTTCGGCAAAGCCGTAGCCAATGTCGGCGCGCAGCGTATGCAAGGGAACTCGCCCTTCGCGGTACCACTCACTGCGTGCAATCTCAGCACCGTTCAGTCGACCCGCCACGTTGATTTTTACACCCAACGCTCCCAGGCGCATGGAATTTGACACAGCACGCTTCATCGCCCGGCGAAACATGATGCGACGTTCAAGCTGTTGGGCCACACTTTCGGCGACCAATTGCGCATCCAGCTCAGGCTTACGAATTTCCTCGATATTGATGTGCACTCGGTTCAAACCCATCATTTGTGCAACTTCAACACGCAGCTTCTCTATATCTTCACCCTTCTTGCCAATTACAAGACCCGGGCGGGCAGTATAAATCGTCAGGTTCGCTTTGCCGGCAGTGCGTTCGATGGTAATCCGACTCACCGACGCTTGCGCCAGTTTTTTCTTCAGATAATTACGAACGAGCAGATCATTATTCAGAAAATCCGCGTATTCTCCGGCTTCGGCATACCACTTGGACGTCCAGTCGGTCACAATGCCGAGACGCATACCTATTGGATGTACTTTCTGACCCATAATTTTCTCTCTTACTCGTCACCCACCGTGACGGTGATGTGGCTGGTGCGCTTGATAATATGGTTAACACGGCCCTTTGCACGCGCACGCCAGCGGCGCAAGGTCCGTCCCTGATCAACAAAAATTCTGGCAACTTTTAACTCATCCACATCGGCACCGTTATTGTGCTCAGCATTGGCGATTGCCGATTCCAAAATCTTCTTAATTATTTGTGCTGACTTCTTTGAGCTAAAGGTCAACACTTCGAGTGCGTTTTCAACGCTCTTGCCACGAATCTGATCTGCAACCAGACGCGCTTTTTGCGGTGAAATCCGTACATGTTTCAAGTGTGCAGAGACTTGCATCGTCAACCCCTTACCTTGCCTTTCTGTCAGCAACGTGGCCCTTGAAGGTCCGTGTCGGGGCAAACTCACCGAGTTTGTGCCCCACCATATTGTCCGATATAAGAATCGGCACATGTTGCCGTCCATTGTGCACAGCAATGGTCAACCCGATCATGTCAGGAATCACCATTGAACGGCGTGACCAGGTTTTGATCGGTCGCTTACTGTTGGTTGCTTGTGCTTCTTCGACCTTTTTAATCAGGTGAAGATCTACAAACGGTCCTTTTTTAATTGAACGTGGCACTGCATTAACTCTCTATGTCTGTTAAACCGAGGCTACTTTACTTGCGATTACGACGACGTACGATCATCTTGTCGGTACGCTTGTTCTTACGCGTTTTGTATCCTTTGGTAGGCATGCCCCAGGGAGAGACCGGATGACGACCACCCGAAGTCCGCCCTTCACCACCGCCGTGCGGATGGTCAACCGGGTTCATTGCGACACCACGTACCGTAGGTCGCACGCCGCGCCAGCGCGTAGCGCCGGCCTTACCCAGCTTACGCAGGCTGTGCTCCGGATTACTTACTTCGCCAACCGTGGCACGACATTCCGAATGGATTTTACGCATTTCACCGGAACGTAATCTCAAGGTGGCAAACTGGCCTTCACGTGCAACTAATTGTGCAGCGGCACCGGCGCTTCGCGCCATCTGCGCACCTTTACCGGGTTTGATTTCGATGCAATGTACTGTTGTACCAACCGGAATATTGCGCAACGGCAAACAATTGCCGGGCTTGATCGGCGACTCAATTCCGGACATCAATTCGTCGCCCGCCTTTACCTTGTTGGGCGCAATGATATAGCGTCGCTCGCCGTCGGCATATTTAAGCAACGCAATATGCGCACTCCGGTTCGGATCATATTCCAGCCGCTCAACAGTTGCAGGCACGGCATCCTTGTCGCGTTTGAAATCGACAATTCGGTAGTGCTGCTTATGCCCGCCACCCCGGTGTCGAGTCGTTATCCGACCGGCGTTGTTACGTCCACCCGTCTTGCTCTGTTTTTCCAGCAACGGGGCGTGTGGCTTGCCTTTGTGCAAATCATCAGAGACGATCTTGACTACAAAGCGTCGACCAGCAGATGTCGGTTTTGTTTTTACAATTGCCATAACTACAATTCCCCAGCGAATCCGATTATTCGGCGCTCACGAAACTAATATCGTGGCCCGCTTCAAGCCGGACATACGCCTTTTTCCAGTTTTTGCGTCGACCAACAACCTGGCGCGTCATTTTAACTTTGCCCTTCATGTTGTTTACCTTGACCGCAGCCACTTTGACGTCAAACAGCATTTCAACAGCCTGTTTAATTTCCGGTTTTGTCGCGTCCGGAACCACCTTGAATACAAACTGGTTCGCCTGGTCAGCAGCCAGCGTACTCTTTTCAGAAATAACCGGAGCAAGAAGTACTTTCATCAAGCGCTCTTTATTCATGCCAGCTGTTCCTCAAGCTTCTTTACAGCCGAAACTGTAACCAGAACTTTCTCGTGCCGAACCAACAGCACCGGGTCTATGGCACCCGCTTCGCTTAGGCCGACCTTGTGCAAATTACGTGCAGCGAGAAACAAATTCTCGTTCATATCATCAACCAGAATCAGCACGTTATCTAATCCCAGCGCGGAAAGTTTACCCACAAGCTCACGCGTCTTGGGCGCATCAAGTTTGAGATCGTCAACAATAACTAAACGTTCCTGGCGTGCAAGCTCTGACAAGATCGAACGCAGGGCATTACGGTACATTTTGCGATTAACTTTCTGCGACCAGTCCTGTGGCTTTGCCGCAAACGTGGTGCCGCCACTACGCCAAATTGGGCTGCGAATCGTTCCCGCACGTGCCCGACCGGTACCCTTTTGCCGCCAGGGCTTGGTGCCACCGCCGCGAACCGCAGAACGATTCTTTTGTGCGCGCGTTCCCGCACGAGCTCCTGCCAGGTAGGCGTTAACCACCTGATGTACAAGTGCTTCATTAAATTCGCGGCCAAACGCGTCATCAGCAACTTCGACGGTTTTCTTCGACGCCTTGCCCGTGGCCGTGGTCAATGTAAGTTCCATTGCTTACCCCTTTGCCTTAACTGAAGGGCGGATGACAAGGCTGCCGCCTTTCGCACCAGGTACGGCACCCTTAACCAGCAGGAGATTACGCTCAACATCAACACGTACGACTTCCAGATTTTGTGCAGTCCGTTTAACGTTACCCATGTGTCCGGCCATCTTCTTGCCCTTGAATACACGGCCCGGCGTCTGGTTTTGTCCGATTGAACCCGGCGCGCGGTGCGCGAGCGAGTTACCATGGGTAGCATCCTGAGTGCGGAAGTTGTGGCGTTTCACAACGCCAGCGAAACCCTTACCAATGCTGGTGCCCGTTACATCTACTTTCTGGCCGGACTCAAAAATATCCACCTTAATTTCGCTTCCGGTTTCCAGCTCGCCACTTTCGCCCTCTGACAAGCGAAATTCCCATAATCCTTTGCCAGCCTCGACGTTGGCTTTTGCAAAATGCCCGGCCGCAGGCTTGCTCACGTGCGAAGCCTTGCGCGCACCACTCGTTACCTGAATGGCACTGTAACCGTCTGTATCGATCGTTTTGACCTGAGCCACGCGGTTAGGCTGTGCCTCGATGACAGTCACCGGCTGCGACGCGCCGTCATCAGTGAAGACGCGGCTCATACCAATTTTTCGACCTACAATTCCAATCGTCATTTTCTTTAGACCGTAGTTACTTACAGGTAAAACCTGGACACCGATTATTGCAATTTAATCTGCACGTCGACGCCGGCAGCCAAATCCAGTTTCATCAACGCATCCACAGTCTTGTCCGTGGGGTCAACAATATCCATCAATCGCTTGTGCGTGCGAATTTCATACTGATCACGCGCATCCTTATTAACATGCGGCGAGATCAATACCGTAAAACGCTCCTTGCGGGTCGGCAAAGGGATGGGCCCCCTAACCTGCGCACCGGTGCGCTTGGCGGTCTCGACGATCTCTTTCGCCGACTGATCGATCAGTCGATGATCGAATGCCTTTAAGCGAATACGGATGTTCTGGTTTTTGGCCATTTAATTTATTCCTCACCAACTCAGTTACCGACGACTCGTGTGAGCCGCCAATACTTCCTTACTCAATAATCTTCGACACGACACCGGCGCCCACAGTCCGGCCACCCTCGCGAATAGCAAACCGCAACCCTTCTTCCATGGCGATCGGCGCAAT
>CAMYNG010000024.1 GCA_947259765.1 uncultured Ectothiorhodospiraceae bacterium
CATAGCCCCAGATTGTCTACATAACGTCTACATTGAAAAATCAACCAACTTGGACAAGCTTAGATGATGTTATAACCCATTGTTATTATTGATACCCGGGGCCGGAATCGAACCGGCACGGTGTTGCCACCGAGGGATTTTAAGTCCCTTGCCCGCCACGCAAAGACTTGAAACCGTGTACGTGACAGGCAAGAAGCATGTGCTTGCTCCGCGAATTCAGCAGAGCCCGATTGTCGATATCAGGCCGGTTCAGCTTCAGGCTCAAATTCGTGGATTTTGGTTGCAAACGCCCAGACGTGTCCGTCCGGGTCCTTGACCTTGGCAACACGGTCACCCCAAAACATATCATCGGGATTGTCGACGCTGGTCGCACCGAAACCGGTTGCTCGGCGGTAGGTCGCATCAACATCGTCGCAATAGACGTATAAACCGACGGAGGGTTCGACGCCGGACTTTACCGGAGCCGTTGATGTGCCGCCCCAGGAACCGGTGCGCATGAGCATAATCATCAGTTCGCCTTTGTAAAGCATGTCGGCGTAGGCGGGGCTGCCGGTTTCATCGTCCATGCAATTACCGGTTTGAAAGCCAAAGGCATTTTCATAAAAGGCCAGGCTTTGATTTACGTCCGTAACAGTCAGGGTGGGAATCAGCCAGGGTGCGCTTTGCTGGCGTGGATCTCTTGGGCTCATAATGACCTCCTTGTTGTGGTAGCTTTCGCTCAAGTATAGTCGGAAAAGCGTATTGCGCATTTGCGTTGCGAAAACAATGACCTAGTCGTCGCCATCCCCGGCGTCGCCATCCCCGGCGTCGCCATCCAGACCGCCGTCATCAAAGTCCTCGTCCCTGGAAGGGTCCCGCGAGGAGTCGGATCGCGAGCGCTTTGAATCTTTCTTCGGCAGCGGTGATGGCGGATGATCGGTTCTCGGCCAGTCGCGTACATGGACATCCCGCTGCGGGAAGGGGATCTCGACACCGTTTTTGCGGAACTCGGCATCAATGGCAAAGTTGAGATCACTCATGATCGTGCGACGTCGGTCAATGTCTCTTACAAAGCAACGTAATTCAAAATCCAGCGAGCTATCGCCAAACGCCATGAACAGTGCGCGAGGCTCCGGTGCGATGATACCGCCGGTGAGCACGTCCGGATGATCGTTGGCAACTTTCAGTAGCAGGTCATGAACTTTGGCCGTATCCGATCCGTAGGCCACGCCAACCGGTACGCGCAGACGGCCCTGTACATTGCGTAACATCCAGTTGGTTACTTTGCCGGAAATCAATTCTGAATTGGGCACAATGACGTCCGCACGATCGAATGTCTGGATGCGTGTCGACCGTATACTTATTTGTTGTACATAGCCTTCCGTATCGCCGACAACAATCCAGTCGCCGGTTTTAACGGGTCGTTCGAACAACAGGATGAGGCCCGAAACAAAGTTATTAACCACATTTTGTAAACCGAAGCCGATACCCACGGAAAGTGCACCGGCGATCAGTGCCAGATTGGCGAACTCCATGCCGGCCACACCCAGGGCGACGAGTGCGGCAACGGTTGCACCGACATAACTGAATATGGTGCTAATGGATTCTCGGGCGCCGCGCTCCATGCGGGTTTTGCTGAGGGCTTGTTCGAAGCGCTTGCGTATCCAGGTATTAAAGGTCAGTAGTATGATAAGTACTGCAACGCCCTGTAAGATCTGTATCGGTACTACACTGAAGGAGCCAATGGAAAACCCTTCGAGAAAATATTCGCCGAGAAGTTCGATGCGCTCTTGCTGAACCTGCCAGATAACGGCCAGGCTGGCAATGAGCGCAATCCAAAGCAGCAGGGAAACGAAAAAGCGTAACCAGATGACCCCCGGCATTTGTCTGTCTGGCTTTAAGCCAAACGCGACGCGTAGCTTTTGTTGCCAGTTATATTTGCCCTGTTCAAAGCCATCGAGAAAATCTCTGAGGAAGCCACTGAGTAAAAGAAACAGACCAATCGAAATTAAAGTACCGACTACCGTTTTCAGGATATAGCCGGAAAGGTTGCGATAGCCGAGAAGTTCTGCAGCCAAGGCTGCAAGCAGAATCGCGGAAAAGAACAGTCGGGTAAAAACATTATCACCGAGCTTTGTTAAGCCGGTGACCAGCCAGACGATCCAGACCAGGTTAAGCACCAAAACCGCGCCAAAAACAGCTCGGGTTAACAGCAGCGCCGATTCGGGCAGGCTTTGTGACAAAATGGTTGAAAACAACAGGTAGCCGAAAAAAATAAGTAACGCGAGTAGTTTCAGCCGATACGCAAGCCGACCAGCGGTGTCAGTCACGCTAGTGTCGAACACTTGCGCCTGGAATGAAGCACGCAAAAACAGATGAATAAAAGCAAGCAGGAGCACTACAAGTGGCAGACCGTAGGCCACAATGGTAATGAAGGGTGTTGGCTTGACGTCTTTAGATATATAAAAAATAACGATCGCATTGGTAATCGTCGCCAGTAAAAACGGCGCATAACGCTTGAGTGTCAGACCCAGTGCGTATACAAAGCGATCAGTCCGAGTTTCACCCGGTGTGTGGAGTTTCTCCCAATTTGTGAGCGATTTGCGATAACGCAGACCCAAACCAAAGGTAACCGCCACGAAAATAACCAAAAGAACCCAGTCTGTGGCTTCGGCTTTGTCCAGCCCGCTATTATTTAAAATGAACTTTTTGCTGGCATCCACCCAAAGCGCCGGATGCGCCCAGTTGTCACGCAGCAGTGCGGCGATGTCCGGCCCTTTGGTGAATAATTGTTCTTTTAGAAGTTCTTGGCGATAGTTGCTTATGGCATTTATCAGTTCGGTGCTATGAACAACAATGACCCGGCATTCGGCGAGCCGTTTTTTAACCGTCGCCTGTTTCTTGGCCAGTTTCTTGCGTCGTTTGCTGACCTCCGCGGACTCACCTTTTACCGGTTCGGCCAGGGCGGTCATCTGATCCACGATGAGCTGTTCTTCCGGTTCCAGGCGCTTGACGCAGTCACCGGCCCAGGACTTGTATTCGGTTACTTCAGAAAAATACGCATCCAGTTTTTCCGATCGTTTTAAGGGGCGTTTTAACTCCCGGTCGGCGCGATCGAGAATTCGGGTTATTGCGGCCGGATCCGGTTCTTGCGCTTCATTTTCCGCGAGCACCGGGCTTATCGGCGCGATACAGATCAGTAGCGTGAAGAGAAAAAGCGCGATGGGTGTAGCTACAGATTTCATTACTGGGAAAGGCGCGGGTTTTCCGTTACTGGGCACGTGCGTTCAAGTCCATCTATCCCAAAACCCGTGTGAAACCGCGGTCCGGGCCGTATGTGCGCTATTGTGATCGGATTATGTCAGCGAATCAACAGAGCTGATTTGATAGTGCGCGGTTGTTCCTCTAAGCGCCAAGTGCAACGACAGTCGCGGGATGCGGCACTCGTTGGACCTAAAGGGTTGGTTATTGCGTGACGAAGCTAAAAATTACGCCACCCCAGATCGGATCGCGCGAGCCGGGACCGGATTTGATTTCAGCGGTTTGCCCGCGGATAAAGTAGCTGAAGCGGAAGCCGTTGGAAAATTCACGGGTCACCCCCATCCAGGCCTCGCCGATCACGTTGTTGAGTTCACTGCGGTTATAGGTCACGGCGCTGTCGCGGAACTGGCCTTCCAAAAACGCGTTATAGGCGCGCAGGCGAACGTTGAATCCGGACCAGAAGTAAAACTCATCGTGCCGGCTGGCGGCATGCGACATGCCCGTCGTCGAGCCACGCTCGGTGTATTCGCCGAGTTGTGGTGTGAAGGTCCACCAGGGCGTGCGCAATCGGCCCGCCCGGCCGCTGAGGCCCCAGCTGACGTCAGTAATGTAGCCCACGTTGCCGTGCAACGTGGAGGTAAAATCGTAATTGGTACCATGACTGCCGTATTGTTGACCGAGAATTTTTTGATCGGCAACACTATAGCGAAAGGTGAGTTCACCGCCCTCTGATATCTGGTTGTTCCAGCCGTTGGCCTCCTGGTTGCCGGTGATATCGTGCACGGCATTTTGCAGCTCCCCGGCCAGGTTCAAGCCCAATAGGCCCAAGGTCAGCGAGGTGGTGGTGGCCCGACCCGTGCCCGGTTCGACATAGGCGCGTGTGCTCGACAGGTAGAGCAGACTGGAATAGGGCCGATCGTCCGGCAGCGGTTCGCTGGCGACGGTGTTTTCCGGCGTAAACGCAGTGAGGCCGACCTCGAAACTATGCAGACCGATACGGTTGGCCGCCGGCCGCACCAGAGCCCGATCGATGTAGCCTAACAGTGGGTCTGGCGAGACGAGATAGTTGCGGGTTGCGTTGCCGGATAGCGTAACGGCCAATCCGGCGGTGTAGTCTCTGTCGCTGCCACCGGGAACGAAAAAATCATTATCCAGGTAGACCGCCCAACTGGTTCGATCCCGCTCCCGGTTGGACTTATCCAGCGGCCGTGACTGCGGACGCTTTTCCTCCTCGACCAGGGCCGCAAGCTCGACCTGTGGCAAAGGCCGGTTACTCGTATCATTCTCGGGCACGGCCAGTGCGGGCGGACCGAACAACGTTAGCAGCGCTGCCAGTGACCAACGGGTGATTTGCCGGAATCCCTTCCTGTTTTGTTTTTGTTTCATTGTCCCTACTAAATGACCGGTCGTCTTTTGTTCAGGGTATAAAAATGCGGATTTCTACCGCCTCAAAGGATATGACCAGTCGTTTTTAAAGAGTTCAAAAAGAATCTGAGTGGATCAGTCGGAATCGCCTGATCCATTGCCGGTGCCGTGTGCATGCGGCGCACGGTGGTTGCCGACCAGATTGGGTAAAACGGTAATAAAGGCTTCCAGTGCTTCAGGACTTTTATCGCACTTCATCCGCAGCAAGGCACCTTCCCAGGCGTTGAAAATAAAGTCTGCAGTCTGGTTAACATCCAGTCGCGCCGGAATATCACCCTTACCCTGGGCCTCTGTCAGACATTCGGCAAAAACAGCGGTGAGACGTTTGAACAGGCCGGCGACGGTATCGCGAATGCGCGGATTTACGTCGGCTAACTCCTGGCACAGATTGCCCATCAGGCAGCCCAGCTTGAATTCCTGGGCTTTTGCCGATTCCACGCCGATGCGAAAAAACCGCTCCAGTCGTTCCAGTGGCGGCACCGTGGGGTCCAGCAGGATACCGCGGGCCCAGGTAAGATTTTCACCGGCGACGCGCTGTAGCGCCTCTATTGCGAAATCTTCCTTACTTTTGAAGTAGTTATAAAACGAACCCTTGGGAATGCCGGCCTCGTCGACAATATCCTTAACGCCCGTGCCGTTGTAGCCCTGCAGATAAAGCACTGCCAGGCCGGCATCAATGATGGCATCCCGTTTATCTTCACGTGTTTGCATGGCTGTAATATGTGACCGGTCGTCTTAAAAGTCAAGAGTTATTAACAGTGCCCGAACGTGGGCGCCGAGGGTGCCTTGCTTGCAGCCTGTAACGGGAATGGTTAAAAGGTGCCCTATGGCAAAGTTGCACGGTCGTTGGGCCGGAGGAAAGAGTTATGAGATTTCTAAAGTACCTCGGTATCGGTCTGGCCGTGCTGGTGGCGACACTTTATGCGGTGGGACTTTTTCTCCCCGATGACGTGCATGTGGAGCGCAGCGTCATGATCAATGCGTCACCGGAGCGCGTCTTCCCCTACGTGAACGATTTCCGCCGCTTCAATGAATGGCAACCCTGGGCGCAACTGGATCCGCAAACACAATTCACGCATAGCGGCCCCGCCACCGGTGTGGGCGCGCGAATGAAGTGGTCGAGTGAGCATCCGAATGTCGGCCGGGGTAGTCAGGAGATCATCGAAAGTCAGCCGAATGAACGCGTCGTGACCTTACTGGATTTCGGCGAGCAAGGCACGGCAAAGTCGTACTTGCAGCTCAATGCTGAAGGCAATAGCACAAAGGTGACCTGGGGCTTTGATACGGATTTACAAGGTGATGTGGTGGCGCGCTATCTGGGTCTGATGTTTGATAGCTGGATCGGCCAGGATTACGAAAAGGGCTTGGCGAGTTTGAAGAGCCTGGTTGAGGGCTCCTGATCCGGATTTAGTCCAGGCCTGAAGAGGCCGAATCCATTGGGTCGTTGATCACGCCGTTTTGTTCCAGCACGCGATTGAGCGGAACCGGTTTGCCAACAAAAAATCCTTGCGCCAGTTCGATGCCAATCTCATTAAGTTTGTCGAGTATTTCCTCAGATTCAACGTATTCGGCAATGGTGGTAATTCCCATAACATCGCCGATTTGCTTTATGGACTGCACAAATGCGAGGTCGGCGTCGTCGCTAACGATGTCCTTGACGAAACTGCCATCGATCTTAAGGTAGTCGACTGGGATATTTTTCAGGTAGGCAAACGATGACAGACCGCTGCCAAAGTCATCCAGGGCAAAATGACAACCCAGATGCCGCAACGTCGCGATGAACTGCGATGCGCGCGTAAAGTTTGTGACGGCGGCGGTTTCCGTAATTTCGAAGGTGATTGTTCCGGGTTGAATCGCGTATTGCTGGATCTTGTTCGCCGCGAAATCCAGGAAACTTGAATTCGACAGTGATTGGCCCGACACGTTAACGGAAAAACGCAGACCTATTTTTTGGTCCTGCGCTCTAACAATTGTGGCCAGGGTTTTTTCCAGGACAAAGCAGTCGATTGACGTCATCAGATCATAGCGTTCGGCCGCCGGTATGAACGCCATGGGGGGGATGAGTTCACTCTTCTCCTGCATGCGTAGCAGAATTTCGTAGTACGGTTTCTCCTTGCTGTCAGGGCTAACCGGGACAATTTTCTGGCAATACAGTACAAATTTGTCTTGCTCTATCGCTTCGTTGATCCGTTGTACCCATAACATCTCGCCGCGGCGTTGCTGTAGTTTCAGATCATCGGCCTGGAAGACATGAACGCGATTACGTCCCTGATCCTTGGCCTCATAACATGCGGTATCGGCAGCACTGAGCACATCCGAAACGTTACCCGAACTGGAACTAAGCGGCACCATGCCTATACTCACGCCAATCTCAAAGGACTTATCATCCCAGGAAAACCGTTGCTCCTTCACGCGGGTGAGTAAGCTTTCGGCAATCTGCCTGGCCTTATCTATGGAGCACCCTTCAAGCAACACGCCGAACTCATCACCGCCCAATCTGGCCAGCGTGTCGCTTTCGCGTAGTGCGGAATGCAGGATGGTTGCGACCTGTTTTAGAAGCTCGTCTCCGGCGGCGTGCCCGCTGGTGTCGTTAATGACCTTGAACTGATCAAGATCCAGATATAACACTGCGTGCACCTGCCGCTCCGAACGGGCGTGCGCAAGCGCTTGCTCGAGCCGGATCTCAAATTCATAGCGGTTGACCAGGCCGGTAAGTGAATCATGGCTGGCTTGATAGCTAAGTTGATAGGCCAATTTTCGGACTTCGGTTACGTCGCGAAAGATCACAATGCCGCCACGTATGCTGCCGTCAGTGTCACGTATGGGCGCTGCGGTGTGTTCAATAGCAAAGCTCACACCGTCGCGGTTGTTAAGCACGGTATTCTGGTCCGAACTGACTACGCGACTCTCGCGGATAGCCCCCAGCACCGGGTCGGGCGCAGGTAGCTGTGTTTCCTCTATGACAATGTTCATAACCTTGAGTAGCGGTAATCCACGAGCACTTCTGTTTGAGAATCGGGTTAGCGACTCCGCGACTGAATTGAGATACTGCACCGTGCTATGGCGGTCTGTTGTAATTACGGCCTCACCAATGGAATGTAGCGTGACTTCTGCCAGCTCTTTTTCCAGTCGGAGTTGCGATTCAAACGCGCGTGTTTTTCGAATGATAAATACCGCTACGGCGATACCGAGCAGCAGTGCAAAACCGCCAATAAAAATAATCTGTTTGAGCAGTTGATCGAGTTCGTTTTTGCTTGCCTGTGCCGCGGCACGTGCAGCGTTTTGCTGCATTTTCTTCAGTTTAATTAACTCAAGCATGACATTGTCCTGTGCAGGGACGGCCTTACTTATAAGCACTTCTGTGGCACTTTCAAAGTCGTCTGTATGGATCAGGTCAATAATTTTGTTTTGCAGCGGTACGGCTAACCCTGTGAGTTCTCCCTGGCGTTTGAGAATCTGTCGTTCGGGGTCGCTTAATTGCATGCCTACGAGTTGCATGCGCGCACGCGCGAAGCTGGCGCCTAGCCCGTTGAATTGTAAAAATTGAGCATCGCGATCAAATGGATCGGGCGTATTCAGCATGGTATGCAGCGTCATCGACCGCTCACGCGCGGCGTCGTGCATCTCGGTAACCAGACGGGTTTTTACGTTATGTGATTCGACAATGGTGTTAATTCGTGCCTGGGTTTTTGAGGTGTAGACCAAACCCATGGTGACCAAAAACGCAAACAATACGGCGGTGACTGCAAATCCCAGGATCAGCAGGAGTGTGGTGTTTTTAGGTGCCGGGGATGGCGGAAAAAATGTACCCGTACTCTTCATCGGTTTCCATAGCAAAATTCTTACGGTTGCGTCCCTCGGGGTGAAAAGGATGCACCAAAAAATCTCTTACAAACACCTAAATATAGCGGCATTCCGGAATATTAACTTGAATACGCGGGTATTTTGGGTTGCAAGGCCTGTAATTAGGTCGATTTCAGGTGGTTTATCGATAAATTGACTTAATCGATGGGTTCCCGGCCGGTATCGGTCGGCCGCAGGTCGAGTCGCGGCGCGCCGTGCAAAAACGGTACTGTTACAAAAACCTGGGCGTGGAACTTTGCTAGTATTAAAGGCATCCGCAGGTCCGGACGATCTGTATTTGAAATGTGTCGCGCAAAATGAGGGCGGGTTGATGCCGAATTTGGGTTCTGGATTGATTCTTTGCATATTCCTGTATTCAGCAACTGGCTTGGCCGGCGAGTTACAGCAAGTTATTCTGCATGACGGTAGTGTCATTAACGCTGAGGTGGTCTCGCTTAAAAACGGGGTCTACCGGTTGAGTTCACCCACCTTGGGCGAACTTGAAGTGCGCGCTTCACGTATTCGTTCCATTCAGGCAATGTCAGGTGACACCGGGTCCGCGGCGCAAGCACGACAGACGTCGCCCAGTGGACAACAGGCCGAACTTGAGCGAATCCAGAACAACCTGCTATCCAACAAGGATACGGTTGCCATAATCATGTCGTTACAAAATGACCCTGACGTTCAGGCTATTCTCAATGACCGGGAAATTATGGCCGCAATGCAAAGTGGCAACTACGAAGCTTTAGCAAACAACCCGAAAATGAAAAATTTGATGAACAAACCGGAAATCAAACAGATCACCAAGGGTGTCTCGCCCTGAGACCATTTTTTTAACGCGTCGTGTTGCCTTCAATCATGGAAATTGCTTTGGCAAGACTACGACGCATGCGGTTAAAGGAAGTCGCCAGTAGGGAGATTTCATCTTTGCCGCCTTCCGCGAATTCCGCCGCACTCATATCTCCCATACTTATCTGACTCGCAATTTCTGACATACGCACCACGGGGTTGATGAACAACCTTTTCAGCATGAGGTTTAACACGATAATCAAGAACAGAAAAATTCCCGCAATTAACAGCATGAAGCTAAGAAAGGCTTCGTTGGTCTTCTGGATTGGGTATGCCATGGGGACGGTTACAATTTGGGCGCCCACCACTTCATTCATTTTCCAGCCAAAGCCGTTGCTCTTTCCATATTTGACCAACATGGTTTCGGGCGCGTCTGCCGGCGTGCCGTGACATACCAGGCAGCCCGCATTGCCGATTCGAATTGGTCGCGCCAGGAATAGCGCTTTGCCGGTCGGGGTGCCGCGAATTCCGGTAATTTGCTCACGGTCCATGTTTCGTTGAAATTTCTGAATGACGTCGGACTCCCATTCAACGGCACGATTGCGAAGATTAGTCGGATTGAGCGTTGCCTCCTTGTAAGAATACTCCGGGTGTAACTTCTGCAATTTGTTAAAACTCTGCGTGGCAGCGTAAGCGGGAACAGACTGTGGCAGGAACTCGTGTACCATTTTCTCCTTAAGCAATGGGCGAATTTCTTTCACTGTATAGTTGCGCACAGCCAGTGCCGACTCCAGCATCATGTTGGCATGTTGAACCACTTCATCGTGGGCATTTTTTTGCAGGATTTCGTAGGCAAAAAAGCCGGTGACACCCAAACTAAGTGTGAACACCATAATCAGGACCAGATTGAATTTTGTTGCTATTTTCATAGTGATTTTAATCTAAAGTGAAATTTCGCTGTATGCTTGGATAACTGACAGGAGCCAGGTTCGTCTCGGATTCAGTGCGGACGGGAATTCCGCAATACGGCTCAAGTTCTAATTTTGTTCTTAAGCCGCCAGCGAACCAGTAAAAGAAAATGGTGCGCCTCTGGTTATTGCGCCGTTCCCCTCACATTCGACCGGAATACTTCTCGCTCATGGGCGGTTGGAATATCATCGGAGAGTAGTTCTAAAAATTCGTCCATGGTCATGCACTGATCCGCCGCCTTGCGTACCAGTGTTGGCGCCAGCGGCCCCAAATATTTCGCCAATTCAGTTTCTGCATGGCGCAGGGTGCTTTCGTCCCATATTGTTGCGGACAGGTTGCCATTGCCGGTTTGGTTGGTCGAGCCGGTAGTTAATCGATCGTTATTGCCGGTAAGCATCTGGGTGGCAACGGCATGAAGAAATTTATCTCGTTGCGTATTGTCTTCAATTTCATCCGCCAGCGTGCGGCAAAGTTGGCGGGTATCCAGCGCTGTCGCCCTGGCGTTTTCTATGACGACTTTTGCAATCGGGCCAATGAACCGGGTTAGCGCGGCTTCAATTTCGCCGAGAGCTCGCTGATCCCAATCACGCTCAACATTATTATAAGTCTGTGATACGGCAGCGGTCTTGGCGTTGGTGTTACTGGTATCGGCGAAATTACTAAAGCGTTCGAGAACCTCGTCAACGGATTTTGGTCTATTTTCAATTAGTGGGTCCAGCATCCAGTCCGTTGTGCTCAGTAGTTCATCGCTAAACCTGCCCTCACCCAGTTGTTTCGCAGGCGGTAAGGGATCGGAATCGTCTGTCTTTAATCCGGCGAATCGATCCAGTGCGCTCATGGGCGAATTGCCGCTAATACATCGATACAGGGTTGCACCCACGGAATACAAATCTGTCCATGGACCTTGTTTTTCTCTTGTGTTGTATTGTTCGAAGGGTGCGTAACCCGGCGTGACCATATTTGTCGCAGGCAGGTTTCCAAACGACTGACGCGCTGATCCAAAATCCAGTAATACGGGCAAGCCTTGCTTACGCAAATAAATATTGGGTGGTTTGATGTCACGGTGCAATATGCCGTGCGCGTGGATGCCCCGTAAACCAGTGAGTACGGGTAACACAATATTCAGAATCTCATCCTCACTTAGTACCTTGCAGCTGCGAAGATAAAGACTTAGCGGCAGGCCATCCTCATAATCCATAATAATGTAGGCTGTACCGTTGGCCTTTAAAAAGCCGTTAACGCGCACCACGGTCGCGAGTTTAAAACGAGCGAGTAGCCGGGCCTCGTCAAGAAAACGCTGCAGGCCCTGGGCATAGAGTTGTAAATACTCGTTTGATTTGGGAACGATGTTGCGGCTGCTGGGCTCACGCACCGCGATGTCGCTGGGAAAAAACTCTTTTATCGCAACCGCACAATTGAGGTTGAGATCGTACCCTTTGTAGGTAACGCCAAACCCACCGACGCCCAGAACCTTGTCGATGCGGTAGTTCTCAATCTTTGTCTGTGCGGGCAGTGTGTGCTGCAGGTCGGACATGGCAGGTTTCCCCGGACGTTATTCGCTCTTTAAGAGGTTGATTTTTTTGAGTTTCAAGCGCACCGCGCCTAACTCACTCATCACTCCGCCTGCCGTGGGGGAGGCCTTGCGGATATGGATGCGACTCGCACATACATTATATAGCGTGATTTTGAGACGCCAAGGTTTGAAATTCCCAAACGCTAAAAATAATCGTCGATACCTATGGAGAAATTATGGATTATGAACCCTGCCCACTGTATGTTTATCCTCCGCTGGGTCGAGCTTCGGTGAGCCGATTCGGGATTCGATACGGAGGGCGCGGTGGCCATTATCTGGCGGAAAATTCAGGACGGTGTGGATTACCAGGTACGGGGCGCCGGCAAGACACGTCGCCTGTATACCAATGGCGTTTTTCACAGCCAGTTCAATCCGACGCAACCGCTCACGGGCGGTGTCTGGGATCTGCTCATGTTGCCGGCGTTTTTCCGGCCCGACACAGTTCGCCGCGTACTCGTTCTCGGTGTCGGCGGTGGCGCGGTTATTCGCCAGTTGCACTATTTTCTGGCCCCGCAAACCATTATCGGTGTCGAGCTCAATTCGGTGCACCTCTATGTTGCGAACCGTTTCTTCGGTTTGCGCCAGTCTCTGGTGGACTTACATCATGCTGACGCACACCACTGGTTGGCAAACTACAGTGGTTCGCCCTTCGATTTGATCATTGATGATATCTTTGGGGAAGAGCGGGGAGAGCCCGTGCGTGCGATCGCCCCAAACTCGGCCTGGTTTAACAGGCTGCTAGCGCACTTGAACCCAGGTGGAATAATCAGTATGAATTTCATTTCCGGTCGTGAGCTCCGTCAATCCGCCTATTTCAATTCGGAAAAACTGGCGTCACGTTTCAAATCAGCATTTCAATTAACCACTCCCTTGCATGAAAACGCAGTCGGCGTATTTTCCAGGGCAGACGACAACAGCAGCCGGTTACGCAAAAATCTATCCAAGATTCCGGGGCTTGATCCACGAAAAAAAACGACCCGCCTGCATTACCACATTCGAAAAATATAAAATCCCGGCGATTCGCCGGCAGCAAATGCTTTGCACGGCTGAGCTGAGTTAGCGTTGCAGATTGAATATTCTAGCGGCGATTAATCGGTACGGCGGCGGTCACCGGAAGGGGGCAAGATGGTTATCTTGTCGGAATCCTGCAATGCCAAGTCACGCACAGTGCGTCCGGCAATGTTGTTGTCAACGGCGTCCTCAAGTTCGTTATAAAGTGCATCGACGGCGGGCAGTTTAGGAAGCACGTCAAGGCGTAGGTTACTGGACTCTTCGGCTTGCCTTACGGATGCCAAAACGTCCTTAATCCGTAGCGTTTCCAGGGCGCAGCCGGGTAAATACCGCGCCGGTATATCTGCAGTGGCTACCAGCAGGTTTGCTCGTTGTAACGAGGCAACCAGCATGGCACAGGCATCCACGCCAACGTGGAGTGTTTTTGCGAGGTCGTCGATTGTCCAGCCGGGGCGGCCCTGGAAAAAGTGCTGGCCAACCAGGGTCATGACCAGCAGGGCCATTTTTTCCTTCATGCGACTGCTCAAACGCAACACCCGCGATTGCAGGTTTCTGTGCTCGGGGTGCTGGTGATAAAAGGCGATACTGCTGCCAATCAACAGAATCAACCAACTAAGGTAGAGCCAGATCATGAAAATAACCATAGTCGCAAACGCTGAGTAGATGGCCGTGTATTTGGTTGAACTGACGACAAATGCCGCAAAACCCCAGCCAATCGTTTCCCACAAGAAGCCGGCGACAACTCCGCCTACCAGCGCCGAGCGTACTTTTACTTTTGTGTTAGGGACAAACACATAAATGAAGGTGAAGGCCGCAATAATGAGTAGATAGGGTAAAAGTCGGCTGAGAAATTCCAGCAAATCGCCGACTACCGGTACTGACATAATCCATAGCACCGCTGTGGCGCTGGAAATCGTTGCCGTCAGGCCAAGTGCGGTAAAGACGAGAACGGGCCCAACGAGGATTACGCTAAGATAGTCACTGAAACGTTGAGCGAGTGGGCGTTGCTCGCTGACCCGCCAGGTATCATTAAATGCGCGCTCGATTTTTTGGATCAACGAAACAACTGTGTAAAACAGCAGTGCCAAACCCAAAGAACCCAGCACACCGACTTTTATGTTATCGACAAACTCGATAACACGGGCGGTTGTTTCCGCGCCGCGTTCGCCCATGGGGGCGAGAAAATTGAGTAGGATGGGTTCGATTTGGTTATGTACACCGAAGCCCTTAAGCACCGAAAAACTTACGGCAAGCAGTGGGACCAGGGCCAGCAGGGTTGTATAGACCAGTCCCATCGCACGTAGTGTGAGTTGGCCCTTCATGAAGTCTCGGATGACCAAATGTCCAATTCGCAATGCAGAAATTGTAAATTGCTGCAATCGTGGGAGATCCTCGGGGTGCGGCCCCCAAATAAAGTTTAAAACAGGTTGCTTGAGAGACTTAAGTTTTCCGCTCACTGCGATTTTATCCGGTGTAATTCAACTCAATTCAGTTTAGTCGAAAAACTCGCGGGCGAAAACATCAGCGGTAGCTGATTACCCAGATCAAATCGATGAGTCGCGTGGTGCTGGTTTTTATGGCGAAATCATATTGTTCAAAAATCGCGACCGCTTGCATTGCAAAAGCGTGAAGTTTGCCGTCACAATGTTGTGTAGATACATGCGCCAAAGGAAGCGGATAAAATGAATTTCAAAAAGTTTCTTTTTACCTTTATTGCACTTTTTCTGATAAGTCCTAATGTCTTCGCCAAGGGGAAAGGGAATCAGGAGTCGAGTGAATCCGGGTTTGATCGCTCAATGGAACAGCGCAGCGAACAAGGCCGTGAACATCAACGTGCTACCGAGCATCGTCAGCAGGGCAAGAAAAAGAACGCAGATCAAAAACATGACTCTGACGAAACCGACGGCAGGAATCGCGAACAGGAAAAAGAGCGGTCGGACGAAAACGACAATAAGAAAGCCAGGGAAAAGAATAAAGACAAGAAAAAAGACAAAGACAAAGACAAAGACAAAGACAAAGACTAGCTTACCCTACAGGTGTGCGTGGGCTGAAATACAGCGTGTCTTAGCTCAATCCGAAATGGCGTGCCACGTTTTCAAGCCGGTGTCAGTTTCGAGTGTGTAAGGCGGCCTGCACACGTAAAAACTGCCTGGTAGTTGACGTTAAGCTGGATCCGAGGTCGCCAGGCCGAGGATCGCATCTACGAGTTGCGCCGACTGTCCCAGGTGAGGGACCAGCCGAATGTCGATGTTTGGGTGCCGGCTCGTGACGGCGGCAATTTCGCCGGGGATATCTGTGACCACGTGACGGCCTGCGGCAAGGAAATACGGAAATACAATAACTTCTTTTGCGCCTTGGTTAATGCAGCGTTCAAGCCCCTCTGGAATGCTGGGCTCAGCAAGTTCCAGAAAAGCGCAATCAACCAGGTCAAATTTTTTTCCGCACTTTGTTGAAAGTCTGGATGTGAGCTTACGCACTTCTTCGTTGGAAGTGTCGCGGCGGCTGCCGTGTGCGACGACAAGCAAGGCTCGGGTCATTAAACAATATCCTCACAGAATTTGGTAAAAACACATCATGACGTAAAATCGGTTTAAGCGAGTTTACAAAATTTCGTCAGGTCTGTTCGCTTAAATGTTACACACACTCGGGCGGTTACGTGCCGTACAATTCGCCAGGATGTTTACGGAAATTTGTAGCGCCAGCCACAATTGTCACAGACAACGCCAAAAAAAACTTAGCGCGATAATTTTCGACAAGGCGATGCGTAGGTACCATCAACATTTCCTGGTTCTGTGATATAATTTTCAGCAACGGGCATTAAATAAAGATCGGGAAGTTTTTAAGTCCGTTTCTTCAAGGGAAACTAATCTAAGGGATAGGGAAGATGATAAGGGATTATACTGGATCCGACCGCCGTTTCCGACAGCGTCGTCAAATCGAAGATCGCCGCTCCAAGGCTCGTTTCGAAGCTACCATTACTCAGCGTCGTTCAGGTATGGAGCGTCGGGGTACGGGAGGTACACGCAATCCTTACGAGGCGCTTTACGGCCACTAGGGGTTTGGTGGTCTGCATCGGCCGTCAGTGGTAATAGATTTTTTCAAAACTTGCCCGGTTAAATCCATTTAATCTTTGGTTACCTACCAGGATTACCGGTACGCCCCTGGCTCCCAAATTGGCAAAATCCTGCCGGCCTTTCTCGTCGTTTTCGACGTCGTATTCGGTATAGGCGATGTTGTTTTTGTTGAAGTACTGCTTAGCCCGCTTGCACACGCCGCACCAGGTCGTGCTATACATGACTACATGCCGGTTACCGGTCTTGGGTTGCGTACTGGCTTCGAATTTTATGGGTTCCAGCTTTGGGCTGGTGTAGGTATTGATACGACCAAGCTTAACCGACTCGACTTTTTTCTCCGCAGGTGGTGAGTCTGTGAAATGCGTGTTGCCGTGTTCATCTACCCATTTGTAGATTTCTGCGTGTGCCGCAGTGGAAAGCCCGAAAAGCGCCGCAATGAAAAGCGCGGTAAAAACCGATTTAAACACGTTCCAGGCTCCTTTGTGGGGCATGCTCTTCTTTAAGCCCGCCGCTACTGAAGGTTATCGGAAACGGTTGCCTCCTACTTGAATTCGTGGCGCTTTCGCCGTGCCAGCCTGGGGGCCGACATTGGAGCGGAATCGGGTTTACACGTAGATATCGATACCGCTGCGTGCCTGCTCGCCGTGCTTGTCAAGCCAACGCCGCCCGCCGGTATTGCGTCGATCCCGCGTGCAGCGGGTATCAAGGAAAACCGGCTGATCGCTTTTACGCCGTTCTTCGTGGCGTCGGTCTGCGCGCACGGACCAGGTGGAAAACGCCGTTTTCTGCATTTGCAATTGTGAGGCCGGGTGGCGAAAGGAAGGTAATCCATACACGATGGACTTGGCCGAAAACAGGCCGGGGTGCAGTTTTTCTGATAACAAACGGAAAAGCGACATGTGTGTTCTCAAGGTGGGCCGTATTTAGATACGCGCCTTCGTTTTTGTAACCTCAGGAAACCGGATTTTGCCGTAAGTGTTTCGACTCCGCCGTGATTCATTGCACGCTTCGTCGAACGTATGAATCGATTATATCGCTGTAATCGCACGCCGGCCTCCGGCTGAAACTACTTTAGCACCAGGTTTGTGATGTCGTTTTTATAGACGGAGAAAGTTAGCGCGCCAGTGCGCATGCGACGTTGAAACTCAAGCTTACCGTCTGAAACTGCCGAAAGTGTTGCGAGCCGCGTGCGTTGGTTTTTGTCTGTGACGATGAATTGACGCCCGATAAAGCGGTGGGCTTCGGAAACATCGATTTTGCCCGTGCGTCGCGGTTTCGGCTTGGCTTTCGGCGCGGTAGGTGCTGGGGGACTAATCTTGGCAACGGTATCTGGCTGCTCCTCCTGATCTGCGGGCGGTAGTGACTCTGTGGGCTGTGCGCGGGAGACCTCGGCGACTTCCCCGGCGACGTCGCCTTCGTCGACAGGCTCGGCAAAGTCCAGGTCAGGCGTGTCCTCGCTGTCATAACCCAGGGCAGCCATGTTGGCGTCATGTTCGGCGCGCAACTGGGCGAGTTCTTCGTCACCAATGAGTCCGGCACGGTGCATGGCTTCTATCTGTTGCATGGCCATTGCGGCGGCCGCGCGGGCCTGGTCTATCTGGCTGCGATCACCGAACACGGATGAAGCCGTGTCGGTAGACTGCTTGGGATCCTGTAGCAGCGCGGCACCCTGGTTAGCGGCCACGGATACAATTTGATAGACGAGCACAATGGTTGTAACCAGATAGAGCAGGAAGGGCTTTTTCGCGTCCTCCCAGTACATGATGGCGAACACCAGCAGTGCAAAGGGCACCAGCAAAACAGCCAGTCCCCAGCCCCAATGTCGGCGGAAACCGACGATCACCATCCAAAAGAAGGCAACCAGGTTGAGCAGTGCGAAGATCCAGAAAAGCGGGCCGCTGGGAAGCATGGGTTGTCTTGGGTGTGGCTTCGGCCAGGGCCGAAAAACATTTTTATGTCGTGTTTAAAGTGCTGCTAACCCTAGCACGAATCCGGCCGCAGGATCGAGTCAGTGGGTTGATCTGTAAACAGAAAGCATTACTGACACAGCCGTTGGGACTGCGTTGATGGAAACTGAGGTACGGTTTAGCGGGGATAGTCCGCGGGTAGGCTAAGCCCGCATTCCATGGAACTGCATGGATCGGGAGCCTCGGCGGATTTGTTCAGTTCCGCCTCAATCATCGAATAGGTCTGTGCATACTCCGGATCGTGCCGAAGAAATGCGATTTCCTGTAGCAGGCGTGTCAACTTCGTATCTTCCATCCCGTATGTACTCCCATGGTTTAAACAACTGCATCGCTGTGGAAAATAAACTGCTCCACCATGCGGGACTCTCAACAATATTAGCGGCCCATTTTTACCGGCCCTAAAGCGATTTACGCTAGCCTACCGTAGTCGGCGCGGCATACCGATATTGCGTAAGTACTAGTCCGGTTACTCGCATTGATGCGACATTTAGGGATTTTAGAGGCATATTATGTAAATTTAGGGTCAGTTTTGTGAAAATTCAGGACATAAGTAGTTTCTAATCCACTCGCGGTGGTGTGTTTGTCTGGTTTGTTGCTCTCGGTAAAGCACTTACGCCGAGGCTTAGAGCTTCGGGACTGGCCGCTGTGACAAAAGCCTGCCGGCACCCTATTATCAAGACAATTTCGGAGGACGCAGGCCGTGTCGGCCCGAGACGCCGGGAGCGATTGGAGAGACGGGTTCCGTGTTTGAGCAAACGAATTCATGTGCCACGTGCGGCGTTATTGAGCAGCGCGGCAAGTACGAACGGGGTGTGGGCTATCCACTGGAGTGGCAGTTTTTTGATCGGCGGCGTCGGGACACCGAGCCGGACAAGTACACCGACGCCAGCTCCAGCTCCAGCACCAGCACCAGCACCAGCCATGAGGAAGATGCAGGTGAACGACTCTGTTGCGCCGTGTGTGCGGCGGCGGTCACCACCACGGCAGAGGCTCTTGAGCGGGATCGGCAGCATGAACACTATTTTACCAATCCGCACGGCACGGGTTACCGCATCGGCTGTTTTGCTCACGCGGTCGGACTGGCGGCGCTGGGTCCCGAGACGGATGAAAACACGTGGTTTGCGGGCTATCGCTGGCGGATCATGCTGTGTGCACAATGTAATACCTTGCTTGGCTGGCGCTTTCGCTCGCCGAGTGACACATTTTTCGGTTTGATTGTCGCCCACTTATTACCGTGCAGGAATATTGGGCCCGCATGATAATCCCGGCATCAGAATTAAGCGCCGACGTACTTACCGCGATTATTGAGCAATATGTGCTGGCAGAGGGGACCGACTATGGTGATCGGGAGTTCAGCCTCGCGCAAAAGGTTGATCATGTGCGCGCGCAGCTTGAGCGGGGTGAGGCGGTGGTTGTCTATTCCGAATTACACGAGACGGTAAATATTGTTCGCGCATCACAACTTGGGCAGGACTGAAAAATCGATCGCCAAAGGGTCGGCATTACTCCCTTCGGCGACCGTACGGAGGAAATGGTTAACGTATCAACGTGTACTAAGCATGTAGTCGTCAAGGTACTCAAGTTCTACCCGACGGTTTTCTCCCCAATTCCCTTCATCTACAGCTGGTGCTCCCTCGCCATGACTGGCAACCATGATTTGTTCTTCTGCGACACCCAGTTGCCGGAGTTTTTCAGCAACCGCGTGGGCACGCTTCAGACTAAGGGCCTGGTTGTACTCGCTTGATCCGCGAATGTCGGCATGGCCACTAATGGACACAACCGAGTTTGCATGGGCACGCAAATAGTGAGCGTGTTTTTCAATCTCCTGGAGAGCATCGTTCTTTAACGACACACTGTTTGTTTCGAAATGAAAAACATATTGTTGAGGCAGCTCTTTTTCTGCTTCGGTACCTGCGGACGGACGTGCCGTTTCTTCGTTTTTTACGGTCCCGTCAATTTCGACTTCTTTAGCAAACTTGATTACGGCATCGATACCCTTGTCAGCGTCCATGTTGCCGTTTTGCGGCGACGCTTGAACGGCTGCTTGGGATTCACTACTCTCTGCTTGGGTTTCGTCCCCGGCATGTTGTACCGCGGTGGAACCCGTGTCAGAACCCGTGCCGGCGCAGGCAGCAAGAAAGGTAGCGGACAAGGCGAGTCCGAAGCCGAGAAGCAACGGTTTTATTTCCAAAGTTTGTTTTAACATTGTGTTTCCCTCTACTGTGGGGTGATTGACACCCGTGTTTGATATGCTCACAGGAAACATTAAAGCGCCGGAAGATGGTTAGGCCCGGGGCAGTGTGTGGAAAAGTGGAGGGGAATTATGACGAATTATGTGCGTTGTTTTGCAGCGTCACTTTGCGCAGTTTATGGTCTAAGAGGCAGTGCGACACGGAATTCAACGCCAGGCAGGTCATCTCGATTGAGCGCAATCACGGTGCCATGATGAAATTCGGCGATCAATCTGACGATGTATAGGCCCAGACCAAGATGCGGTTCGTTACCCTTGGTTTCTCTAACCGATACCATGGACTCAAACAGATTATCCTGCATATCTACGGGTAGTAGCGGTCCGTAATTGATGACGCGAATAATTGCGGATTCTTCCTGACGTTGCAGACACACTTCGATGTCTGTGCCTTGCTCGGCAAAGTCATTGGCGTTGGCAACAAGTTTGTCCAAAAGTTGCACTATTAGATCGGCTACACCTTGCATGGTCATTTTCGAGTCACTGCATGTCGTGGGTAGCGTTAAATCAATTGTTCGGCCTGGATAGGCAAGTCGGTAGCCGTCAACACTGCCTTTAATCACGGTACACAAGTCGAATAAATCGGCTTGCTCGTCTTGCAACGTCTGCTCAAGCCGCGTGGCCTCACTCATACGTACCAGAATATTGTTTAGTCGATTGAGACCCTCGGTGGCACGTTGCACGTAAGATTGTGAGTCGGGCGTCAATGTCTTTGTATCCAGATTTTCCAGCGAAGATTTAACCACGGTTATCGGCGTGCGTAACTCATGACTGAGTTTACTCGCCATGCTTTCGAGATAACGGTTGTATTGGCTGATTCGATCAAGCATGTCAGAAATGCTGCGGGAAAGATCGCCAAGCTCATCTCTGCTGCTGACTTCCGTGATGCGACCATGTACTCGCCCGTCGGCGGCGATAGCGGTTTCCGCTGCGTCACGTAAGCGCCGAATGCGGCCTGTGAGCCGCGTGGAAAACGTAAGCAGGATGATCGCCGCCGCCGCGAATGCCAGTAGGCTGACATTGAACAGGATTTCGATTGCGCGGTTTTCTGCCAGCAGTATCTGGTTACTGGTGGTTTCAATCGCTACAGCACCGATAATGTCACCGTTATTGATGACCGGGTAACTTGCGGTAAGAATGCTCACACGCTTATCCGGTGTCTGTCGCCAGCGAACAGCTGGCTTTCCGGACAATGCAGACGTTACCTCCTTGCTATCAAGACGCGATACCGAGGACAGATCATCTTCAAACTCAAAGGCCGGCTGTTGCAACAGGGTTTGATAAATCAGTCGTAACAAACCTTCGAAAAATGAATTGTCGGCCTTGCCGGACTTATCCGGGCTGTTGCGCGGCGGTTGTGGCTGGCTGGGCTGGCGGCCTTCCAATTTCCCAGCCAGTCCGAGCACCTTTGCGTTTTTATCAATGACCCAGATTCTGTTGGCAGAATGTACAAAGCCCGTAAGAGTTTGCTGGATTTCCGGGCTTGGGATTATGACACTGGCGAGTTCGTCCGGCTGATGTCGCCCTACCGTACTAATGGTTGATTCGATGTGTCGGCTACTTTGGTCATCGACATCACTGACAGCGAAACCGATTCTTTGTCCCAACATGGAAACCGGAAGGCGAATTTCAACCACATAACCGTCACTTGTTTCCTGCCACTCGCCCTTTATGCGTAGCTCTGGGCGGATCGGAATGTTGTTTTGATCGTCGTTTGGCATCAAATGCGCATTCACCCAACCCGGTGCAATGGTGGCGATTAGATAACGCTGCAGATCGCCCGCAGGAGTTAGTAAAGTAACTTGCAGATTATCGCTGCGGTCAAGGCGATAGCTGTTGGGATGCCGATAAACCACCTGTTTATCGTAAACATGAAACACCGCATAAAGATATTTTCCGTGCCGACCCACTTGAAACTTGAGGTTGTCTACGTTCGTGGCAGAAGGATCGTGGAGGTAGATGGCTTGTTGGCGTGCAAATGTTTGCATACGCTCTTCATAGGGGCGCCAGTCATCCATATAACCGTCTAGTTGTATCGGTGAGTTAAGATCCCGGATATAAAGATGCCACGGGCTACGTGGTAGCGGTGGAATTTCACTCTGCTGTGTAAACCAACTCGGGCGGGAGGCCAGCGAGCCTGCGACAATCTGCGTGTTGGACAGTAGTGTCTCTTCCTGACTGTGGCGCAGGAAATTTCCCATTTCCTGGATGTACTGATACCCCATGAAGGGAATGACCAACAGCGCGGTGCTTGCCAGCAGTAGCTTGAAGCGGATACTGGTTTTAAAACGGGACGGTCGTTGCAGAGACATCGCTTTTCAGCGTCCTAAAAAACAGGGCTTTGTGGCTAATCGACCCAGCGATAACCCATACCATATACGGTATCGATACAATCAAAATTGGCGTCGATCTGAATGAACTTGTTTCGAATTCGTTTGATATGGGAAGTAATCGTGGCATCGTCAACAACAATTCGTGCATCTTCCATAAGTTGTTCTCGACTTTTAACGTGACCGGGTCGTCGAGCCAGCGAATGAACGATCCAAAACTCTGTCAGGGTGAACTCCAGTAACTGATCGCGCCATTGGACAGAAAAGCGATTAAGATCCAAAGTTAGCGGACCGCGTTTTATAACCGAGTCTTCCGCATCGGGGTTATTCGCGGCATCAATGCGGCGGAAAAACGCAGCAATACGCGCACAAAGGTTGGGTAGGCTAATGTCCTTGGTAAGGTAATCGTCTGCACCAAGACGCAGTCCTGAGATGGTATCCAGATCGCTGTCACGCGCAGTAAGAAAGATTATCGGCATTGTCGCCGACATAGCGCGTAACTGTCGACAGAGTTCGAAACCACCGTCCACCTCGTTTTCCAGGCCTATATCCAACAGAGCGAGATCGGGAAGCTGCGCATTAAATGCCTGCACAGCGTCGTTTCGGTTGGCAAACAGGGCCACTCGATAGCCCTGGTTTTTCAGTACATCGGCGTAGTTTTGTCGAAGCGCCGGTTCGTCTTCAACGACAGCAATAGTTCTTTGCATAACAAGGTTCCCGTTTTCCGATAGCCTAGCACAAACCGGTAGGCCTTAAGCCCCGGTTTTGCTTGCCGTCAGAATTCGTCAGATTTTCCCAGATGAAAGACATTTTCGTCCCCGGATACGCAATGAGTCGATGTTTGAATATGTCTGCACAAACGGATTCCCGGCTCGCAAAAGGAAGCAACCCGCCAAGGATGGCATGCTGGGTCAACCGGAAAACCAGAGGAGTGTAAAAATGAACTACCCCGAAAGCGCTTCAACAGCCGGCCCCTTGGCAAACCCTCAACTGTCTCATTCAACCCGATGCCAGCTACTTGATCTGTTTTATGATCTAATGTTCGGCATTGTCTGGTTGTTCGCGGTTGTATTCCTGGTTCTACAAATAACCTAGTTGTTTTTAACTGTCTGTACCAAAGCGGGAGAGACTGAATGAATTCCTTTGACGTAACGATTCGTTTCCAGTTTGATGACGATGACCTGACAGAAGAGCTGACGAACGTACTGAACAACCCAGCTAATAAGCCGGAGTTTTTCTTTGACACTTACCCATCAGACCACACTGGATTTGGCAGACGCCACGTACAATTAAGCCTTAACGGGATGTCTTTCGACGATGTAGTCGTGCCGTTTCCGGAGCCGGATGCTGCGGATACCGAGCGACAAACTGACTTACTGTTAAGTTTTTCTACGGTGCATGATTCTGGGATTCGAGCACTTATCATGGAATTGGTTGATTCTGCCCTGCAGGCAAAATGCGAATAACATTAATTTTAAGCAACACGTCATTAGTAGTTGTAACCTAGCCATAGGTTATGCAAGTTGGCTTCAAACGAGCTAAAGCTAAGGGGGTGCGGCAAGACCGTGGGAAACTGATGATTGAGTCAGCACGGGTTTTGTGCTGCAATTTCGCTTAGAAACTGCTCGTAAATTTGTTCCAGTGCCAGCCCCAGTGCCGTGACGGTTTGCTTTAGCGAATCTGATTTTGTTTTCTGTACCGCCTGAAAGCGTCCTTGGTGACAAAGACTGCCGTGACTATAGAGTGCCAGCTCTACTTCAACAGCGGCAGAGGTGGTACCTCCCTGCTCAACACGCTCGAACCGTAGCAGCCGACCGCGAAGCAAAAACTCACTGTTGTTTCTTGCTTGCGCGCGCGTGACACGTTTGGCGGTACTGCGATTATGTAAAAAGCTCAGCATATGATCCTGGACGAGGTTCGCCGGCGTGTCAGCCCACTGGTGATAGTAGTAGCGTTGGACTTCAAGTGGGGAATCGCTCTGGATGTAAAGAATTGGACGATCCTGGAGCAACCCACTGGTTTTCAGGCGGGCAACGGCCAAATCACCTGTTAACAGCGAGTTCGAAGACGCCTTGCCCTCGGCAGGATTGCCGGGTGCGGGTAGTCGATAGAAATGATCCGCGGGAACCGTCGTTGAGCCACCGAAACAGCCCGCCAAGCCGGCGAGTAAGGCAAGCAGAACTGCGCCACTGTGCCACGATGTACGCGGTGACACGTTACCGTTGTTCACCGGGTTTGTCTCTCTTGTGGCGATTCACTTCTTATAAGCAGGCTGGGATTGTCGCGAATTTGCTGTGAAAACTCGCTCATATTGCGGCTGGTGTTTTCCATGTTGTACATAATCCCGTCAATACTTTGCGAAATCACTTCCAGCGTGTGACGAACTTCCGCTACGCTCGTCTGAATGTCACCCCTGCTGTCAGTCACAAGTTCATCGGCGGTTCGAGTTATAGAGTCCAACCGCTTGCTTGCCGCCTTCAGGTCGTGTGAAGCACTTACCAGTTCGGCACTAAACTGGTCGGAGTTGGCTAACAGATTTTCCATGTGATGTTTGTTCTTACCGCCCGTTAGTGAGGAAATATTTGCGGCACTTTTGTTGAGTTCGCTAAGCAAGCTGGAGATTTTATCCGCCAGGTCGGGCATATTTGCCAGAACGTTTTTGTCCAAACGATCGAGTGTTTGCATAAGGCGTGAAACCAATGGCTGCACATGGCCGGAAAGTTCTTCCAGCAAGCCCAATATACCGCCTGCGTGTCCCCCGTTTATGGTGTCGCCGGGCTCCAGATAGGCTTGGCTTTTACCTTCGGCGATGTCGATCTGGTTCGCGGCCAACAGTCCAGGCTGAACTACACGGGCGATACTGTCGTCGGGAATTTTAAACTCGCCGTTTATAAGTAGTTTTACCCGATAGACCGTTCTGCCGGTGGAGCGCTTTGCGGTGATCTGCTGGATTTGACCCACATGAAAGCCTTCGTAAGTGACCGGTGTGCCGTTGCTGACACCACTGACATTACTAAACTCCACGAAGTAGGGTTCAAGGTTAATACCACGACCTGTAAGCAAAAACAGTACAATAAAAAGTGCGGCAAGTGTCACAGAGACAAAGGCGCCCACTACAACATAGTTAACCGTATCGTGTTTCATTCGTGATTCTTTATGTCAGTCAACAATATAGGAAGTAAGGCGGTCCATGTACTCAGCGGCACTCAGGGTTTCCTCGCGCGGTTGCCGGTTAAGTAGTCCCTGCACGCGGGGATTATTACTCTGACGAATTTCCTCGACCGTGCCGGTAACAAGTAGTTCACCGTTGTCGAGCACGGCGATACGATCCGCGATCCCGAAGGCACTTTGTAATTCATGTGTGACCACCACAATGGTGGTGTTCATGGCCTTTCTCAGTTTCAGGATCAGGTGATCCAGTTCAACCGCAGACACCGGATCCAGGCCGGCAGAAGGTTCGTCGAAAAATAGCAACTTTGGATCCATGATGATTGCCCGTGCAAGGGCGGCCCGCTTGGTCATGCCGCCGGACAACTCGGCCGGCATCAGCGACTCGAATCCGGCGAGATTGACAAATTCGAGTTTCATGCGTGTCATGATCCGCATGGTGTTTTCGTCCAGCCGGGTATGTTCGCGCAGCGGCAGTTGCAGGTTTTCGCCCACGGTCATGGAACCAAACAAGGCGCCGCCCTGAAAAGCTACGCCCGTTTTTCGGCGCAACTTGCGAAACTCATGCTGGTCGAGCGTCGTGATGTCGGTACCGAGAATATGTATGCTTCCGGCAGAGGGTCGCAGCAGTCCCAATAGTGAACGCAGCAAGGTACTTTTTCCCGAACCGCTGCCGCCCATGATGACCAGAATTTCACCCGCCTGAATCTGTAAGGAAATGCCCTTGAGAATTTCCCGTTCCCCATAGTGCGTGACCAGATTCTCCACCACGATTGCGGGAGGACTGACGACGTCGTTTTCTTTAACTGCTGCTGTTGCCATATCTACAAACAGGTTAGCTGATAAGTTGGTTGCGTTATCGATTCATGAAATAGGTAAAAACCATGTCGGTGACCAGTATCAAACTAATGGCCATGACGACCGAGCGGGTCGTAGCGCGGCCTACACCTTCGGCACCTCCCTTGACCTGAAAACCATTGATTAGGCCGACCAGTACAATAACCACCGAAAATACGACGCTTTTAATCAGGCCTTGACGTATATCGTCCACCACCAGCACTTCAAGGGTGCGCTCGGCGTAAGTGGCAAGGGAGATTTGCATCTCTGAGACGGCATACACGGCACCGCCCAGTAGGCCCATGAAGTTACCGAGTATGGTGAGCGCCGGCACCATGATCAGCATGGCAATGAGTAGTGGCGCCGCCAAATAACGGATAGGGCTGATACCAATTACCCGAAGCGCATCAATTTCCTGTGATTCAACCATGGTACCAATTCGTGCCGCGATTGCGGAACCGGAGCGACCGGCGACCAAAATGCTGACAATCAGCGGTGAGAACTCGCGGGTGACCGAAAGGGCAATACCCAGGATGACTTTTGATTCGGCGCCAAAGGTCTTTAGCGTGGCGATGCCCTGAATTGCGAGCATGATACCTACAGTAAACGTAAGTACGGAAACGATCGGTATAGCATGCACACCGATTTCCGCCGCCTCCTGGAATATGGCTGATAGGCGTACGGGCTGGGTTACCTTGCGGCCACGAAAAATCCAATAGGTACTCTCAAAAAAAATTGCCGCGGCGTAACCCAGTTCTTCGACCCATGCTACGGTTTTACGGCCGACCTGTTCCAAAATCTGTGTTACCGCTTTAGGCATGTGCTCGTTAGTCCGCTGCAATTCTTTCGTTAACCGATTCGTGTATAGGGAATACCGTATCGAGCCTGGCAAGACGCAGGACCTGCATGACCGGTTGACTGACCCCCACCAGGCCGAACTTGAGATTACGTTTGCGAGAAAGCTGGAAGCCCTCCACGAGGCTGGCGACACCGGAGCTGTCGATGTAAGTCACTTTAGATAAATCGACCAGCAAATTTTTACTGCGCTCCAGCACGCTAAGAATCTGCTTGCGAGCATCAGGTGAATACTGCATATCCACCTCACCGCTTAGGCTCAGAACGACATAGGGCTCAATATCCAGCAACTTGAATTCCATTCTCCTATCCTGTTTTGGTAAGACGCTTTTTCATTTCCAGAACGTTACCACTGGATGCGGGTAAGGATGTGAAGTCAATCGAGTCCATCACCTCGCAAATAAAATGCAGACCGAGCCCACCCGGCCGAATATCCTCCAGACATCTGCCTTTAATATTAGACTTGTCCACACAGGGTGCAAAATCCGTTATTCTGAAAACAAGCTGGTTTCCCAGTTTTTGTACCTCAAGAATTATTTCTCCATCCGACTTGGCACAATAGGCATGTTGAATGATGTTCATGCAGGCCTCGTTCACTGCAAGCACAATGGTATCAACCGTTTCCTGGTCACGAGTATGGTTGTGCAGAGAGTCTCTGAGCTGGTCACGCATGGGTCGCAGCGCGTCCGGACGCGCCGAGAACCGATAGTCAAGCAAATGTCGATTGTTTTTAGGCATTCGCGTCAAGGATAAGCAAAGTGATATCGTCACGGAAAGTTTCAGATGTGTTACAAAGATGTTCGGTTATTAAATGCAGACGTTCCGCCGGCGGTTGATCGGTATACTTCAGCAGAATTTGCAATAGACCTTCAATTTCGAGCGGCTTGCCGCGGCTGGTTTTGGCCTCAATGATTCCGTCGGTAAAGAAGTACAGGCTGCCCTTGCCGAGGCTGAATTCTTCGACAGTAAAATCAGTATCCGGCATGACACCGAGAGGCACGCTGCTTGCACCAAAAGGTGTCGTCCTTTTATCTTTATCGATAAAAATCCCGGGAGGTCCACCCGCGTTGACGATACGCACCGTGCCGGTTTCCGGTTCAAACTGGCCGGCCACCAGTGTGACAAACATGCCGCGTACCGAGGTCTCGCACAATTCTTCGTTAATAAGTTTTAGCAGCGTGCCTGGATGATGAATGCGTTTACCCAGGCAACGAAACAGGCTTGAGGTTTTGGCCATCAGTAGCGCCGCATTAATGCCCTTGCCGGATACATCGGCAATATTGAAATAATAACGGCCATCCTCAAGTTGAAAAAAGTCAAAAAAGTCGCCAGATAGTTTGTGAGCCGCGATATTGATGCCAAACAGTGGTCCGTCGGATCCGGCTGGAGCCGGCAGTAGGCTTTGTTGAATTTCTCGTGCCAGTTGTAGTTCCCTATCCAGCTCGGCGGCAAGCTGATTGCGCTCATCCAGGGTTTGCTGAAGTTCCCAGGTTAATTGCTGATAGCTTAGGTTCGCCTCAACAAGTTGCAGGTTGGCGTTTTCCAGTACCTTTTGTAAATCCGCCTGTGGGTTGATGCGCAGTCCCAGGGCACGCGCGGCCGATTCAGTTCGCGCCGGCAACGCATTGAGGATCTGTTCACTGTTTTCCCGATCCAGGGAAAGGTGTACGGTCAGACAATGATGACAGTCGTCGATGATGCCGGGTTCATTTTCAACTTCGAACACGGCGGCAATCCAGTCCGCGCAATGTAGAACCGCACACAATGTAGAGCAGTCCATGCTGTCACAGGCATGATGATGAGCCAGTGCTGCTGTAAGCTCACTCGGTAATGACCAGGCCTGTGCAAGTAATTCGGCCACCGCGGCGTGGTCGGTGCCAAACAGTTCACGCTCACGTACAAGTCGTTTTGTAGGGGGCAGGTTTTTAAGTTCTGGCCAGTAACGGGAACAATCTTCATCCTGGGTCAGTAATACAAGCAGCCCCAGATCCTGCAGAAGTCCCGCAGTAAAACACTTCTCAATTTCCAGGCCCAGGTTGACCGCAAGAAGTTCGGCGGCGGTTGCGCGTCGCAGTGTTGACTCCCACAAACTGGTGACATCCAGATCAGGCAAATAGACATTGTTAAGAACGTCTTTGACGGCGATACATAACACTAGGTTACGTAGTGTCTGCTGACCCAAAAGAACCACGGCCTGCTGAACGGAATTGACTTCTCTGACGAGACCAAAGAATGGCGAGTTCGCAATGCGTAAAATTTCCGCCGTCAATACCGGATCGCTGGCGGCCATTTCGGCAAGTTGCGACATAGACGTCTCTTCCTTGTTGCACGCTTGCAGGATTTTTATTGCCGCCTGCGGAGGGCTTGGTAAATCCGCGGGTCTAAGAGTATGAGGTGCGGGAGATGCCATTTAAAATCGGTCCAGTGCGGAAGGAACTCGCGGCTTGCGACTAAGCAGATCTCGGAAACGTTACGCGTGCCCCTCGGCACTGCACCAACGTCCTATGTGTTTGTTTTAGTCCAAATCAACCTCGACTGCCACATTTTTCTGGCAGGTCGAGGATGCGCAGGTAACCGGAGTGCAAGAAATTGTTAGCTTCGCGCAACGCGCGTGAGAATTCGGTTAACGCATCTGCGGTTCCGCGAAAAAGAGTCGCTCTAATGTCGTCCTGGCCGGCGTCTTGCGAACTGCCATCCAGCAATCGCAACAGTAGCGTCCACCATACACAGCATGACGCAATCGATTGCATTTGAATTTGACCATTCGTGAGACGCCGATGTTGTTCGCTGGCGAGATGCACCCGTGCTGTTTCCAATTGGGCTTTCAGGGGTAACGACAAATCAAATGCCAGCGCGAGCAGATGGTCGTTTACCACTTCTGTGTGCTGCTCAATTACTTCCGGCTCTGATTGTCGCCACAACGGCGGTGAGCTTAGGGAAGCAGAATCGAGTTCCGGGTCCAGCGGAAACCGCGCAAAACCCCATTTCGCGCCCATCCAGCATTCAATCATCAATGGTGTTGAGTCGAGATGAGGTGCACCGGGCTCTATATCTAACAGTTCTTTATCATCCCGCCAGGCGCGCGGGTCTCGTTTCCAGCGGGAAAAGTCCCGATCGGGAGGTGCGCCATAATCGTTTTCCAGGGCCTGCCACGTAGTGATGAACCAGCCCCAGTCCTTTTGATATTCCGGGTTACGGCGCATAAACTCCCAGGCCCATTGCGCGCCGTTCAGATCCTGAGTAAAACGGTACGCATCCGGATCGCGCCAGTCCGGTCGATCAAGCACGGTAATACCTTTTCATATCTCTATATAAACAAGGTGCCCAATGAGCAACAATGACATGAACGAACAACTCACCGATCTGCAAATTCGGCTGACCCATCAAGAGGCGACTATCGATGAGTTGACTGACAATGCGCTGCAGCAGCAACGATTGCTGGAGCGGATTATGAAGGAACTGGATCAACTCAAGTCGGTTGTTCGAGAGCTCGCGCCAGCGGACCCGGCGGCCAATCTGGATGAGAAGCCTCCCCATTATTAGTCAAGAGAGCTGTCCCGCCCGAAGGTTCTTTTACCCCAGCCGTAAGCGGATGTCATCACCTATGACCTGGGTCTCGTAGGTTTGTAACGCCTTTTCTGCAGGTTCTTCACTGGGCTCTCCGGTACGCACATTAAACCGGCTACCGTGTAACGGGCAGCTGACACAGTCACCGTGCAACGCTCCGGTCGACAATGAGGCATCTTCGTGTGTACACATGTCGTCGGTCGCGAATACGGTACCGTCTACGTTTGCCAACATGTATGCGTGGCCGTCGACTACAATGCGGAGTAGTTTGCCTGGGCCAAGTTTACTTAGTTCTGCAACACTTACAAATTCATCGGACATTATAGATTTCACTTGCTGATTTAAATTGCGGATTATAGTGAGTATTGACGAGTATATTTAAGACTTAGCACCATGCCAAGAACGAGTCCAGGTTAGCGTGGTCTCGAAAATTGGCTTACGAGTAGGGTTTCCTGTCTTTCACCGCGGTACCCGTTTTGCGACGATTATTTCTTGGCGCATAAGCTGCTTGACCATTCTCCAAATTTTCTCTATGAAACAGTGAGGTGCACGAATTTGGCGTGCGTTTTTAACGGCCTGTTGGTGCACGGTTTATCTGGCGACTGGGTTAAAAAGAGAAATATCTGTGACTAAAAGTAAACCGACAGTCGCAATTGTGATGATGGGTGGTGGTGCGCGGGCGGCCTATCAGGTCGGTGTTTTGAAGGCGATCGCCCGCTGGCTTCCCCCACGCCAACCAACGCCGTTCAAGATCATTTGCGGTACATCCGCCGGGGCCATAAACGCCGCTGCACTCGCTTCGGTAGCCGGTGATTTTAAACGCGCGGTTCGCCGGCTTGAGGCCGTGTGGAGAAACTTCAGCGTTGAGCACGTGTTTCGTTCCGATGCGCCGGGTGTTTTGAAAACCGGACTTACCTGGTTGTCGGCGATGGCTCTGGGAGGATTTGGTGGGCACAAACCTCTTTTTCTACTGGATCGAAAACCCCTTAATGAGTTGTTAAATCGCACCATGAACATGTCATTAGTCGAGGATGCGATCAACGCAGGACATTTGCGTGCCTTCAGTGTTACGGCCTCCGGGTATGAAAGCGGGCACTCGGTAACGTTTTATCAGGGCGCGGAGGAAATTAAATCCTGGCGGCGGGTGCGGCGTGTTGGCAGCCGTGCCGACATCGAGGTACAGCATCTTATGGCGTCGTCCGCGATCCCGTTTATTTTTGAACCGGTGCGCGTGCATCGCGAGTACTTTGGTGATGGCTCCATGCGCCAGGTCGCGCCTCTCAGTCCGGCGATACACCTGGGTGCCGAGCGGGTGCTGGTCATCGGCAACCGGCTGGAATCAACCGATGTCGTTCGTCGCGTCGAGGACGATACGCCGCCATCCATCGCGCAAATCGCCGGCCATGCCCTGAACAGCATTTTTCTTGACAGTCTGGAGGCGGACCTGGAACGCCTGAACCGGATTAACCGCACGGTGAATCTGATCCCGCCCGAGAATCGCGAATCGGCGCCTATTTCATTGCGTAAAGTGGACTCACTTTTGATTTCACCCAGTGGCGACCTCGGTGCCATGGCGATACCGCACGCACATCTGATGCCGTGGCCGGTGAAAATGTTGCTGCGTGGTATCGGCGCGCAGCGCAAGGAAGGTTCAGATCTGATTAGTTATTTGTTGTTCGAGTCGATGTATTGTCGCGAACTGATAAAGCTTGGCTTTCACGACACACGCG
>CAMYNG010000025.1 GCA_947259765.1 uncultured Ectothiorhodospiraceae bacterium
CTTAAGTTAAGTGCCATTACTCCTCAACCCTGGAACTTCTCTGCACGGGATCCAGGCTGTTTAATCATGCGACATGGATTCCGGCCTTCGCCGGAATCACGGGAGCGCGTGCATTTAAGGCTTAAGTCAAGTGGCATTACTCCCCAACCCTGGAACTTCTCTGCAAACGACCTTTCTAATCAGGGAGTTCATTGTAAATTTGAATCTGATTTGAACTGAGGCTGCTCAAGTGAAGCCCAGGCACGGCCGCTAACGTGTAGGAAGTAACCTGCAACAGGCCAAGTCAGGAGATGACAGCATGTTGAGCTACATTTTTCGAATATGCGTCCAGTTTGAAAGCGACCACGGTTATCGTCCCGGCCTGCTTTATCTGGGTCCTGCGCACTATCAGCGACTCCGCGAAGAGCTTGCCGGTATACCACGACTTGACGAGGTATCGCGCTTGCTGGGTATGGACATCATCGTAACCGCAGAAGCCACTCATCCACGGGTGGTCTGTTCGCCCACTGAACGACAGCGCGTCGCGGTCGCCGTGTGAATTCAACCGCTTAGCCGGCCCCGGCACTACCCATTCCGCGACTATGGTGGCGGTGTTGGCCGGTTTCACAAGTTTCGTGAATTTACCGGCAAATAGCACTTCATGCTTTGAAAAACGCAGCCGATTCAGGCATTATTCGCGCTGGTTTCAGAACCCACTTGAAGACGAGAGCGACAACTAAAATCGTATGGCGAAAGAAGAACACATTGAAATGGAAGGCACGGTGGTCGACACCCTGCCGAATACCATGTTCCGCGTCGAGCTGGAAAATGGTCACGTGGTTACCGCTCACATCTCGGGAAAAATGCGCAAACACTACATCCGCATCCTCACCGGCGACAAGGTGACAGTACAACTTACTCCGTATGATCTGAGTAAGGGTCGTATCGTCTTCCGCAGTCGCTAAGGCTAGGCCGACCAGGCGACTCCCGGCGCCGTCAGGAAGTCGTCAGTTCGTTTTTACCATCCACCACGAAGAACAGCTCGTCGTTGCGTAATGTAATGGTGATGTGACCACCGGAAGCAAGACGCCCAAACAGCAACTCTTCGGCCAACGGCTTCTTGATGTGTTCCTGTATCACCCGAGCCATCGGGCGTGCGCCCATTTTCGGGTCATAGCCGTTCAATGCCAACCAGGTCCGTGCTTCATCATCAACGGCCAGGGTGACACCCTTCTCTTCCAATTGCCCTTCCAGCTCAAAGATAAACTTGTCCACGACCTGGCTGATGATCTCGGGTGACAGGGCTTCGAACTGAATCACCGCATCCAGACGATTACGGAATTCAGGCGTAAAGGTCTTGTTAATGGTTTCCATTGCATCCGTTGTGTGATCCTGTCGCGTAAAGCCAATGGAACGTCGATCCAGCCGATCCGCGCCTGCATTGGTTGTCATTACGATGATCACGTTGCGGAAATCCGCCTTGCGTCCGTTGTTGTCCGTTAATGTACCGTGGTCCATAACCTGCAATAGCAGATTAAATACGTCGGGATGCGCCTTCTCGACTTCGTCGAGCAACAAGACAGCATGCGGATGCTTATTAACGGCCTCGGTCAGCAATCCACCCTGATCAAAACCCACGTATCCGGGCGGCGCACCAATCAGTCGGGATACCGTGTGGCGTTCCATGTATTCGGACATGTCGAAACGGATCAACTCTATACCCATCGTACGTGCCAGTTGTCGGGTAACTTCGGTCTTACCCACGCCCGTCGGACCGGCGAACAGGAATGAACCAATTGGCTTCTGCTCGTTACCCAAACCGGAGCGTGACAACTTGATGGCCGTGGACAGACTATCGATCGCTTCATCCTGACCGTAAATCACCAGCTTCAAGTCTCGTTCCAGATTACGCAGGCTTTCCTTGTCATTGCGTGACACCGACTTCGGTGGAATGCGGGCAATTTTGGACACGATGGATTCAATATCCTTAACACCGATCTGCTTTTTGCGTTTTGACGGCGGCAACAAACGTTGGTTCGCACCGGCTTCGTCTATTACGTCAACGGCCTTGTCCGGCAGATGTCGATCGTTAATGTACCGTTCAGCTAACTCCGCGGCAGTACGTAACGCAGAGTGTGTATAACGAACTTCGTGATGCTCCTCAAACCGCGATTTCAACCCTTCAAGGATCTGTACAGTTTCTTCTACTGTCGGTTCGGTAACGTCAATTTTCTGGAAACGACGTGCCAACGCACGGTCCTTCTCAAATATTCCGCGGTATTCCTGATAAGTGGTCGAGCCGATGCATTTGAGATCGCCCGATGCCAATACCGGTTTGACCAGATTCGACGCATCCATCGCGCCACCGGAAGCCGCTCCGGCGCCAATGATCGTGTGTATTTCATCTATAAACAGGATTGAACCGGGTTCATTCTTTAACTGTGCCAGCACGGCTTTAAGCCGTTTTTCAAAGTCACCACGGTATTTAGTACCGGCCAGCAAGGTACCCATATCGAGCGAATAGATCGTGCTGTCACTAAGAACATCAGGAACTTCCTCGTCGACAATCATTTTCGCCAGGCCTTCCGCCAACGCGGTTTTACCCACGCCGGCTTCACCGACAAACAGGGGATTGTTCTTGCGGCGACGGCAAAGTACCTGGATAGTGCGCTCTACTTCGTGCTTGCGGCCAATTAAGGGATCAATTTTTCCGGCACGTGCAAGTTGGTTCAGGTTACTCGTAAATTGTTCGAGCGGGCTCTGACTTGAATTGTCAGCACCTTCCTCGCTGCCGCTCAATTCAGGACTAATTTGCTCGTTGTCGCTGACTTTGGAAATGCCGTGGGCGATAAAATTCACCACGTCCAGTCGTGTGATGTCCTGCTTCTTCAGAAAGTAAACAGCTTGTGATTCCTGCTCACTGAATATTGCCACGAGTACATTAGCGCCCGTGACTTCCTGTTTGCCTGACGACTGCACGTGAAATACCGCGCGTTGCAAAACCCGTTGAAAACCCAGTGTCGGTTGCGTATCACGCTCATCATTGGGCGGCAGCAACGGCGTGGTTTCCTCCAGAAATGCCGTCAGCTCGTTGCGCAGCACATCCAGATCCGCTCCGCAGGCGCGCAGTACGTCGCCGGCAGATGGGTTATCGAGCAATGCCAATAACAGATGCTCGACCGTCATGAATTCGTGATCCTTGTCTCTCGCTTCGCGAAAGGCCTGATTCAACGCAGTTTCCAATTCTTTGTTTAGCATGGCCCTATCTCAACCCTCTGATTCTTCCAGAGTACACTTCAAGGGATGTTCACTCTTGCGGGAAAAGTCGTTCACTTGAACGACTTTAGTTTCCGCAACATCGCGGGTAAAAATTCCGCAGATGCCTTTCCCCTCGGTATGCACTTTCCACATGACACGGGTAGCACTTACACGATCCATGCCAAAAAATGTCTCAAGTATGTGAACTACAAACTCCATAGGGGTGTAATCGTCATTTAGGAGCACAACTTTATACATGGGTGGCCGTTTCAGCCGCGGTTTTGCCTCCTCCAGCGCCAGACTGTCATCGTAGCGCTCAATGTCTTGTTTTTCTGCCATAGTGATTACGATTCTAGCCGATCCCTCTGTTCACCCAAAATCCAATAATTGGGGACGATTTCGCGGAAACCAAATGCCGCCGACGGCCAGAACGTGCATGTCGTGAAAATTTGGCTATAGTAGAGAAGAACAATAACGGGGATAGGGAATATCCGGCCAGAGTTTTTAACCTCATGTAATTTGTGGATTTTTTCTAACTTCGCAATTGTAAATTCATCGGTACACTGTAGGCCAAAGCACAGGAGGCTAGGAAGGCATGACGATTGGTACTGTCAAGTGGTTCAGTAACGCTAAAGGATATGGCTTTATCTCACCCGAGGAAGGCGGCGAGGACGTTTTCGCCCACTTTTCTGCCATAACCATGGAAGGATACAAAACCCTGAAGAAGGGCCAAACGGTGGAATTTGACTGCACGCAGGGGCCGAAAGGCATGCATGCAACCACCATTAAGCCCAAAGGCGGCAGCGAGGCCACCGTCGCCCACTAGACCCCTACGGGTCACGGGGAGTTGGTATGATGTCCCCGGCGGCGCGCATCGCGCGCCGCTAAATGTTTACATGTGCCCAATTATTGCTTCGCCAAACCCGGAACACGTTACCAGTGTCGCGCCGTCCATCAGGCGCTCCAAATCATAAGTCACTGTTTTTGAAGAAATAGCGTTCGACATGCCGTGAATGATAAGGTCCGCCGCCTCTGTCCAACCCAGGTGCCGTAACATCATCTCGGCAGACAAAATCAACGAGCCCGGGTTTACCTTGTCCTGACCCGCATACTTGGGTGCCGTACCATGCGTAGCTTCAAACATGGCTACGTTGTCGGATAGATTGGCCCCCGGTGCAATGCCAATGCCGCCCACCTGCGCTGCCAGCGCGTCAGAAACATAGTCACCGTTTAAATTCAGGGTGGCAATGACATCATATTCCTCCGGCCGCAGTAGGATTTGTTGCAAAAACGCGTCGGCAATGACGTCTTTAATCACAATTTCGTTGCCGGATAACGGATTTTTGACGCTGCACCATGGACCACCGTCGATCAATTCCGCACCAAACTCCTCTCGCGCAACCTCATAACCCCAGTTTTTAAAGGCCCCTTCAGTGAATTTCATGATATTGCCCTTGTGGACCAGGGTCAGCGATGCGCGATCGTTGTCAATCGCATACTGCAAGGCCTTGCGCACCAGGCGCTTGGTGCCCTCTTCCGAAACGGGTTTGATACCAATGCTGGAAGTGTTCGGGAAGCGGATCTTGCTAACCCCCATTTTCTTTTGCAGAAACTCAATGACTTGCGCCACCTCTGCCGTACCCGCCATCCACTCGATACCGGCGTAAATATCTTCAGAGTTTTCTCTAAAGATGACCATGTCGGTTTTCTCTGGATGCCTCAATGGACTTGGCGTGCCCGTGTAATATCGCACCGGGCGCTGACACACATACAAGTCCAGTTCCTGGCGAAGTGCAACATTAAGCGAACGAATGCCGCCGCCAACCGGGGTCGTCAACGGTCCCTTGATGGAAACCGAAAACTCGCGCACTGCGTCGAGCGTTTCATCAGGCAACCAAACGTCCGCACCATACACCCGGGTGGCCTTCTCGCCTGCAAAGATCTCCATCCAGGCGACCTGGCGTTCGCCGCCGTAAGCCTTGTCGACAGCCGCGTCGACCACACGTTTCATAACCGGGGTGATGTCCACACCAATTCCATCACCTTCGATAAAAGGGATGATCGGTCGTGCAGGAACGTTCAGGGAAAAATCATCATTAACGGTAACGGCTTCACCGTCTTTGGGTACGGAAATTTTTTCAAAACTCATGACTCACCAGCAGCATCGGGTTAATTCGCAGCGCGCGATCATACCATCTGCGTGCGCGGATACCTAAATCCGCGTGCTGGACGCGAGTGTCGAAATCAGATCCTTGGGGTACTGCAGATCAGTTACTGGCGACATTGCGTGGCAGCGCATCATCCCAGTGAGCGGGTTTACCGACAAACATACCTTGCGCCATGTCGACGCCGATCTCCTGCAAGCGGTGGAGAGTGGCTGCATCCTCAACGAATTCAGCTATCGCCTGCTGGTTCATGGCATGGGTAATCTCGGTAATCGCCCGTACCACTGTCTCATTAAGATGACTGTCCACAATGCCAAGTACAAACGTTCCGTCGATTTTGACAAAGTCGGACGGTAACTCCTTCAGATAGGCAAACGAACAGTAACCGGAGCCAAAATCATCAATAGCTGTACGACAGCCGAACTCCCTCAATCGAGACAAAAACTGTGCCGCAGCGGAAAGATTGCGTATCGCGGCGGTTTCAGTAATCTCGAAAACCAGTGTTGAAGGGCGAAGTCCATGTTTGTTGATACCCTGCAGAATCGTATCCAGCACTTCCTCACTTGTAATCGAATCTGCAGACAGATTGATGTTATAGAAAACGTCCCGAGAGTCGTTACCTGTACGGGCGATGTGTTGTAAGGCCTGCTGTATTACCCACTTATCCACTTCAATAGACAAGCCGAAGCGTTCTGCAGCGGGCAAGAAACCGTCCGCTTCCAGCAACTCACCCTCTGATGTCATCATGCGCAATAAAATCTCATAGGCGACCCGCCGACCCGTTTGCAAATCCTGGATCGGTTGACGAACCAACACCAGGCGCTCTTCCTGTATCGCGTTCTTTATCTGGCGTGCCCAGCCCATATCCGTAGACAGCAGCACACGATTACGATTGTCGTCGGCCGTGTACAAATGCACCCGATTACGGCCAGCTCGTTTAGCCACGTTGCATGCAACATCGGCCCGCGTTAAAAATTCCTCTCGTGACTCAATTTCAGTTGTGAATGCAGCGACGCCGATCGAACAGCCGATTGACACGGCTTCGCCTTCTTTTCGAAAGATAAATTCCTTGAATTGTGCGCGAAAATTTTCCGCTACGTTGTGTAAATGATTTTCAGGCACATCGTACATCAGAATTGCGAATTCATCTCCCCCAAGGCGTGCGAGCACATCGCCCTTGCGTAAACGCTGACCGAGTTTGTGGGCTACGTCTACCAACACTTCGTCGCCAGCCAGGTGACCTAGCGTATCATTGACATACTTAAAGTTATCCAGATCGATATAAACCAGTGCCGCACGATTTACCGTACCCCGCTGTCCGTTGGCTACTGCCCGATCAAGTTCTTCCGTGAAGTACAGCCGGTTATACAGGCCGGTAAGTGGATCGTGTTCGGCCATTTGCCGCAGTTTCTCAAATAAGGCTTTACGTTCACTTACGTCACTGACTATGGCCGTTACCAACAGCCTGCCGTCAAGGTGCAATTGTGAAAACTTCACCGCAATTGGAAACAACATTCCATCACAACGCCGTCCATAAACTTCGTACTCTTGTGAGCGCAAATTCAGTTTGGAGAAGTCACTCATACCCTTGCGGGACTGCAACATACGACGCCAGCTTTCCAGAGGAACCAGGCAGCGGACATGACGGCCGATGATCGATGCTTCCTCATAGCCGAATAGACGTTCCGCTGCGTTATTGAATGTTTCGATTTTCCCGCTCTCATCTATTGTGACGATGCCCTCGGCGGCGTTGTCCAGAATCGACTGTAGGCGTTTTTGTCGCGAATTGACTTGTTCCCGCATAGTTGTAAATGCAGAAAACAAACGCTTAATCTCGATTGTATGGTAAGCAGCCGCGGATATACCCTGCGAGCTCTCGCCTTTTGACTCTGCCATCATGGCGAGACTCATGCGATGCAACGGTCGTCGAACTACTTTTTCGAAAACCACATAGACCAACACGAGCAGCGCGCACACAAAGCCCGTTAATACCCAGATAAACATCGAAAGTTGCCGACTGGTCTCCAGGGAACGATTCATCGATTCGCCGCGCAAGGCCTCGGTTTTCGATGCCACGTAGTCAACGTGCCGACCGATTTTGTCAAACAACGGCTGGATCTGCTTGCGGATGAGCGGCAGGTCTGCACGCCAGTTTTCCGAAATATAGATCTCTGCAGCCTTTTCAAAGCTGCGCACATAAGAGGCTCGCTCTATTTGAATGACTTCGAGAGAATCAGATTGCTGCAATCCCAGCAGGCCGCGTTGCTCAAATTCGCGCAGCTCATCAACCAAAACCTTTACCTGATCGAAGTACAGGTAAATATTCGTCAGGTTATGTTGTAATGACTCTCCCGGCACACCAAAAACGCCGGAACGATTGGCCACAAAAACACGGAAATGGCTGATTTGTTGCGCCCAAAAGTATCGCAATTGCCAAAGCAGCCGGTTAATTTCTTCCTGTTCAGGCTGGCCGAGCAAGTCTCTGCCCTCGTCCAGTGCGGCCTCTATGGCATTTGTGGCTTTACGGTTGCTGACATACATTTCATTGGTAAGGATTGACATGGCCGGATAGCGAGTTTCCGCGCTCGAGGCAACGTCCTTTATTTTGTTGGCGACTATGTACAATTCACCCATAAGATTGTGTAACTCGCCCAGGTCTTCGTCAAACCCGGCATAACTCGACTGAGCAATATAACGATTTAACAAGGTAATATTGTTGGTTGCCTCAGCCATGCGCACATCGATTTCCCGTTGCAGATCGTTATCCTGTAACAGGACGTACTCGTAGATCGCCCCTTCGATCGCGTTAAATGACGTATTGATACGCGTAAGAAGCTCGCTAAGTCGGTGCTGGGTCTGGGTCTGGATCCGGGATTGTGCCGCGGTGTGCTGAACCAGGTGTTGCGTGTAAAATACCGCGGTAAACAACAACAGCACCGCCATGGCCATCAGCAGAATAAATCGTCCTCGAAGGCTGTCTGGCATTCGGTTCATTTTGGATAAGTACAAGTGATGAAAATTCAGCGCTCAATTATGGTTAATCATGATATCGACTGAAACTCCAGACACTTGAAGCTTGATTCCCATTAACCCGGCGCCACACAGTTATGCCTCGTATCATCCTGTTCAACAAGCCCTACGGCGTACTCAGTCAATTCACTGACGCGGAGAACCGAGTGAATTTGTCGTCCTTTATTCACCAGCCGGACGTCTATCCTGCCGGCCGCCTTGATCGTGACAGTGAGGGGTTGCTGGTTCTAACCGATGATGGCAAATGGCAGCATCGTATCAGTCATCCCGACCGAAAAACATGCAAGACCTATTGGGTGCAGGTCGAAGGTGTTCCGACGGAGGATGCTCTGGAAGAGTTACGCCATGGCGTCAGACTCAAGGACGGCATGACCCGGCCTGCAACTATCAACCGCATGGAGCCACCGCAAATTTGGCCACGCGTACCCCCCATTCGCGAGCGAAAACACATCCCTACCACGTGGTTACGTATTGAAATTGGCGAAGGACGCAATCGCCAGGTCAGGCGTATGACCGCAGCCGTGGGCTTCCCCACCCTGCGTCTTATCCGTTACGCTGTCTCTGATTGGACATTGGCGGATTTGCAACCCGGCCAATGGCGCGAGCATTCCGTACCCCCTATTGAAACCACAGAAGGTGAACATGATCTGGAAGCCCAACGTCACAGTCGCCGCGGTCATCGAACAAAACGGCCGGTTTCTGGTCGTGGAAGAACGCGACACAAACCAGATCGTATTTAACCAGCCCGCAGGACATCTGGAGAAAGATGAGTCACTACTGGAGGCCGTGTGCCGCGAGACGCTTGAAGAAACGGGCAGAAACTTCACCCCACACGCCGTTACCGGAGTCTATCGGTTACCCCACGCAAGCGAAGACGTTACCTATCTAAGATTCTGTTTTTGTGGAACGTGCAGTGAACCACTCGCTGACAAGGAATTGGATGTAGATATAATTGCCACCCATTGGAAAAGCCGTGAGCAGCTGACTCAGCTGGCACTCCGTAGTCCGCTGGTGTTGCGCAGCATCGACGATTATCTACTCGGCAAACGGTTCGACCTGGACCTGCTGATAGAACCGTGACCAGCTTGGCGGGCAACTCTGGTATGATCCCGCTTTACTAATAAACTTACCGCTACGCGCATAATCAAATCGCGTAGTCGCGAATTTTTGCATGAATTCCGTACCTAAAATCAACACCGAAGCCGAACCGTTGCATCATGCTCCGCCGGGATCTCACATTACAGTGGGCATGTCCGGCGGTGTTGATTCTTCTGTTGCCAGCGCCTTGTTGCAGCAACAAGGCTATGCGGTGGACGGCCTGTTTATGAAAAACTGGGAGGAGGATGATACCTCTACCCATTGCAGCGCCGAAGAAGATCTTGCGGACGCACGCGCGGTGAGCGATCAACTCGGCATCACCTTACGCAGCATGAATTTTTCCTCGGAGTACTGGGATCGCGTGTTCGCCTACTTCCTGGATGCCTATCGGTCTGGTTACACGCCAAACCCCGACGTGCTGTGCAATAAAGAGGTCAAATTTCGCTGTTTTCTTGAACATGCACTGGATTCCGGTGCTGACTTCATTGCGACGGGTCACTATGCCCGTATTGTTCGTCGCGACAATCGCTTCCACCTATATAAAGGTAAAGACACTACCAAGGATCAAAGCTATTTTTTGTATACCTTAAATCAAGACCAACTCAGTCACAGCTTATTTCCCTTGGGTGAGTTGGATAAAGCCGGGGTTCGGGAAATCGCTGCGCGTGTTGGGCTTACGAACTACGACAAGAAAGACAGTACTGGCATTTGTTTCATAGGTGAGCGTAACTTTCGTGAGTTTTTACAGCACTATTTACCCGCGAGCCCCGGTCCAATGTGCACAGCGGACGGTAAAGAAATCGGACAACATGACGGCTTGATGTACTACACACTCGGCCAACGCCAGGGACTCGGCATTGGCGGTAAACAGGGCTGCGATGAATCACCCTGGTATGTCGTCGGCAAGAATCTGGCGAATAACACCTTACTGGTTGCTCAAGGACACGATCACCCCCTGTTGTTCAGCTCCTGGCTACAAGCACGCGAATTACATTGGGTGAGTGGTACCCCACCCGTTTTGCCTTTGCGCTGCACGGCAAAAACCCGCTACCGCCAAACCGATGTCGAATGCTGCATCGAACAACTTACGGATGATCAGGCCCGCGTTTCGTTTGTGACCCCACAACGCGCCGTGACACCGGGGCAATCGGTGGTTTTTTATGCTGGCGAAGAATGTCTGGGTGGCGGTGTTATTTATGCTACAGAGCAAATGCCACAAGGAGTGAAATAGACCGTGAGATTAAAACGATGAATGGCACCCTGCGAGATCGAACATTGGCTCTGGCCGGCGTGTTCATGATTGCGGACTTGGTAAAACAGATCGCACAAACCGGCAACGCAGACGAATCTGACGTCGAAACCTGCCTGGGTAGTTTGTTTGTAGAAAATCCTGATGCCACTGAAGAAGTATTTGAACATCTCATCCATTTGCGACGTGGACTCAAGGTGATGATCGATCAACTTGGTGGCGATACGGCGCGGCGAGATCTCGACGTCACTCGGTACGTTGTCAGTCTGCTGCACCTGGAGCGCAAACTCGATACTAAATCCGCCCTTATGCAGCGTATCGAGGCGGGTCTGGCGTCTGCCAATCAGCAGCGAAAACACTTTCCGCTGACCCACGCCAACGTGCTTGCGAATCTGGCAAACATATACGCGGACTCAATCAGCACACTGACACCACGCATCATGGTCTCCGGTGAACCTATTCATCTCAACAATGAAGCCAATGCCAGCAAAATCCGCGCACTGCTGCTGGCCGGAATTCGGGCCGCGGTGCTTTTTCGCCAGGTTGGCGGACGGCGCTGGCAAATTCTGCTGCAGCGGCATCGTTTTTACAAAGAAGCACAACACTTGCTGGAACACGAAATTCCGCGGAGCTACAACTAAAACAGCTTCGCCAGTCAGATGTCCCGTCGGAACTTGATTGCCAGGTCTCCCTTTTCTCGCGGCAAGGCTCCCGGCAGCATGGACGAGGCACAGGGATGTGCCCGTATCACGAGAGGGCACGACTACATCGACGTAGGAGGTAGAGTAACGCAGGAGCAGTAACCGAGGATGCCCGGAGTAACTGCTGCCGTGAAGCCTGCAGGGGCGAGTTTCGGTGATCCCGAAACGAGCGGGCGCACACGGACGTGCGCCCTGGGCTTTCTTTGCGAAGCTGGACGCGTAGCAAAGAAAGTATTTACGGCGTGTCTTGCCGCGAGAAAAGGGAGACCTGGTTTGCCACTGAACTAAGAGTAAACACCGACCTGGCGCAGCGCGCACCTTGCGGCTCATTTCGCGTATAATTCCGGCCTCGTTGGTCCAGCCAACCTGTATGAATTCCGGCTTGGTAACACCCGGCCGGGAGAAGTTTGCAACTAGGAGAATTCATGAGTAACAGCTTTAACGCCCGCGGTAGCCTGACGGTAGCTGACCAGGAATATGAGATTTTTCGTCTGGACGCGGTGGCAGGCAGCGAACGACTGCCGTATTCCCTTAAAATTTTGCTTGAGAACCTGTTGCGACATGAGGACGGCGTCACCGTCTCTCCCGACGACATCCGCGCGCTGGCCAGCTGGCAGGCGGATGCCGATCCCAGCGTCGAAATCGCCTTTCGACCGGCCCGTGTGCTGATGCAGGATTTTACCGGCGTACCGGCCGTGGTGGACCTGGCTGCAATGCGGGACGCAATGCAATCACTCGGCGGTGATCCCAATAAAATCAATCCGTTACAGCCGGCTGAATTGGTCATCGATCACTCCGTACAGGTTGACAAGTTCGGCACCGCAGGGGCGTTTGCTGATAATGAAGCGCTGGAATACCAACGCAACGCGGAACGTTACAGCTTTCTGAAATGGGGCCAGTCTGCGTTTTCCAATTTCAAGGTCGTCCCACCCGAAACGGGCATCGTCCACCAGGTAAACCTGGAGTATCTCGCACGGACGGTGTTTACCCAGGAAAACCATGGCGTGTTGCAAGCCTATCCGGATACCCTGGTGGGCACCGACTCACACACGACGATGATCAACGGCCTGGGCGTACTTGGCTGGGGTGTGGGCGGCATTGAGGCCGAGGCGGCCATGCTGGGCCAGCCCGTTTCCATGCTGATCCCACAAGTGGTCGGTTTCAAACTTTCCGGTCGTTTGCCGGAAGGCACGACCGCCACCGATCTGGTGCTAACCATCGTCGAAATTCTGCGTCGCCACGGCGTGGTCGGTAAATTCGTCGAATTTTTCGGCAAAGGCCTGGATCACCTGCCGCTGGCCGATCGCGCGACCATTGCCAATATGGCGCCAGAATACGGCGCGACCTGCGGCATTTTCCCTGTCGATGAAGAAACGCTCGACTATCTGCGCCTGTCCGGCCGGGATGAGACGCAGATCGCTGTGGTGGAAGCCTACTGCCGGGCGCAGGGACTGTTTCGCACAGACGACAGCCCACAGGCACAGTACAGTTCCGTACTGGAACTGGATCTGGGAACTATCGAAGCCAGCCTCGCAGGTCCCAAGCGACCCCAGGATCGGGTGCCGCTCTCCAGCTCAAAACCCATGTTTATCGACGCTCTCGACGCACTGAAGCAGGAACGCAGTATCGATAGCCCGGGCACGGCCACCGCCGTGATCGATGGCAAGCAGGTCGAAATCAAAGACGGTGCAGTCGTGATCGCCGCGATCACCTCCTGCACCAACACCTCCAATCCCACGGTAATGCTGGGTGCCGGTCTGGTCGCCCAGAAAGCCGTCGACAAGGGTCTTAGCGTCAAACCCTGGGTGAAAACCTCACTCGGCCCGGGTTCGCGGGTCGTCACGGACTACCTGCAGAAGGCCGGCTTAATGCCGGCATTGGAAGCTCTCGGATTTAACGTCGTCGGCTACGGCTGCACCACGTGTATCGGAAACTCCGGGCCTTTACCGGAGGCGGTTAGCAAGGCCATTACCGACGGTAACCTGAGCGTGACTTCGGTGCTGTCCGGCAACCGAAACTTCGAAGGCCGGGTGCATGCGGAAGTGCGTATGAACTATCTGGCCTCTCCGCCCCTGGTCGTGGCCTATGCGCTGGCGGGCTCGATGGATATCAACCTGTTGAGCGATGCCATAGGCCAGGACGCCGACGGCAAAGATGTTTATCTGAAAGATATCTGGCCCAGCCAACATGAAATTCAGGATGCGGTACGCGCCAGCGTGACCCGCGAGCAGTTTACCGAGTCTTACGCCAACGTTTTCAAGGGTGATGAGCGCTGGGCGGCGTTGTCGTCGCCTTCTGAGCGCTTGTACGCCTGGGACCCGAACTCAACCTACGTGCAGAACCCGCCCTACTTCACCGGTATGAGCAAACAGGCCGGTAGTCTGGAGGATATTCAGGACGCCCGGGTGCTGGCCTTGCTGGGGGACTCCGTCACCACGGATCACATTTCACCGGCAGGTGCCATCAAGCCGGACAGTCCGGCAGGCAGCTATTTGATGGAGCACGGCGTGCAGCCCGCAGATTTTAACTCTTATGGCTCGCGCCGCGGTAACCACGAAGTGATGATGCGAGGAACGTTTGCCAATATACGCTTGCGTAACCTGCTCGCACCCGGAACCGAAGGTGGCGTCACCATACATCTTCCCGATGGCGAGCAAATGAGCATTTACGACGCCGCGATGAGTTACCAGAGAAAAAAGACGCCCACCGTAATCCTGGCCGGCAAGGAATACGGCTCGGGCTCATCCCGTGATTGGGCCGCGAAGGGACCACGCCTACTTGGGATACGTGCGGTGATTGCCGAGAGCTACGAACGCATTCACCGTTCCAACCTGGTGGGCATGGGCATCGTGCCACTGCAATTCGTCGACGGCGAAAATGCCGCGTCTCTCGGACTGAACGGACATGAGCTGATCAGCATAACCGGGCTTGAAAATGGCACTGCAAAAAAGGCCAACGTAACGGCAACCACCGCTGACGGTACGTCGACGACGTTTACCGCCCACGTTCGCATCGACACCCCGCAAGAGATCGAATACATGCGCAACGGCGGAATTTTGCACTACGTACTGCGTCAACTGGCTGGCTGAGCACTGACGATACCGTGGCTGAGCTGGACGCCGCTGTGACTGCGGCGGCGTGTACTTGGCTATCTTATTGATTTTTAAACCTTTGATGGCGTCCTTTCGCGGCTTCGTGTATTATGCCGCGGTCGATGTCGAACGGGCCTGCTATGGAACTGTCCACACTCACCGCGATCTCCCCCATTGACGGCCGCTATGCGGGTAAAACCGCTGATCTGCGCCCCATATTCAGTGAATTCGGTTTGATACATCACCGGGTGCTGGTGGAAGTACGCTGGCTGCAGGCACTCGCCAAAGCACCGCTCGTCACCGAAGTCCCGGAATTCGGTGAGCATGCGAATTCTGTCCTTAACGGCGTCGTCGACGATTTCGATGAACAAGACGCGCAGCGCGTTAAAAACATCGAGCGCACCACTAATCATGACGTTAAGGCGGTCGAGTACTTTCTCAAGGAAAAAATCGCCGGTAACGCCGAACTCGAAGCCGTCAGTGAATTTATTCACTTTGCCTGTACCTCCGAAGATATTAATAATCTTGCCTACGGCTTGATGCTGCGTGAAGGCCGCAACCAGGTATTGTTACCCTCGCTGGACGAGTTAATTGAGTCACTACGTCGTCTTGCACACGAATATGCAGCGGTGCCGATGCTGTCACATACTCATGGTCAACCGGCGTCACCCACCAGCGTGGGCAAGGAAATAGCAAACGTTGTCTTCCGTTTGCGGCGCCAGCGTGAACAACTCGTGACGGTCACGCTGTTGGGTAAAATCAACGGCGCCGTGGGTAATTTCAATGCACATCTAAGCGCCTATCCCGAGATGGACTGGCAGGCTTTCGCACAAGGTTTTGTTGAGTCGCTGGGCCTGGAGTGGAATCCCTTTACGATTCAAATTGAGCCGCATGACTATATCGCCGAGTTTTTTGACACCCTGGCGCGGTTTAACACAGTCCTGCTCGATTTTAATCGTGATATCTGGACCTATATTTCCATGGGTTTTTTCAAGCAGAAAACGGTTAGCGGTGAAGTCGGCTCCTCCACCATGCCACACAAGGTCAATCCCATCGACTTTGAAAATTCCGAGGGCAACCTAGGCCTGGCGAATGCATTGTTTCACCATCTTGCCGCCAAATTGCCCGTCTCACGCATGCAACGTGATCTGACGGATTCCACGGTGATGCGTAATCTGGGAACCGGCATCGCTTATTCGCTTATTGCTTATCAATCCACCCTCAAAGGAATCAGCAAACTGGAAGTTAACGAACCGGTGTTGCAAGCAGCCCTGGCGGACAACTGGGAAGTCCTTGCCGAACCGATACAGACGGTCATGCGCCGCTACGGCGTGGAAAAACCCTATGAAAAGCTCAAGGAATTAACCCGCGGACAGCAAATTGATTCCGAGACCCTCTGGCGCTTCATAGACAATCTCGATATACCGGACGAAGCCAAGCGACAGCTGCGCAACCTTACTCCTGCGAATTATCTCGGCAATGCCAGCGAACAGGCGGGCTCCATCTGAAACCTTGTCTCTATTTGGCAACCTCAGTGTCGAAGAGTTTCTGTCTCAATACTGGCAGCAGCGTCCCCTACTCATTCGCCAGGCCTTTACAGATTTTGAAAATCCGTTAACACCGGAAGAACTTGCCGGTTTCGCCTGTGATGAACACGTCGAGTCGCTGCTGGTATTGGAAAAACACGGCCCGCGCCCCTGGCACGTAGAACACGGACCGTTTTCTGCGCAGCGTATTACCGAGTTACCCGATTCACATGCGAGCCTTCTGGTGCATGCGGTCGACCAGTTAGTTCCGGCATTTACGTCATTGAAGAATCAATTCAACTTCGTTCCCCGATGGCGACTCGATGACGTAATGGTGAGCTACGCGAACACACACGGGAGCGTCGGTCCCCATCGTGATCAATATGATGTTTTTCTGTTACAAACATTTGGGCGCCGCCGCTGGCGTGTCAACAGTGACACCGCTTTGCCGCATGCTAATCTCGCCGAAAGTGAGCTGAGTCTGCTGGAACCGTTTCCTGCGGAGCACGAGTGGGTGCTGGAAGCGGGTGACATGTTGTATCTGCCACCCGGCGTAGCTCACCACGGCGTCGCACTCGAACCCTGCATGACCTGTTCCATTGGCTTTCGCGCTCCGAGCCAGGCCGAAATGGTCACGGCATGGGCGGACGAAATTGCCGAATCATTCACCGAACAACAACGCTACCATGATCCTCATGCCGCCAAACCCGCATCACCAGGGGTTATCGAAGGCGTAACACTCACCGATTTTCGCGCCCTGCTGGATAAGCTCGACACGCCCGATATCGCGCTAGCCCGCGCCTTCGGCAAATTGGTGACCCGACCTACACGCATACCCGTTAACGAGTCATACCCGGAACCGACCTCACCGGCCGAACTAGTCTCGCGTCTGCAAAACGGCGAGTTGCTCATTCATCATCCGGCGACGCGGCTCGCCTGCTGGTTTGCACCGGATGGCGGTGGCGTACTGTTCTGTGATGGTGACGACAGAGCCTTTACGCAAGCCATCGCGCCTTCGGTAGATCTACTGTGCAACTACGTGGAACTGAACTTCAAACTGATAGGCGAACAGCTGCAGCACACGGAATTCATGGCCCTGCTAGACTCGCTTTACCACCATGGCAAACTGGCCTTCAGCAGTGACATCTGGGTTTGAAGTAAAATTGGTCACATTCACCGCGGCACAGGCCGGTATTCGCGCGGTTCGCGAACAGGTGTTTGTGGGTGAACAACACGTCCCGCTGGAACTGGAGTGGGACGGGATGGACCCTTCTGCTAACCACGTCATCGCGATCGATCCACGGCAACAGATTATAGGCACGGGGCGTATTCTGGCTGATGGTCACATTGGCCGCATGGCCGTGCTGCGTGACTGGCGCCATCAAGGTGTCGGTTCTGCGATGCTCAACGCCCTGTGCACCTATGCGCGTAACAGTGGCATGGGGCGCGTGTTTCTTGCCGCACAGATCCATGCTACCGACTTCTACCGGCGACATGGTTTTCAGCTTCTCGGCGAGGAATACCTGGAGGCCGGTATTCCCCATCGTGATATGTTTCTCATACTTGGCGAGCCTCAACCAGAGCAGAACGCGGGTTAAAGCATGCTAAACTTCTCAAAGACCGTGGATTTTCATCCTATGTTGTCGTGTCATCGAAACCGTAGATATGGCTATGAAACCGTTTGACGAATACCTGCTTGGCATTAGCGAATCGGAGATTGCGCTGAGTACGGCAGAACAGAATCGCGATTTAGCGCTGAAGATGGCGACCCAGGCAACGCGTACCGTTGATATATTTAGCCGCGATCTTGATCCACGCATTTATGACAACCCGGCATTTGTAGATGCCCTGGGAAGCGTCGCGCCAAGCAGCAAATATTCTCGTGTACGGATACTGATTCTCGATCCGGATCCGGTTATAAAAAGTGGCCATCGACTGGTCGAGCTGGCACGGCGCCTGAGCTCATATTTTGAGATCCGTCTGATAAACGAAGACTACAAGCGTTACAACCACGCTTTTTTCATTGTCGACAACAACGGTTATTGTTTTCGCGAGCTGGCGGATCGGTACGAAGCTACATGTAACTTTAATGATGCGCTTCGGTCACGCCAGCTGACTGATTTGTTTAATGAAGCCTGGGAGCACAGCCTTCCCGCAACCCAACTGAAACGGTTATACCTGTAGATGAAAAACCAAAACTCCAACGTGTTTCTGCTGCACCTGAGAATTTCTTTTTGTCTACTTCTGTTTGTCGTCAGCACAACCCTTTCCGCCGAGTTGCTGGTTGATGAAACCATTCGTTTGAACAACCGTACTGCCGAGGAAGTCATCCCCAAACTTGAACCCTATCTGAACTCAAGTGGCATACTGGCTGGCGATGGACGTGAAATCTACGTCAAAACCACAACTGCCAATCTTGATACGATCAAGCGTCTGCTCAAACAAATCGATGCAGGAACGCACCGGCTTCGTCTCACCGTTAGTACCGATCCGCGGGTTATCGGCAAAAGCACGGGCTCCTCAACCGTCACGACAACAACGGCATCCCGCGATCGACCCCGTGGTTACTATGTTGAAACCGTGGAGGGTCAATGGGCACGAATTAACGTCTCAACCCGTTACCCGGTACGCGAACGGTTTTTGACGGAACGAGGCACAGTAACCGAGCGCGTAATCTACCAGGGCATTGTTGCCGGCTTTGAAGTTCTACCGGTGGTTGACGGTAGCTCAGTTACGCTTAAAGTGCGCGCCGTGCATGCGGGTGACAACCCGGAACGTATCCAATCTATGGATGTCTCCGAAGTTGAAACCGTCGTACGTGGACAGCTGGGCCAATGGCTTAGCCTCGGTGGTGCCACTGAACTCGTCGAGGGCAACGGCCCCAACAAGATCACCAGCACCAGTAGTCGTTCTGGTTTAAGCGACAATATGGCGATCAAGGTTGATCTTGTGCAGCAGAATACGGAAGCAGCCACGCCCGAACAGTAAACGAATCTGCCGTGTTGTGAACCCGGTCTTGCCATAGGGGACGGAAGACCGGGCCGCCTGATTTTGATGAGACAAACCGGAGTAAAGTTTTAAGCATTAAGTTTCAACACAGTTGGAACTTTAAAAAATAACAATAAGGAGTTTTACTTCGTGTCGGCACAACAAATTACCTACCGACTTAAGTTACTTGACCCTGCTGCGCATATATTTGAAATCCAGTGCACAGTCACCGAGCCGGACCCTGCCGGGCAAAAATTTTTCCTGCCGGCATGGATACCCGGCAGTTACATGATCCGCGATTTTGCCCGTCACGTAGTCAGCCTGTGTGCAGAGACCACAACCGGTCCCGTTGCGGTACACAAACTTGACAAGCAAACCTGGCAATGCGCGCCCGTTGAACACTCATTAGCGGTAACCTACCAGGTCTATGCCTGGGATCTTTCGGTGCGCGGCGCTCACCTGGACACCACACACGCATTTTTCAATGGCACGAGTGTCTTCCTTATGCCGCTGGGTTGCGAGGCGTGGCCTTGTGAGGTGGAACTGCTTGCGCCAACGGATAAGTCTTTAGGTGACTGGCGCGTGGCAACCGCCATGCAGCGCGCGACTGCAACACCGGCAGGCTCGTTTGGCATGTATACCGCCGTTAACTATGACGAACTCATAGACCATCCCGTAGAAATGGGCACTTTTCATTCAAGTGAATTCGAAGTTGCCGGGGTACGACATGAAATGGCCATCACCGGCAGGCACCACGCTGACATGGGCCGATTGTGCAAGGATGTTGAAAAAATTTGTGCCGTGCACATCAAACTCTTTGAGGAACTTCCCGATATCGATCAGTATCTGTTTCTTGTTACTGCCGTGGGAAATGGTTACGGCGGCCTTGAACATCGCGCCAGTTGTAGCCTGCTGTGTTCGCGAGGCGACCTACCACACCCCGGTGATGATGCAATCGGCTCGGATTACCGAAAGTTTCTTGGACTTTGTAGTCATGAGTATTTCCACACCTGGAACATAAAGCGTATTAAGCCGGAGGTATTTACGCCGTACGAACTGGCCGATGAAAACTATACCCGGCAATTATGGGCGTTCGAAGGTATTACTTCATACTATGACGATCTTGGTCTGTTGCGCGCCGGACTTATTAAACTTGATGACTATCTTGAAATGCTAAGCGAAACCGCTACCCGGGTCTGGCGGGGGCAGGGCCGCCATAAACAGAGTATTGCTGAATCGAGTTTTGATGCATGGACAAAGTTTTACAAACAGGATGAAAACGCGGCCAACGCTATTGTAAGTTATTACACCAAGGGCGCCCTGCTCGCCCTGAGCCTGGATTTGCGCATACGTAAACACACAGGTAACAAAAAGTCACTCGACACGTTAATGCAAATACTTTGGCAGCAGTTTGGAAAAACCGGAGTAGGTGTGCCTGAGGGGAAAATCGAACAACTAGCCAGCGAAATCGCCGATACCGATTTTTCGGATTTCTTTGCCCGTCATCTGTACGGCACCACGGATATCCCACTAGAAAATGATTTACAGTATATTGGCGTACAGTTATGCAAACGCGCCGCCTGTGGCGGTGATGACAAGGGCGGTGCACTTCCACGTGGGCAAACGCCGCTAATGAGCTCAATCGGCGCAGTATATGCTGACAAAGCCAACGGGGTTGCTCTATCGTCAGTAACTCAAGGCGGAGCTGTACAAGTCGCGGGGATGTCTGCTGGCGATCTAATCGTAGCCGTCAACGATATCAAAGCGAATAAATCACAGCTTGAGCAAATACAACGGAAAACCGCACCTGGTGATCACCTGCGAATTCACGCATTTCGACGTGATGAAATGATGGAGTTTGTCGTGACCCTGCAAGCGCCCGAAGAGTCGACAATATTTTTCGAAGCATTGACGGACGTGGACACAACGACCCTGACCGCACGTGCCGACTGGCTCTGGAAAAATAACTCATAACAACATTCGGCTCGGCAAGGAGCACTACCATGGATCTGGAAACACTATGCAAGCGGGAATTCAATCTCGACCCGGACCTGTCCTATCTTAACCATGCGGCCGTAAGTCCATGGCCGCACCGTACGGCAAACGCCGCCTGCGCCTTTGCACAGGAAAATGCCGTGCAAGGATCAAAAAACTATCTTGCCTGGCTTGAAATCGAGAACCAACTACGACAACGGCTCGCTGATCTTATTAACGCGCCTGACAAGGACGACATCGCGTTGTTGAAAAACACTTCGGAGGGTCTGTCTGTGGTGGCCTACGGGCTTGACTGGCAACCTGGCGATAACATTGTGATTAGTAACCAGGAATTTCCCTCCAACCGAATTGTTTGGGAATCGCTGGCACAGTACGGTGTCGAGATCCGCCAGGTCGACCTGACTGCAGCGGACTCGCCGGAGCAATCCTTAATGCATGCTACGGACGAGCAAACCCGATTGCTCGCAGTCAGTTCTGTGCAATATGCCAGCGGGCTGCGCATGCAGCTCGAACCATTGGGCGAACACTGTCAGAGCAACGAAATCCTGTTTTGTGTGGATGCCATTCAAAGCATTGGTGCTGTGGATTTCGACGTGCAGGCAATCGGCGCTGACTTTGCCATGGCCGACGGTCATAAATGGATGCTTGGACCGGAGGGTTTGGCGCTGTTTTATTGTCGTGCAGAGTTGCGCGATCGACTCAAGCTCCGGCAGTTTGGCTGGCACATGGTCGAGCATTACAACGATTTCGCTCGCCATGACTGGCAGCCTGCAGCGTCTGCACGCCGCTTTGAATGCGGCAGCCCGAACCTGATGGGTACACATGCGCTCAACGCCAGTGTGGGCCTGTTGCTCGAAATCGGCATGCAAGAGGTCGAAGCTCAGTTACTAACAAGAGTCCGGTTCTTGTTAGAACTCATTGAGTCAAGCAAGAACCTGGACCGACTGACGAATAGCGATCCCGACCGCGTTGCCGGTATTGTCACATTTCGACACCGTCAACAGGAAAGCGGTAGCTTGTTCAGTCAGTTACAGCAGGCCGGCGTGATGTGTGCTCCCCGCGGGGGTGGCATTCGTTTCTCGCCGCATTTCTACACGCCTACATCGGTGCTGCAACGTGCAGTGCGTCTGGCAGATGAGGCGGCGTGAGCCAAGCAACTGTAATTGAAAGGGAAATAACCCTGTTTTTTGTCGGAAAAAGCCCATTTATTTTGCTAACTTCCGGGGCCCGCAACGGTCTTAAACGATAACGGCGAGTAAAGCTGCCATACTTAAGTGGTGGGTCTGAAGGAATATACGATGAAGTTTGGACTGGCAACACGCCTTGGGCGTTGGCTGTCAAAGCTGTTAACCCGAGAACGAACGTTCGACCCGGCGTCGAGCATGCCCATGTGTGATTTTGAGCGCCTGCGCTACGAGATCCGCCCGGGCGATGTACTGCTGGTTGAAGGCCGCAGCCGTGTATCCGATGTCATTAAACTGATTACTCAAAGTCCCTGGACCCATGCGGCCCTGTATATCGGCCGCTTGTACGATATTGAGGATTCGACACTTCGGGATGCCGTGCAAAGCCACTACAATGGTGATCCCGAGGAGCAGCTTGTTATCGAAGCGCTGCTGGGCGAAGGCACAGTGGTTCACAATCTCGAAAAATATCGACATGAACAGCTCCGTATCTGCCGCGCTCGAGGAATTTCGCCGCTGGATGCACAAAAACTTATCAACTTTGCCATAGGCAAGCTCGGTAGCGATTACGATATTCGCCAATTACTGGATCTGGCGCGTTTCATGCTTCCCTATGCCATCGTGCCGCGCCGCTTTCGCTCCAGCCTGTTCACGCGAAAGCCCGGCTCACAAACCCGCACGGTATGTTCGACGATGTTGGCCGAGGCCTTTCACTCGATTGACTTTCCGATGTTACCCTTCGCCGAGAAGACGCCTGACGGAAGAGTCCGGTTATTTCGGCGTAATCCGCGACTTTACACACCCAAGGATTTTGACTACTCGCCCTATTTCGACATCATCAAATACCCGTTCTTTGGATTGGACGATGTCCGCATGTATCGCCACCTGCCCTGGCATAACAAAGAACTCTATTGCAACGACATCAATGACTGCTATGTTGTTGAAACGGAGACAACAGAGGCAGAAGAACAAAACTCGCAAATTAATGCCAAACCCGAAATTGAAGAAATCACATCTGACACCAACAAAGTGGTCGAACCGGCTTCTCAGAACGTAAATTTACTGGACGATGTAGAACAGGATAAGAGGAATTCCGCATGAGCCGCCACACCCAGATCGCAATCGGTATAGTCACTGCGAGTACATTTTTCATACTCGACCTTTTACCCGTGATTTGGTTGGCCGCCATACTTTTGGGGCTTATAGAACTCCTGCAACTGACACGCCAGTCTTCGCGAGCTATTGTTACCGCAACCACCGAAACCTCACACGACTGGCGCATTCGCTGGATTTCTGAACCCGCATTTAAACTGCTCAAACGCGTGATTCCTGCCATTTCACGTACGGAGCGCGAAGCACTGGACGCCGGCACCGTCTGGTGGGACGGTGAGCTTTTCAGTGGCCGGCCACGCTGGGGCCGGTTGCGTAAACAACCCAGTGCAAAACTTTCCGACGAAGAGCGCGCATTTCTTGATGGGCCGGTCGAAAACCTGTGCGAAATGCTGGATGACTGGGACATTAATAACGAACGTAACGACCTGCCACCGGAAGTCTGGCAATTCCTGAAAGACAACGGCTTTTTCGGCATGATCATTCCTCGCACCTTCGGTGGCCTGGACTTTTCCGCCCTTGCCCATTCCTCGGTGGTCATGAAAATCGCGACACGCAGTGTCGCGGCGGCCGTCTCCGTAATGGTTCCCAACTCTCTTGGCCCGGCAAAACTCTTACTGGAGTACGGCACCGACGAGCAAAAGGCCCGCTTTCTGCCTCGTCTCGCCAGTGGTGCGGAAATACCCTGTTTCGCCTTGACCAGCCCCAAGGCGGGCAGCGACGCCGGCGCCATTCCGGACTACGGAATTGTTTGCCGACAAGAGTACAACGGCGAGGCCGACATACTCGGGGTGCGCCTCACCTGGGAGAAACGCTATATCACGCTCGGCCCGGTAGCGACCCTGCTCGGTTTGGCTTTCAAACTGTACGATCCCGATCATTTACTCGGCGCAGACGAAAATCTCGGCATCACACTGGCACTGATCCCAACTACGCACCCCGGCGTCAACATCGGCCGCCGCCACCAACCTCTTAATATCAGTTTCATGAACGGTCCCAACAGCGGCGATAACGTCTTTATCCCCATCGACTGGTTAATAGGGGGACAGGCACGTGCGGGTCAGGGCTGGAGGATGTTGATGGAATGCCTCGCTGATGGCCGCTCGATTTCCCTGCCCGCACTCAGCACGGGCGCGGGTAAACTATCAAGCCGCGCTGTTGGCGGTTATGCCCGCATCCGCCGTCAGTTCAATGTTCCTATTGGACGGTTTGAAGGTGTCCAGGAAGCGCTTGCCCGGATCGCCGGCATTACCTACCTGATGGACAGTGCTCGTGTTTTGACGTGTGCGGCACTAGATCGGGGAGAAAAGCCGTCGGTTATCTCGGCCATTGTAAAATATCATCTCACCGAGGGTATGCGTACGGTGATCAACGATGCGATGGATGTGCTTGGCGGCGCCGGGATCTGCCTGGGACCGCGCAACATTATGGGTCGAATGTACCAGGCCGTGCCCATCAGTATTACGGTTGAGGGTGCCAACATACTCACGCGCACCATGATCATTTTTGGTCAGGGCGCGGTGCGCTCGCACCCACATATACTCAAGTTAATGGAAGCCGTGAGCGCAGAAGACGACGATGAGTCACTGCAAAAATTTGATACCGCATTCTTCAGTCATATCCGATTTGTGCTGACAAATGTCCTGCGCGCCTTTAGCTATGCGATTACCGGCTCACGTTTTGTTGTGACCCCCGGCCGCGGACCCGTGCGTCGTTACTATCAGCACCTGACACGAATGAGTACCGCCTTCGCCTTACTGGCCGACGCTGCCATCGTGACGCTGGGAGGTTCGCTCAAACGTCGGGAACGGCTCTCGGGGCGATTGGCGGATATTCTGAGTTATTTGTATCTGGCAACGGCCACGCTGCAACGCTATCACGATGAAGACTCAAGCAAGGAAGACCTGCCGTTGCTGCGTTGGTCGCTGGATCACTGTCTGTTTACCATCCAGGACCGCATGAATTCATTATTGCACAATTTACCGAGCCGCCCCGTTGCCTGGCTATTGCGATTCATTATTTTCCCCTTTGGACGTCACTTTCACGCGCCCACGGATCGATTGGGTAAGCAAGTCGCCGAGTTGCTTCTCGCACCGTCACCCACCCGCGACCGGCTGACTGAAGGTGTGTTTGTCCCTAAATCTCCCGACAATCAACTCGCGCGAATCGAAGATGCATTGGTTAAGGTAATTACCGCCGAGCATGCAGAAAAAAAATTACGCACAGGTATGCACAATCTTGCCGCAGAATTTGATGATCTTGAAACAATTCTGGTCAAGGCAACGAAGCAGAACATTGTCAACGAAAACGAGGCGCAGCTTATCCGGGAAGCCGAAGCGGCGCGCCTGGAGGTAATTACGGTCGACGATTTTCCACGGGACTTCGGAAAGGGAAGCTGAAATGGCGCAAGTGAAAAAGAAAACCACGGCAAAAAAAACCACTAGCAAGAAAAAAACAACGTCTACCCCACGCCGGACAACGACCCGCCCTGCCAAGGGCCGCGAGGTTTTCATCGTCGACGGTAGTCGCACACCGTTCCTCAAAGCCCGCGGTAAACCCGGAACATTTACTGCTGCGGATCTTGCTCTGGGCTGTGCACGCCCTCTTTTAGCACGACAGTCCTTTGAGCCGGACGCCTTCGATGAGGTTATTGTCGGCTGTGTAATGCCCGGCCCTAACGAAGCGAACATTGCTCGCGTCATCGCACTCCGTCTTGGCTGTGGCCAGGCAGTTCCCGCATGGACCGTACAGCGCAACTGTGCCTCAGGCCTGCAGGCACTGGACAGTGCCGCCAAGGATATTGCTACCGGGCGAGCGGATTTGGTTCTTGCGGGTGGCGTCGAGTCAATGAGCCATGCTCCGGTATTGCTCAACGATCACATGGTGGCTTGGTTAGCCGATCTCAATAAGGCACGAACGTTTCCGCAAAAACTCGCGGTTTTTGCAAAATTGCGTGGCAAGTATCTGAAACCCATCATTGGCCTTTTGCGTGGTCTGACCGATCCCGTAGTCGGGCTCTCCATGGGGCAGACTGCAGAAAACCTGGCTTATCGATTTAACATCGATCGAACCACAATGGATGCCTACGCGGTCCGCAGTCACGAACGCCTTGCGCACGCCCAGGACAATAATCTGCTTGACGAGGTGGAGCCACTTTATGATATTGCCGGCAAGTCCTACCTCGCCGACGATGGCGTGCGCCGGGACTCAAGCGTGGAAAAACTGGCCAAATTACGCCCGGTGTTTGACAAACCTTTTGGTAGCGTTACCGCGGGCAATAGTGCCCAGGTCACCGATGGTGCAGCCATGCTTGTATTGGCCAGTGACAAGGCAGTGCAAGAGCACGGACTACCCGTTCTGGGACGGATCGTCGACAGCGAATGGGCCGGACTCGATCCGGCGCAAATGGGACTCGGCCCGGTGCACGCTTCCACGCCCATTTTGAAACGCAACAAACTGAAGCTGGACGATGTCGATTTTTGGGAAATCAATGAAGCGTTCGCAACCCAGGTCCTGGCGTGCATGGCCGCCTGGCAAGACTCCGACTATTGTAAAAATGAGCTTGGCTTATCCGCTTCGCTAGGTGAACTGGATCAGGAGCGGCTTAATGTTGATGGCGGCGGCGTAAGTATTGGTCACCCGGTGGGTGCCAGCGGCGCACGGATCGTACTCCACTTACTGCATGTTCTCGAACGGCAGAAGGCAAAACAAGGCATTGCCACATTGTGCATCGGTGGTGGCCAAGGTGGTGCCATGCTGGTTGAGCGCATTGACTGAACCGTGGAGCCGGCAAAATAACAAGGAAATAATATGCCTGAAGCGAATTACCAAAACTGGAAATCCGAACGCGACGAAAATAATCTTGTTTGGTTATACCTCGACAAAGCCGATTCAGGAACCAACGTACTTTCGGCAAGTGTAGTCGAGGAACTGGGTGCAATAATAAGCGAGATTGCGGCCGAACCACCGCAGGCTGTTATAATTTCCTCGGCCAAGAAAAGCGGTTTTATTGCCGGTGCAGACGTCAACGAATTTACACATTTCACCGACAGTGGTGCCGCGCTGCTGGCAATAAAAAACGCACACGCCATTTTTAACGCCCTCGAGGCGCTGCCCTGCCCGACTGTTGCGGCAATCGACGGCTTTTGCCTTGGTGGCGGACTGGAACTCGCGTTGGCCTGTCGCTACCGCGTGGCTACTGATTCACCGCGCACGCGATTCGGTTTGCCCGAGGTTCGGCTTGGTATTCACCCGGGTTTCGGCGGTAGTTTACGTATGATCCGCACCGTTGGCCCGTTGGCGGGAATGGACGCAATCCTGACCGGGCGAAATCTCTCTGCAAAAACGGCTAAACGGATAGGCCTGGTCAACTTTGTTGTGCCACTGCGTCATCTGCGTACCGCCGCTCGTGATGTTGCTTTAAATCAGGCCGCCGTCAAACCACTTGCCTGGTGGCTGCGACTGGCCAACCACCGGCTGGTACGGCCGTTATTGGCCAATGTATTTCGACGTAAGGTGGCTGCCAAGGCACCTCGATCTCACTACCCCGCACCCTATGCCGTCATCGATCTGTGGGTGCGTTATTACGATCAGCCCCAGCGCATGCTCGAAGAAGAAGCCGCTTCGGTAGCTCGCCTGGTTGTTGGCAAAACCGCGCAAAACCTGATTCGAATCTTTTTGCTCCAGGAGCAGCTTAAATCCCTGGCCAAGGCCAGTTCCTTCAAGGCCCGTCACGTCCACGTGATTGGTGGCGGTGTCATGGGTGGTGACATCGCCGCCTGGTGTGCCGTGCAAGGTTTTTCAGTCACGATCCAGGACCGCCAACCTGAAACACTGGGCCGCGCCTACAAACGCGCCAATACACTGTTCAAGAAACGGCTCAAGGATCGTTTGCTTATTCAGGACGCCCGTGACCGATTTGTACCTGATCTTGCCGGTCACGGCGTCAAACGAGCGGATGTCATTATTGAAGCTATTTTTGAAGACGTCGATGCCAAGCGTACACTTTTCAAAGAGGTCGAAACCAGCGCCAAAGCAGATGCAATCCTCGCTACAAATACTTCAAGCATCCCCCTCGAAGATATAAGTGTCGTTATGAAGGAACCTCAGCGTCTGGTCGGACTACATTTTTTTAACCCGGTGGCAAAAATGCCTCTGGTCGAGGTTGTGCATGGCACCAAAACCGCACCGGAACATGTGCAAGCCGCAGCAGCATTTGCAAAGTCGATCAGTCGCCTGCCGCTGCCAGTCACAAGTACACCGGGATTTCTTGTCAACCGCATTCTCATGCCTTACCTGATTGAGGCCGTTTTGCTTCTTGAGGAAGGGGTTCCCGCGCCACTCATCGACAAGGCCGCCGTGGATTTTGGCATGCCCATGGGTCCCATAGAACTTGCCGACACCGTAGGGCTGGACATCTGTTTACACGTGGCACGCATTCTGTCCGAAAGTATGAACATAGCGGTACCCCAACGGCTCAACGATCTGGTGGAGCGAAAGCAATTAGGCAAGAAAACCGGTTTTGGTTTCTACAAATTCAAAAATGGCACTCCGGTTAAACCGACTGTGGAAAAAGGCTATACGGCGCCGGGCGATCTTCAGGACCGCTTGATCCTGCGTCTTCTAAATGAAGCCGTATCATGCTGGCGTGAAAACGTGGTTGAAAATCGTAACCTGCTTGATGCCGGCGTAGTGTTCGGCACAGGTTTCGCGCCGTTTCGTGGCGGCCCAATTAATTACATTGTCCATCGTGGAGTTGAACAGCTACAAAAAACCTTACAGGCCCTCAGCAAACAGCATGGCGAGCGATTCCTGGCTGATGAGGGTTGGGAAAATTTAAAAACAGAAAGGGATTAGTAAAAATGTCTCAAAGTCTTGACGTCATTTCACCTGAACATGCGGGAAGTCTCGCAGGCGCCTTGATCGAGCGCATCAAGCGTACACCGGATGCTGTTGCTTTCCGCCAGCATGACAAGCAAAGCCAAAGCTGGCTTGAGATGACGTGGGCGGAAATGGGTGGTCATATTTCTCGCTATCAAACTGCGTTAAAAAACGACGGTTTTGTCACAGGTGACCGTGTCGCCATCATGATGCGCAATTGCACCGAGTGGGTCATGATGGAGCAAGCAGCCCTGGGCCTGGGACTGGTTGTCGTACCTTTATATACCAATGACCGCGCGGAAAACGTCGCCTACATCCTACAGGACGCCGGCGTCAAATTATTGCTTATCGAAGGCGGTGAATGCTGGGATCTGATCAAGAGTGCTCGCCAGGACTTCGGCCCGGTAAGGCGCATCGTTACCTTGGATACACTTGATCCGTCTGAGGACGATCGTTTGACTACAGCCGAAAGCTGGCTACCGGAGCATGGTGAGACTCTTCACGTACCCGATATCTATCATCAGCAGTTGGCCACCATCGTTTATACATCCGGCACCACGGGACGGTCAAAAGGTGTCATGTTGAGCCATGGCAATATTCTGTGGAATGCCTATAGCTCGACGTTTACGGTACCGGTATTTCGTGAAGACTTGTTTCTGTCCTTTTTACCGCTGTCGCACATGCTGGAACGCACGGCGGGACACTACATCCCGATTCTTTCCGGCGCCTCAATCGCCTACGCACGCTCAATACCGGACTTGGCAGAAGACTTGTTAACCATCAAGCCGTCAATTCTAATCACCGTGCCACGCATTTTCGAGCGTGTGTACAACAAGATCCAGGCGGGGCTTGAGGAAAAGCCCCCATTCGCACGAAAATTGTTTCGCCGCGCGGTTGAACTCGGTTGGGAGAAATTTGAGATCCAGCAGGGGCGCGCACAATGGCGCATGCGTCAACTCCAGATGCCCTTACTCCATGCGCTTGTGGGTAAGAAGGTACTCGATAAACTGGGCGGACGGCTTCGTATTGCGATCAGTGGCGGCGCCCCGCTTTCGGTCGATGTAGCACAAACGTTTATTGGACTTGGCCTTACTATTTCGCAGGGTTATGGCCTAACCGAGTCAAGCCCGGTTATCAGTGCGAATAAGCCACAAGCCAACGACCCCGCCAGTGTCGGTGAGCCTCTACGTGATGTCGAGGTACGAATTGGTAAAGATGATGAGCTGCTTGCGCGCAGCCCCGGGGTGATGCTCGGCTACTGGAATAATGAAGAAGCCACCGCGCAGGTCATCGACAAAGACGGCTGGTTGCACACCGGCGACCAGGCGCGCATTGACGATAACCATATCTATATTACCGGCCGCTTGAAGGAAATCCTGGTGCTGGCAAACGGGGAGAAAGTACCGCCCGCAGATATTGAGATGGCCATCGCGAACGATCCCATTTGTGAGCAGTCCATGGTGATTGGCGAAGGCAAGTCGTTCCTAAGTGCTATTGTGGTTTTAAACGAAGAACTATGGGCCCAACTTGCCGCGACCCTACGAGTTGATCCTGCCGCTCCGGAGTCGCTAACTAACCAGCAGGTTATAGACACGTTAGTGGAACGAGTCGGTAAGCAGATTGTCGACTTTCCCGGCTATGCGAAAGTCTATCGGCTCATTCTAACCCTGCAACCGTGGACGGTTGACGATGGCCTTATCACGCCCACACTGAAGTTGCGCCGCCGTCAGATCACAGCCTATTTCCAGGAGCAGATCGATGCCCTGTATGCAGGACACTAGATCATTGAGCCCATTTGGCGTTCGCGCTGATTTCGACGGTTAAGCAATTGGCAAAATGGACAGCTTGCCCACCGATCGCATCCCGGCAGTACGTGTACTTGCCATGCCGTCCGACACTAACGCCGCAGGCGATATCTTTGGCGGTTGGCTGATGTCGCAGGTGGATATCGCCGGCAGCATTGACGCGTATCGTCGCGCCAATGGTCGCGTCGCCACTGTTGCAGTAAACAATTTTCAGTTTCTTAAACCCGTATTCATTGGCGATCTGGTCAGCCTCTACACCCGTGTCAGTAATGTAGGGACAACTTCGATTGAAGTACAGGTTGAAGGATTTGCGGAGCGCAGCCGCACCTCGCATCAGTGTGACCGAGTTTGTGAAGCCACGCTTACGTATGTGGCGATAGACGAAAACCGGAAACCGAGACCGGTCAACGCAGACTAAAAAACTGTTCCCAAAAAGGTGACCACACGGCACGACATTCACGCAAAGCCAGCATTTGTAGGAGCGGGCCACCGGCCGCTCCTACATTTTTTAAGAACCGCTTTCGATTCCATTCTTCTGGTCAGGAATTCGGAGCAGTCATTTGGGAACTGTCAACGACAGATAGGGATATCTCCATCTCTGCAAAGTAGAAATGTTCTGTTTGGCAAGGATATTAGTTGC
>CAMYNG010000026.1:0-5586 GCA_947259765.1 uncultured Ectothiorhodospiraceae bacterium
ATGGAGAACACCACGATGACACCACCGACGGCACCGATTAGCGTAGCAGCCAGCGCAGATGGTGTGGAAGGTTCTGCCGTAATGGCCACCAGTCCAGCCAGCGCACCGTTCAATGCCATGGTCAGATCCGCCTTGCCAAACATCAGGCGGGCCACAATCAGTGCCGCGATTACACCACCGGCTGCAGCCGCATTGGTATTCAGAAACACCATGGCCACCGAATTGGCGTTGGCAATGTCACCCAGTTTCAACACGGAACCGCCGTTGAATCCGAACCAGCCCATCCACAGGATGAACGTGCCCAGTGTCGCCAGCGGCAGATTCGCACCCGGAATAGCGTTGATGCGACCGTCGGCGGTGTATTTACCTTTACGCGCCCCCAACAGGATTACGCCAGCAAGCGCTGCCGCCGCACCAGCCATGTGCACGATGCCTGAACCGGCAAAGTCGGAGAAGCCAAAATCGTCGCCCAGGTTGAACATGCCAAAGACGTCGTTGCCGCCCCAGGTCCAGCCACCTTCCATCGGATAGATGAATGCGGTCATGACGACTGCGAACAGCACGAACGCCCACAGTTTCATACGCTCAGCAACCGCGCCGGAAACAATGGACATGGCTGTTGCCACAAACACGACTTGGAAGAAAAAGTCCGAAGCCCCCGAGTAAACTGAATCACCACCGAAACCGTTCTCAGCCGAGGCCTTGAGTGCATCTGCAACCAGCGTATCGCCACCTGCAATACCGGCAAGGAAGAGACCGCCGCCATACATGATTTCATAGCCAATCACCATGTACGCGGTACAGGCTATGGCAAACAGCACGACGTTCTTGGTCAGAATTTCAGTTGTGTTTTTCGAACGCACCAGACCCGCTTCCAACATCGCAAAGCCGGCGGCCATCCACATTACCAGTGCGCCACACACCAAAAAGTAAAAGGTGTCCATAGCGTACTGTAATTCAAAAATATTATTTTCCACTTTTTCCGCCTCCTAAACTTACAGGGCTTCGCTACCGGATTCGCCGGTACGGATGCGTACCGCCTGCTCCACGTTTGACACAAAGATCTTGCCATCGCCGATCTTCCCTGTATTGGCAGCCTTGGAAATGGCTTCGATCGCCTGATCCGCCAGTTCATCCGTTACCACGGCTTCTACTTTTACTTTGGGCAAAAAATCCACTACATATTCCGCACCGCGATACAACTCGGTGTGGCCCTTTTGTCGTCCAAACCCCTTCACTTCAGTGACGGTGATACCCTGTACCCCAATTTCGGACAGCGCTTCACGAACGTCATCGAGCTTGAAAGGCTTGATGATTGCCGTAACCATTTTCATGGGTAAAACCCTCCTTCAAGAAGGGCCGCCCGGGCGGGCGGCCCATTTTTACTTTTCATTTAACTTCGATCAGTTTTAAGTCGAGCTCGGGATTAAAACGACTTTGTCCACATTACCGTGATGCGTGGATCGTCGAATTTCTTTCCGTTCAAGTCCGTTCCGTCGAGGTCGTTTTGGTCCAGAGCAATGGTGAAGTCACCCATGTTCTCGGTGGTTCTTGTGCCTCTTAACTGGAAGTGGAAATAGTCACCATCAGAGGACGACAAATCGTCGAAGTCATAGGTACCGATGGTGGCGCCGACAGACCAGTCGGTGGCAACTGACCAATCGCCACTGGCGTGGAGGTAGTAATCACCACTGCGGAAGGCACTTGGTGACGATGCTTCACCGGATAAGGTGTAATTGAGACCAAAGTTCAACCACTTCCAGGTCGCGGAACCGTAGATTTCCAGGAAGTTTACGTCGGTGGACAGCGGGTAGGCGTAATAGATCAAACCAGCATCCCAGGACCAATCCTGGTTAATTTCCTGGCCGTAACCGCCATAGAGATCCAGCTCATATTCCGAATTGCCACCGGTATTCGAAAAATCAACGTTCGACATCCAGGTACCGACATACCAGCCTTGTTTACCTGTGTAGTCGATACCGCCCTGGACGGCGGCGCTGTCATTAGACTGGGTAACGCCACGCCAGATGTAGTTATTAGTCACCCCGATATTTGCTGACAACTCGGCCATGGCCGGTGCCGCGACTGTGCTCGCCGCAAGAATCCCGGCCAGCATGGTTAGTTTTGCTTTTTTCATCTCTTCACTCCGAAAATTTTATAATAAGTTTCAAACATGTGATGTTTGACACGTTCCCTGTAGTGCATGGGCTGTGCCAATGTAGCTTTTCTTTTTAATTCAAAGTGTTACCTCCCTGTTTCATGTATTCTGACCTATCTTAGTGCATTTTTCGCCGCGTGATCCACGCTGGTGCATCATTCTGGTGCACTATACCTCCCCATGAAAAGCAGTTACGCTCTGGCCCACATTATTCGCGAAACCCATGCAAAAACTGTGAACCAGATCCCTCTTATTGACGAGCTGCTCAAGACCCTGCAAGGCGTCTTGCCCACTGCGCCCGGCCCTCTGCGTGCCGATCTGGAGAAAAACCTGCGAGCTGCGATGCAACAGGGACTGGCGCGTATGAACCTGGTTACACGTGAAGAATTGGAGGTGCAGGAAGCCGTACTGGCGCGTACCCGCGAGAAACTCGAAGCGTTGGAAAAACAGGTTGCAGCGCTGGAAGAGGCGCTTAAGAATAAGACCTAGGTTAGCCTTACGAATGTCATTCCGGCACAGGCCGGAATCCAGCAACTCGCTGATTTATCTGGACTCCGGCCTGCGCCGGAGTGACGAAAACGTTTTTAACCTGCGCCGGAGTGACGAAAACGTTGTTAACCAGTGTCCTCGGGTCGCACAGGGCCCGGAATTATTACCACTACTCATGGAAAGGAAGCCATGTCATTTGCAGTTGTCCATACCCGGGCCCAAGCGGGCGTTGATGCTCCGCTGGTCAGCGTGGAAACCCACCTATCTAATGGCCTACCCGGGCTATCCATTGTCGGCTTGCCGGAAACCGCGGTCAAAGAAAGCAAGGATCGGGTCCGTGCCGCGCTGCTGAACAGCCGCTTCGAGTTTCCTGCGCGGCGTATCACCATCAACCTGGCTCCAGCCGACTTGCCCAAGCATGGCAGCCGCTTCGATCTGGCTATCGCGCTGGGTATTCTGGCCGCTTCTGGCCAGATCCCGACAGAATCCTTGGAGAAGTTTGAGTTTTTGGGCGAGCTGGCGCTCAACGGATCACTGCGGCAAGTACCGGGGGCATTGCCGATGGCCATCCAAACTCGTGCCGCCAATCGCAGCCTGGTCGCGCCAACGCGTAACTCCGTCGAGGCCGCACTGGTCTCCGGCTTAAACGTATTCGCCGCCGAGCACCTACTTGAGGTCTGCGCTCATCTACATGGCCAGCAGGCCTTAACCGAAGCCATACCGAAAATCGACACAGATGATGTCGACAACACTCTGGATTTGGTGGATGTACGTGCGCAGTATCACGCGAAACGCGCGCTGGAAGTCGCCGCGGCGGGCGCCCACAGCCTGCTGCTGTTCGGTCCGCCGGGTACCGGTAAATCCATGCTCGCCAATCGATTACTGGGAATCTTGCCACCCATGACGGAAGACGAGGCCTTGGAATCGGCTGCCGTGCGATCGGTTTCGGGCATCGACCTGGCGGCTGCCAACTGGCAGCAACGACCGTTCCGCGCCCCCCATCATACCGCTTCCGGGGTCGCGCTGGTCGGCGGCGGGAGCCGCCCGCGACCCGGTGAAATCTCGTTGGCTCATCATGGCGTGCTGTTTCTGGATGAATTACCGGAATTCGATCGGCGCGTGCTTGAGGTCCTTCGAGAACCTCTCGAATCGGGCCGGATCACGATTTCGCGCGCGGCGTTGCAGGCGGACTTTCCGGCCTGCTTTCAGCTGATTGCCGCGATGAACCCGTGCCCCTGCGGCTACCTGGGGCACAGCAACGGACGCTGCCGCTGTACGCCCGAACAAGTTCTCCGTTACCGCGGGCGCATTTCGGGTCCGCTTCTGGACCGAATCGATATGCACGTGGAAGTACCCCCGCTGCCGCGTGACGCGTTTGCCAATAATAAAGAGCGCACAGAGGTTTCCAGCAAAACCATTCGTGAACGCGTCACCGCAGCACGTCAGCGTCAACTGGCACGGTGTGGCGTCGCAAATAATGCGCTTAACCACAAGCAGATTAGTACAACATGTAGCATCAATGACGAAGACGCCGAACTCGTACATACCGCGATCGAGCGTCTTGGCTTGTCCGTCAGAGCCTATCATCGCATTCTCAAAGTCGCACGAACCATTGCCGATCTTGCCAATGACTCTAACATCGGCACTGCGCATCTGACCGAGGCCTTATCTTATAGGCAGATGGATCGACCACCAGCGGGTTAGTTTCGTTTCTGTATGACCCGTTAGACAGTTAAATATTGGGTTACCAACTCTTCTTTCAATTCGGGCATGTCGCCGCTGGCAACAGCACGACCGCGATCCAACAGCACAAACTGTTGCCCGACGCGACGTGCAAACGGTAATTTTTGTTCCACGAGCAGTACAGTCAAACCGGTTTCCTTATTCAGGCGTAGAATTATATCGCCGATCTCATGCACGATATTCGGCTGAATGCCTTCAGTTGGCTCATCAAGAATAAGCATTTTCGGATCCAGCACCAGTGCGCGTCCGATCGCCAGCTGTTGCTGTTGGCCACCGGAAAGATCGCCACCACGTCGACGCAACATGGTCTTCAATACCGGGAACAACTCAAACACGCGCTGCGGAATGGCCGAATGTGGTTTACCCAGCGCCGTCAAACCGGTGCGCAAGTTTTCCTCAACCGTAAGTAACGGAAAAATTTCTCTGCCTTGCGGCACATAACCAATGCCGTTTCGCGCACGCTGCTCGGACGGTTGGGCAGTCAGATCGGTGCCATTAAATTCAATAACACCACTTTTACTGGGTAACAAACCCATCACGGTTTTCAAGAGTGTGGTCTTGCCGACGCCGTTACGCCCCATCAATACGACACAGCTCCCCGCGGTGATTTCCAGATCCACGTCCCACAAAGTGTGGCTTTCGCCATAGAACTGATTGAGTTTGGAAACCGACAACATACTCACTCGCCCAGGTAGACCTCAACCACGCGGGGATCGTTCTGCACGTCCGCCATGGAGCCTTCCGCCAGTACATGCCCTTCATGCAAAACCGTAACCGTGCGGGCAATGGAACGTACAAAATCCATGTCATGCTCCACAACAATAACCGAATGAGTCCCGGCAAGTCCGGTCAACAACTCGGCGGTGCGCTCGGTTTCCTGGTGTGTCATGCCGGCGATGGGTTCATCAACGAGTAACACGCGCGGGTTTTGCACCAGCAACATGCCAATCTCAAGCCACTGTTTTTGTCCATGCGACAGCAGGGCGGCGCGGCTATGGCATTGTTCAAGCAAGCCGACCAGCTCCATGACTTCCATGATGCGCTCGCGCTGGGTTGCCGACAGCCTGAATACCAGCGTGGGCCAGACGCGCTTGTCGGCCTCCATCGCCAGCTCCAGATTTTCAAACACGGTGTGCTCCGGAAACACGGTGGGTTTCTGAAACTTTCGGCCGATACCTGCGGTGGCGATCTCGTAT
>CAMYNG010000026.1:5600-36562 GCA_947259765.1 uncultured Ectothiorhodospiraceae bacterium
TGTAAGATCCGTAGTTTGACCGAAAAAAACCGTACCTTCATCCGGCCGTGTCTTGCCGGTAATGACATCCATCATGGTGGTCTTGCCGGCGCCGTTGGGACCAATGATGCAACGCAATTCGCCGTCGTCCACATACAGATTCAAATCATTCAGGGCCTTGAAACCGTCAAAACTTACTGTGACGTTTTCCAGGTAGAGAATCGGTCCGTGTCGCGTATCGATCTCGCCCTTGCGGACTGCGCGAGTATACTGCGGCTGAACAAAGTCGAACACGCGATCACGTCGCATGGTCTCGCGGAGTTTATGCAGACTTTTCATGCCTGCTCGGACCCCACCCGGGCGCGAAATCGGGGACGAAGCTGGTTATACAAACCCACCAAACCTCGCGGCAGAAATACGGTAACAACAATAAACAGGGCGCCCAGGGCATACAACCAAACCTCCGGAAACGCACCGGTAAAATAAGTCTTGGCATAGTTGACCAGCACGGCGCCAATCACCGCACCAAACAGATAGCCACGCCCGCCAACCGCAACCCAAACCACCAGTTCGATTGAGTTAAGCGGAGAAAACTCGCTCGGATTGATGATACCAACCTGCGGGACATACAAGGCGCCGGCGATGCCGGCCAGCACCGCCGACAAAACGAAAACCCACAACTTATAACTTTCAACCTTGTAACCGATAAAGCGTACCCGATCTTCGGCATCACGTATTGCAACCACGACACGACCGAGTTTTGAATTTACGACATAGCGCGACAGCAAATAGCCGCCCGCCAGCGCCATGGTCGAAGCCAGGAACAAGCCGATCCGGGTCGCATCGGACTGCAAATCGAAACCCAAAATATCTTTGAAATCAGTCAGCCCGTTATTGCCGCCAAACCCCATTTCGTTGCGAAAGAACGCCAACATCAGAGCATAGGTAAGAGCCTGGGTTATAATTGAAAGATAAACACCGGTCACCCGTGAGCGAAACGCCAGCCAGCCAAAGACGAAGGCCAGCAGTCCCGGCACCAGCATCACCATAATGGCGGCGAACCAGAACATATCAAAGCCGTACCAATACCAGGGCAGCTCCGTCCAGTTCAGGAACACCATAAAATCCGGTAGTACGGGATCACCATAAACACCCCGCTCGCCAATCTGCCGCATGAGGTACATGCCCATGGCGTAACCGCCAAGCGCAAAAAACGCGCCGTGCCCAAGGCTTAAAATACCGCAATATCCCCATACCAGATCCAACGCCACTGCGAGTAACGCAAATGCCAGATACTTGCCAAGCAGGGTTACCGTGTAGGTTGAAACATGCAGCGCCGAGCTTTGTGGTACAGCAAGGTTAAACAGCGGGATCACCACGGCGACGATCAGCAGCGCAAGCATGAGCGCCTGGCCGCCCTTGTCGTCTTCGAGGATTCGGAAAATCACCGGGCCGTTGCGCACGCTCAACTCTCCGCCGCCCGGCCCTTTTGCGGGAACAATCCGCGCGGACGCTTCTGGATAAACAGAATGATGAATATCAACACCAGGATTTTGGCCAACACGGCGCCCGCATACGGTTCGAGGTACTTGTTACCGACACCAAGTGAGAACGCACCCACCAGCGTACCCCAAAGGTTACCGACACCACCGAACACTACGACCATGAAAGAATCGACGATATAGGCCTGCCCTAGATTCGGCCCCACATTGGTTAACTGACTCAGGGCCACTCCGGCGACACCGGCAATACCGGAACCCAGACCGAAGGTCAAAGCATCAACCCACTCTGTACGAATGCCCATGGCGCGCGCCATGGTTCGGTTTTGTGATACGGCGCGCACCTGTAGGCCCAGCGAGGTTTTTTTCAATACCAGCAGCAATGCGGTAAAAACCAACAACGCGAACACAATGATGTACAGCCGGTTATACGTTAGTGACAACGCACTGTTAATTTCCAGCGAGCCACTCATCCAGGAAGGTGTTTCCACGGCGCGGTTAAGCGGGGAAAAAATACTGCGTACCAGTTGTTGCAGCACCAGGCTGATACCAAAGGTTGCCAACAGGGTTTCCAGAGGGCGACCGTACAGAAACCGAATCACGCCCCGCTCAATGGCAATACCGACAAGGCCAGCTACAATAAACGCCGCGGGAATAGCCACCAGCACCGATATATCGATGTGATTCGGCATGAGCTGCTGAATGACGTAGGTGGTATACGCGCCCAGCATCATCAGTTCTCCGTGTGCCATATTGATGACACCCATCACACCAAATGTAATGGCCAGACCCACGGCGATCAGCAACAACACCGATCCCAGGCTGAGACCGAAAAACGTCGTCTCGATAAATCCGTAAAACTCGACGCGTTCGTCTATCTGGGTTAACGCCCGCTGAGCCTCGCGCCGGATGTCGGCATCCGCAACCCGCCATTCTCCCGAACCATCTTTTTCAAGCAGCGACGAAATAGCCGCTCTTGATTCAGGGCGCAGACTCTCCGCAAGCGTTTCGATAGCTTTTAGGCGAGTTTTCTTGTCATCAGAAGTAACATCAACCAGCGCGATGGCTTCATCGAGCGCTTTGCGGATTTCCGGATTAGTTTCGGTGAAGCGAAGTTTGCGCAATGCAACGACGGACTCCGGAGTCATGCTGGTGGTTATCTGATTCACTGCATGCAAGCGGATCTCCGGATCTTCGTTCGCCAGACTAAGCGTTGCAATACGGCCGCGGAGGTATTTTCTAAGCTTGTTATTGGTACTGACTTTTTTCAGCTCTCGTTTTTCGGCACTACCCAGATCCTGACCGCTCAGCGTATCGGTGATCCGGTAACCGGCAGAGGTTTTCTCGGCATAAACAACGCGTTTGTCGCTTTTTCTGTAGTAAAGCCGGCTCTCAAGCATGGCATTAAGAACCGCAAACACGCGTTCATCTTTCAGCTCAGTGAGTGCCGAAACCGCGGCGGTTTTTTTCTTGAAACTGGACTGGGTCAGTCCGGCAAGCGTTGTTTCAAAGTCGGCCGAATCAGGTGGCGCGGCCACCGCTGTGGCCAACGGCAAACAAGCCAACAGAAATACGAGAAGTCGCAACAAAAACTGCCCCCGAATTGGATTACAACCGCAGTAAAAGTTCCTATATGGTTCCCGTCCAAAGATCAGGTGGCATGAAAATCACCTTACCCCCACAACACCCTTGGCGGCAGAGGTTTTTGCCTACACATCTGCAGAGAGGATTAATACGGACACCATTTGGGAACAACTATTTGGTTGTTTTATTTATTGTTCTGCAACAACGATGCAGCGCCGTCTTTTACCGTGAGATATTCACCGGCAGTGTCATTTTCAATCCGGCCTGCACGCGACATTCGAATGTTAACGGAAATCAGAACCACCAAGAAGGCGATGGGCGGAAAAAATTCCGCCCATCTGTCCGAACTCAGTAGTTCTGCCCGGAGCATTTCTTGGTTTTGGTATTGAAGTTGCCGCAATTGATGGGTGGAGTCCAGTCGGAAATGGTGTCTTTACTTCCCGGAAGAAAATCGGACCAGGCATCACCGGGCACTTCTTCGTCAGTCTGCCAGACGGTTTCAAACTGGCCATCATCCTGGATCTCACCAATGAGTACCGGCTTGGTAATGTGATGGTTCTTCAACATTTTCGCCGTGCCGCCAGTCAGGTTCGGTACTTCCAGACCAATAATCGCCTTTTGTACCTTATCCGGTTCCGTCGACTTGGCTTTTTCAACCGCCTTCACCCAAAGATTGAAACCAATATAGTGCGCTTCCATTGGATCGTTGGTGACGCGTTTCTTGTCCTTGATAAACGCATGCCAGGCCTTGATGAATTTGTCGTTTACCGGTTTGTCCACGCTCATGAAATAGTTCCACGCGGCCAGATGCCCCACCAGCGGTTTGGTGTCGATACCGGAAAGTTCCTCTTCACCTACCGAGAATGCCACCACCGGAATGTTTTCCGCCGAGATACCCTGGTTGCCGAGTTCCTTGTAAAACGGAACATTGGCGTCACCATTGATTGTTGAGACAACTGCGGTCATCTTGCCCGCCGAGCCAAACTTCTTGATATCGGACACAATGCTTTGCCAGTCGGAATGTCCAAACGGCGTATAGTTAATCATGATATCAGCGTCATCCACACCTTTGGACTTCAAATAGGCCTCGAGGATTTTGTTTGTGGTACGCGGATAAACATAATCGGTACCCGCCAGGACCCAGCGTTTAACACCAATCTCATTCATTAGGTAGTCAACAGCCGGGATCGCCTGCTGATTCGGTGCCGCACCGGTGTAGAAAACGTTTTTGGAGGATTCTTCGCCTTCGTATTGAACCGGATAAAACAGGATGCTGTTTAATTCTTCAAACACCGGTAATACCGATTTACGTGATACGGATGTCCAGCAACCAAACACGGCGGCCACTTTCTTTTTCTCGATCAGCTCACGGGCCTTTTCAGCAAACAACGGCCAGTTTGACGCCGGATCAACTACCACCGCTTCCAGTTTCTTGCCTAGTAGACCACCTTTTTTGTTTTGCTCTTCAATAAGCATCAACATGGTGTCTTTCAAGGTTGTCTCACTGATTGCCATGGTTCCGGATAAGGAATGCAATACACCTACCTTAATGGTATCCGCACTATAGGCAACCGGCGAAAACACCAACATGACTGCAACAAAGCTGACCAGCTTGTAAAAGGCGGAACCGGGCCCGCGCAATAAACGCATTTTCATTTCAATTTCCCCATTTCTTGTTTTCAGGCTAGATCTGCAACTGCACACCGAGTTGCACGAAGTTGGTAGACGGCAGTCCGGTCGGGTCCTGGTTACCGTACACAAACGCAACTCGCGCATTGTGACCATCGATGATGTAGTTCAAACCGAACTCCGAGATGTCCGTTTCCGGTCCAAAACCGGTATCCGGTTCTTTCTTCTGGTAACGCAGCATGGGCTGGAACTGACCCCAACCGACCTTTTTAGCAAACATATAACTGCCCAGCACGAAATAACCGTTGCCCTGATACAACCCCGGACTGACGACCGGCTTGTTGCTCCAGTCATAGTCGTAATACGCGGCCTCGGCACTCACAACAGCGCCACCCTTGAGTTTCTGTTCAAACAGAAAGTCCAGGTTCCAACCCGTGTAGTCGCCGGGATCCGCGATAGTTCCAGATGCGTTGCTTTGTGACTGGTAGACCAGACCCAACGCTAGCACGTCTTTGGAGCCGTAATAGGTACTTGAGTTGTAATAGCCCGGTTCCGGATCCCAGAAGTTGTAAACAAGGCGGCCGGCAAACAACAGGTCATCCTGCTGGTTGGGTGAACCAGCCCCGTTAATGCCTTCGAAAAAACCGGCCTGGTATTTGAACACACCGCCACCGGTTTGACCCCACACGGCGCCACCGTTATCACGGCCGGCAAAAATAGCGGGGTAGCCCTGCACCGCTGGGAAATTCCAAGCGTTCAGATAGTAGGGGCCACTGAGGTTGGAGCGATCACTCGGCGGTAACATGCGACCCGCCCAGACGTTAATCAAATCAGACATCTCAAATTTAGCCACGCCATCCAGTACAACAATGTTGCCGTCCGCATCCCGCTCGGTATTGAACTCAAGTTTGATGTACTTGGTAATCTGGCCGTTGACATACAGACGTATGCTGTCCAGCTCAAAGTCTTTGGAACGGTCCGCGCCGCTGGGTGCAGCGTCTTCGACAGAGCTAAAACTGGTTCGTAATCCACCACCGACACTGATCCACTTGGTGTCATCGATTTTCAGCGTTGCGCCGGCCTGCGCCTGGTTTGGTGTGACAAACAAGCTGCTTGAGACCAGCACAGCCGTTGCCACAGCCCCCGTTATTGAGGACTGACAAGGTATTCTCATTCTTCTTACCCCCGATAAATTGTTTGTTATGTAGGGAACACTGTGGTTCTGTTCATCTCAGGAACAAGCTGTAAGGGAGCAATTTACATACCATTAACTCTGAAAATGCCAACGCACTGATTTTGTTACGGATACGTTACGTGAAACGAAACGAGCAACAGAAAAACTGCACCAACTTAGTTCCTTGGGAACTTGGTGGTGCAGACGATCGCCCCGAAGTGGTGCGCATGTCGTCTAAGCGACGTTTCTAGGCGGCCAGCAGGCCTTGCTTCTCAATAAACCCGATCACCGTTTCCAAGCCGGTCGCGGTCTTGAGATTAGTAAATACAAACGGTCGCTCGCCACGCATTTTCCTTGCGTCGCGTTCCATTACCTCAAGGGAAGCACCCACGTAAGGTGCAAGATCGATTTTGTTAATGACCAGTAGATCGGATTTAGTGATACCCGGACCACCCTTGCGCGGAATCTTGTCACCGGCGGCTACATCAATGACATAGATCGTCAAATCGGAAAGTTCTGGACTGAAGGTTGCGCTCAGATTGTCACCACCACTTTCCACAAACACGACATCGAGTTCGGGAAATCGCTGATACAGATCACCCACTGCAGCCAGATTCATGGACGCATCTTCGCGGATGGCGGTGTGCGGGCAGCCGCCGGTTTCGACGCCGGTGATGCGGCCTTTTTCCAGGGCCTGTGAGCGAATTAGAAACTGGGCGTCCTCCTGGGTGTAGATATCGTTGGTCACTACGGCGATCTGATAACGATCCCGCATATGTTTGCACAAGGCATCCACCAATGCCGTTTTACCCGAACCTACCGGCCCCCCCACGCCTACTCTTAATACTTTGTCGTGCACATCGAACTCCCCTTTTTTTTTTCGTGACAGCGCGCCGTTAGTATCGGCCGCAAACAACTCTCAATTTTCCCCAGCCTGTATCAACTGTATGCTTCAAATCCGTTCCCTGAGTTCAAGAGCGAAACAGGCGTGAATATTGTGTTTCATGCAACGCACTGGCGATGGCCATGCCCGGTGCAAGCTGGCCGATGTCTTCGTCGTCAAGCGCCATTCCGTGGCGATCGGCGGCAGGAATTGCGTCAGCACATTGCACCAGGATACGCTGGCCGGCCGACTGACCCAGCGGAATCAGTTTAATGGCAGCAGCAACCTGGTTTTCACACCAGCTCCACAGGTAGCCGTGTGCCGCATCGCGCAGCGGTATTTGCCAGAGCGCGCAAGCCTGAGCGAACCGGCATGCAAAGCTCACTGGCCCATCGACGACCGGCGCATCATTTTTCATCAGGTCAAGGTTTTCCAGCACCCGGGTGAGCGCGGCGCCTAGATGCTGATCTTCCATACGCAATTCTGCGGACTCACGGGAGACCAGCAAGTATTCGTTCCACGTGTTGACCAGGCTGGCGTCGTTGGCAGACCAGGCCGCATAGAGTCGGTGGAATACTGGAATATCGAGACCGGCCAGATTATGACGCAGTTGACCGACAATCCAGTCACAAGCCGATGCCTCATCATGAACCCATCCGGCGTGCACCGCGTACTCTTGTGCCTGTGAATAGGCGTAGGCGCCCACCGGCAAGGCCGGACTGATGAGCTGCCACAAACGCAAATGGGCCGTGGCAAATTTATCAGCCATGCCGATGTGGGTGTCCGTGCGCATGCGTATGACCACTGTACGCACCGGGTTCCGGCTGGAACGGCGCTTGTTCAAAAGTAAGTGTCAAGCCCAGTGAGGCCACCATCTCATCAAGTACATGGTCATGCAGATAGCGTACCCAGGTTTCACCGATTTCCAGCGGGACGTGACGATTTCCCAAGTGATAACAGGCTCGCGCAATAAGTAAAGAGTCGGTATGCAACGCCGTCGTAACCTGTTCGGCCGCGGCCTCGATCCGTATCACACTGCCGTCGTCAGCGCCGAGCAAATCACCGGCGTTGAGTACCTTGCCGCGCGATAACACCACCCCGACTTCCCGTCCATCATCCAGGTGGGCGCGAAAACGGCTCTTTTGCCGCAGCTCGAAGGGCAGGGTGAGCGTCGCAGTGTTTTCGGCTGGAGCCTCACTCAGTCGTTCATTCAAGGTCAACATGAGATCACTTTAAACTGACAGCCACGGCTCAGAACAAAAAATAACGTTGTGCCAACGGTAAGCTGCTGGCTGGCTCACAGGTTAATCGTTCCCCATCTGCACGCACTTCATAGGTTTGCGGATCCACCTCGATGTTGGGTTGATAGTCGTTGAGCTGCATATCAGATTTGCCAATTTTGCGCGTGTTGCTCACTGTGGCGAGGCGTTTCTGTAGATTCAGTTTCTCAGCAATGCCGGACTGTAACGCATGTTGCGAAACAAAACTCAGGCAGGTTGCGTGGCGCGCACCACCCATTGCGCCAAACATCGGCCGATAGTGCACAGGTTGTGGTGTGGGTATGGAGGCATTGGGATCGCCCATGGGTGCGGCGGCAATAAAACCACCCTTAATTATAAGTGAAGGCTTGGCACCAAAAAACGCCGGTCGCCACAACACCAGATCCGCCAGTTTGCCCACCTCGACCGAACCGATCTCATGAGCCATGCCATGTGTAATGGCCGGATTAATCGTGTACTTGGCGACATAGCGTTTAGCACGCAGATTGTCGTTGCGTGACGAATCCTCCGCTAAGGCGCCGCGTTGTTGTTTCATTTTATGTGCGGTTTGCCAAGTACGGCAAATCACCTCACCCACCCGGCCCATGGCTTGTGAATCCGATGCAATCATGGAAAACGCACCGAGGTCATGCAGAATATCCTCCGCAGCGATGGTTTCACGACGAATGCGCGATTCAGCAAACGCCACGTCCTCGGGAATATTGGGGTCCAGATGATGGCACACCATTAGCATATCCAGGTGTTCATCAACCGTGTTGATCGTGTACGGTCGGGTTGGATTTGTACTGGAAGGTAACACATTCGCTTCGCCACAGGCCCGGATGATATCCGGTGCATGTCCGCCACCGGCACCTTCGGTGTGATAAGTATGAATTGTGCGCTCCTTGAACGCGGCGATAGTGTGTTCCACGAAACCGGACTCATTCAAAGTATCGGTGTGGATCGCCACCTGCACATCATGATCGTCGGCAACTGACAAACAGTTATCGATTGCCGCCGGCGTGGTGCCCCAGTCCTCATGCAATTTCAGTCCAACTGCACCGGCTTCCACCTGCTCTATGAGTGCTTCCGGCAAACTGGCATTACCCTTACCGAGAAAACCGAAGTTCATGGGCAACGCATCGGCAGCCTGTAACATGCGATGAATATTCCACGGCCCCGGGGTACAGGTGGTTGCGTTTGTACCGGTGGCCGGACCGGTGCCGCCACCAATCATGGTCGTGATGCCGGACATCAAGGCTTCTTCGACCTGCTGCGGACAAATAAAATGGATATGAGCGTCGATGCCACCGGCGGTCAGGATCTGGCCTTCACCGGCAATGGCTTCGGTTCCCGGGCCAATGATGATATCCACGTCAGGTTGTACGTCCGGGTTACCAGCCTTACCAATACCCACGATACGTCCGTCCTTTAAACCGACGTCTGCTTTAACGATACCCCAGTAATCCAGGATCAAGGCGTTGGTTATAACCGTGTCCACCACGTCACGCGACGTGCGTTGACTCTGCCCCATGCCATCGCGGATCACCTTGCCGCCACCAAATTTTACTTCATCGCCATAAGTGGCATGGTCCCGCTCCACCTCAATGATGAGATCGGTATCACCTAGACGCACGCGGTCGCCGGTGGTAGGGCCGTACATTTCGGCGTAGGCACGCCGGCTTATCTTACGCATCGCGGCTCTCCGTTTGCTCTTCTACAGTTCACCCATAACCTGGGCGTTGAAACCGTAAACCTTGCCGTCGCCGGCATATGCAACAAGCTCCACTTCCCGTTCCTGGCCGGGTTCAAAACGCACGGCAGTACCGGCAGGAATATTTAACCGGTAACCCCGCGTTGATTCGCGGTCAAACATCAGGCCGGGGTTCACTTCATAAAAGTGGTAGTGCGAACCCACCTGCACTGGCCGATCACCTGTGTTTGCGACCGTAATCGTTTGTGTTTTCCGCCCGGTGTTGAGTTCGATTTCGCCGTCGTCAATAAAGTATTCACCTGGAATCATTGTTTCACTCCGCATCAGGTAATCGGATTGTGCACGGTTACGAGTTTAGTACCGTCGGGAAAGGTTGCTTCCACCTGCACTTCAGGGATCATATCGGCGATACCATCCATGACGTCCTCACGCGTCAATAATGTTGTGCCGTGACTCATCAGCTCGGCGACACTTTTACCTTCGCGCGCACCCTCCATGATCTCTGCGGAAATATACGCAATCGCCTCAGGGTAGTTCAGCTTGATACCCTTTGCCTTGCGTCGCTCGGCTAATAATGCTGCAGTAAACAGCAACAACTTGTCTTTTTCGCGTGGTGAGAGCTCCATGCCACGTTCCTCCTGCGCTTCATATTGATTCGTATTATGTAAGTGTCAGGTTGCCCAAATACGTGGTTTACTTGCCGGTCGGTTCACAAGTGACGGCCTGATCGCGTTCCACACATCCGTAAAACTGTGCCGGGCGTGTTCTCCCTGGTGCCCCAAGAACCGACACACGAGAACATCACCAAGCAGACTGGCGCTTAACTGCATGGACTCGAATCGATGCCCAATCGCACGCGCGCACTCCAGAGTATCCTGATCCGCCGGTGTCACCAGCATAGTGCCGCTAACACTGAAATTTGCCAAGCCCCACTTTGCCGATAGCGCATCACTGCCGCCCGCATAGCTGCCTCTTTCCAGGTAAAGTGGTTTTTCATTGCGCCAAAGTTCCATTTTCTGCACACACAATCCACGGTCAAACAAATCCCGGCTTGCCGGTCGGCCAAGACAACTAATCTCCCAAGCAACTAACGCCGCGGTTGGCTGTAAGTCAAATCGGGTTGAGGTACGTGCGTCACAGCCGGAAAAAAAAATGGTCTCTTGCGGCAACCACTCCAGTACCGCCGAATCGGCCACTTTGAATCGCTGTTTCAGTTTGGCTTGCCGGCCATCACTACGATAAAACTTGCCTGCTGCTGGAGTCGTTAACAGACTATGCGCCTTTTGGCCGACGTCGACATCGATTGTCAATTCGTCCCCGCCTACAATACCCCCCGGCGGATGCAAAAGGTAACAGTGGCACGGCGAGCCCTCAGGATAGAATGGCTTTTGTACGACAAGCGGTCCCTGATGCCGGCGCGCAGCCAGTACCGTGCGCCCGCCGCGATACGCAAAATCCAGCGCAAGACGCGCTTGCCAACCCACGTGCTGCTGTATAGGTGTGGAATCAGGCATAAATCAACGTTGTGCCATAGACAACGGATATCAGCGCGACTACCGCACGTAAGGAAACAATGAATCGCGTTCCGTAGCGATGCATACGGTTAAACAGCTGTCCCAACAAGCCACCGAACAGTACCATCGCCAATAACACACCCAGGCTGAAAATAACTACATAGAGCAAGCCCAACGCGGGATCGCGCATTGCCGCCAGGGGCAGCAAGGCAAGCAACGGCGCCGAACCTGCAACTCCATGCAGCACGCCGACGAACATCGCACGATGGTCGTGACGGTGACTTTGCTTGTTTTCATGGTCGTTAGCGGAGGTACCATCGTGTGCGTGCCAGTGAGCATGTGCGGGCAGACCGTCATGCACGTGAAAATGCAAATGTGCCCGACGGCGGATGAGATCAATAAACAGCCACACGCCAATCACTAAAAGTAACACACCTACAAGTGACTCAGCCCAACTACTAAGTGTGTACGGAATCGCCATGCCCAACAGCAGCACCGCGGCGGCGAAAATGAGCAAGGTCAGACCGTGACCCACCGCCCAACGCAAACAAAAACGCAAACCGGCACCCAAACTGGAGCGGGTACTTGCCAACCCGGTAACGGCCATAATGTGATCGGCGTCCAGTGCATGCAACATCCCCAGCCCAAACGCCAATATCAAAGTGGTTAAAATGTGGGTTTCTTCCAAGTTGGCTCCCCGAATTTTTGTTTTATCACACGAAACGCACCAGGCAGGTGTAAAAAATAAACTCCGGCGGTTACAATAACGTCCGGTCTGGGATCAAAGCTTCGTGTTATTTGTGTGACTGGAGACGACCTCTAGCTTACTCGCGTGCTACCCGGGCTTGTCAAGCACTACGGTTTTCGCCAGGCAATTTTAGGATTTTCACTGTAAGTTTTCACTTTTGATGTCGAATTCGCTTAACCCAGCACAGCGCGCCGCCGTGCACCATATTGACAGCCCGTTGTTGGTGCTTGCGGGAGCCGGTAGTGGCAAAACCCGTGTCATAACACAGAAAATTGCGTACCTATTAAAGGAATGTGGCATTGCGCCACAACACATTGCCGCCGTCACCTTTACCAACAAGGCGGCGCGCGAAATGAAATCACGCGTCAATAAATTGCTGGGCGAGGCGGATCTTAAAGGCCTGCGCATCTCCACGTTCCATACCTTGGGGCTGGATATTATCCGTCGGGAAAGAAAATACCTGGGCTACAAATCGGGGTTTTCCATCTACGACAATCAGGACAGTATTTCTTTAATAAAGGAACTGATGCGCAAGAGTTTCGGCGATGATGGTAATCAGGCCGAACAAATGTTGTGGCGTATTTCCAACTGGAAGAGCGCGTTGATTACGCCTGAGCAGGTCCATCTCCAGGACAACAACGATGCGATCACCGCCACAGCGATGCGCTTGTATGCCGAATACAACCGGCACCTTAAAACGTTCAACGCCGTGGATTTCGACGACCTAATCATGCTGCCCGTGTTGCTGTTTCGCGACCAGCCGGAGGTGTTGGACAAATGGCAGAATCGTCTGCGCTACCTTTTGGTGGATGAATACCAGGATACCAATGCCACGCAATATGAACTGGTAAAACAACTGACCGGTGTACGTGGCGCGCTGACGGTGGTTGGCGATGACGATCAATCCATTTATGCCTGGCGTGGTGCGCGGCCAGAAAACCTGGCACAACTGCAACAGGATTTTTCCAAGCTGAAAGTCATTAAACTCGAACAGAACTATCGTTCCATGGGCCGCATTCTCAAAGCCGCTAACGCACTTATCAGCAACAATCCACACCTGTATGAGAAACAATTGTGGAGCGAGCTTGGCTATGGCGATCCGATTCGGGTCATACGCGCGAAGAATGAGGAAGGGGAAGCCGAGCAGGTCGTCGCGGAATTGTTACATAAAAAGTTTATGAACAGAGGTAGCTTTGGTGACTTTGCTATTCTTTATCGCGGCAATCACCAATCACGCTTATTCGAACGGCAACTACGCGAACATAATGTGCCGTATTTTCTCAGTGGCGGCCTATCCTTTTTCGCATATAGTGAGATCAAGGACGTCATGGCGTATTTACGCATTATTACCAATCCGGAAGATGACAATGCCTTGCTGCGGATTATCAACACCCCCCGTCGAGAGCTGGGCCCATCGACCGTGCAGAAATTGGCTGAGTTTGCAACAGCAAAAGACAGTCCGTTACTGGCGGCCTGTTTTGACAATGAACTCGCCAATACATTAAGCCCACGTGCCGTTGAACGTCTGCGCCAATTTGCCGAATGGTTGGTCGATTTTCATCAGCGCGCTGAGCAAGCGGACCCGGCCCCGTTGGTTCGTGAGTTGCTGGCCGATATTAATTATGAGCAGTTTCTGCTGGACAACAGTAAAGACAAGGACGCAGCCGAGCGGCGCGCACGTAACGTCAATGAACTCACCGAATGGCTTGGGCGCCTGGCAAAAGGCTCACAGGACGACAGCGATCGTCTCGCCGAAGTCGTTCGCAAACTTGCGCTACTCGACCTACTGGATAAAAACGAAGACAAGGACAACCAGGAACGGGTGCAACTGATGACTTTGCATGCCGCCAAAGGACTGGAGTTTCCTCACGTTTACCTTGTCGGTATGGAAGAAAACTTGCTGCCGCATCGCACCAGCATAGAAGAAGACAGTATCGAGGAGGAGCGTCGACTTGCGTACGTAGGTATTACGCGCGCACAACGCTCACTCGCCATGACCTTTGCAGCCCGACGCACACGTTACGGCGAAAAATCCGATTGTGAACCGAGCCGGTTCCTTAGCGAACTTCCTGAAGACGATCTGGAGTGGTCCGGTTCTCAGACCAAACTCGAACCCGAGGAGCGCCAGAAACGTGGACGTGAACATCTGGCTGGCTTACGTAATATGCTGGATGAAGCCGGATAAAAAAGGGGAGCGTTTGCTCCCCTTGTTCTAACTAGTCGTGTCGCTTACTTCGATTCAGCAATCATAAAGTCGACAACGGCTTTAACCGTAGCGTCACTCAGATCGGAACGACCACCCTTGGCCGGCATGCCCTTAAAGCCATTTATCGCATGGTCGTGCAAGGTGCCCTCACCTTGAGCCAAACGTGGTGCCCACGCGGCCTTGTCACCCAACTTGGGTGCGCCCGCTGCGCCGGTGCCATGACAGGCAAAGCACGCTTGTTGATAGATCTGTTTGCCATCCACTGGTGCGGCCTCGGCAGACGCGCCGCCAGCAGCAGCACCGGTGGAACCGACAGACACCTGACCGACCGGCTTGATACGCTCGGCGATAGCGGCCTGCTGGCGATCGGCCTGCTGTGCACCTTCATCCGCTGTAACGGCACGCGCCAATATAATGATGGCAATAAAAAACATAGTCAGCAGCACCATCACCCGGGTGAGAGTGCGGAGAAATACGGTATCTTCTTGGCTCACGAAACTATCCTCTGGCTCAAATTTGCGATTAACTTGTCAGCGTCCTGTCTACAACAAGCTTTAGGCGCAATCTCTTCACACCTACAAAACGATATTGTGAAATTGACTGGCACCGAAGCGAGTACGGAACACCACCGAATTTTGGAGCGGAATTATACCACCGCAAAAGCTGAATCGGCGCGCTGGACGCGGATTAAAGCGGAATGTATCCTTATGCCCCTATTAAATTCAGGTTCTAGGGACGAGGGACTAGGAACGAGTGAAAATAATCGATCTTGGTCAATTTTATACCCTTGGCCCTAGAAACTCGTTACTCGTCACTGAATTTATGCGCCCGTGGCTCAGCTGGATAGAGCGCTGCCCTCCGGAGGCAGAGGTCAGAGGTTCGAATCCTCTCGGGCGCGCCATTCACTTTTGCTTAATTTCAACTGCTGCCATCCCTTGCGCTACTTCAAATGTTTTCACGATCCCCAGCGCGGCCGGTCGCTACGGGCATCCTGCCGTCTCGCGACACTTGCACATTCCTGTACCTCGTCCTTGGCCGGGCGCCCGTCGCGAAGTGTAATTTATCTATCGGTAAATTAATTTCAGTTCAGTCCCCGAACTAATTGATTCAAGTCCTGCGCAATCACCGGCAATACTTGCAAGCTGCATACAGGGGCCAGCGGCGGTGGGTGCATTACCATTTCCATGTTCGGTATTGCCATAGAATATTGCGATCGCGAATTTTTTTTCACTTTGTGATCGCCAATACGCGACATCGCCAACATCGAAGATCTCTTTTTCATCACCGTTGAAGGGAATATCAACATCGGTTAAGAAATAAATCTCTCCGCCAATATTGTTTGCCGTTCCAGCTATCGGAGTACTTTTTGCCAATTGATTCTCAATTGCAATTCCAGAACTCATTGCCAACGGATACTCCATCGAATCAACGACCAGGTAAAATTTCTTTTTCATTTACAAACTCGTGCTTTTAGATCTTGCTGCGTTGAGTGACTTTAAGTATCAGTAGATCGAGCTAAAGCGTGACTACCAATTTTCCAAGCGCCTGGTCGTTTTCGATGACTCGGTGTGCCTCATGAATCTGGTCAAATTCGAATGTCCTGGATACCAATGAAGGAATTTTCCCATTTTCGACTTGCTCAGCAATCCACTGGATGGGTGATGTAGATAACGGCATTTGTGGTGATCCAAACAAACCACTGGCAAAGAAGCTCAGTCGAACCGTGTTTGGTAAATCAGACATTAAACCAAAATTCTCTAAAACGGGCGGGCCGCTTAGCACGCCAACCACACACACGCGTCCCCAGTGCCTGACGGCCTTCAGCGTATCTTTGACTGTGGCGATGCCGACAACATCCAGCGCACAATCCACACCTTCGGGGAATATGCAGCGAACTTTTTCCGCGATATCTCCGTCATCAATAACGACTTCATCGGCGCCTTTTTGTGATAACAGATCCGCGTTCGAGGCACTCCTGGTGGTCGCCACGACTTTCAGGCCCTTTGCTGTGGCATAGGTAATCGCGGCGAAGCCCAGTGTGGTTGTTCCTCCCCGGACCAATAGCGTTTCTCCCTCTTGAATTACCAGATTTTTGTCCAAGGCACCCCAAACAGTTAGGTAAGCCTGAGGCAGGGCGGCTAACTCCTCCCATGAGAGCTTTGTCTCCACGGCAAGAACATTGGTCGCAGGTGCAGTGAGATACTCCGCGTAACTGCCGTTTCTTGCCAACATTAGCCCGCCCATAGCAGTTACCACTTTCTGGCCGACACGAAAATTGCCACTGTTATCTTCAACAATTTCACCAGCGGCTTCGATTCCGGGGATCCTGGGCTCCTTAATTTCACCCATGTTTCCTGCACGGAAATAGGTTTCCGCCCTATTGAGGCCAAACGCTTTCGTTCGAAGTTTTACATACCCATCCGGTGTTGTCGGTTCCTCAATTTCACGGATCTGAAGTTGTTCAATATTACCCGGTTGTGTTATCACGACGGCTTTCACAATTATGCTCCCGTAAATTAGTTACTGTTTGCTGCTATTGGCGCGGTGTCGTTGTTGAAAAAAGGTAGCGATGAATTTTCCAATTCCCATTTTCTTTGTTAAAAATGAATAGTTCATTGTTTCCTTCATTAACCTTCATGCCAGTCGCCAGAATGGTTGTGTAACCAGCCGAGCTTGTCCTGGCCCATGCGGTTTCGCCATTTATTTCTATTTCGTAAATGGTGAATTTGATGTCCAGGTCAATATTGGCAAACACGGATTCATAGGCCTGTTTTACTGCCGCTCTGCCCGTGTGCGCGGCGGAGTGCTGTGGCATAAAAACCGGTTCTTTACCATATAGTTTCAAAATCGATTTCGTGTCGCCTGCGTTTAGCAACGCTTCATAGCGACTGATAACTTGTTCTACGGATAGTGATTTGGCTGCCGCAAGGCTGGGCCCGGTGAGAATCAATGTACTCATTAGAAATATGAATTTTTTCATGACATTTGCCCTGTGATTTGTCCGACTTCGTCAAGCTGGGCAAAGCGTAATTCATGTGCCCTGCTGCTATTAGCCCGATAAAATGCGAATCATCTTTCCAAATATGGAAAGATGGGCTACAGTCCTTCGCGTACAGTTCGGCAAAAGAGGGGCGGAAAGTGGATCTGAATTCGGTGGAACTTTTCGTGCGTGTAGTCCAAAAAGGCAGCTTTTCCGCAGCCTCCAGGCATACGGGCGTTCCAGTGGCGACTGTGAGTCGCAGAGTCAGTGAGCTCGAACGGTCACTGGATGTCCGGCTACTCGAACGTTCAACGCGACACCTCCGGCTTACCGGGGCAGGTTCAACTCTTTACGATTTCGCCAGTCGTGGTCTCCAGGAAATGGATGCAGGCGTGCTTGCGCTGCAAAGCCGGGAATCTGAGCTCAGAGGGGCATTGCGCTTGTCATTACCGCCGAATTTTGAGCCGTGGTGGGATTTACTGAAAGACTTTAAAGCGAAGTTTCCTCTTATCGAATTGAATGTCTATACAACAGAGCGGAAAATTGATTTTATAGCCGACGGAATTGATGTCGCGTTGCGAATCGGTGACGTCATGAATTTTTCTGCCGTGGCAAGAGAACTTATGAGTTATCGCCATGTCCTGGTCGCTACGCCTCAATTTGTTAGCTTATTTGGAGAACCCGAATCACCACAAGATCTTTCCAGCTTCCCCTGTGCCGCATGGAGCCAAAAGGATGATCCGGTTGAATGGATACTGGGAGGCGAAACAATATCAATCCAGCCATTCATCACGGCAAATGACTATCCCCATATGCGTTACCTCGCGCTGCAAAATCTTTGCATAACAGAGCAACCTCCATTCATGGTAAGTGAACACATTGCGAAAAATCGATTGGTCCAAATACTACCTGAGTACGAATTTCCAGAATATAGTGTAAGTCTTCTCTATCCGAGTAGACACCAGCTCTCCCGCATCGCGCGAGTGTATATTGACTTTTGCGTTGCTAACGCCGGGAGCTTTTTACGTTCCCAAATTGAATTTTAATAATTCGACCGAAGCAGCGACGTGGCCGGGGAAGTTAGCTCCTGACTGGAAAGCTGTTCCAGCGCCGCCGAGAGTTCGTCCTGGCCTTGGGCTTTTGCCGACGCCGATAACCAGTGCGCACGACCCGGCGCATTGCCTGCGGCAAACATACCACTCAGGAAAAAGTAGCTGTCGTTACTGAATCCCAACTCATAAGTCCGCCGAGCAATTTCGACTTTTGTGTTCGCATCCAGGCCCTCAACGGTTGCAAGGGAACTGAGGATTCGCAGTGCTGCGATCCGCTGGCCTGATTCAGTTCGTGAAGCAGACCGCGTTAGCAAATGGTTTTTTATGTCTGTGATCGCGGCAGGCAGCAGACCGAGATCGCTGTCTCCGATCTCCTTCTCAGTTAACCTCAAAGGCTGTCTTCTTAAAGCCGGCTCGCGCCCCAGCGTCTCGAGCGGCATGTTCGTCAGGCGCCGCAGTGGAAGCTTGCAAACAGAAAGCATGTAACCAAGGGAGTTCAACTCTTCTGTCTGGTTGGCCGGTAATCGCGGTGGAACGGCCTGTTCCTGAACCGGTTCGGAAAGGTTGGCGATGTAACCGGCGACCGGTGTGTCACGAACTGTCTTCGCGTAGTTCGGTGCACTATTGATGCCGAAGCGCCCATAGTCCTGTTCAGATTCCAGCATCAACAACGACACTGTTTTACGCGCCACTCTGAAGTGTGTCGCGTATGCGGTAACGAGTTTCATATTGGATGCGTTGCGTGCCTCCATTTGACGCACGGTTGTTTCACCATAGATCCTGGGCGCAAGTTCAGAATTAATGATTTGCTCCGGCAACGACACCACAACCGACCTACGCTGCAAACCGGATTGCAGTTCGAGTTTAATGTCCCCCCAGGGACGACCGCGACCGACCAGCATGATCTCCTGGTTGTCGTAATGATAGCGAATGGCGCCTGCGATACTTATGTCTGTACCACCGGCGGCTTTGGCGTTAATAATCCGCCAGGAAAGAAATCGATGTGCAGTCACCGCCGGCTCCACAATGCCGTAGCGATGCGGAACGCCGGCGTTGTGGTGAAACACGGCGCCGTTGTGCTGACTTACAAGCAACTCAAGAATATCCAGGTCTGCCTGTTTATCCGCCGGTGTATAGGCAAACACGTGATCCACCGCAGGCCGGTTCAGTGCATCCATAAGCGCGCGCGGACGCATATCCCCCCAACTGGCGCGGCCGTCAGTAAACAGAAATACATCCCAGGCAGGATTGTCCCTGGAGAACCAGTGCGGACTGGCCGCCTCGGTTAGTGCACGCTGCAAGTCGGCGGCGCCCGCCAGATTCAGTGTATGGATTTTGTCCATGAGTCGACGGCGGCTTTGCGGCGTGTTCTTGATGAACCGCGTTTGCCACCAATGTGTACCCACGTCAAAAAACAGCACGTTAAAATATTCGATGCTATCCGCGTTGTAGCTGAGCAGGTTTTCCAACATGATAGTTTGTGCATGGAACCCGCCGCCGTCCGGATTGGCGGATGTATCAAGCACGAAAACAGCGTGAGAGTTGCCTTGTACAGCGATTGATTTCGGCAGTCTGGGCTCGAGCTTTATCGCGAAGTACTCACCCGTAAGATTGTCTCCGCCGGTCAGGACATATCTGTTCTCCGTATTAAAGCGCAGTTTTATGGTTTCGTTATGATTCGGCTCAAAGTGATAGAAATGTTGCTGACCGTGTGCTGTGGTCACCGGCAGACCCGAGACCTCCGCTAAATTTTTCGCCGTATCTTTCTCGATTCTTACGTAGAGACTATGCTTGACGTTTTCGAATGGCGCGGAGTAGGCATATTCGCGCAAGCGACCGATTTTTTGCAGGTCCATGTCGTATCCCAGTACAACACGATGCGTGTGAAAGGCCTGCAGCGGAAACACCTGTACGGAATAAACACCGGAGCCCCGCCACTCCACCAGTGCCGGATCGCGCCGTTGCCAGGTGATGGTGTTATAGGCTTCACGGGCCTTTGCGCGCGGTACCAGAACACCTTCCTTGAGATTCGCGGCATGCACGTGTTGGTTATAGGTCAGTTCCTCCACCGTAAACCCGGCATGTTCACCCGGCAACAAACCGGGACGCGGAGACTCTTTCAGCAGAGTGACCTCGCCGAAGGCTACATAGTAGGGCGAGGCAAAATCCGGCAGACGCAATTCAAATCGACCTTCACTTTGCCGCTGATAGGGATTGTAGAAATCCATTTGCAATAGAACGCGCGCTCGAAAGCCGGCGATCTTCACATCGGTTCGCACCGCTTTCAGCACCAGGTGTCGATTGTCACCCGTGATTAAACGGGTGGCGTTGTAAGGCAGCGTTGAACGCGCCCAGGTACGCGTGTAATCGCCGGCATGTACATTGGGAATTGTCGCATTGGCGGGCGCCGCCGAGCTTGAACCGCCGCCACCGCCACATCCACCGAGCGTCACCTTGACCTCTTTATCAGAGACAATTTGATTGCCATTGTTCAAGGTCGCCACAGCAATCAGCCTGTCGGTTCTGCGCATTTTCACCCGAAGTTGTAATTTGTTTACGGGCTGATTCAGCGTGTAAGACGCAATGGGCCGAAAGCCCATGTGACAAACATAGAGTCGCACCTCACGCGCGTAGATCGTTTTACTGGCCGGCCCGTTGAGTTCAATTGTTACGGGTACGACTGCGCCATTCTCGGCAATGTCCGGTGCCTTCACTCGGATGGTGTATTGTTCCTCGACGACGGCAGTCTGGGCAGGATTCCGGTAACTCGATTTAGCCAGTGGAGCGCACCCCGTATAAAGAAACATGAGTACAAACGAAACCAACAACGATGTCGTAAATTTATGACCGTTCACAAATACCATGACACACCTCCGCAGACTCGGTTTATCAAAGCCTTCGCAAAGGACGTGCCATCGGTAAAAGTTACTTTAATTCAGTGAATTGAAGTTTACTGGCCGAACCAATATCGAATCTAATTCTGCTAACTGCAAATGTGTCGTGCATTCTGCACGTCAAGCAGAGTTTGTATTGCTGTACACAACCGGCACGTTGAACAACCTTGGGTAAAATAAAGTCCTGGGTTCCGCGACGGGTTAAAACATCGTCCTGTCGGCCAACCTGACTGGGGAGACCACTTAGTCAGTTACGCTCACAACATCGGCGCACCGAGATTGGCGGTTTTTGCCGCCAGACGGTACCAATAGGACCATGCATCCACGGTAGATTGTTCAAGTGGTTCGGATACCGCCATATCATCGAGCAACATCTTTTCCACTTGCGCCGCAAAGGCGCAATCTATAATCAACGCTGAACATTCAAAATTAATATGCAGGGAACGGTTATCCAGGTTGGTAGTGCCAATGGAGCTCAGGCAATCGTCGATAAGAAACACCTTTTGGTGCAAAAATCCGTTCGGTCCGTTTCTATACTCATAAAACCTGACCCCTGATTGAAGCAGCTTCTCGACATAGGTCATGGATGCGAGTTGCACCAGCCGGTTGTCGTTATTCGCCGGGAGTACGATGCGCACATCCACACCACACAACGCGGCGACCTCCAGGGCTTTTTTGGTCGGTTCGTCGGGAACAAAATAGGGATTGGCGATCCAGATACGCTGCTGCGCCAGGTTGAAGGCCTCCAGATGATACATTGTGGCGATCGTCGCGCGGTCGGCCGGGCCGGTATGGACTACAGTGACATCAGATGATTCTCCAGTAATTTCCGGCTTCCAGTCCAAATCCAATAGCACTTCAGTGGCCCAGTACCAATCCTTGGTAAAGGGCACCTGGGCAATCTGCACGGCCGGCCCGCGGATTTTTACGTGCGTATCACGCCAGGGCGTTGCCTTGGGATACAAGCCAAGGTAATCGTCGCCGACATTGAGACCACCGACGAATGCAGAATCACCGTCGACGATGACCAGTTTGCGGTGATTGCGAAAATTGACCTGGAAACGATTACCTTTTCCCTTGGTGGTTTTAAAGCCACTGACCCGAACACCCTTCTCTCGCAAATCATTAATAAACGCACGCGATAGCTTGTTGCAACCGATTTCATCGTATAAAAAATACACCCGCACGCCCGCCGCCGCTCGCTCAACAAGGGCATCACGGAATCTTCTACCAATGTCGTCCGCGCGAAATATATAAAATTGAAAAAGAATGTAGTCCTGGGCGCCAGATATCGCTTCAAGCATGCTGGCAAAGGTTTGCTCGCCGTCAATCAATAACTCCACTTGATTACCGCGGGTAAAAGGTAGATCGGTTAGCTTGCGCAATAAATGACAAAGTGTCTTTAGATTTTCCGGAGCGGGCGTGGCAGTGTCATTAATGGATGTTAGTACTCGCAGCATCCGTTCACGGACTTGTGCATTAATATTCCGATGTGCATCGACATAACCGTAAAACTTGCTGCGACCGAAGACCCAGTAAAGCGGTAACGCGATAAACGGAAAACCGATGAGGGCGATCGACCAGGCCGTGGCGCCTTGAGGTGTTCGGCTGCGTTTAATCGCCAGCGGCACATTCATGGCCGCCAGAATATAGACACCGGCAACACCCAGGCCGACAATCTCAAAGGTATCAAGTGCCATGAGGTCGTTGGGCGCCCTGTGTTCTGTAAACGGGCATTTCCCTTGCAGGATGCAAATGCGCGATTCTAAGCCTCATTATGGTCACGTGAAACGCATTCAGGTGTGTTCCTTTAAGTTACCAGGCTTGAAGATATTTCTCAGGCATTACCCTGAAGTTGCCGAAAACTTGCTACTGTCGACTCAAAATTTTGCAGATAACGCTCGAAATGATAACGTTTCGGTGCGGTATACGACAGGGTAAAAAATCCTTTCGTGTCGACGAAGCCGTACACAACGCGATCGATACGCAACCCCTTGGCATTCGCATAGACAAGGTGCAGCCGGAAACCGTCGCGCCCCGCTACACGGGCCGGATGATTGCTTTTCACTTTAAGATTTTCCGCTTCCCCTGACTGCTTGGTCTCCGCCACGTAAAGTTCCGCCAGTTCAGAAGCCAACATACCAACCTCGGCATCTTTTTTAATTTTCTCAAACGCCAGTTTGAGATCACTGCGGCGCAACAGGACGGTTTGCAACGCCAGACCGTCTCGCGTGACCAACAAGACATCCTCTTCAGCTTCGAAGCGCACCCAACCCAGAGGCAAACTGGCGGCGAAGGTGCTCGCGGGTGACACTGTTTCGGACTGCGTAACCTTGACCCAGGTTTGGGCGCAGCCCGACAGCAGCGTAAACGTCACTACGATAATTAGCATACGTGTAGACATGGCTAGCGCGTCTCCTTGTCAATAACCTGCAAATAATGCCTGGTGTAACCGGCATGTTCGCCGTCGGGCTGCAGGTCCAGATAACGCTGCAGATACTGGCGTGACTGCCGGTATTTTTTTTGTTTGTACAACTGTACACCGAGCGCGTGATAGCTGGGCGCGAAATCCGGATTTTGACGAATGGCCTTTTGGTATGCGTGCATGGCTTTCTCAATCGGGTGGTTATCACCGCAGCGCCGGTAAGCCTCACCAAGATAGTAGGCCGCGTAGGCAGGATAGCGGGCCTGTACGTCATCCCGTTCCAATACAAGAATAACGCTCTCGCAACGGTTCATCGCTAAATCGTATTCAAGTACGGCAATGCGCAGCTTTAACGTCATCTCGCGATATCGTTCTGCGGCGACGATGCCGCCGTCGGAAGGTTGCGCGAGGGAAAGTAGGTTGAAGCTTTCGATTCGCTCACGCAGTGCCGGATGTGAGGAGAAAAAGAACGGTTCTTCGATACCCAGGGTTTCCACTTCCTCAAGTAGATAAATAAAGGTTTTGGCCGCCTCGCGCGTATCGTAGCCGGCTTGCTGCAATCGCTCGAAAGCAACTTCATCGGCTTCGCGTTCCAGATCCTGTGAATAGCCATAGACCGATGACAGTGCGGCGAAATCACCGATAAACGGTATGCCCAGCATAGCGAGGGTATTGGCAAAGGCCGCGGAGTTTTTCAGGTTTCGCTGGCTTTGCAAACTGTGTTTGTTAACGAAGTGTGCACCCTCATGCGCCAAGACGGTTGCCAACTGCGCCTCGTTATCCAGCCGCGCGGCCAGTCCGACGTTGAAATATATACTGCCGTTGGGTAATGCAAATGCGTTAAGCTGGGGCGATCTGATCAACTGCACACGAATGGTGCTTTTAAATTCCGGATAAAGCCGATCCATGACTTCCTGTACGTAGGCCGAGGTCGCCGGCTCATCAAGATACACCGAGTCCCTGGCCGCCAACGCAGAATCAAAGCTACGCGCCTGCTCCCACAGTCTTTCCTCCTCCGCGGAGTGACGCGTCACATCCCCTGCATTGGAAAATTTTCCAGTGGATGTCGTGGCACAACCTGTCACAGTAGCCGAAAGCACAATCGACATGACAAGGTAGATTGAGCGGGTCATTGCTCCGCCACGTCTCCGGCTATGCTTTTACGAACATATTCGATTCCCGGAAAGTCTTCCAGCAAATCTTCAATCATGTAAGCATTGTCTTCGTTATCCCGCAGACTACGACTTGCATAGGCCACGGTATAATTAAGCCAGAGTAAATCACCGTTATCCAGATCAACCACGCCAAAACTCAGGTAGGAATGTCCGAGTTGCACACCGACGCCAAACAGCGCCCCCACGACAGCTGCGCCGACGCGCCCGGCGCTAGAAACAAAGTCCTCGCCGGTAATAAACAGCACCGCGTCGGCACCGGTGCGTTCGCGTAAAAATGCCAGCCCCGGGCCAAGCGTGTAGTCGAAGTGACTGTACTTGTGCTGCCAGGCTTCACCGCCCAGGCCAGTGGCAAAAAAGGCGCTGCTGGAAGTCAGATCGTACAGTGCACGAAACTCCTTGAGCAGGGCTTGCTGATTTGTTTCCAGCTCAGGCAGGCTTAACAGCTCGACATCCGGGCGCTCATCCACGTAGGCATTTAGCGCTGCGATCACGATGCGTTTGGCTTCGGCACTCCATTCAGGCACCTCTTCCACGACGCCACCGGCGGAGACCTCGCTAACCGAGATATCGGGAGTGATCAAAACAATTTTTGCGGGTACGTCCGGTGTTTGGTCCTCGACCAGCGAAAAATGAACATTGTGAGTAGTGCGGGTCGATGCGCACCCCGAGAGAAGAAATAGCAAACAAAGTCCGCCAAACATGTAGCGTAGATTCATGGCTGCAACCTCTTAGTCCAGGAAGAAGTATCCACGGGAAAATCACAAAAAAACCACACAACCAAATAACTGTTCCTATAATGGTGTCCATGCTTGTTTCGACCACGATCCATAATTGCAGGTTAGGTTTCCCGTTCTCCGTGGCAAGACAGGCCGTAAATACGTCCATGTAGGCTTCACGGCAGCAACCCTGCTGCCAAGAGTCTTGCCACGAAGAACGGGAAATCTTCTCGCCAGTTTCGGCTGGACACCATTATTAGAGATAGTTATTTAGGTCTCGGACTCGATCTTTAGCACGACACCACTCAAGGCTCAATAGTGGTTTCTCCGTTGTGCGTAACCGGTCCTAAGACGAGGCTAATTTCAAACCTACAATGCCCACAACAATGAAGCCGACAAAAACAAATCGTAGCACCGCTGCGGGCTCACCTAGAAACAGAATTCCCAAAATGAAAGTTCCAACTGCGCCGATCCCAGTCCAGACTGCATATGCGGTACCCATCGGAATATCGCGCTGTGCAAGCAAGAGAAAACTACCACTTGCCAAAATACACACAATAGCGATGGCCAGTGGAAACACCCGCAAACCCTGATCCGTCCAGCCAAGTTTAAGGCCAATGGGCCAGCCCCATTCGAGAACACCCGCGATAATCAGATATGTCCAGGCCATTAATGTCTCCTTGTTCCGTTAATTTGTTGTCTCTACCGCCATTTCATGATGAAAAAATTGCGCACAAAAACTCTCGATTGCCAGCCGGGTCTCTACCGGCTTCTCGGTCAACATCCAGTGGTCCGCGTTGATCTCAACACACTGACCGTCTGGAAATGCTGCGACTTTTTTCCTTAGCGGCTGCAACTTGCTGGTGCTGCCGCCAGCAGAAAGCAGAACACCCACGGGAACCGATACATCCACAGGCGAAGGCACCGGTTCGACCACACTGCATAACTCCTGCAAATACACAGACGTCGGTATATATTTTAAATCGGCGCGGGGTGACATATACAGCTCGGCAATGTTCTTAGCACTTGAACTCGCCAGCGCGGAGCGGGTGCGTTCGTCCAGCTCTCGCAGGTCTCGATATGGAAGACTGCGACGGTAAATACCCAGTTTATTCACGCCACGAAAAATCCGGGAAAGCAATTGTATCAAGGGGCCCTGACGACGTATGGATTCCATTTTTCCTGTCAAAGTATCCGGAAACACCGGGTCCAAGAGGATCAAACCTTGAACAAGCTCTGGTTGGCTTACCGCTAACTGCAATCCGATTTGCGCGCCTAAACTGTGACCGACGAATACCGCACGCTCTATGTTTTCCTGTTTCATCAAGGCGCGCAAATCGTCACACCACATTTCGCGAGTCAGTTTACCTCGGAAAATTGAGCAACCATGACCCCGTAAATCGATGCGATACAGACTGCAACTTTCCGGTAATGTTGTGTATTCGACGAACTCAGACCAGCGCGTCATATTACTCGCCAATCCATGCAGTAAAATCACTGCGTTGTGCGTAGCGGGACAATGACTCACGCGAAAACATGAGGACTGACCATCCGGGGTCAGCCAATGACGCAATTCTTCCCTGGCATTAACTTCAGGCAAAAAACCTACTCGCTTTGATTATACGACGATAGATTCGTTCGAAATTTAAATCTGGTCAAAATACTTGGCTAGATACTTTTCAAAGCTAAGCTTGTCCCCGCTCTCAATCTCGACTTGACGCTGCCAGGACATCTTTGCCTCGCTAACAAAAAAAGACTTACGCTCCGCCTCAAGACTTGCAGTCTTGAAAAATCGTTCATGCTTCTTTGACTGCCGCAAAGCGAAGGTAAAAAAAGATTCCTTGTTCTCGCGCATGTTTCTCAGCATACGCGCCGAGGGCGTTGCTTCCGGCTCGCGTATCACCTCGACCTGTTCCGCAAGCGCGGTACTAAACGGTTTATTTTCATAACCGGCATCCAGTACATCACACACTCCGGCAATGTCTGCGCAGATTTCCAAAGCCCAGTCGCGCAGTGAACAATCATTACCATTTCTTTGTAATTTTAATCCAGGTTCACGACCGCGATGGGCCACTATGAGTTCATTGTGATCGATTTCACGTTGCTCGGCTTCGTCGATGGGCACGCTGTCATATAATTGGCAATACAACAGGAAACTCTCCAAAAAATAAAGTTGGCTCTCGTTAATACCCAGTGGATCGAATGCATTGACATCGAGTGAGCGCAACTCCACGTAGCTCACACCGCGTTCACGCAGCGCTGAAGTGGGAGGCTCGTTGTTTATTGGAACCTGTTTCGGTCGAATCGTACTGTAGTATTCATTTTCGATTTGCAGCAAATTTGCATTCAGTTGACGATACTCGCCATCGACAACCACACCGAATTTTTTATATTCCGGACTGGGCGTTTTAACCGCGCGCCGTAAACACTCCAGGTAACTCTCCAGAGTATTATAATTTGCCTTTACACCCGACTCGTGCTCTTTGTTGTTTTGATAACCGATGTCCCCCATTCGCAACGACGTTGCAAAAGGTTCGAAATAGGTAAATTCATCAAACTCAGACAGCTTAGTCGGCGAACCGCCGAGGAATGATTTGCAAACCGCTGGTGACGCACCGAATAAATACGGCACAAGCCATCCAAATCGCTGCAGATTACGAATAAGTGCAAAGTAACTGGAAGACTTGAAATCGATCGGCGCTCTTGGGTCACCCTCAAGATCCTGGAAAACCGGCCAGAACGCCTCGGGTAAGGAATAATTAAAGTGTACTCCGGCGATGACCTGCATCACGCGCCCGTAACGATAACCGAGACCTCGCCGGTAAACTGTTTTCATCATGCCCGCATTGGATTTTCCGTATTGCGCAATGGGTATTCCCGTTTCGCCGGGAACAACGCAAGGCATGCTGGTTGACCAAAGGAGTTCATCATCCAGACAACTATAGACAAAGGTCTGCGCGTCTCGCAGAAAGTCGAGCGCATCACCCAGCGTCCCCATCGGCGGGGAAATGATTTCGGTGAGCGCCTCGGAATAGTCAGTGGTGATATAGGGGTTGGTGAGGGGCGAGCCCAGACACTTCGGATGGGTTGTCTGCGCGATCTTGCCATCCGCCCCAACCCGTAAGGTCTCTTTTTCAAGGCCCAGCTGGCCGCCTTGCAGTAGATGGCCCTGATCGGTGTTGATCAGCTGAGCCAGCCGCTTTTCAAGAAGAGCAGACAAGACATTGAATTCCGGAAAGATACAACGGGTTCCCCATGGGCGCCCAATGATCGCAGGCCGACCCGCAGGACGCAAGTCGTATACCGTCGGCGATCGTTTTTATGCCGGTAGAAAAGAAGCCTGTGTGGAATCAAACGCAGGCGCGGAAACGAAAAAACGGTCCCGCAGGATCAAACCGACCCGGCGGCAGTTTGTTCCTGGATAAATTCCTCGATTATCGAGACCGGTACACCACCTGCCTGCTGGACCACTAATTTGCCCGATGGGGTATAAATAAGGAAAGTCGGTGTACCCCGCCAGGGAGCGCCGGTCAGTTTGGTGAACATTGCGGTTACCGCCTCTGGTTCACCAATAAGATTAGGGAATGTGAGTTTATTGCGGCTAACGAATTTCTTGGCTGCCTTTTTCGCGCCGCTTCCATCAATGGAAATTCCGACGATGGTGGCGTCGTTGTCCATATGCTTTTTAAAAAACGCCTGGTAGTTGGGTGCCTCTACGTTACAGACGTGGCAGTCGTGAGCCCAAAACATGACCACCAACCACTTACCTTGTCCGGTGAATTCCTTCAGTTCGTGCGCCGCACCGGTTTTAATATCCGAAAGAACCGGTTCCGCGCCGACTTGGACGCTGACAAATAGAAATAGCACAGCCGTACAAATTCGCGTTCCCCATGATTTGGTCTGCCCAGTCACCGCCCACTCCAAAGTTGCATTGTTGCTTGGTCTGACCACGTTCGTTAGTCAGAGTTTCGTAAAATCCCAACCGGCATGCCGCCGGCCCCGCATTATGCGGTGAGCGGTCATCAGCGCCAAGCCCCGAAATGTGCCAAACAGCTCAATTTTCTAAGGTATTTAATTTATCTAATTGAAAATAAAGCAATTTTGCTGCTTTAGTTTCCAATTACCGGGCCGATAAACTTTACAAGCCCGTAAACAATTTGCTGCAGGAAACCGAAACATGGAACGAGACATCGACACAAAGCAAAGCAGTTTAAAACCGTGGAATGAGTGGCAAACACGCCGCACCCGGCACGCCGTCAGGAATGGCAAGGTGGTGACCCTGGAGTACACCCTGTTTAATGACGACAGCGGTGATTTAATCGAATATCGTGATGACCTGATCTACCTGCACGGCATAGATCAGGCCGCACTACCCAAATTGCAACAGGCGCTCGAAGGGCTGTCGATAAACCATCAATCCGAGGTGGTTCTGCCTGCAGAGGATGCCTACGGCTCCTATGATCCCGAGTTGGTTGTCGTCGAAGATCGTGAGCGCCTGCCCAGCGATGTTGAGGGAGTGGGCAGCCGGGTCGCCGGTGAATGTTCAGATGGAAAAATCATCATGTTTACCGTAACCCAGACCGAGGGTGACAAATACATCCTTGACGGTAATCATCACCTGGCCGGCAAGCCGCTTCGGTTTGCGATTCGTATTCTGGATATACGCGACGCAACCGAGCAGGAAAAAAATGAAGGCCGCGCGTTTCGCGTCGACCGCGACCTGCCGGAACCGCACACAACCGTGCACTAAAAAAAGTCGCTTAGAAAATACGTTTAAAAAACGCCTGCATGGCCTGCCAGGATTCCTTGTCGGCCTCGGCGTCGTACTTCAATGGTATCTTGAACTTTTTCCCCATTTCAGTCGCCGCTGGATTAGTAAAGGCATGTTTGGCACCGGCGTAATTAATAAAGGTGTAGTCCACACCTGAATCTGACATCTCCTTTTTGAATGCTTCGATTTGCTCCGGCTTGACGAACGGATCGGCAGCACCGTTTAACACCAGCACTTTTGCTTTGACCGCACCGGACTTGGCAGGCTGCTGAGTTCCCAGGCTGCCATGGAAACTGACGACCCCGCGCAAATCAACTCCGCGACGTGCCATTTCAAGCACGATACCTCCGCCAAAACAATATCCGATGGCGGCGACGCGATCCATGTCGGTAAGGGGATTATTTTTTAGCACTGTCATAGCAGCGTGAAAGCGTTTCTCAGCATCAGGCATGTTTTTACGCACCTGCCCGGCGAACTTGCCCGCATCCTCCGGATGTGTTGCCTGTTTACCATTGCCATACATGTCTACGGCCAATGCCACGTATCCTAGTGCCGCAAGCTGACGGGCTCGCTTACGTACGTACTCGTTATGCCCCCACCACTCGTGCACGACCAGCACGCCCGGCCGCTTACCTTTGATACTACTGTCGTAGGCGATATAGCCTTTCATGAGGACGCCGTTAGCCGAATACTCAACAGCTTCACCAACAACTTCCGCATGAGCAGTACCGGCGAAAATCAATAAACCAACAAAAACAGT
>CAMYNG010000027.1 GCA_947259765.1 uncultured Ectothiorhodospiraceae bacterium
TTATGATGCCTCACCCGGAGCGGGTTTTCCGTGCGCAGCAATGTTCCTGGCATCCAGAAGACTGGCGTCAGGATGCCCCCTGGCTGCGTTTGTTCCGCAACGCGCGTATGTGGCTTGACTGAAACCCGGTCGGAGGAACTAGTAAGGTAGCAATACAGTGGAATTTAAAATCAAACTGTACACGAGCGAGCTAACCATAGGCATGTATGTCTGTGAACTTGACAGGCCGTGGTTGGAAACCCCATTCCTCTTTCAGGGATTCCTGATTCAGAGCAGCGACGAGCTGAACCAATTGAGTGATATCTGTGCTTACGTTTATGTGGACGCGGAAAAGTCCAAGGGTAGTGCGGCAAAAAAGCTGCTTAGTATGCAAACATGGGGTAAGGAATCCACTGGTAAGAAACACCTCGTTAGTAACGAGGTAACGTCAAAGTCAAATCGGGAAAATCAAGGCCTGACTTCAGCTGAGCTGGAGCGTCAGGAATTTTATGACGAACTTCGGCTTGCGAAAGCTCACTATGACAAAACGCACGAGTATATAGAACGCGCACTGGAAGACGTGCGTCTGGGGCGTGCCGTCGATACCAAGGCTGCGCGAAAGCTTGTCAGTGATCTGGCTGAAAGTATCGTACGAAATTACAGTGCGTTGGTATGGCTGACCAATCTCAAGGAACGAGATGAATACACGACAACACATTGCATCAATGTTTGTATTCTTACGTTAAGCTTTGGGCGTTGCCTGGGACTGAAACGCGGGCTATTAAATTCTGCAGGACTTGGCGCCTTGTTGCACGACCTGGGCAAGATGAAGGTTCCGCTCGACGTATTGAACAAACCCGGGAAATTAACCAAGGACGAATTCGAAGTCATGAAGAGTCATCCGTTACATGGTTTCGATTTGCTCAAGGGAGAAGAAGGGCTTAATGATGAGGTGTTGAAAATTGTTCGTAGCCACCATGAGCGAATCAACGGCGGTGGCTATCCGGATGGATTGAGCGAGCAGCAGATCAGTAAGTTGACACGGATGGTTTCAATTGTTGATGTTTATGATGCGGTGACCAGTGATCGGGTTTACCACGATGGTATGCCTGCACATGAGGCCGTGAAGTTGATGTACAACTGGGCGCCGAGAAACTTTGATCAGAAACTGATTGAAGTGTTCATTCGTTGTATTGGCATCTATCCAATTGGCAGCCTGGTTGAGTTAACAACCGGCCATGTAGGTGTCGTGGTTCGCACTGATACGAAAAGTCGATTGCGCCCGGTGGTTATTCTCATTCTAGATGGTGACAAAAAACCCTACGAAACGCGCAAGTTCATCAACCTCGCCAGCGAAGTCTGGCAGGCGCAAGATGAGCCTCCGGAAATCTTACACATTCTTGAAAAGGATAGTTTCGGAATCAACACGCGCGCTATTATTGAACAGGAGTGCGACAGTCTCGGTTTGCCCGACACAGAGTTGTAGCACTCTAACTCAGCACATCTGTATACTTATTCCGTCTTGTTCCCGGTTCTTTTCCGGTCACACCGATTTTACTAAACAGGTACGATCTTAAAATGACGACCGCGCTGCAAATACGTGGACTACGCAAAACCTATCCCAACGGTACCGAAGCGCTCAAAGGTGTCGATCTGGATGTGGCTGAGGGCGACTTCTTTGCGTTGTTAGGCCCCAACGGTGCGGGGAAATCGACGACCATTGGTATTGTTTGTGCACTGGTCAACAAGTCAGGTGGTGAAGTTCGCGTCTTTGGATATGATATTGACAAGCAACCGGATGCGGCAAAAAGTTGTATTGGCGTGGTACCGCAGGAATTCAATTTTAATCAATTTGAACCTGTCGAGGAAATTGTTATTAATCAGGCAGGCTATTATGGAATTCCTCGTTCAAATGCTGTCGCCCGGACTCATTCACTACTGAAAAAACTGGGTTTGTGGGAAAAGCGACGTGTTATGGCGCGGGAACTTTCAGGCGGCCAAAAACGGCGCCTCATGATTGCCCGGGCTTTGGTGCATGAGCCGAAATTATTGATCCTCGATGAGCCCACCGCCGGTGTGGATATTGAAATTCGGCGCTTCATGTGGGAGTTCCTGAGTAAGATTAATAACGAGGGAACGACCATTATATTGACAACCCACTACCTCGAGGAGGCCGAAAGCCTGTGCAAGCACATCGCCATCATTGACCGTGGTGAGACTATTGAAAACACGGCGATGAAAGATCTGCTACTGAAGCTAAACGTCGAAACATTTGTATTGAATCTCAAGCATCCACTCGCCGAGTGCCCACAGATCTCGAATTATGAGTTTCGCCGGCTTGATGAAAATACACTGGAAGTCGACATCGAAAAGAGCCGGGGTATCAACGAACTGTTTGCGCAATTAAGCGAACAGGGTATCCACGTGCTGAGCATGCGCAATAAAACCAATCGACTCGAAGAACTGTTCCTTCGCATTGTTGCCGGAGAGGCCGCGTGACGCCGCGACAAAAATGGACTGCTTTCCAGACCATTTTAGTTAAGGAGGTTTTACGGTTTATTCGTATCTGGGTTCAAACTGTGTTGCCGGCAGGAATCACGATGAGTCTGTATTTTGTAATCTTCGGCAACTTGATCGGTTCGCGACTCGGTGAAATTAATGGCATGCGCTATATCGATTTTATCGTGCCGGGAATTATTCTTATGGCGGTTATTAATAATGCGTACTCCAATGTGGTTTCTTCGTTCTTTAGTGCGAAGTTCCAGCGTCATGTAGAGGAAATGCTGGTTTCACCCACACCTAACTATCTTATTATTCTCGGCTATATGTCGGGTGGCATGGCGCGGGGGTTAACCGTTGGTTTGGTCGTAACACTGGTCGCCATGTTTTTCTCCGACCTGCAGGTGCAGAATATAGCGTTGACCTTTACCGTTGTTTTATTGACTTCAATGCTTTTTTCATTGGCCGGGTTTATTAATGCGGTTTTTGCCAAGAGTTTTGATGATATTTCAATTATCCCAACCTTTGTACTAACGCCGTTGACTTATCTTGGCGGGGTATTTTTTTCCATCAATATGTTGCCGGAGATGTGGCAGAAGGTTTCGCTGCTAAATCCAGTGTTGTATATGGTTAACGCCTTTCGCGCGGGCATGTTGGGCGTGTCTGATATCGATGTGACGATGGCGTTGTTTATTATCGTTTTATTTGTTGTGGCGTTGTTCATGGTTGCGTTATATCTCATGAAACATGGGATCGGCATTCGAAATTGATGGAGCTAACGGTGTGCCCCGTGGTTTTTTTAGGTTTTTAATTTAAAGGAATTTTCTCTGGGTCCTCTGTGGTTCAGGTTGTCGGTAGTTCCATTAAGTTGAGGTATGCTCATAAGTCGGTGGGCTGGTTTCCGGGTGAGGACTTGTCGTAGCTACCTTTGTCTGCCGCTTTGCGCAGCAGCCAGTCCATGGCGCGATAAGGCAGTACACGACGCAGAAAACCAAATACATAGGTAGGCACGGTGACATAGTAGCGTATCTTGGGACGCTTACTCTCCAGTGCATGCATAACTTTCTTCAGAACGGCTTCCGGCGGCAGGGTGAAGGGCATGACCGGACCTTTGTGAGACAGTCGCCTTTCGGTTTTGTAGTATACGGCTGCAAACGGACTGTTGTCCCAGTCGATGTTCTCTTTGAAATACTTAAATGAATTAGCACGAAACCGGCTTTCAACCGGGCCAGGTTCTACTATCGACACAAAAATTCCTGTGCCGTGAAGTTCGAGCCGCAGGGTGTCGCTTAAGCCTTCCAGGGCATACTTTGATGCATTGTAGGCGCCACGGAAAGGCAGGGCCATGAAGCCGAGAATGGAGCTGTTTTGCACGATGCGCCCGTAACCTTGTTTACGCATTACCGGAACGACTTTATTTGTGAGTTCGAGCCAGCCGAATAAATTAGTTTCGAATTGCGCCCGCAATACCTCACGGCGTAGATCTTCGACGGCACCCGGCTGACCGTACGCACCGTTGTTGAACAACCCATACAGCGTTCCTCCAGACCGTTGCAACGCCTCCTTGACGGCGTTATCAATGGAAACACTATCGGTCAAATCGAGCAGGAAACTTTCAAGGCCGTCGATGCCAAGTGCGTTGAGTTTCTCAACGTCACTCTTTTGTCGCGCGGTGGCAAAAACACGATAACCCCGCTGCGCCAGTCCCTTGGCAACGCACAGGCCAATGCCGCTGGAACAGCCGGTGATAAGGACTGATTTTTTAGTCATGCGAATATCCTTGAAGGATTTGTTTAACTAAAAGTTTCGGCGCCGTTATTTCAAGAAGCTAGCTGCGGGTACAGGTTTTCACGCCAGGAGTACCGCCACAATTCCTGTTATAAAAATGCCGTCGAAAGTGCCTGCGCCTCCGATTGAGGCAACCGGCGTTCCCATTTTCAGGATGTCTTTAAGGCGCAAAATGTCGGCGCCCAGCAACACCCCCAGCGTACCGCTAACATAGGCCAGCGGCGGGCTGTGTTCCGGTGTCTGGGTGATCTGTGTGAAAATAATTGCAACCAACGCGGCGGTAATGGGCGCAATGAAAATTGGCATGCCAATTCCCAGACCGGCTACCGGTCGACTGAAAACATAGCTTACGAGGCTGACGCAACCGATGCCTGCCAGTGTTGAGGTGATATCGAGACCGGTGGTTTGAAAGAGGTAGAGCGAAAAAAGTATTGGAGTCAGCCCGCCACCCAGATTAATTGCGATCAACGTTGAACCGGTAAACGGAATCTTCGTTCCCGGTAATAATCCACGCATGGGTCGTGCAAGATGGGTATCCACCGCCTCGGCTTTCACACGCACCAGCGGCAGATTAATGAGGCTGCCGAACAGAAAAAGCATTAGAAGTCCCAACGCACTGTTGGGTGTCAGGCCAAGTTTGTCCAGTACGACACTGATGATGCCAAGCTGAATAAACGTGATGACGAAAACAATTACCGTCAGAAACAGAAACAGTTGTAGATACGAAAAGCGTTGACCCATTTGGAGTTATGGCAGTTGGCTGGAATTCCGTTTTCTTTGCAGCAATGTGAATTAGTATGTCAGCGTCAACACACCGGACTCAATCGCTTCGCCGATAAACGCTGCGCCACCACGAACGCCGTCAAGCTCCGGGATCGCAGACGCTTCCGTGATACCGTTTTCTTTCATCGCGCCGCCGCAGAGGTAAAATTTTGCGCCGGCTTCATGGGCATCCTGCATGAAGGCATATATTGATTTTTTACGGTCCTTGCCCGGGAATAGGGATTTCGCCACCCCTTTACGCAACAAGGACGCGGTGCGGGAGGCAAAATAGATTTCTACATCGAAATCCATTGCCGCAGCCACGCTAGCCTGAAAGAAGGGGGCTCCCAAGGTTGCGGGAACGTCCGGACTCGCATTCAGTAGCATTATGACGACCTTTCTGGTCATGACGGTAAAATCCGGGCAGTTTTTTCTGTTTATTTCCGCTCGCCGGCGTTGTGCACGTGCGTCATCCGGCGAACCCGATTTCCCTTAAGCCAGGACCTGACTTAACAATTATTCTCGCACAAGTACCTACCAATGGGCTATTTTCCCGGGCGCCCGGGTCGAATACGTTTAAAATTATCAAGTCCTTAAATACGGAGAGGCCGGAATGAGCAAACCTTCGGTAGGGGAAATACGTGCAGCGCTGGATTTGGCTGGGAACACGCCCGAGTCCGCGGCGGGGGAAATCGAAATGGCGCGTTGTCTGCTGTACCTGCACGAACGCAATGTGCAGCTCGAGCGGGTCTATGAGGCCGTCGAGTCCTGGTTGCACAGCGGACTTGCCGAACGTGAACATGGCGTGTTGTTGCGGGCGCTGGAGCAGGCGCGCGAGGCGGAGCGGCACAGTACGCATCGGGATTCGGACGAATCATTGGGGCTTTAATTCTCCTTCAAGTGACCATAAATAGGCGAATATCCCTGAGACGGTATACAATCGGCGACGTGACGGAGGCCCGAGTGGCCAGGAATTAGAGGTTTGTTTATGCCAATTTACGAATATCAATGTGAATCCTGTGGCCATACTCTGGAGGCCTTGCAGAAAATCAGTGATGATCCCCTCAAGGATTGCCCTGCGTGCCAGACAGCGGCGCTGAAAAAACTGATCTCAGCGGCCGCGTTTCATCTCAAGGGGAGTGGCTGGTATGAGACTGATTTTAAATCCAAATCCGGCAACAAGGCCGGAGGCAGCGAGAATGCGGCGAGTACCACGGCAAAATCTCCGGGCGAAGGCAAATCAACAGGTGCATCTGGCTGCGGGGCAGCCGGCGGCTGCCATTCAGGCTCTAAAAGTTAGTTACACTTCGTCAAAATGAAACGCTATCTCATTGCCGGGTTGCTCGTCTGGGTACCCCTGGGTGTGACCGTGCTGGTGATCAAACTGCTGGTCGATATCATGGACCAGACACTGCTCTTGATTCCGGAAGCTTATCGGCCGGAGGCGTTGATCGGATTCAATATTCCAGGCCTGGGCGTCGTGCTGAGTATTGCCGTGGTGTTCGTCACCGGGATCGTCGCCGCCAACCTGTTTGGTCGCCAATTGGTGCACTTATGGGAGCGCATGTTGGCGCGGATACCGCTGGTGCGGTCAATTTATGCCGGCGTAAAACAGGTGGTGGAAACGGTGTTTTCCTCCGGCCAGTCCTTTCGCAAGGTGCTGTTGGTAGAGTACCCCCGCAAGGACGTCTGGACGCTGGCCTTTCAAACCGGTACTCAGGCGAGCGAAGCACAGGCCAAGACTGGCCGTGAAGTGGTTAACGTGTTTGTCCCGACCACGCCCAACCCGACCTCGGGTTTCTTTCTTATGGTGCCGCGCGAGGATCTGCTGGAATTGGACATGAGTGTGGATGACGGCCTCAAGATGCTGATCTCCATGGGCGTGGTGGTACCGCAATGGGATTCGCCGAGCCCGGTTCCGGCAGATACTCCGTCCACCGGCGTTAAAAGCTGAGATTGGAGCACCGGTTCTGCAGTTGGCCGGTTGCATGCCCCCCTTTCAATCCGTAACATTCCCGCCTTCGTTTGGCTCTACGGGTAGGCACCATGCGCAGTCACTATTGCGGCGAAATTAACGAATCCCTGATCGATCAGGAAGTCACGGTATGTGGCTGGGTCCATCGTCGGCGCGACCACGGTGGCGTGATTTTCATTGATTTACGCGATCGCAGCGGTCTCGTGCAGGTGGTCTACGATCCCGATGCCGAAGAGGTGTTCGCCCGTGCCGAGCGAGTACGCAACGAGTTTGTGTTGCGCTGCCGTGGCCGCGTGCGGCACCGACCCGCCGGCACCGAAAATGAGCATATGCCCACCGGTCAGGTCGAGATCCTGGGGCTGGATCTGGAAGTCCTGAACCGCGCGGATACCCCGCCGTTCATGCTGGACGATGACACGGTGTCCGAAGAGCACCGATTGCGCTTTCGCTATGTCGACCTGCGCCGTCCCGAAATGCTGCAGCGCCTGCAATTGCGCTCACAAATCACCCGCGAGTTCCGCAGTTTTCTGGATGAGCATGGTTTCCTTGATATCGAAACACCAATGTTGACCCGCGCGACCCCGGAAGGTGCGCGTGACTATCTGGTGCCCAGCCGAACCCACGAAGGCGCCTTTTTTGCCCTGCCGCAGTCGCCGCAGCTGTTTAAGCAACTGTTAATGATGTCAGGAATGGATCGTTACTATCAAATCGTGCGCTGCTTTCGCGACGAAGATTTACGCGCCGATCGGCAGCCCGAATTTACCCAGCTGGATATCGAAACCTCTTTCATGGATGAAGAGGCCATCATGGGCCTGATGGAAGACATGCTGCGTCGGGTGTTCGCCCATGTACTGGAAGTCCCACTACCGGAACCGTTTCCGCGCATGAGCTACGCAGAGGCGATGTTGCGCTTTGGTTCCGATAAGCCAGACCTGCGAATTCCTCTGGAACTGGTGGATGTGGGTGATCTGATGGCCGAGGTGGAGTTCAAGGTGTTTTCTGCGCCTGCCAACGATCCCAAGGGGCGGGTCGCCGCCCTGCGTCTCCCCAAGGGCGGCGAACTGACCCGCAAGGAAATCGATGATTATACGAAATTCGTCGGTATCTATGGGGCGCGAGGGTTGGCCTATATCAAGGTCAACGACATTGAGGCGGGCCGCGACGGGCTGCAGTCGCCGATTTTAAAATTTTTGCCCGACGAGGCCGTCAGCGGCATCCTGGAAAGAACCGGCGCGCAGAGTGGCGACCTGGTGTTTTTTGGCGCCGACAAGGCGCGGGTGGTCAACGAATCACTGGGCGCACTGAGAGAAAAATTAGGTCACGATCGTGGCCTGCTGGAACGCGGCTGGAAGCCCCTGTGGGTGGTCGATTTTCCCATGTTCGAGTGGGACGAGGACAGCGAACGCTGGACGGCACTGCATCACCCGTTTACCGCCCCGCGTGAGGATCACCTCGAACGCCTGCATAGCGACCCCGGCAACTGTCTGTCACGCGCCTACGATATGGTGCTCAACGGCAGTGAGATCGGCGGTGGCTCCATGCGTATTTTCCGCAAGGAAGTGCAGCAGGAGGTGTTTCATAACCTCGGTATCAGCGACGAGGAAGCACGTGACAAATTCGGCTTTCTACTCGACGCGCTTAAATATGGCTGCCCACCGCACGGTGGCATCGCCTTTGGGCTGGATCGCCTGGTGATGCTCATGGCGGGGGCGCCGTCTATCCGGGACGTGATGGCGTTTCCGAAGACCCAAACCGCAGCCTGTTTGCTAACCGAGGCACCCTCGGTAGTCACCGAAGCACAGCTGCGCGAGCTGCATATCCGGCTGCGGCCGAAAAAATAGTCCGCCTCACCGGTGTCTTTGGCGGGCGGCTCCGTTGACGGTGTTTTCGCCCACCGGCAGTCGCTCGCCTCGCAGTCCATTTCCCCTTCATGATTTCGTCGAGTTTGCCGATATAAGGAGTTGAAATATTGGAGGTTGCTCCTTTGCGGACCTCCCATTAACATCCATAGGATTCTGATTTAACGAAATTTTTCGACCGAAGCCCGGCCCGGCTTCCGGGATTACGGACAGGGGAGCGTGTGACACACTACTGGAAGACGGACTGGTTTATCGGCCTGGTTGTAGCGCTGAGTTTTCTGCTTATCTCCGGTACTGACTGGATACAGCAAATAGACTGGCGGGCCTATGATCTGGGTGTGCGTTTTTCCTCCGCACGACCGGCCAATCCCGACGTCGTGGTTGTCACTATTGATGATAAGTCGCTACAGACCCTGGGAGCCTGGCCCTGGCCGCGCGACATGCTGGCCGAGGCCGTCACTGGCATCGCCGCTGCTAAGCCTGCGGTCATCGGCTTGGCACTGCCGTTCGATACTCGTCAAAGCACGCCCGGGCTGGAGTACATCGAGTCCTTGCGTTCACTGCTGAAGAAAAACTGGAATAAAACCAGCGACAGCGTCAAGCGCGTCATTCGTAAGGCGGAGACCCGATTGAACACTGATCAGGTGTTGGCCGACAGCCTGAAACGTGCCGGCCCCGTTGTCCTGGCACTGCCTTTCCGGGTTGATCCGGCACTGGGCGGAGCGGAAACAGTGGAGTTGAACCGTTATCTCTCCAATTTGAGTTTGCAAAGCGTAGGCGGCGCGCCGGATACTGCTCCGGGGCTGCTGGATCGGTGGCGCAATGATCGCGTTCCATCGGCTGATATTATCTACCCACCGCTACCCGAATTTCTACGTTACAGCAATGGACTGGGTCATTTTCCATCCGTGGGCAATGGTCAGGTCAATGGGCGGCTCGAACCGCTGGTCGTCGAATACAATGCGCATTATTTCCCGTCTTTTTCACTGGCGCTGGCGACTCTTGGCCAGGGACTCCGAATTAAAAATATTTCCGTTGAGCTCGGCGAAGCGGTCCGCGTCGCGCATAAGGTTGTCCCCAGCGATAAGCGCCTGCAGGTCTATCCCTATTTTTATCCGCGCCGGGATCACCGTTCGGCATTTAACGAGTATCCGATCGAGGACGTACTGGAGCGGAAAATTCCGTCGCGGGCGTTTCGGGATAAAACCGTCATTATTGGCCTGGTCGCCAGCCAGTTGGTGACTCCCATGGATACTCCAGTCGGTAAAATTAGCCCGACGATGGTCGCCGCACATGGTGTATCCAGCCTGATGAACAATGATTTATATCATGTGCCGCGTTCCGCCAGCCTGATAAAAATAGCGGTACTCGGTTTTGTCGCGCTTTATCTAATGTTTATCCTGCCGCGCTTTCGAATTGGCACAGGTCTCGCGCTCAGCACGTTGTTACTGTTTGCGTTACTTAATGTGCATTTTATTCTGATGATTTCGCAGGCGACCTGGTGGCCGTTGGCGATGCCCATGCTGGCACTGGTGGTGGGGCATGCCGTTTTGGGTGTCAAACATTTGCTTGAAGACCGGCTCGGCCGAGTCCGCCTGGAGTTGTCGGAAGCCAATCGCATGCTAGGCGTGTCCTTTCAAGGACAGGGTCAACTGGATGCTGCGTTTGAAAAATATCGTCAGTGCGAAATGGACGATACTTTGCTGGATCAACTTTATAACCTCGGCTTGGATTACGAACGTAAACGTCAATTCAACAAAGCAGAGACGGTCTTCAAATATATTCTTGGCTTTCGGGACAAGTTCCGGGACGTGCAGGAGCGTGTCTATCGGAACAAGGAAATTTCGCAGTCGTTCGCGCTGGGTACGTCAAGTACCGGAAATGGTGGCAGTACGCTGGTGCTGCACACCACAGGTGTGCAGAAGCCCATGCTGGGCCGTTATCAAGTGGAAAAGGAGCTCGGGCGTGGCGCCATGGGTATGGTCTATCTTGGCCAGGATCCTAAGATCGGGCGTACCGTGGCTATTAAGACCATGAGCTTGTCACAGGAATTTGAAGGCGAAAAACTTGACGAGGTGCGGGCCCGATTCTTCCGCGAGGCGGAGACTGCCGGTCGCTTGAATCATCCGTATATTGTTACGATTTACGATGTGGGCGAAGATCAGGAGCTTGCCTATATCGCGATGGACTACCTCAAGGGCGATACCCTGTTGGCATTGTGCAAACCGGAAACCCTGCTGCCGGCGGAGAAGGTGTTTGACATTGTTCTCAAGGTGGCCGAGGCGCTCGATTATGCACATGAAAAGAACGTCGTTCACCGTGATATTAAACCAGCTAATATTATGTATGATCAGGAGGGTGACAGCGTTAAGGTAACAGACTTTGGCGTAGCGTGTCTGACCGATGCGAGTAAAACCAAGACCGGAACTATCCTCGGAAGTCCGTCTTACATGTCACCAGAACAGCTCGCCGGAAAAAAAGTTGACGGGCGTTCCGATCTGTTTTCTCTGACGATAACCTTGTACCAAATGTTAACCGGTGAGTTGCCTTTTATTGGCGAGTCCCTTGCAAGTTTGATGTACAAAATTGCGAACGAGAAGCATCCGGATGTGCGTATGTTTCGTCCGGACCTGCCGTCATGCGTTAGCAAGATTATTAACAAGGGTTTGCATAAAGATCTGGAACGCCGATTCCAGAATGGCCAGCAAATGGCTAACGCGTTAAGACGTTGCACCGAGCGTCTGGAATAGGTCAACAAGGATTCGAAGTTAATGGCAAAAACCAGTTACAAGGCCGCGTTTCATGGACTTACCGATGTCGGCTTGATGCGCGAGCACAATGAAGATTCTATTTTGTGGGATATGGATCTCGGTCTCGCATTGCTTGCCGACGGTATGGGTGGGCACAACGCAGGTGAAGTCGCCAGTGCCCTGGCGGTGGAAAACATTCGTACCGCATTACGCGAGCGTTTGTTGTCTGCAGATGGTGGTTCCGTAGAGGAGTACGAAACGGTAGTTCGTGATGCCGTAACGTTTGCCAACAGCTGTATATTTTCCCAGTCACAGGAACAGGTCGAATGTGCCGGTATGGGCACCACCCTGGCGCTTGCATTACTGGTCGACTCGAAATTGATTGTTGCCCATGTCGGTGATTCGCGCATCTACAGGCTGCGTAGTGACGAGTTAACCCAGATCACCTCTGATCATTCGCTGGTCCAGGAACTGGTGGACGGCGGATACCTGACCGAGGAGGACGCGCGGATGTCGGTCAGTAAAAACCTTATAACAAGGGCGTTGGGGATAGGTGAGGACGTCGAAGTTGAGGTCATTGATGCAGAAGCCAGCCTGGCTGATGTCTATCTGCTCTGCTCCGATGGTCTTTCGGATCTGGTGTCGGATGAAGAAATCAGCTCAATACTGCTCGAGCACGCAGACGATAAGAAAGCCGCAGCCAAGCAACTGATATCACTGGCAAATGAAAAAGGTGGCAGTGACAATATTTCCGTTATTCTGGTGAGTATCCACGAGGCATTCTCAGATGACAATGGCGTTGTCGATTCGGTAGGATAGGGTGATGGCAAAACTGATACTGGTCAGCGAAGGTGCGGGTATAAAGGATTACGCGCTTGAAAAGGAACGCACCGCGATTGGCCGCAAGCCGCATAACGATATCCAGCTTGATGACCCGACGGTGAGTGGTCAGCACGCCGTCATTCTTAACCTGCAAAACGTGTATGTTGAAGATCTTGGTAGTACCAATGGTACCTTGTTAAACGGCCATCGCATTAACAAACGCATGCTAAACCACGGCGATATCATTCGTATTGGCCGCCACGAGTTCAAGTTTGTCGACCAGACGGCAACGGATTTTGATCAGACCGTGGTGATCGCGCCGCCTCCCAATCTCGCTCAGGCTGCGCAGCAAGCGGCGGCTTCGAGGCCGGCTACTTCCGCTGCAGCTCAACCCGTTGCGGGCGCCAAGCAGAGTGCTGCCGTCAAGGTCATTAGTGGACCGAAACAGGGACATCAAATTCGGCTTAATAAACCCTATACGACACTGGGTTCTCCCGGCGTGCAGGTTGCCGTTATTGCGCGACGCGGCACGTCGTATTACCTGATGCCAATGGGTGGCATAGGAAAGCAGGAAGTACCGCCGCGTCTTAACGATGAACCGGTGGGTTCAACGAGTACGCCGCTTAAGGAAGGTGATGTTATCGAAGTTGCTGGAAGCAAGTTACAGTTCTCGCAAAATGGCTAGACGTTTCAACAGCAAATTTTCAATTGGTTAAACCTATGGTCAAGCTTGTACTCACCCACAATGGCGTTGTGCTTAAATCCTTTATTGTTGATAAGGAATCGATGTTGTTTGGTCGGCGTGGCTCAGCGGACGTATTGTTGGATGATGCTGTAGTCAGTGGACAGCACGCGCGGCTGTTTCGTGTACCCAGCGATTACCTGGATGACTACTACGAGTTTTACATTGAGGATCTGGGTAGCACCAATGGTACGGTTGTAAATGGTAAAAAGATTGCTCAACCCGTGTTGCTTAAGCACGGTGATACGATACAGGTAGGCCGTCACAAGTTTACCTTTGACACCGGGCAGGGCATCAATCACGAACAAACTGCAATTTATCTTCCCGATAACGATTGAGTTTTTCCTTCCGGTTCCAAATCCCGGGATAGTGATTTTTCAACCCGCGCTAAAACGCGTTCCAACCCATAGATTCGAATTCGTTTCGCAAGATGACGCGAGCTGCCGTCCTATGGGCGCATCTCATGCGCGGATTAAGTGATTCCGAACAAATAACCGGTTAAAATCCCGGCTCCGCATTATGAAAATACACAGGATTTTCCGCAACGAGGTGCACTATGGCGGGTCACAGTAAATGGGCCAATATTCAACATCGTAAAAAGGCACAGGATGCCAAGCGCGGTAAGCTGTTCACCAAGCTTATTCGCGAAATTACTGTTTCTGCCCGTATGGGAGGGGGCGACCCGGGCGCGAATCCAAGACTACGTGCGGCCATAGATGCGGCATTGTCCGGTAACATGACCAAGGACACCATTGAGCGTGCGGTGAAGCGGGGCAGCGGCGAATCCGACGATGCGAATTACGAGGAAGTGCGTTACGAGGGCTACGGTCCCAATGGCGTGGCCGTGATGGTGGATTGCCTGACGGACAATCGTAACCGAACGGTGGCCGAGGTGCGGCACGCGTTCAGCAAACACGGCGGAAATCTGGGCACCGATGGCTCGGTCGCCTATTTGTTTACTAAAAACGGCGTCCTGACCTACCCGGCAGGGATTGACGAAGATCGTCTGATGGAAGCCGCCCTGGAAGCGGGTGCTGACGACGTGATAAATAACGACGATGGCTCTCTGGACGTGCTGACGGCGCCTGACGAGTTTGTTAATGTGAAGGAAGCCATGCTGGCCGCCGACCTGATTCCGGAGCACGCCGAAATTACCATGCGTCCGTCAAATGGCGTTGACCTCGGTCTGGAGGATGCTGAGAAAGTTATGCGTCTTGTTGATCGGTTGGAAGACCTGGATGATGTGCAGAACGTGTACAGTAACGCAGATTTCAGCGATGAGGTCATGGCACAGCTAGACAATTGAATTCGCGACATGAAAAGCGTCTCGGGATAGTGGCGCAGTGGTTTGTTTGGAAACGGTAATTTGGTGGCATGGCGAATTTTTTTCACAAAATTGGATTTTCATGATTCGTATTCTCGGTATCGACCCGGGGTCGCGCGTGACCGGTTTTGGCGTGGTGGAAGCCGACAAGCAAACGGCGATCTGTGTGGCCAGCGGCTGTGTGCGTACCCGTGGTGATACGCTTGCTGAACGTTTGCAGATTATATTCGCCGGCGTCAGCGAGATCCTCGACAAGTACCAGCCCGAAGAAGTGGCAGTGGAGAAGGTCTATGTTCATCGCAATGTTGAGTCGGCGCTAAAGCTTGGTCAGGCGCGCGGCGCGGCGATCTGCGCGGTGGCCAACCGCCAGGTTCCGGTGTTCGAATACAGCCCCAGTCAGATTAAACAGTCGGTCGTGGGACGGGGTAACGCCGCCAAAAGCCAGGTTCAGCATATGGTTGCAGCGATTCTGAATTTGAATCGTAGCCCCCAGGCGGATGCTGCTGACGCGTTGGCCATGGCGTTGTGTCACAGCCATTTTCGCTACACGCTGGCTCAGCTGCCGGGGGTGGGGGCGGTCAGCGTGCGTCGCGGGCGCCCACGCCGCTAAACGACCTGCGGGTGACAATACGAATCCATGATAGGTAGATTGCAAGGCATACTCCTTGAAAAGCAGCCTCCCTGGCTGCTGTTGGACGTCAATGGCGTGGGCTATGAATTGGAGGCACCCATGACAACGTTCTACCAACTTCCGGCAACGGGCGAGCCTTTTACCTTATATACGCATCTGGTGGTACGTGAGGATGCGCAACTCTTGTTTGCATTCGCCACGCTGGATGAACGCCGCCTGTTTCGCAGTCTGATTAAGGTGAATGGTGTCGGGGCCAAATTGGCCTTAACAATATTGTCCGGTATTAGCGCGCAGGAATTTGCGCATTGCGTGCGGGAAAACGATACCGCAAGCCTGACAAGACTGCCGGGAGTCGGGAAAAAGACCGCCGAGCGACTGGTAGTGGAAATGCGTGATCGGCTCGACGACTGGCAGCAGGGAGAGCCTGGGGCAGCGTCGGGCAGCCGGTCTCTGTCCGGAGCCGGGGGCGACGTTCGATCCGAGGCGGTTTCTGCCCTTATTGCGCTCGGCTATCGACCGCAGGAGGCCAGCAGAATGGTATCCAAACTGGACATCACCGGACTGGACAGCGAAGATATCATCAAGGCGGCACTTAAATCCTCGCTGGCACAATAATTCGTCCACCGGTGGGGCACCAACAGGCAGGTTTGCGTCAGGCCCATGCTCGAAAATGACCGTATAGTCACCTCACGCCGATTCGGAGAAGAAGAAGCCCTCGACCGCGCCATTCGTCCCACATCGCTGGCCGAATATGTTGGACAACCGGCTGTCTGTGAACAAATGGAAATTTTCATTCGTGCGGCCCGCGAACGGAATGAGGCGCTCGACCATGTGCTGATTTTCGGTCCGCCCGGATTGGGTAAAACAACACTGTCGCATATTATTGCCAACGAACTGGCCGTCAATATGCGGCACACTTCCGGCCCGGTGCTGGAGCGAGCAGGTGATCTGGCCGCGCTGCTCACCAATCTTGAACCCCATGACGTCCTGTTTGTCGATGAGATTCACCGCCTCAGCCCAGTGGTGGAAGAAATTCTGTACCCGGCACTGGAAGACTTCCAAATAGATATCATGATCGGCGAAGGTCCGGCTGCGCGCTCCATCAAACTGGATTTACCTCCGTTTACACTGGTGGGTGCGACAACGCGCGCAGGCTTGTTGACCTCGCCGCTGCGAGATCGCTTTGGGATTGTGCAGCGGTTGGAGTTTTACAATGAAACCGATCTGGCGTTTATTGTTCGCCGTTCGGCAAAGATCCTGGATGTAGAGATTGATAAGGCCGGGGCGACGGAAATTGCCCGGCGCTCACGCGGTACGCCGCGCATAGCCAATCGCCTGTTACGCCGGGTGCGTGACTATGCGCAGGTCAAATCTGACGGCACGATCACAATCGAGGTGGCCCACCGTGCACTCGATTTGCTCGATGTCGACAATTCCGGTTTCGATATGATGGATCGCAAGCTGTTGTTGGCGATAATTGAAAAATTCGACGGTGGTCCTGTCGGAGTGGACAGCCTGGCTGCGGCAATTGGCGAGGAACGCGATACCATTGAAGACGTTTTGGAGCCCTTTTTAATTCAGCAGGGATTTATCATGCGCACGCCACGTGGCCGAATTGCCACGCGTCACGCCTACGCGCATTTTGACATTCCGATGCCAAACCGCGCGGTGGAGTCTGCAGCGGAAACCGGCGATCTGTTTGAAGGTTCCTGAGCATCCGTTTTTTCCTCCTCGCAGGTGTACCGCATCCGGTTGGTCCCGGGGATCGACTTCGGAGTGGTGTCATTTTTAGCCCTTATTGTCCCTATTTCGACATATTCAGGATGGCGTACAATCCACCGGGGTACACTTTGGCTGCGCGGCGGATCAGGTCACTTCTGACCAGGATGACCGGCAAATGTATAATGCAGCCCGACGTGTATTAAATAGGGGAATTGCTTAAAACCGTGAACACGTTCCTTTGGCCGGTACGGGTTTATTACGAAGATACGGACGCTGGTGGCGTTGTCTATTACGCCAACTATCTGAAGTACATGGAGCGTGCGCGTACCGAATGGTTACGACAGTACAATTTGGAGCAAGATGAACTCATCCAGGACCATGCTGTCATATTCGCTGTCCGCTCAGCGGCAGTCGAGTATTTGCTACCGGCAAAATTTAATGACGAACTTATCGTTTCCGCGATACCAACAAAAATAGGCAGAGCGAGCATCACATTTGAGCAACAGGTTATGCGTAAGGATGAAGTTGAGCCCCTGTGCACGGCAAACATCCGCATCGCCAGCCTGGACGCGAATAGTATGAAACCGCGAGCCGTTCCCGAGTTTGTAAGGGAAAAGATCCGGATTGGTTAGCGTTCAGGCAAAGCGGGGGAAAGTGTGGCAACGGATATATCTGTAATACGATTGATTGTGGACGCCAGTCTGGTGGTGCAGCTGGTCATGCTGCTGCTGCTGGTGGTGTCGCTGTTGTCCTGGACGGTAATTATCGTCAAATGGGGAACATTGAAGAAGGCACGCGTTGACGCCGACAGCTTTGAGCGTCGTTTTTGGTCGGGTGTCGAGCTGGGCGAGTTGTATAAAAAGCTCAGCTCCCGGCGTGGCAAGCGTAACGGCATGGAAATGATTTTTGAAAGCGGCTTTCGTGAATATGCGCGGTTGCGGAAAAAACCCGGCATGTCCGGTGACTCGGTTTTACAAGGTGCCCAGCGTGCCATGCGCATCGCGCTGAGCCGGGAGATTGATCGATTGGAAATGCACCTGTCGTTCCTGGCCACCGTGGGTTCAACCAGTCCCTACGTGGGACTGTTTGGCACAGTCTGGGGAATTATGAACTCGTTTCTGGCTCTGGGTGGCAAGGACAATATAACCATCGCGACAGTTGCCCCCGGAATTGCTGAAGCCCTGATTGCAACCGCTATGGGTCTTTTTGCAGCCATCCCGGCGGTAATTTCCTATAACCGGTATTCCAATGACGTGGAGCGTGTGGTGAATCGGTACGACAATTTCGCCGAGGAATTTTCCTCGATTTTACACCGTCAGACCCATGCCTGACCCTTTTCACTTGCGGCCGGCGTTAATATGAATACGGTATATAAAGGTCGCCGTGTACGCCGCCGGCGTATGTCGGAGATCAATGTCGTGCCCTACATTGACGTCATGTTGGTGTTGCTGGTGATTTTTATGGTCACGGCACCGTTATTGGCGGAAGGTGTAAAGGTCAAGCTACCGCAGGCAGCCGCCAAGCCGATTAAAAGCCAGAATGAGGCTCCTGTGGTGGTGACGGTGGATCAGAAGGGGTATTACTATCTCAATATTAATGATAAGCCCGAAACTGCCATTGAATCGGCAGACCTGGTGGCCAAGGTTGCGGCCGTGAAACGCCGTAATCCGCAGGCGGAAATTCTGGTGCGCGGTGACTCGGATGCCAATTACGGCAGCGTGGTGGGTGCCATGGTGTTGCTGCAGCAGGCCGGCGTGGAAAACGTGGGTCTGGTAACTCGATCGCCACCGAAGAGCAGGAAACGATAGTTATCGATGATCGGATTTATAAAGGAACACCCCAGAGCGGTTTTTGTGGCGGTGATTGTTCACCTGGTGTTCGTTGCCGTACTTGTGGTGAGTTTTAACTTTTCCGAGCTCAAGTTTGATTCTGCGCCCAAGGTGGAATCCATCAAGGCGACAGCCGTGGATGAGGCCAAGGTGCAACAGGAAATGAAAAAGCTTGAGCAGGCAGACCAGCGCCGGGAACAAAAGCTTAAGCAGGCCGAGGCGGCAAGGAAGCGTGAAGAGAAACGTCTTGCGCAATTGAAAAAGCAGCGCGAGGTTGAAAAGCGCAAGCAAGTTGAACTCAAGAAAAAACGTGCTGCGGAGCAAAAGGCCGAAAAGCAACGGCTGGAAAAAATCAAAGCGGAACAAAAGGCCGAGCAGGAACGCCTGGCCAAGCTCGAAGCGGAAAAGAAGGTCGTTGCCGAGGCCAAACGCAAAGAGGAAGAGCGTTTAGCCGCCCTGGAAGCGCAACGTGTGGCGGAGGAAAAACGTCAGCAGAAGATCGAACAAGAGCAGCGTGAACGTGAGTTAAAGGAAAAACTAGAGGCTGAACAATCACGACTGTCAGCAGAACGAAGCGCACAGCGGCAAACAGAGGTTGAAAAGTATATCCAGCAGATCTATGCCGAGGTGTATCGGGCTTGGGCGGTGCCGGTTAACGGCAAGCAAGGTATGACAACTGAAGTACGGGTACGGCTTATTCCTAGCGGTGATGTGGTCACCGTTGATATCAGTCGCAGTAGCGGCGATCCGGTTTTTGATCGCTCAGTAAAAAACGCGGTACATAAGGCATCACCTTTACCGGTACCTCCGGTGGAATCGGGATTGTTTGAGGAATTTCGGGATTTGACTTTAAGGCTAAAGAAAAAAACCTAAATGATAAACTTAACTAAAAAACTGATTACGGCTTGTTGCCTGTTGCTAATTACTTTTGGCGCTCAGGCGGCGTTAACCATTGAAATCGAAAAAGGCGAGGGTGAAGCTGCGCCGATTGCAATTGTTCCATTTGGATGGAAGGGGAGAACGCCACCACCAATACAACCCGCACAAATTGTTGCCACTGACCTGCGTCGAAGTGGTCGTTTTGCGCCGTTGGCCGACGCCGATCTGGTGGCCCGCCCGGCGCATGCGCAAGAGGTGAAATACCGGGCCTGGCGAGCGTTGAAGATTGACAATATGGTCGTCGGCCGGATGGAACCTGTCGGTAAAAACGAATATCGAATCGATTTTCAGTTGCTTGATGTTGTCAACGGTACACAGATGGCCGGTTACAGTATTCGAACGTCGACCCGGGATCTGCGTCGCGCCGTCCACCAGATCAGCGACATTGTATTTGAGGCGCTCACCGGAACCCGTGGCGCATTCGATACGCGAATTGCCTATGTCACTGTCGCCAAGTCAGTAAAAAACCCGAAGCGGAACGATTATCGTCTGGCTGTTTCCGATGTCGACGGGTACAACGAAAAAATATTACTCAAATCCTCCAATCCGATTTTGTCACCCTCGTGGTCGCCCGATGGCCAACGCATTGCTTATGTGTCGGTTACCCCAAAGGGGCCGGTAATTTATATACAAAATATTCAAACTCGAACGGCAAGAAAATTAAAGCAGTTTCGCGGTCTAAATAATGCACCGTCCTGGTCACCGGACGGAAGAAAACTCGCGTTAACGCTTTCCAAGGACGGCAATCCGGAAATTTATATCTATGAACTCTCTACGGACCGCGTCAAACGCATAACGCAAAGTTACGGCATTGATGTTGAGCCTGTCTGGTTGCCCGACGCGAAAGGCATTATATTTACCTCCGATCGTGGCGGTACGCCGCAGCTATATTTGACGCGGTTTAATAGCTTCGGCCGTGCCAGTCGTGCCGAGCGTCTTACCTTTGAGGGTGATTACAACGCGCGTGCTTCTATTTCGGCAGACGGCGAGCGTCTGGCGTTTGTACACAATCATCACATCGCAGTGATGAATCTCAAAAACAAATCACTGCGCATTCTCACTGACACGCCCTGGGATGAGTCACCTTCTTTCGCCCCCAACGGCAGCATGGTTATCTATGCCACCCAGGAAAAGGGCAACGGTGTGCTGGCAGCAATCTCCGCCGATGGCCAGGCGCCGCAAAAGTTGAGTATAAAAACGGGTGACATCCGCGAGCCGGCGTGGTCACCTTTCCGTAAAAGAAGTTTCTAACCCTTATCCAAGAGGAATCAAGACATGGAAAAAGTTGTTAAATGGTTCGTGCTCACCCTGGCCGCAGTGACCCTGATCGCCTGCGCCTCGGGTGCAAAAAAAGATGAAAGTGCCGAGTCCGCCGAGCAGGCGTCCAGCGGAGAAGAAACGGGTGATACCCGCTATGGAGTGGATGACGCGGGTAAGATCGACGCCAAAACCTTATTAAGTGATACAACTGGGCCGCTTAGCAGGCGCGTCTTCTATTTTGAATTTGACAGAACGGATCTAAGCGAGGAGGATCGGCAGGCCTTGCGTGCACATGCGGAATTTCTGGCGCAGAATCCCGATATAAGCGTTGTCATAGAAGGTCACGCCGATGAGCGCGGTACGCGAGAATATAATATGGCGCTGGGTGAGCGCCGGGCGAAGGCAATTTCGCAATTGCTTGTTTTACAAGGTGCGTCGAAGGATCAGATTCAGGAGATCAGTTTCGGCGAAGAACGCCCGGTAGCTCTTGGGCATGACGAGTCAGCCTGGAAGGTTAACCGGCGGGCGGAATTACTCTATTCAGGTTATTAACAGTATGCATCAAGTTTTACACACGTCTGCAATTGCCGTGCTGTTGGTGGGTTTGGTTGGTTTTTCCGACGATGCCAGGAGTGCGCCACCGAAAAAAACAACGGAAAGGGCTTCGGCTTCGCCTCAGTCTCTGGAAGAACGCATGGCGCGCATGGAGCGCTTGCTGGACAGTCAGGGTTTGGTGGAAATGCTGGTGAAAATGGAGAACCTGCAGGCAGAGTTACAACGCTTACGTGGAGATATTGAGGTCCAGACGCATACTATTGCTGAGCTCAAGGCACGACAGCGCGAGCTGTACCTGGATATCGACAGGCGTTTGTTACAGGTTGAACGTCATGGTGCCGGTAGTACCGGAACCGCCGGTTCGGCTGTGGGCGTCGGCGCAGCGGCCGGGGCCGCATCAGCTGGCGGCAGTAAAACTGCTGGGACCGCGGGTGCTGCTAAACCGGCCAGTAAAAGTGGTGAGCCGCAGGCGTATCAAAAGGCCTTCGACCTTCTGCGAGAACTGCGCTATGAGGACGCAGTTAACGCATTTAGCCAATTTTTGGGAGATTACCCGGATGGGCGCTACGCACACATCGCGCAATATTGGCTGGCCGAGGCAAACTATGCGCAGCGTGATTTCAAAGCCGCAATCGAAAACTATCAGGCTCTGATAAGCCGTTTCCCCAATAGCCCAAAACTGGCCGAAGCCATGTTGAAAGTGGGCTACAGTTTCTTTGAACTAGGTGACCTCAAGCAGTCGGAAACCACATTACAACAATTGGTTGCGCGATATCCTGGAACCACTGAGGCGCGGCAGGCTCAGAACCTGCTGCAGAAAATTAAACTTAAAAAGCGTGGCTGATCTCCACTAATAGGACTGGTACGAGTCCAGGCGGGACTCGGCGGCCTACCTGTTTTCGACGCTGGTTTCCGATTCTCACCTGTATAGTAATACCTGAGAAGTACACGTGCATGGACACTGTTGACGCGATCAACCGGCTGCGAATCACAGAGATTTTTTTTTCATTGCAGGGTGAAAGCAGTTTCGTAGGCTTTCCCACTGTTTTTGTCCGTCTGACCGGTTGCCCGCTTCGCTGCAGCTACTGTGACACGGAGTATGCGTTTCACGGTGGTCAGTGGATGAATCAAAAGACCATCCTAGACGAAGTCGAAAAGTATCACCCCCGTTACGTGACCGTCACCGGCGGCGAGCCGCTCGCGCAGAAAAATTGTGGCACACTCTTGTCGGCCCTGTGCGACGCCGGTTACCACGTTTCGTTGGAAACCAGTGGCGCCGTTGATATCTCGACTGTTGATCAACGGGTGGCCAGAATTATGGACCTCAAAACCCCCGGCTCAGCTGAGTGTGATCGCAATCTAATGACGAATATAGAAAAGCTTTCAACCCGGGACCAGGTAAAATTTGTCATAGGGGATCGTAGCGACTACGACTGGTCCGTCGCTCAAGTTAACGAGCATCAATTATTGAGTCGCTGCGAGGTCTTGTTTTCGCCTGTTTATAATCAGATGGAAGCAGCTCAACTGGCAGAGTGGATTCTTGCTGATCAACTGCCGGTGCGATTTCAGCTCCAGTTACACAAGATCATCTGGGGCAATGAGCCAGGTCGCTAGTGTTAACCTTGTTTGGCAAGAAGCTTGTCCCCATTGCCCGAGCGCATTAATCTGTTTTTATGTCTAAAGCTGTTGTTTTACTTTCAGGTGGTTTGGACTCGGCCACCGTTTTGGCAATCGCCCGAACCGAGGGATTTGATTGTTACGCCCTGAGTTTTGATTATGGACAGCGGCATCGGTGTGAGCTGGACTCGGCGCGCCAGGTGGCAAGCGCGCAGGGTGCAGTGGAACATCGGATCATTCAATTGGGTCTGGGAGATATTGGCGGTTCCGCGCTGACGGACAGTCGAATTGCCGTACCCCACGAGTCTACGGAAGGCATACCGGTAACCTATGTACCGGCGCGAAACACGGTTTTTCTCTCTATTGCTCTCGGCTGGGCTGAAGTGCTTGCAGCGAGCGACATATTTGTCGGCGTAAACGCGGTGGATTATTCAGGTTATCCGGACTGCCGGCCGGAATTTATTGCCGCGTTTGAGACGCTAGCAAACGTGGCAACCCGGGCTGGTGTGGAGGGAAGCCGATTTCATATTCGGGCGCCCCTCATCGAACTTAGCAAGGCAGACATTATACGTTGTGGCATGGGCCTTGGAGTTGACTACTCGCTGACGGTTTCCTGCTACGACCCGGACCCTAAAGGACTTGCCTGTGGCGCCTGCGACGCTTGTCGCTTGCGGGTCGCGGGATTTAGCGATGCGGGAGTGCCGGACCCCACGGCGTACCAAACTTAATCTGGTGACGCAGGCGATTTGTAATAAAAAAAAATAATATGCATATAAGAAAACGGCGACTTTAGCGCAAACTTCCGCTGGCACGCCTACGTCTGGGCCAGTAAAATCCCCTGTTCAAAATTAGGCACCCTAAACCTTACAAAATGTTCGTGTTTGAAACGCAGGGCACCTTAAGTCGCAAGCGGGAGTTTTAGAAAATGAGTATGACGTGGCAGATTTTATTAGCCGGTTTCGGCCTGGCAGTGGTTCTTGGAGCCGTGGCCAACAAGACAAATTTTTGCACCATGGGTGCGGTTTCAGACTGGGTCAACATGGGCGATAAAGGCCGTATGCGGGCATGGGTGCTCGCAATGGCGGTGGCCATTGGTGGTGTGCTTTTATTACAAGCGATGGGCGTAATAAGTACCAGCCTGGCAGTCAGTGGTGCAGATTCGTTTCCTCCTTATCGGACGAACACATTTGCCTGGCCGCGTTATTTGCTGGGCGGGTTCCTGTTCGGGATCGGTATGACTCTCGGCAGTGGCTGTGGCAACAAGACGATGGTGCGCATCGGTGGCGGTAATATCAAATCGTTGTTTGTGCTGCTCATGATGGCGATTGCAGCCTACCTGATGATGTATACCAATTTTATGGGCAACGTTTTTCTGCCCTGGATGCAACCCCTGTTCGTTGATTTAGGCAGCCGTGGTATCGCCAGTCAAGGTATTGGCGATCTTGTCGGCGGCTTGTTTGGCGGTGCAAACAGCGTCTTGCTGAACTATGTGATCGGCGGAATTATTGTGCTTGGTCTGCTGGCGTGGGTTTTCAAGGCAGAAGACTTCCGCAAGAGTTTTGACAACGTGTTGGGCGGCGCCGTAGTCGGTCTGGCCGTTATCGGTGCCTGGTTTGTGACTGCCGGTCCGATGGGCCAGAAATGGCTGGAAGAGGCTGAATTCATGGATCAGCCTCCGTTACATGTTGGTGCGCAATCATTTACCTTTGTCTCGCCAGCCGGAGATTTAACCAATCTGGCCCTGGGTGGGTTCTCAATGAGTCTGATTAGCTTTGGCCTGTTGGCGGCAGCCGGCGTACTTTTGGGTTCCTTGCTCTACGCCATGTTGACCCGTAAGTTTCGAATTGAGTGGTTTGTCGATTTTAAGGATTTCCTTAACCACGTCATCGGCGGATTTATAATGGGTATTGGCGGTGTGTTGGGCATGGGATGTACCATCGGACAAGGTGTATCCGGTGCGTCTACGCTGGCCCTGGGTTCATTCCTGACCTTTGGTGGTATCGTGTTTGGCAGTGCTCTCACGATGAAGATCCAGTACTACAGAATGGTATACGAAGACGAAGCGACGTTTACCAAGGCGCTTCTTTCATCGTTGGTGGACATGCGACTGCTTCCAGCAGGCATGCGTCGCCTGGAGGCGATCTAAGAGGGATTTAAGCGGGGCATAGTGAACACGGCTGGACTTGTTATTCCCGGCCAGTTCGGTATGATCCCGCGTTCGTTTTGGGCCGTTAGCTCAGTCGGTAGAGCAGTTGGCTTTTAACCAATTGGTCGAAGGTTCGAATCCTTCACGGCCCACCATTTTTTTTAGGGCCTGGGGACGAGTTGCGAGGGACTAGGAAGGAACCACCTCGCTCCCACGCTCGTAACATGGCCATGTCGAAGTCTCCCTAGGTGACGACCGTCATCCTCGTCAGATTTTTTAAAGCAGGCAGCACCTTGCCGTTGCTCACCAATCTCACTCACTCCAAGTCTTCCCCGGTATCTTGCCTGGCGAAGATTCGATCCTGTTATCGAAGCAAACGATCTACAGGCCTGCGGAATTGAAACGTTGTTTCTCTCACATCTTGTTCTAAGTGCTGCTGCACCGAATTCCTAGGTTAAAAAAAAGCCCGGCATAAGCCGGGCTTTTTTAATCGTAAACGGTGTCGGTGTTATTGACGAATGCCCGGGGCATTGATCTTGATACCGTTACTCATGAAGGTGTGGAAGTACTCCAGCGCCACGTACTCGGCCGGCTGGCCTTTCTTGAAGCTGAAGGGTTTTGCACGCACCTGCTTGTTACAACCGCCGTAACGGCGTTGAATGGTACCCAGACCACCCAGCGCGCCCTTACCCGCGAACTCCCATTTCTTGCGGTAGACCGGGAAATGAGACACATGACCCAGCGCCGGACTCAACAAGTTGGTACGGGCCATCATGCCAGAGTTGTACACGTGGCAATCAGCACAGGAAAAGTTCAACTGACCTCGCTTGGCATAGAAGTGGGTTTTGCCTCGCGTATACATGGCCAGTGCGCGGTCATCGTTAGGAATGACAACGTTCATTTTCTTGCCACGCGAGGTATAGGCCATATAAGCAGAGATGGCAGCCAGCTTGCCTTTCTTCCAGCCGATCTTTTCCTTCTTGGTGTCCACACCGTTTTTCTTCAGGCAAGCCATAAGGTCGCCCTCCAGGGTGTGGATCTTGCCGGCTTTTGCGTCAAAGTAAGGGTAGTTTTGACGAATGCCAATGCCCCCATTTTTGAAGCATTTGCCCAGGTTGAATTTTTCAAACAATTCCTGGCCGATATCTACAGCGGGCTCGTAGGGAGGAAATTCTTCCATGGCTTCCCATTCCAGTCGACGGTTTTTGTCGATAGCATAAATTCCGTTTGCATACTCCTGCAACGGTACGCCTGGAAAGCGCTTGAAGAAAAAGGCGCGGAACTCTTTAAGGTCCGTGGCCGGTGAGGCCATGGCACTCAACGCGGCGCCACCCAACAGGGTAAACGCAATTGCTGAGATGAGCAGTTTTTTCATTTTCATAACTCCTGTCACAACGTTTGATAGGTTAGTTGTTGTAATGCTATCCAACGCGGTTTATTTCACTTTAGCGGAAACGGAATCGCTCTTGCCCTTGTTATCAACCCAAGTAAGGCTAATATCGTCGCCGGCCTTGGCGCCGGTGAACTGGAAGGACAGGTACGGGTTTTTGGAAATAGCGGCACCCCATTGCGCGGTCATCACCGTGTTGCCACCG
>CAMYNG010000028.1 GCA_947259765.1 uncultured Ectothiorhodospiraceae bacterium
CGGTGGCAACACGGTGATGACCGCGCAATGGGGTGCCGCTATTTCCAAAAACCCGTACCTGTCCTTCCAGTTCACCGGCGCCAAGGCCGGCGACGATATCAGCCTGAGCTGGACCGATAACACAGGCAAGGGCGATTCTGCTTCCGTCAAGGTGAAATAAACTTAATTCCTTACGGAAATAGACGTTCGATTAGAGGGGCCGGTTTTCCGGCCCCTTTTTGTTTGCGCAGGCATTTGGTTTGCGTAGAATTCATGCTCCGGCCAACAAAACAAATGTGGTGCGCAGCGTGAATGAATCTGATTTCAATCAACGTGTCGACGACGTCCTCATCGCCATCGAGGATGCGGTTGATAAACTGGAAGTCGAAATTGACTGCGAGGAAGCCGGTGGAATTCTGACGCTAACGTTTGAAAATGACAGTAAGATCATAATCAATCGTCAAACACCCCTGAAACAGATCTGGGTGGCTGCCAAGTCCGGCGGCTTCCATTTTGACTATGATCCGCAAAGTGACCAGTGGCTTAACGATAATGACAGGAGAGAGTTCTTTGCAGCGCTATCGGCCTACTGTACGGAACAGGCCGGTGAACCGGTGTCGATTTACACGACATGATGAATTCGCTGCTGCCTGGCCTGGAAGTCGGGCCGGATAACGCACGCTACAGCATCATTTGGCTGCACGGCCTGGGTGCTGACGGTAACGACTTTGAGCCGATTGTGGCGGAGCTTAATTTCCCGGAACGGGACCAGGTCCGCTTCATATTTCCCCACGCACCACACCGTCCGGTCACCATCAACGGTGGTTACGTCATGCGTGCCTGGTACGACATTTACAGCACGCAAATCAACAGTAAGGAAGACGCAGACGGTGTGCGTACGTCGGCACACCAGCTTGAAGCCCTGATCGAGCGGGAAGTTTCGCGGGGCGTGCGCACGGAGAATATCATTTTAGCCGGCTTTTCTCAGGGTGGTGCCATTGCCCTGCACACCGGCCTGCGCTATCCCAAACCCCTCGCTGGTTTATTGGTCTTATCAGCCTATCTGCCGTTGGCAGATAGCTTCAATGCGACTCATCACCCGGCCAACAAGAGCACGCCAATCTTTATGGCCCACGGCCAGCGGGATCCTGTGATCCCCATCGAAATTGCGGAAAGCAGCCGCAAACAATTGCAGGCGCAACACTACAATATTGAATGGCGTACTTATCCGATGGAACACAGCGTCGTTCCGGATGAGATTGACGATATTTCGAGTTGGTTCGACCGTGTGTTGGCCACGCCGAAGTAGTGGTCGAAGATATCAAGCTCTGGCGTCTACATCAGTACCAACTATTCGCCATACACTCAAACGCTTTTAACCAGCCGCTGCGGAGAGAGAAAAAATATGAATTTCCGGTACCCAGGAATCCCGGTTGCCCTGCTCTTCGTGTCTACACTTTTGTTGTCAGCCTGCGCGTCGGAACCTTCGGTTACCGAAGACCAGGCGACAGTGGACTACGATCTGATTTTGAACCTGCCCGCCGAAGACATCGCGTACAACGAAACAATTCGCCCCATTCTAAACAAGCGATGTGTAGTCTGTCACGGTTGCTACGATGCGCCTTGCCAGCTAAAGCTGTCATCCTTTGAAGGACTTACTCGCGGCGCCAGTCCGCTCAAAGTTTATGACGGCGCGCGCTTTCGCGCGATCCCGCCCACTCGTCTGGGTATTGATGCCAAAACTAATGCGGAATGGCGAACCAAAGGTTTTCATACTGTTTTAAACGAGGGAGGTGAGGACAACGCGGCAGCCAATCTCAGCAACTCCGTGCTGTACCAAATGTTAAGACTCAAACAGCTTCATCCCCAGCCCCGCGTAGGCATGTTGTCAGACGATATTGATGTCAGCCTGAGTCGAAAACAAACATGCACAAAAGCGGCAGACTTTGCAGAGTTCGCCCTCCAGCACCCACTCTGGGGTATGCCCTATGCCATGCCAAACCTAAGTGATATGGAGTACAGCCTGCTAGTGCAGTGGATCGCACAGGGTACCCCAGGACCGAAACCAGCCGCGCCCTCTTCTACAGCTCAAATGCAGATCCAGCATTGGGAAACGTTCCTAAACGGCGCTGGATTAAAACAAAAATTGGTAAGTCGATATCTGTTTGAACATTTGGTACAGGCACACATTCACTTTAAAAATTCTTCGCAGCGTGAGTTCTATAGACTGGTTCGATCGACCACACCGCCGGGCCAGGCCGTCGACGAAATAGCCACAGTAAGACCCTATGATGATCCCGGAGCGGAGTTTTTCTACCGCCTGTTACGTTTTCAGCCCAGCATTGTCGTCAAGGATCATGTTGTTTATGAATGGTCCACTACACGCATGCAGCGTTACAAGGAGTTATTCATTAAGCCGAATTTTCAGGTTAATGAACTTCCCGGTTACACAAGAGAAGTCGCCTCCAACCCGTTCAAGGTTTACGAGGCAATACCCCCTATTTCGCGTTATCAGTTTCTACTCGATGATGCGCACTTCTTTATTGAAGGCTTCATCAAAGGGCCTGTCTGTCGCGGCCAGATTGCACTGAACGTAATTGAAGATCAATTTTGGGTGTTTTTTGTAAAACCAAGGCCTGGCACCCCAACCTTACAGCCGGAATTCCTACAAGCTTCGCTCGATTATCTGAATCTGCCCGCCGGGCGCGGCGACAATAGTTTGAAAATTCTTTCCACCTGGCGGGCTTATATGCGGCTGCAAAAAGAGTATCTGGCTTCAAAGGATGTATTTCTTGAGGCCCGTTTTACCGACAAACAGGCCGTTGTGGATATCAACGACGCGGTGAATTACATCTGGGACGGTGACGGCAAAAATCCCAATGCCGCGTTAACCGTATTCCGCCATTTTGACAGTGCTTCGGTGTCTCACGGGCTGGTAGGCAATTATCCCGAAACCGCATGGGTCATCGACTACCCACTACTGGAACGCATCCACTACTTGTTGGTTGCCGGCTTTAACGTCTATGGCAATTTTACGCATCAACTGACGACACGTGTGTATATGGATTTTTTACGTATGGAAGCGGAAAACCAATTCCTGTTATTTATGCCGGTCGCGGAGCGCACACAGATCCGCGACAGCTGGTATGTTGGTATGCAACAAAAGGTAGAGAAAGAGTTCAAGGAGTCACAACAGGTGCTTATGGGATTGAATACCGTCAACGGATTCAAGACCGCAAATCCGCAACACGAGTTTTATCAAATTCTTGAAAAACATCTGGGTGCCGTGACCGGTCCGCCGGACTCCATTAATCGATGTCAGGCTGAGAATTGCTTTGGCAAGGATTCGAGTGCCGAATTACGTGTGGATGAGAGCTTGCAAAGAGTTGCAAGATTGCGCGGCGAGATACTCTCGGTTTTCCCCGACGTAGCCTTTATACGCGTACGTAATGAGTCAGATCCGAATAGCGAACTGGCGTATACCGTAATTCTTAATAAGGGTTATTCAAACATCACGTCGATGTTTCAGGACGAAGACCGTCGCGATCGAAGTCAGGACACGCTTACCGTTGTAAAAGGCCTGTACGGATCCTATCCCAATTTCTTCTTTGATCTGGATATTCAGCAAGTGGAAGCGTTTGTTTCGCGCTTTGAGACAATTACCGACAGAAAGGAGTATGAAGAGTTCGTCGGACTTTACGGCGTGAGAAGAACCAATACCGGCTTCTGGTCAGTTTCCGACTGGTTCCAGAACCGGGCTGTTGAAAATAAACCGCTGCGCGCCGGTATCTTTGATCTCAACAGGTACCGAAACAGGTAGCCCATTGGACACCTTTAAAATTCAGGAACCCTGAAACGCCACGCTCACACGTTCGAATTAAGCCTGGTCGACCAGGCTCGATCAGAAACCGCGACTCGCCTTTTTCCGACTAGTCGCGCCGCCGGATTCGGACCCGCACCTGACGGCGCGGCCGAGACAACAGGTAGATTCCGGCAACAGCCAGTAAAACAATGAACAGTGGTGAAAAGCGCGCGTCGGGCGCGACTGAACAGCCACCGCTGCTGCCGGTATCGATCGGCTGGGCGGGAGCTGGGGTTGGAGAAGGTGTCGGCGTGGCGGCCTGCACCGTGACCGTCAGCATTTGGGATGCACTGAGTGCGGGGTTACCGCTATCTGTGACGTTCACGTCGAAATTATAGTCTCCCGGTGCAACAGTCAAGGGATCCAATTCAAAAGTCGAAGGATCCATATCCGTGTTTTGATCGACAAGTCCTGCGTCGGAGTTCCCCCAATCATAAACGTGTTGATCACCCGGATTGGCGTCGGTGACCCCCGCCAGTACCTGGACTGAACCACCATTCTGACTGACAGTATTGGTGTCATTGCCACCTTGCACCGACAGCAATGTCACAACGGGGGTTTGATTGGCAGGCTGGGCAGGCAAATTGGCCAGGGCCATCACGCCTGCCGCATAGTTTGTGTTCAGATCATAGGCGAATGTCTTATAGTAATAGGTGTTGCCATTGGTTAGGCCGGACGCCTGAAAGCTCTGATTATTTCCAACATAAACTACCTTTGCATTAGTAGCACCATTGGCAATAATGTCATCCACTTGGTATTCCATACCAGTAGTCGGCACTGAATTGATTACCGCCGTGTCCTGTAGAACGAGTACCCGATAAAAGTCTGCCGCGGGATTGGTCCAGCTCAGATCCGCCAGGGTATCGCCCGGCGCTGCCGTGAATCCGGCAACGTCAGCCGGCGGTGTCACGTCGTTGGGATCGTTGGCGACCAACTTGATGTCGGCACAGGAGTAATAGTTGGTCTTACTACCGGACATGTACTGAATCAGCTGCAGCGTACACTCCGCGCACTCCACGTCTGGCAGAGTGACGTAACCGGTGAAGTTGTGGATGCCGCCACCGGCCTGATCGTCAATGTAGTTCATTTGCGGGTTGGGATCGCCAGCTACTTTACCGATCGGCAGCTGCACGGTGAAATCGGCCTGTGCCGCCGGCTCCCCGGCAGGTGAGAAATGGATATTAAAGTGGCCGTTGTGATCGATGGATTCGATCCACTGCACCATGATTTCCGTGCCCTTCTGAAAGGTCGTCGGGCCGTTGGCGGGATTGTTGCCACGCAACAGGCCCCCACAGGGTGCCGCCTTCAGATTGTTCACGTTGTCTACATTACGTGGCGGCGTGGTACCGTCGAGTTTCCACAACGCGTGTGCCGATGCAGGCGCTACAGCGATGGTGTACGCAACCGCGACGATGATGAGAATATAAACCCAGAAACCGAAGCGGGGGGATTGAGGAACACGTTGCATTGGACTAAAAATCCGTTTTAATGAGCGATGGCTTAGCATAAAGCGACTTGACGGCGGGAAACGTGATGCCGTTCACTCATAAAACTGCGGGTGGCTCACAAAATCTGATGCCGGTTCGCCGGGAGTGTCGTGCTCCCTTCAACTTTGGGATTCCCGACACAATTCTACTGGGTTAGGATGACACAGCCCTAAAGCCTGGAGGCGCTAACAGCATGCTGAGCTGGCCAGAGGAAAGTATAGAAACCACAAGCTCTTCCGCGTCGCAATGGCGACATAGCGGAACAAATAATGTGCTCGATTTTCATGGTGATCCGCGCACGGCGGAGCTGGTCGTGTTTTCGGACGGCAACCATCATATGGCGTTGCTGGACGCGCTCAATACCTTCGCTGAATCCCACCCCGAGCTTGGCGGAGTTTTCTACGCCACCACGCCGCCCGCGCCTATCATCGAACTGCTTGAGGAGGGTTCGCTACAGCTTGGTAATCTGGTCTTATCAGTAAAACCGCATGTTTTTCTCAGCCCTCCCGCGGTACTCGACCGACTGGTTGCAGCCGGACATATGGTTGGGCACGCCCCGTTCATGCGTAACCGCGGCAGCGTGCTGCTGGTTCGCGCCAACAATCCTAAAAAAATTCGCCATGTAAACGACCTGCACAACGATGACATCCGCTTGTTTGTGTCCAACCCCAAGACCGAGCGGGTAAGTTACCAGGGTTACCGAGATACGCTCGATGCTTTGGGCAAAGCGCAGGGACTGACGGCAGATCAAGTGACTGAAACCGGTACTGCGCGCATTATATATGGTGAGTGTATTCATCACCGTGAGGCTCCCCAGGCGCTTGCGGATGATCGTGTCGACGCTGCCATCGTTTACTATCACCTTGCGCTGCGCTACACACGAATCTTTCCAGGGCAGTTTGAGATCGTGCCGCTTGGCGGTTCGGCGGCTCACCCTGATCCGTTACCGGGTAACGTCATCGGTCTTACGCACCTGGGTCTGATCGGAAAGGGTGGCGCCTGGGGAGCCCGACTGAAACGCTTTCTACTCAGCGAGTCCGTCGCGGAAATTTATCGGTCACATGGGCTGTTACCCGCCCAGCCGGCGGAGACAGGCAAAAAAAACGCACCCGAAGGTGCGCCCGAACTAAGGAGGAAAGACCTACGGGTAACTAAAATCTAAATTCTATTTAGAAAAGCTGATAAACATTGCTGACGTCCACACCTTGGCGTCATCTATTTGTCTCCCGAGCAGATATACCGGCCGGAATCCGTGTGGACCGTTGTGCGGATCGATATCCAGTGTTCCGGACACATCTCTCGGCATGGGCTGATCACTCAGGCGCTCCAAGGCCAGAAACAGCTCGGTACCGCCGAGCTCCTTGCGTAACACCCCGCCCTCCAGTAATTCACGACCGCTGACTTCCCATGTGAAACTGGGGCAGTGCACAAATGGATTACCATCCAGCGGGTTGCCGACTTTGACGTAGCCGTCAATGGTGCCTTCTATTCGAATGTTGCAGTCCGCCAACCCGGTCAGATCCAAATCGATCGCATCCGCATCGCCGTAGGTATCAGAACGAAAACGAATACTTGTCGGCCCGGCGCGCCCGCAGGTTTCTTCGTCGTGCTCAAAACCATGGCCGCTGAAACTGTTAATAACGGCATTTGTCACCGTAATGGTGCCTTTCCAGTCAGCCCAACGATAACGATCCTTGATACGCGCGCCGCCCCAGCGCAGGCGAATACGGCGTTCAGAGAAACCGTATTCCTCCTGTAGATTGCGGCGCCAGATCAAACCGGTATGGTCATAGGCCACGATCTCGTCCCAACCCAGGTCTCCGAGAAAACGGTATTGGATCTCTGCCGAACCCTGGTGGATAAACTCGTCGCCTTGTATATAGTCACCGCAACGCGTCAAACCCACCAAGCGTTCACCGGTGGTCGCCCAAGTATGCCGCGCGCGTAGAGCCTTGCCCACGGTGTCACGATTGAGCTTGTCGGCGATAATACCGGTCACACCACCTTTGGTACCAAACACGGCCGTGCCCGGTACGCCACCGCCGCAACGTCCCCGATGCTCGTCACCATTAGCGGAGGCGCCAAGCTTGTAGCCCCGTCGCATAGTGTCTTCGTATAACCAGGGGAAATGGCCCCAGGCGGATTCAATTTCAACCAGGCGCTCCAGCACCGGGTGATGCCAATCCATATTACAGCGCCGACCCCCTACGTGCGGCATCAGCAAATGGCCTTCCGGATCGTTTATGTAAGTGGCCCAGAGCTCCTCCAATGGCCAGGCACCCGGCTCAATCACGTCGCCTTTCATATCTTCATTCCATTCGAACGAACGCGCCACATTGCCCTGGGCATCAAAAGGGAACTGCGGTGTATCGTCGCCCAGGAATACGACGTTATGATCGCCACCCGCACATGAGTTACCACACCACTCGGTTCCCGGATAACAGACGAACTCATCGTCCACGTTTAATTTGTTGATTAACTCAACCGCCTTGTCCCAGCGCTTTTTGGTAATCTGGAAATCATTGGCCGTGTAACCAAGTACGTCCAGGCCGGCAACGTCGCGACCGTAGGTCAGGTTATAAACGGTATTGTTCGTACCCACGGTGTCATCGGAATGTACATGCAGATCGCCGAAGTAGTTTCGCGAAAAGGACAGGTCCTTTTCCAAAGTAATATAAAAGCGCTGCTCCGCCACGACAGGGTGCTCCGGCATGCTGGCGCGCAGCTCCAGTTCGCCGGCGGTATCAGTGGGCAAATCATCCAGGCGCGCGACTGCCCAACCCTTTTTACTCAACTTAACAGTCTCTTCGTACACCGGCGTACCGTTAAGCAATCCCTGCAAACGCACGTCGCCACCCACATCCCAACAGGTGTTACCCCAGTTATCCTCGGCGCGTAAAAACAGGCTTACCGTTTCACCGGTACGAACCAGGCGCGAAGCAGTCATTTCCAGTTGCGCCGGTACGCCCGGCACGATATCGATGACCACATCGCCGGGAATAGCACAAAACCGTGACGTACCCAGTGGATCGATGTAGCAACGGAAACGAAAACCCTCCTCAACAAAGGTTTGCACCCGCGTACCCGGGCCACCGAAGCGCCGATCACCCAGGCGGAGAATGATGTGATCTCCAGGTTTAAGGAAGCCGTCAACGGTGTCGACAATCACAGCTTTTTGAAACGGGCGTTCATGACCTTTTTGATCAAAACGCACCTTGAGTGACTGCACCGTGGCCGGGCTTTGGCCGTCCACACAGGGGCCCGCCTGGTATTCGGCGGAAACATAATTCGCCGCCGACGGATCTGAAGTCTGGAAAAGTGCCCAGTCAGAGTAGAACTTAAACGTTGCCTTGAGCCAGGCACCGTCGGCAATACCCGACGACCCCACCTCAAAATCAAGCACGATCTCCTGCCAGCTCCCTGCCACGAGTTTTTCAGTGTGACAGGTAACGTCGCCGAGGAATGACATGTCCTTGGTTTTCCCATACAAGCCCCTGGGGGCTGTGTAGTCACCGAGTGTTTGTTTTAGTTCAGCATCGGACATTTTTTTCATTTATTGGATTCCTTACACCGGATATTGTTTGCACGAAAATGTCTGTTTCGAAAAAAATAGAAGCTTGTGTCGGGAAAATTTTAAGTTTTCTGACTAAATTTATAATTTCGCCCTGGATGGATCCGGAGCCCTGTATCACTCGGAAGGCCGCAAGTTTTATTGGGTTTCTGGAATTGCAAGGTCAAGCCCCCCTTAGCGGCAGCATAAAGTGTCTCCACGAATGGTTTTGTTGTGTCTTTTTGGACGTCAGTAAGGGCGGCCCGAGACGGCGCCTGTTTGTTTTATGGTAATAAACCGTATGGTCCCGGTTGCCAAAGAAAACAACCGGGACATTCGGATTTTGTTTTTAGTTAATACGCCAAGTCTCATAACGCTTTTCAATGGGTCGGAAGAACATACGTTCAAACAACCACGATACGCCGCCGATAAGAGTGATGCCTAGCAGGACCTGCCGTGAATTGCCAATTTCGCCACCCATGGAGACCATCCAGCCAAGCCCGTGCGTTGCACCGATCATTTCTGCAGCCACCAGCGCACGCCATGCCTGGCTGAAACCGATGCGCAACGCCGCAGTGATAAACGGCAGGCTGGCCGGTAAATACACGTAGACGAACAACTGCCAACGGCGCGCACCCAGAACTCGCGCGGCACGGACCTCGCTACCCTGAATTTGCAACACGCCCTCCATAATGGTGAGGATCATGGGATTAACCGCTGAGATAAAAATAACCACGACAATGGTTGTATAGCCGATGCCGAAAATAATCAGCATCAACGGTGCCCAGGCGATGGGCGGGATAGCCATGAAAAGACCGTTTAGCGGGACAATATATTCCCGAAAGCCCTTGTTAAAACCGGCAAGAAAACCGCAAATAATCGCAACAATAATTGACGCACCAAATCCCCCCAACACTTCCAGAAAGCTTGCCTGGATGTGCGGCCACAACTCGCCATTGGCGATCCATTCATAGCCTTCCTCCGCAACTTCCCATACCTGCGGAAGAATATAAGAAGGGAACTGGGTTGCAACCAACATCCAGGCAATCAGTAGTGACGGAATAGACAGCCATGACCAGGAGAATCCCGGTAGCCCTATTTTCCTGGAAGGCTTTTTCATCGCCGCCTCGGCTGTGGCGTTATTAGCCGTACTATTCACTCGTTTCTCCTCTTAAAGATCGTGTAATCTGACATGACCGGCTCGACGCCAATGAGATTATTTAGCCGCTTCCTGTAACAAAGTCAGATCAATCAAATCATCTGCCTTAAGAGGTTTTTTGATATAACCAAGACTATGCGAGTAGTCCATCAGACCTTGGATGAATTCCTTGTCCTTGGCGTTAATTTCCCATTCCCAGCCGAGTCGATGCCTAGCCTTGGCCACCACCTCGGTTCCGTTATGCATCTTGCCGTCCGCGCCCTCAACGTTCTCAAGTTTGAACGCCTTGGCAATGATTTCGTTTCCGGCGTCGGGTGCGGAATTTAAATAGGCCACGGCCTGCTTGTGAGCACGCAGAACCTTAACCACGGCGCTGCGTTTAGTCTTCAGGGTGTCCGGCAACGCCATGATGATGTACCAGGGATAATTAGGTACGGCCTTGTTCATATCAAAAATGACTTTGGTGTTGCCGCGCAGCAGGAACTGGCTGGTGAACGGTTCCCAGATAAACGCACCGTCTACCACTTTCGACTCAACGGAAGGACCCATGTTACCGGAAGGCATCGGCACTATGCGTACATCTTTGTCCGGGGCCAGCTTCGCTTCCCGGCTCAGCACGTATCCACGTAGCAAGACGTCCATACCACTGCCTTTACGCACCCCCGCCATTTTTTTGCCTCGCAGGTCATTCAACTCATTGACCCCGGAGTCCTTGCGAACCAGAACCGCTGCCTGGCCGTAATTTACCTTGGCGAGAATCTGGCTTTTCAAACCACGCGAGTACCAGTGATACACGGGCGGAGATCCAATGTACGCCATATCCAGTTCACCGGCAGCCAGCGCCTGGTGGACAACGGGGCCGCTGTTAAAGGAACGAATTTCTGCGTCCAGCCCCTGGGCTTCAAAATACCCTTTCTCCTTGGCAATCAGCACGGGCGCATTGGCCATGGCAAACACCCAGCCAATACGAATTTTTTCTTTTGCGTGCGCAACATTAAGTACTGAAATCGCAAACAGCACCGCGCCGATAGTAATTAGTTTTTTCATTTTCCAGACTCCCGGTGGCAATCCTTAGTAATCGTTATATTAATTTATAGAATGAGCTAGCCAACCGCCCACCTGCTCGTGCCGACGAAACATACCGAAACAACTGGCCAGTTGTTCCGCAAGAAATTTTATTTACCAATGAATCGCTTCTGGTACTCACGTGCTTAAGCCTTCGCTATTTTGGCAACTTAAACAAATGGCCTAACCCTCCGCCTTTGAAATCAAGCTTACTTCTGCCATCTCCGCTTCATCACGTGGATTTTGCGACGTCACCGTTGAGATATCGGTGATCAGCTCCTTTTTGTATTGCCAAAACAGTTCACTGGTTCGCGTTGTCGGCCCGCTCCGCGGCCGGGGTAACTCATTTTTCAGCTCACGAAAGACTCCGCCGGGTGGGCGGCCCAAGACTAAAACTCTGTCTGAAAGATAAATCGCCTCGTCAATATCGTGCGTAATAAACATGACCGTTTGCCCCAGTTCGTCCCACAGGTTCAACAACTCGTCGTTCATCGTCTCGCGTGTGATGGCATCCAGAGCCGCGAACGGTTCGTCCATGAGCAGCAGGTGGGGCTCCAACACCAACGCGCGCGCCAGCGACACACGTTGTTGCATTCCACCAGAGAGGCGTGTGGGCAGGTAGTCTTCAAAACCCTTTAATCCGACCAGCTGAAGAAAGCGCCTGGCCTTCTCGCGCCGCTCCTCTTGGTTCATACGCGTCGTCATGCGCAGGCCGAACTCAACATTCTCGACCGCACTCAGCCAGGGAAATAAATTTGAGGCCTGAAAAACGTAGCCCAGGTGTGGATCTTCAGGCTGAATGGGCTCGCCGCGCAGGCGAACGCTACCCACGTCCGGCCTGTAGAAGCCAGACAGTAAATTCAATAGCGTGGTTTTACCGCAGCCCGACGGGCCCAAAACTGAAAGGAATTCTCCCGGCCGGACATCAATGTTAAGCCCCTGGAAGATTGGCAGTTCATCGTTATATGAGAAGTATAAATCGGAAATGGCGAGGTTATCCCCGCCGACACGTTCAACTTTGGCCACAAATTCCTCTCCGTCTGCTACAGACTACAAATGCTACTGGTAAGTTTGTTTTTGTAATAATTCTAATTTGCGCGGATTAATTATTGTTTGTTTGATCTCCGTCGCAAGTTGAGTATGCTAAGCGTCGGTCTGCTAATTCTGTCGGCTATCTGACAAAATATTAAAAATCGATGCCGCATACTACGTATGGGTTAGGAAATGTCCGTTACATCACTATCTACTTAAGAGATTATTAAAATATTCGAAAATTATAGTCTGCTTAAATTCGTAACCGGAGACGAATGGGCATGATCAAACAAGGACGATCACATTCCAAAAAATGGAAAAACGCTAAGGAGTAAAGCAAATGTTCCGATTCGATCCAGTTGCACAGCATGATTTTCTTCGCCGCCTTACGGCGTCCGCTTACAGTGAAATAAATGAACTTGCCCGAACCCAGCGCTTTCGTAAGGGTGAACTCATTTTTCAGGCCGGGAGCCAGGCGCAGAACGTTTACATCCTTAAGCAGGGGCGGGTAAAGATTTTTCAGATGTCAGATGTCGGTAAGGAAGTCATTCAGTGGTTCTGTTTTCCTGGTGAACTATTCGGTTTGGCTGAAGCCGCACAGTATGAGTACCGCACGGTTTATGCACAGGCCGGAGCGGATTCAGAGCTGATATCGATTTCCCAGGAAGATTTTCGCCAGCACCTTAACAACAATCCGGATACGGCAAATCTGGTAATCAGCCTTTTATCCAATCGGTTGCGTACACTGGGCACCCGACTGCTCAACGTCACGTCGGATGACGTTCGCTCTCGTGTCATTAAGTTGCTGCAACGCCTGGCCTATTCCTACGGTACGCATGACGGCCATGAAACCTGTCTCGATCTCCGCCTGACCCACCAGGAGTTGGCCGACATGATTGGCGCCAGCCGCCAGACCGTGACCACGATCCTGGGCAGCCTGCGGCGTGAGGGCTGGCTACGCGTCAACAAGAGCCGGATGTATATTCCGCTCGGACCGGCAAGCGATCCGGTTCTGAAGACGGCCACCGTAAGCGCCACGTCCCCCGGGCCGGCCAGTAATTCCGAGCGTCGCCTTAACTAGGCGCACCAACTTCTAAATTTCTCAACAAGTACGACAGCAACCCCTTTATTATGTAAGGGGTTGCTGCAAGCCTGCTAAGCGTTTGCCAGCTGACACCACCTGCATTAACATTCTGCCTCACAAATTGTGACGTCGTTCCGCTATTACCCTTAGGCTGTGTTGAAAAACGCGTAAATTGTAAGAAACAGGTCCCGTCCCAGACGGTACCTTAGTGAGTAGATGGCTTTGAAATCAGCAGGTTGGGAAAAATTCTCGCAGAAATCAGTGTGGCTGACCTTGTTCGTTCTGGGTCTGGGTAGCCTGCTTCTAGCCACGCCCGCGATTGCGGCGAAACAAAAGTGGCAGGCGCCGATTGTGAATTACCTGCGTTTCGAATCAATCATTTATGACGCGGCAAAACGGCATGATGTCGACGTAGCGTTGATCAATGCGGTGATCCATACTGAATCCTATTTCAATCCCAGGGCCTTATCGTCAGCCGGCGCTTGCGGACTGATGCAGCTCATTCCGCGCACCGCCGCCGCCTATGGCGTTACTGATATATACAATCCGGGGCAAAACGTTAACGCCGGCGTACAGTATCTCAAGGACTTGTTAGTCCGTTACGAAGATAACATCACGCTTGCACTGGCGGCCTACAATGCCGGGGAGCACGCGGTCGATAAATACAACGACGTACCGCCGTTCGATGAAACCCGCGCTTACGTCAAGACCGTGCTCAAGCACTACGAAACCTATAGTGGCTGGCCGTAAAATTCGCCAATAAGTCCATTACGTCTTTTTACGTACCCACTTCTTGACCAAAACACTCATCTGCTCAAAGTTCAGTGGTTTGAGTAAATAGTCATCGGCGCCGGGTGTGTCCGCCACGGCAGCGTCATTTACCAGACTCAGCATGGCAACGGGAACGCTGGCCAGTACGGGATCATTCTTGATTCTGTCGATTACCTGCCAACCGTCCATTTGCGGCATCATGACATCAAGCAAAATCACGTCTGGAATGATTTCCCGGGCCAGGCGTAGGCCGTCTTCTCCGCTGTCGGCAGTACGTACGACGAAACCGTCCTTTCGCAGGTGTTGCTCGATAAGATCCAGTGTGGTCGCATCGTCGTCAATCACCAGCACCTTGCACAAATTTTGTCTTCTGTCTGCGCTATCGCCGAGCTCGCCGCGTCGTACTTCGGCAGGATCATGCGAATCACTCTCGCCCGCTTCCTGTGTGTCGTTCCGCGCTACCCGGCGCGGCAGCTCTATTACAAACCGCGAGCCGATACCTGGTGAACTTGTCACTTCAATACGTCCACCCATCATCTCGCAAAATCGCTTTGTTATCGCCAGCCCAAGTCCGGTTCCACCAAAGTCCCGCGTTGTTGAGCTATCCGCCTGAGTAAACGGTTCAAATACCTTGCTCAACTGATTCTCGGTCATGCCGATGCCTTCGTCTTCAACCACGAGCACAACACCAGGCTGCTCGTTAATGGTTGTATCATCGATACTGACTAAAATAGCCGCGCCACGAGAAAATTTGCAGGCGTTACTTAAAAGATTCAATAAAATTTGCCGGAGTTTTGTTAAATCCGCATAGAGCAATCCGGGTTCGTCTTGACAACTAAATACCAAGGTATTTTCGTTCTTGTCGGCCAAAGATTTAACCGTCTCCAAAACCTCATCCAGCAATCGTTGTAAATTAAACTCCTCAAGGTGCAATTCCATTTTGCCGGCCTCAACCTTGGATAGGTCAAGGATCTCGTTGATTAGCGCCAGTAAGTGTTTGCCTCCATGACTGATTTTTCCCAGGTCTTCTACCAATTGCGGTTGTTCTGCATCCTCGGCCTCCTCGGCCAACATTTCACTGTAGCCAATAATGGCGTTTAGAGGCGTGCGCAACTCATGACTCATACTGGCCAGGAACTGACTTTTCGCTTTGTTTGCAGCGTCAGCACTTAGTTTTTCAACAAGAGCAGCCTGCGCTTTTTCTTCCGCCTGGCGTCTTTGCGTAACATCGGTACCGTAGGCATGCAATACGTGTTGGCCTTTTACCGGCGCGAAGGTCCATAACAGGTCATACCCGCCATAGTTCACTTCCAAGCCTCTAAAGGTTCGCTCTTCACCAATAACTTTTGCAGCCAAACCAACAACATTGTTTGGCAGCAAGCGCGGCAGGTCTTGCTCGCGCAGATCCAGCGTCGTCATAAAATTTCTGCAACGCGGATTTATATATTGAATTCGGGCATCCTCATCCATGGAAACAACAAAGTTTGGCGAATCCTCCGCAAACGCCGCGAGCCTCTCAAGCTGAGTAATGGCTTGTTGGATTTCGGCAGATTGGCCGTACAGGCGCAACGAGGCATGGTTTAATGCGTGTCCCAATTTTCCGAATTCGGTTACGCAATTGTCTACACGCAACTGTTTGCCCTCACAGGCATCCAGTTTCCCAGCAAAGTCGGTATATTTTTTTAGGCTTCGAACCGGACGCCGAAGCAGAACAATAATCAGTGTTATCGCAATAAGCGCAATCGTTAAAGCGGTCAGTAGATTCGCCGTCCAGATCCGGGCAGCCGCCTGGTCGACATCTTCCAGACTATATTTGATTTTCACCCAGCCCATAAGCGCACCCAGTTCAAGTGGATGCCATATCGTCATGTATCGATTTTCGGTGGTGACAACTGGTTCAGCGACAGACGGCACCGTAACAGCCGGAGACCCATAACGAACTTCAGCAGGTCCACCACCGATACGAACCACATCGCCAACCAAATCACCCGATTCATCGGCAAACTGCACGGAAAGCACGCCGTGAAACTGCGCTGCGCGCAGTAACATACCTTCGATAGATGTGTAGTCACGACTCAATAAATGATCCGCGCCGGTGGCCGCCAGATTTCTGGCAAGCACTTGGGCCTGCTGCTTCAAAACTGTGTATCGACTTTCGGACTCCTCACTTACAACGCGGTACGCGAAGGCAAGCATGGAACCCATTATTAAAACTGTAAACAGAAACACAATTCGAACGTTAAGCTGACGCCACCACGTTGAAAATTTAAACTGACCTGTACTCATTGTTACTGCGGGAAGTGGATTAAGACTGCACGGGCGAGGAAAGCGAGGTCGTCATCAAACTAATTCTTGTCAAACGGAGCAATCAGCGTTCTTATGACGTCGTATTCCTTATCGTTGGTTTTAACAAAACCATTGTATTTTTTATCCAATGCCTTAATGACTGTGCGGTGATAGGGCACATCAACATCGAGTTTCAGAAACGCGGCTTGCAGATGCTGAAACAGCGCATCCCCAACATTGGCGCTCGCCGTAAGATTGTAGGGCGGTAAATGGACGGACGTGTGTACGATCCGGATACCACGATCCTGCCACTTGTAGGCCATGGTGTCCTTAAGGATTCCGGCGTCGAAATCCTTATGCAAAACACCGCGCACGATATTGTCGTAGTGCCCCAGGAAGTCGTACGCATTCAACTGCTCCAGGCGCAATCCGGCGCCAACAACGACTGCACGTTGCAAAACTGCCGCCCGGTCGCCGAACGCAAACGTTTTTTGGTTGAGGTCTTGTACTTCTCGAATTTGGCTATCGTCGCGAACCACGATCATAAGCTGAAACGAGGCACGGTTTTTTGTTACGGTCTTGACCAGTAAGCGTGTATGCCCTGCTTCGCGGGATCGAATGTAGGCAACTGGCGTCAGATAGGCAAGATCAACATTTCCATTGATTACGTCGGCGATGGCGGATTTCATATCGGGTGCAAGCTTGAGTACCACCTGCCGATCCAATACTTCGCTCAAGTAATTCGTTAAAGGCTTTAGTCGCTGATGCATGACCGCAGGCGTGTCCATAGCCACCGAGCCAAAGCGAATTGGCGCGGAGACTTCGCTCGCGAACAACTCCAGCGCAATCAGGGCCATAATCATGACCAGCAACGCCTGACAATAAATCCTCGGCATGGCAAAAACCTTAAGCAGAATACCTGACAGTTATCGGTGTTTAGGTGAAATTCTGAAGCGACCAGAAATTGACGCCAAATCCCTGCGCCGCGCGCCAGAGCGTCTAACTATTTGATCTCGTGGTGAGAGTGCTTGCTGGCCACAAAAACATCCTAAAAAAGCCAAGACCGGTCACAAGAGAATTTCCGCAGAATTCAACCCTCGTGAGTGCCGCGCATGCTGTGGTGAAATCTACGCACCTATCCCATCGGCCATACTGTTACCGCTCCGCTACAGCAATTACGCTTGAGAAAACCACAAACACCGAGAATTTATCAATGCAAATTGAAGTTACGGGTCGAAAAATTGCCGTGGACAACGAAGGTTTCTTGCTGGATCCAGCCGATTGGGATCTGAACGTTGCAGAGTTCCTGGCTACGGAAGAGCAAATAAAACTGAGCAATGATCACTGGATGGTGGTTAACTTTGTACGTAATCACCTTGAGGAATGCCAGACGGTTCCCGAGGCCCGCCATGCACTGAAAGCGATGAAAGCAGCCCTGGGCGAGGAAAAAGCAACACGTCGTTACTTGTATCGGCTGTTTCCCTACGGCCACGGCCAGCAAGCTTGCAAAATCGCCGGTTCACGCAAACCACTCAAACTGATGCTGGACATCTAGCTCCCTGACCTTAAAGAACAGAAGCGTCCGATTCTAGGAATGGTCTGTAGAGTTCAAAACGGCGGACAACTTGTCGAAGTCTGTGCGCGTGTCGATGTCCCGGATGATCCCTTTGTCAGCGACCTCAAGGATGGAAACCCACGCAGGATGTTTTTGCATTAGGTCACGCGCGCCAACGTCACCGGATAAGGTTTGTAGCTCACGGCCAAATAGTTGTGGAATACCAACCGGATGCCCGCGTTTACCCCGATAAACCGGCACGATTATTTTTTCTTTCAAACGCAGAGCCGTCGCCACCTGTTGAATTACCGTCTGTGGTATCAACGGCATATCGGCTAACGCGATGACCCAGCCCGCCGCATTGGGTGAACTCGCAAGACCCGTCGCCAGACTTGTGCCGATACCTGAATTGGCGTGAGGATTGATTACAACCCGTAACCCGGCATGCGCAAAAATATCCGGTAACAATTCGTCGTCCGGATGAACCACTGCAACACAATCAGGCATGACCGTGGCTAATTTTCTGGCTGCGTAAAGCGCCAGTGGCGTAGCCGGTTCGATCTCTTTGTGGAGTTTGTTTTCGCCGAAGCGTGTACTTTGACCGGCGGCAAGTAGTATCCCGACGAACCCTTTGTTCATGCGGCGCTGGCAGCCCGGGCCAAAACAAGTTGGCGATGGTGACGCACCGCGGTAATCTCCGCCAGGATGGCAACGGCGATTTCCGCAGGTGCCTTGCCACCCAGCGGCAATCCTACGGGGGCGTGCAAACCGGCTAATTGATCTTCGCTTATGCCAAGCTGTAACAAGCGTTCCCTGCGAGCACGACTGCTTCGCTGTGAACCGAGAGCACCAACATAGGCGGCATTTGATCCCAAGGCCTGCATCAATGCCATATCGTCCAGTTTCGGATCGTGCGACAGCGCAAGTATGACACTATGCGGATTTTCTGACAGCAGACCGACTGCCTCATCCGGCATGAGCCTCACGCTCTCCACGCCATCAATTTGGATGTTGCGACTCACCTCTTCACGCGGATCACAGAGGATCACCCGATAGCCAAGCAGTTGTGCCATTTGCGCGACGATTTGCGAGAGGTGACCCGCTCCGATAATAAGCATTTGCCATGCCGGACCAATAATTTGCCGACAGTATTCCTTTTTAAACTCAAAGTGACTCTCACTGCTAGCGGGATGCAGGCTCACTTCACCGGTAGACAAGCAAACCTGCCGGGTCATTAATGTTCCCGCGCGCACCGCCTCCAGCAAAACCGAAAATTGATGATTATCTTCCAGGGCTTCGAGTAACAATTCCAATCGCCCACCGCAAGGTAAACCAAATCGATCCGCCTCTTCACGATTAACACCGTAGTTGACCTGTGTAGGAAATGCTCTGCCAATCTCATCGTGACATACGCGCGCGACCAGATCTTCTTCAACACAGCCACCCGACACCGAACCGGCAAATCGGCCATCTTGGCAAATTACCATGATGGAACCCAAAGGGCGTGGCGACGATCCCCACGTTTTTACCACGGTAACGAGCACAACGTTTAGATCCTGGCGTAGCCATTCTTGTGCGGTACGCAACACATCGTATTCAGTGTTAGACAGGTTCATTCTACGGTTCGCTTAAGCGGATAATTTAATAGCTTGTGAATGGAACCGCTGGTCGGTTGCAGCGCTTAACGTGTTCGCCACCGCGGGCGCAATAGCCAGCGTTGCCGGTTTGCCCTCGCCGGTCGGCGGCTGTGCCGACTTGGCGATATGCACTTCATTGCCTGTTATCCGGCTCATTCTCAATGACCGCGTGACCATTAATAGGTTCCCTCCGGTGCGATTTTCCACTAAGCATAGCAGTCGAGAATTGATGTGCGCCAGTATGAAAAGTCTAACAAGAAACAGGAACAGTCAGGACGTCACAACCTTCTGCGGTCTTCCGCGCCTGGCCTGACCCACTTTGGTTTGTAATTTTTTCTCGATCTTGTCCTTAAAGTACGTATTGCCAAGCGGTGTGCCGGTCTGCAGCGCGTTGCGGATGTCTTTCAGATCGGTCTCGTCCACGTGAGCTTTGAACAATGATTTGTACGCGAGTTGACGAGCTGCACGGGTTTTACCCAAAGCGGAATACAAGGGGTGATGAGTAACCCGAGGATCAGCAACTCCTTGTGCATTTGCGCGATAGCTACTCCAACGATAATGACTTGGTGATCGCACCATGTTGGCGCGTACCGGGTTAAGTTCTATATAGCGCATGCAAGTGAACAGATACTGCTCGTCATTGATGAGTGATGCCTTGTAGCGCCCTTCCCAGATACTGCCACTGGTGCCATAGGTGTGATTAATGTAGGGCACATAGCGCCGGCCAATATACTGCATCATCCGGCTTACGCCTTGCCTATCCTGAGGCGTGACAAGAAGGTGGACGTGATTGGTCATCAACACAAAGGCATGGATGGCACAGCCATACCGCCTGGCAGCCTCCTCCATCCAGTCCAGGTAGGCGCGATAGTCGCTGTCCTCGAGAAACACCGGCTCCCGGCTATGACCACGCTGGACAATATGGGCTGGTGTTCCGGGTAAGAAAAATCGCGGCTTGCGTGGCATTGGTGTGATCCATGTACGTGCTTTAATCTTTAATCAGGCAAGCGATTCCAGGCCATGCGAATCGACCAGGTTCAACAGTTTTAATGAAGGACCATTCGGTTTCTTCTGACCCTGTTCCCACTTTTGCACAGTCGACGGGCTCGTATTCAGGTAGGCTGCGAAAACGGCCTGACTTGCTTTATGGCGTGTACGTATGTGTTTGATCTGCGCAGGAGTGTAAGTCTTCACTGGCGGCAGACACAGCGCGTCGAATTCACGCATGGTCATGGCGTCCATGGTGCCCGCCTTGTGCAGGCCCTTCGCCGTATCATGCACCGCTTTTAAAATTGATTTAGCCATCTTCAGTTACCTCGTACAGTTCACCGGCTTTGATTGCCTTGACTAACGCGGGGTGGGTATATCCCAGTAGGTGGGCTGCCAACAACTTCAGCGCCCTTAGCTCCTTAGGGCTTATGTTCGCCCGTTCGTTCTTTGCAAAACCGTAGACGAAGAACGCCTTATTGGCATGCTGATAGATCACCAGCGTACGTGTGCTACCCCGTTTGCCGCGGCCCGGTAGTGCCGCTCGCTTCTTGACTACATGCCCACCCAGATTAGCGTCGATCAGTCCGCGCTCCATTTCATCGACCGCCGCCAGCAGCGCCTCATCTCTTAGCCCTTCCTTGGCCGCCCACTTATGAAATCATTTGCTTTTAAAGACCCGCATCCCGCCCTCCTTCAGCTAAGTATAGCACTAAGTGCTATAAATTATCGACCCTTGCTGGAACAACTTTATGCGGGTTGGTTTCGGACTAAGGTGTAACTGCCAGGTAACTCCACGGCGTCCGCCGAACTACTGTCCCATTTCCTTGAGGGCTCATCATATTGGGCAGAACATGGCCATTAAAGGGCTCTGACCCCTTTACCTAGAATACAAAGGTGTTATTCAGCCGCCAGCAACGGCGGCACACTAAGATGTGTGCCATCTTTGATGGCACGGAAGTTATTTGAGTGTTGCATCGGGTTGGCTAATGGGTGACCCCATTGTCTCCTGTCCCCTTTTTCGACCTTAATTAATTAGCACGAAGAGGATAGCCTTTTGGCTGTTCGGAAAAGCTCGATAAAGGAGGCATTTCTTTAACTCTCAATGCATATATATGACCATCCGAGTTTATCTGTACCCTTAGTGTTCCATCGAAATATGGACCATCGCTACCTGAGTGCGGAATGCTTCGGGAATAGTTCCATATTCCGAGATCCGACTTAATCTGAAAGGAATTACCTGTAAACCTAAAACGCAACGACTGGCTTGGTGCAACATCTCGCACTAATCCAGAAAAATTAATTGTAAGATCCGTCTTTGTATTGTTATACGCCTCTACATAGGCAGGCCTTGGGCATCCCGTCAGCCCGAGAGTCAGTAAGACTAAGAAAAAACGACTAAAGAGGAAACGATTGTTCACAATATTACTAGTTCCAAGGCCAAGGACCGACACCATTCTCAGGCCCCCACTCCAACAAGTTATTGTTGTGCGTTCCACCTCCCGTAAGAAATGATGCACCCATAGCGACGGCATGTAGTGGTAAATATAAAGGTCCAAGTACCTCGAGATTAAAGGGGTCAGAGCCTGAGGGATCCCCACAAAATAGTGATCAGAATCAAAAAGTTATGGCATTGTTGAATTTAATGCCTATCTATAAGATTCAGTTCAGCCATGAATAAAGGCATTTGGTGCATTATGTAAGTCTTATTGTGTGTGTTACTTATTCTGGAAAACTTAAGTGTCGACCGTACAGATTGTTTTCGCATTGTAAGTCATTGATTTAGATCGAGATTATGTGGGGATACCTCAGGGTCAGAGCCTGAGGTATCCCCTCAAAATACTGATCAAAAACAACGAGTTAAAACTAAATAGGTAGACATGCACAGCGATATATGATCTTTTAAAGGTGTCTAAGCTTAAAAAGGATCCTCGCCATGCATGCTACCCACGTATTAG
>CAMYNG010000029.1 GCA_947259765.1 uncultured Ectothiorhodospiraceae bacterium
CATTTTCAACTTTGATTCTTCAACCTGTCATTCCGGCGAAGGCCGGAATCCAGTTTTCCTTTAGGCGCTATGGATTCCGGCCTTCGCCGGAATGACAGGTTGAAGAATCAAAGTTGAAAATGTTTCCTCTGTGCCCTCCGTGGTTTGCGCTTTTCAAAAAACGTGTTCCCGTGTTCCCCGTGGTTATTTTTTTTAAAAACGCTAGTCCGCAAACTCCAATCGTTCCTGCACGGCATCAATTCCCTTTTGCGCACAACCGGCATCCAATTCACCTCCGGGTGCGCCGGACACGCCTACGGCCGCGACGATCGTCCCGGCGGCGCGAATCGGCAGGCCGCCTTCCAGCAGGGTAATGCCGTTAACTTCGTTCATTTCGTCCTTAATGTCCGTCCGCGCTTTTCGAAAGCCAGCCGAATCGGTACCGGAAAGAATCACTGTGTTGGCCTTCTCCTCGGCGATCTGAATGGTAAAACGTGACGCCAAGGTATCGCGCATTACCGCCTGGACGTTGGCGTTTCGGTCCACCACGACCGCAGCAACCTGATAGCCCGCTTTGCGGCAGGCGTGCACGGCTTTCTGCGCAACCTCGACGGCGGTATCCATCGTCAACCGTTTGACTGACACAACATCATTATCCGCACGCGCACTCCCTTGCGTAGCACTGAAAAGCAGCCCGAGAACCAGCATTACGTTTAACATTGGTTTATACATCACTTCATCCTCTATTCATGAACAGAATCACTTTCAATTAAGCCGCCATACCCACTTTAACCGTCAGCGGCCAGGCCACCTTGCGTGAAAAACGATCCGGCCAGGCTGCCACCAGTTGATCGTGGATAAGCGCTACCGGATCGGCCTCATGCCGCGCCTGATATCGCTGCACCGCTGACCATGTTCTTAAATAACCGATCAGATCATCTCGCGTCCAGTCTGCCCCCATGTGAAACGCAGGCGTCTGCAATAACGGGAACGGCCAGGAAAATTCCGCATAACCGGATTCCACAAAACGCCGCTCTTCGGGCCAAAAATTACCGAGTATTTCACTGTACAAGTACTCAACCGCGGCGTCGACCGCCGGATCGATTTTCGCCAAACCATAACACCAGGCGGCAAACACGCCATTAACGGTAAGCACGCGCTGAACTTCACGAAAAAATCGGGGCCGATCAAACCAGTGTAAGGCCTGGGCGACAACCACGAGGTCAATACTGTGACGGGTTACCGGCGCGGCCTCCGCCGCCGCAACCAGGTAGTGGATGCCCGTCTCCGTAGGTGTGCGCGCCACCTGCGCGGCGCTCGCGTCACAAGCGATAACCCGGGTGAACGCTTCGCTCAACCCACGCGCCGCCTGTCCACTGCCAGTGGCACAATCCAGCGCCCAGCAGCGCTGCGGGCAAAGGGAGGCCAGGTGAACAAAAAGCGTCCGTGGGTACGTGGGCCTATAAACCGCGTAGCCTGCGGCCTGGCGAGAAAAATGATCAGGAAAACTCGCCATCAGTCGTCCCCGGTCGCGTGGCTAAATACATTGAAAAAGTCGGTGCGGCACGTAATGTCACTTTAAATATTGTCACTTAGACGGCAGACAATTTTGCCACGAGTGATTGGCAAAAAGTGCATTTGATGCACCCACGTTAACGATAAATTGATACTCGTCATATCATGTAACACTTATATTATTAACGACGATACCCGGATAAACAGAGAAAATTACGCACGCGCCGACAAAGTGTTAGCATCGCCAAACTAACAAGACAATAAACGTGGGGGAATTAATTGTGTCTACCGGCTTGATTTTCGCTCTACTCAGTTCTTTGGCCGCCATCGCTTACGGCGGCCTGGCTATTTCCCGAATCGTCAAACTACCCAGTGGCAACGAGGACATGCAACGCGTTGCTCTGGCGATACAGGAAGGCGCCACGGCCTATCTAAAACGTCAGTACACGGCCATCGCGGTGGTCGGCGTAATTCTGTTCGTTATCCTACTCGTAATTTTAGACGTACCGACTGCAATGGGCTTTGCCATTGGCGCCATACTCTCAGGTGCCACGGGTATCATCGGCATGCAGGTTTCGGTGCGCGCCAATGTGCGTACCGCCGAGGCCGCGCGCCAGGGACTGAATTCAGGTCTGCAGGTTTCCTTCCGCGCCGGAGCGATTACCGGTCTGTTGGTGGTCGGCCTGGGCTTGTTTGGTGTTGCCGGTTATTTCGCGGTACTGGAATTTTTCGGTCCTGAATCTGGCGAAATCGACCTCGCACCGCTGGTCGGGCTGGCGTTCGGTGGCTCGCTTATTTCCATTTTTGCCCGTCTCGGTGGCGGTATCTTTACCAAGGGTGCGGATGTTGGCGCAGATTTGGTCGGCAAGGTCGAGGCCGGGATCCCCGAGGATGACCCACGTAACCCCGCCGTAATCGCCGATAATGTGGGTGACAATGTCGGCGACTGTGCCGGTATGGCGGCCGATCTATTCGAGACCTACGCCGTCACCATTATCGCGACTATGATCCTCGGCAGCTTTGTATTTGAAGGTCACGCCGAAAACGCCCTGCTCTACCCATTGGTCTTGGGTGGCGTCTCCATCATTGCCTCGGTTATTGGCACGTTCGTGGTCCGCGTGCGAGAAGGTGGCAAAGTCATGAACGCCTTGTACCGCGGGCTCATTGTCGCCGGTGTATTGGCCGCGATTGCTTATTACCCGGTGACACAGTGGCTCATGGGAGAAACGCAATATCCCGTGCTTAACCTGTGGGGATCGGCGCTGGTGGGTCTGGCCGTAACGGCCTTGTTGGTAATTATTACCGAGTACTACACGGCAACTGAATTCTCGCCGGTACGCAACGTTGCGGCGGCATCAACAACTGGCCACGCGACCAACATCATTGCCGGCATGGCGCTCTCCATGCGCTCCACTGTCGGACCCGTGATTGTCGTATGTCTGGGGATACTGGTTTCCTACCAGTTTGCCGAACTCTACGGTGTTGCCGTAGCCGCCACCGCGATGTTGTCCATGACCGGCATTATCGTTGCTCTGGATGCCTACGGCCCGGTAACTGACAACGCCGGTGGCATTGCCGAAATGGCAAATCTTGAAGATTCGGTGCGCAAAACCACCGACACCCTGGATGCGGTAGGCAACACCACCAAGGCCGTGACCAAAGGTTATGCGATTGGCTCTGCCGGACTGGCGGCGCTGGTTTTGTTTTCTGACTACACCCGAGACCTGAACAACCATTTACAGGATCCCCTGACCTTCGATTTGTCCAACCACCTGATCATCGTCGGCTTATTCATTGGCGGCCTGGTGCCGTTCTTTTTCGGTGCCATGGCCATGGAAGCCGTGGGCCGCGCCGCCGCTTCCGTTGTTGAAGAGGTTCGCCGGCAGTTTCGCGAAATGCCGGGCATTATGGACTGGACGCAAAAACCGGACTATTCCACCGCGGTTGACATGCTGACTCGCTCGGCAATCAAGGAAATGATCATACCGTCGTTGCTGCCGGTGTTGGCGCCGGTTCTGGTGGGCGTGTTTTTGGGTCCACAAGCCCTGGGCGGAATGCTGGTGGGCTCTATCGTCACGGGGTTGTTCGTCGCCATTTCCATGACGACCGGCGGTGGTGCCTGGGATAACGCCAAAAAGTTTATTGAAGACGACAACTTCGGCGGTAAAGGTTCGGAAGCACACAAAGCCGCGGTTACCGGCGATACCGTGGGCGATCCCTGCAAGGACACCGCGGGACCGGCCATCAATCCTTTGATCAAGATCATGAACATTGTTGCCCTGCTTATTGTGCCATTAATTGTTTAAATTCAGGGACAAGTAACGGGTATCTAGTGACGAGGAAAACTGCGCCAGCTGAAATCAATGGATCTGAGTTAGCTGTTCCGAAACGGTGTCGTACTAGAACTTCGTAGCAAGTTCCGGCTCGACACCGCTTCAAAACTGAAGGTTAGAACCTGGTACTTCGTCACTCGTCGCTCGTCCCATGCTGATCCTTGATCAGCGTCCGGTAGCAAACGGCAAGTGCGGCATATTCAAAAACCATCAATATCACGCCGAGCAAACCATAGGCTGCAAATGCAACTGGTGGTCCGTTTGGAGGTAGCGCCTGGTCGCGCACCACCACAAGCAGCCAGGGAAACCCGCCCAATACCACAGCCAAGCGCCAGCCATTGCCATTTGTTAAATGCCAGGCTTCAGCGGGCTTGAGCCTGTTGCCGATTGCCGCAGCAGGCAACAACAAGAATAATCGCGCCAGAATATATAGGGTGGGTATCAGGCTGAGATAGAACAACCACCGTAAAGTCTCAACCTCAAGTAGAACGAAATTTGTTGCAATGACTCCTGCAACGGTGGTCAGCGCGACTGCGGTCAAGGTGATCACAATATAGAGTGCAATCAGCGCCAATAGAAAACGCGATTCACGCCGCCCCCAACGCATCACGCCGAACCGCGGCGCGACATTGGAACCCTGCAGAAACACTTGCAGACAGGCAACCGAAAAAAGGCTGAACAACATAAACTCAAGGCCAACAAACAGCAGCTTGATGGCATCCGGCGCTTCAGGTGGCATCCGGGAAGCCAACGTCCAGATCAACACGAATAGCAACATCGGGATTGAAAGCCGGAGAAAAATCACACCACGATAGCGCCAGACACAAACCATGGCATCACGGACAGTGAAGACAATCGAAAATTTTTTCTGGCCGCCACCGGAAGTCAGCGGCGTGGCCTCTAGGTTCGCCTGATTTCGCATTTCCGGATGTCGCTCCATCGCAGCATTGCAGATTTTTCAGTTAAAATTAAAGCATACACACACCGCTACAGCCTACCCCGGGGGCGACCCCGGCGCCACAACGAAACAGGGACTGCATGAGCAAAACGATTAAGCAAATAGATTTAGCGCTTCTGGAACAACTTTCTCAGCGGGCGAACCGGACAACTCGCCTGCGTAGCCACTTTAATATCCACGATTCGCATGACGAGCCGGTGCAACGCTTTCTTAACGTGATGCAACCCGGCACCTACGTACAACCCCACCGTCACAGTAGTCCGCCAAAATGGGAGTTGACCCTGGTACTGTCCGGTCGCGCCCTGATCCTGCTGTTTGACAATGACGGCCGTGTCACGCATCGCTTTGAATTGCTCGCCGACGGCCCGCTTCGTGCCATCGAGATCCCCGCCGCTACCTGGCATACCGTACTCGCACTGCAGCCCGCCACGGCATTGTTGGAGCTCAAAGAGGGACCGTTTATAGGCTCAAAAAAGGAAAAAGATTTCGCAACATGGGCACCCGCAGAGGGTGATTCGGGCGTCGATGAATTACTTGAGCGCCTTACAACGGCAAGCGTGGGAGATCGGCTGGCTTGAATGCCGCAACCCGGCGTCCAGTAACGGCCCCGACATTGAAGCCTCTGAGGCATTTTTCCAGGTAATTCCGTCCTCAATCATCCAAGTAGATATGTGCGGAGTAGTTCACGGAAAATTCCTAAGGTAATAAGGACCCAGGCTGGCGCAGGAAAAAATCTTTGCATGTCTCGTTACAGGCCGTCGCTCATGTCTTGGTGCCGGCCCACGCATGTGTGTAAACTTGGCGCCAGCGGGACGCCTTTGGCTGGAGGGGAGTTCGGGGTCGTTCCGTAACCTCATGGATCTACAGGCATCAAGGAGGCCTGAAAGTACACCATGTATAAACTGATTATCCAACTCGACAAGGATCACGTGGACGAGCTCGTCATCAAGCGTGACGTCACCACAGTCGGCCGACGTGCAGACAACGATATTCGCCTGGATGACACGACAGTCAGCAGTCACCATGCACAGTTTTCAGCCGCAGGCGAAAAAGCTTACGTTGAGGACCTCGGCAGTACCAACGGTACCTATGTTAACGGTGAACGCATCAAGGTTCAGGCCGTTGCCGACGGCGATGTAATCGTAATCGGCAAACACAAAATAACCTACCGCAATCTTCCGGAGGAAGCAGGTGTCCAGGCTAGTACCGAGTCGCCGGATGCCACAATGCAAATCGACCGTCGCGAGTTGGATCGCCTGCTGGTCAGCGCGGAGCGTGTTGTCGTTCGCTCGGAAGATGGTCGTCCGGCGCGCAAGGTGCTGAACTGGATCGCGCAGGACCCAAAGGGGATTTGGTGGGGTTTTGAACACGAACCGCATGCCGACAATCACGGCTGGACCGACACGCGTAACGGTGTGCGTATTTTGCTTAAAGAAGACACGGCGCCCACACCTAATTGGCGTAATACCCTGCAGAAGATCTAGGGGCGAGGTTCTAGGAACTAGCACCTAGGAACACCGGTTAATAGATGTTGCCGATACAGAGCAACAGTATCAGGCACAGCGCGGTTTCCGCTTGGGAAACAGCTTGCGCGCCTTCGGATCAGACTCCAATCCGTAAACGCCCTCGCATCTGATTTTTCTCGAACCTAGATCCGAGAAGCTAGTTCCCGGGTTATTTAACCACCAGGGTAATATCAATACGCCGATTAAGGCGCCGCCCCTCTGCAGTGTTATTCGGTGCAATGGGCTTGTCGGGTCCGTAGCCGATTACTGTCACACCACTCTTGCTTATCGAACCGTTGTTAATCAAATAGGTTGCCACCGACTGTGCTCGACGTTGCGACAGTACGCGATTGAATGACAAGGAACCCGTCAGGTCAGTATGCCCCTCGATCAAGACACGCTGTGTACCGACGATCTTCATGGCTTTTTGCAACTTGGTCAGTAAAGGGTAGTGCTGTGGTGGTATGTAGGCTTTGCCCACTTCAAAACTCAGTCCCTTGAGGCGTATAAGCATGGTATCGCCCTGCCGATAAACGTCGGCCTCCTTCGAGTCGAACAAGGTTATGATGCGATCCACCTGTGCCGCGGCCAATTGTCGTGCTTCCTGCTGCTGTTTTTCACGGCCCAACTTCTGCAACTCAAGCTGCAGATTTGACACCTCGGTGTTAAGAAAACGCTGTGAATCACGCATGGCCTTGACCCGTTCCATGACAGTCAAAAACCAGTCGTCCAGTAATTGAACGCGCTGTTTAGAATCCTCGCCCGAGGCCAAAGCTTCGACTTTGGTGATCGAATTTTCGACGTTGAGGATCTGATCTTCGACACTGTGCTCCGACCAGGCATTCACCTGTTGCAACACGATGTGAATGTGTTCCGCTTTGCGCAGAACATCTTCGGCACGTGTCTGCACTTCTTTCGAGTAGGGGTTTTGTGTGATATACACATCCGTTTCGGCAAGTGATTTTTTCGCCGCAGCCAAACTACGTGGTGCCAACTTAACGGCTTTTTGGGCCTCGGCCTCGACGATTAGACGGCGAGCTTTGCCCAGCATGTGTTGTTTGATGGCACGTAGCTCCAATTGCCGATAACGTGCCTCAACAATCCGTCCACCCTTTTGCGCATCCTTGAGATCGTTGGCTTCGATTTCTTTACCGAGATCGATGAACTTTTTCTCAACCGACTCGAATTCTGCCGCATACAGCTCCGGCGCACCGGCGTTCATGGCCGCCTCGCGTGCAGCAAACGGGCCGGCAAGTTCCCGCCGGGAGATAGCCGCGAATTTTCGCGCCCGTTCAAGCTGTGTCGTACCCAACTGAATGGTATCCAGCATTTCACGCAAATCGTTACTTTGCTTTACCAGCGCTGCGGCTTCAGCGTTGGTATCCTCTGCCTTGCGGAACCAGGTGGGCGAAAGAATATTGACGTTTTCGGCGCGGGCCTGCTCGACGGCGGACTTTAATTCGGCAAGTTCCTTTGCAGGATCGGCGTTATAGTTTGCGGGCTCAACCTTCAGGCTTGATGAGCAGGCGGCCAACAATGTCGATAAAATCAAAAACAGAGTCGCGTAAGAAAAATGCTTAACTGCGGCAACGACCGTGAGACGTTGCGCCTGCATGCTGAACTTTCTATCCATGGGTACTCCCCGTTCCGTTCCCGTTCCATGGGTGGACTTACATATAGTTGGTTTGATTTGGCACGTAAAAATACGAGCCAAACATGGTTTTATACCGAACTTAGCGGGTCCTATACAAGCGACCAGGTCCTATCGCCGCTTATTTTCGCCGTCCGACGGCTGGTTTGCGCGTAGCTTCATGTGTATTAACGCGGCATGCTCACCGCCAGGGTCTCGTCGCGACTCCAAGCGATACGGTGAAAACCCCATGTCAGTGTAAAGTAAAAATGCGGGTGTATTGGATGTAAACACGGAAATACACAGTTCTGGAAGTTTCAGACGATCAAACCCCACTCTGACCATGTGCTGTAAGAGCCGTCTTCCAACTCCCCGTCCACGAAGTGAAGACGCCACCACTACATTTCCAATGAAACCACGCACCCCTTCCTCGACGTTATAATAGTTGGCAAAACCGACAACCTTGTTTTCTACTTCCACCACGGTCAACTCCCGGCGCACCGCAAACAGGTGCTCCAATTGATCGACGGTAAGCGGGAACCGACCACTGGGATAAACTCGAAACAATTCTTCCGCGCTGTCAATCAGTCCGACGATGGCGGAGAAATCTTCTCGACCGGCCGGGCGAAAGCGTATTGCGAACATAGATATCGTCTTTTCGATTCAGTTAACTAAAAAACATGCCCTGAGTCTTCTGGGTGAGTAACTATCTGGCCGCGGCGCGCCAACCAGGTCACAAGCGTGGTAAGTACTACCAGATAACCCAACGAAATCAGAATCGCCGCCAACAGTCCTGCATGTGGGTCAACCAGTTTGATGATTTCCACGCCGTCGACCCAGTGTGCCGTCTTGCCGCTAAATGTCGTGTACAAACGATTGCCGACTTGTTCAATTCCAATCATCTGTCCCAGGTTAGACATACCCATGAGAAACGCGAAAAACGTTGCCTGATTTTCACCGGGTGTGCGTTTGGCGGCAAAGCCGAGTATGGCAAGCAGGACGATCATGAAAACAAACCCCTGCAACGCCATGACCAGCATGAGCCACACAGCGCTGGTCATGCCCGCGGTGGGAAAGGGAAGAAACAGCAGCATGACCAGTGCCTGCCCCGCCAGACACCAGTAAAAGAGCTTGAGGAACGGCGTCGTCTGCCAAAATTTTCGATAGCAAAAGGCACCCACGATCGCAAAAAACGCCAACAGGGCGCCCAACAACGAGCCCCAGAACATCTCCTGAAAACCCTGTGTCGCGATACTTTTTGCATCTGCGATCCCCAAAGTGATCGCAACCTGCCTGAGCATCGGTGTAACAAGTTCATCAGAATGGAGTGCATCAATAAACGCCGTGTTGTGCTCGGTAAAATACTGATAAACAAATTGCGCATCAGAATTAAACGGTGCGGCCTGCCAAAGAAAAATTAACGCGATGGGTGCAATCAGGTCACGCGGAACACGCACAAACAACAACAGGCAGCCAATGATGATTAACGCCGAGATCACCGGCTCGAAAGGTGTGATCGGATTGTCCGCGGCAAGACCTTTGAGTTGCAGGATCAGTGCGGCAACAACCACAATGACGGCAATAGCCAGCAACCCCTTACGAGTACGTTGCCGATCCAGGCTGACTTTTTCTTCCTTGACCACCACGGCCACGAGGATCGCAAGTCCCAGAGGCATCAAACCAGAAAGTAGCGCCGCGATACGAAGTTCAAAGAATTGCGCAATAATTCCGCCGGCAATTGCGGATATCAGCATCGCCAACATGGCGCCACTCCACTGCGCCGCTTGAAACGGGCGATTGGCTGTGCCCTGTGGCAATTCGAAACGGTGCTCAAAGCGCTGCGCCGTTTCAACCATCAAGCCATCGCATACAACGTCACTGAACGCCACCAAAATGTTGACGATCATCAGACCGACCAGCAGCATGTGCAGGGTGTTACCGTTAAAGGCCACCCAGAACCAGGCTGCCCCGGCCAACACTGAACTGATGATCAACCAGGACTTTCGCCGGTAACCGAACAATGGCAGGTTATCAGTGACCAGTCCGAACAACGCCTTGATATACCAGCCCAGTGCCGAGTCGGTAAGAAAAGAACCGGCGCGATCCGGTGTGAGCCCGTAACCGCCTTCCTCTTCCGGAGATTTCAATACCCTTCGGACCGGGATCTTGGAAATGCCTTCAAAGTGGTTGGCCGCTTTTTGCACCGCATATATGAGGAAAAACAGCACACTCCACGGCCGCATCTCGCGCGTGGCCTGGGGGTGTGTTTGTTTAGGGTGCATTGTGGGGAACGGACTCGCTCGTTACGTTACAGCAACCATTGCGGCTTACGAATATAGCTGAACCACAGAGGGCACAGAGAAATTTCTTTTGCGAGTTCTAAACACGTCATTCTGGCGGATGCCAGAATCCAGTGATATCTGACTTCGTTGGACTTCGGCCTGCGCCGGAGTGACGAAAAAATCCCTAGCGCCTCTACTCACTAAAATTAAGTTCTCTGTGTACTCTGTGCCCTCTGTAGTTTAATCAGTTTTTTTCACTATACATAACAACGCCCGCATTTTGCGGGCGTTGCACTTGCGCCGAAGAAATACTTTTCAAGTCTTGCGATAAATTTCGCTACCGGCATGCTTGAACTCTTCGGCCTTTTCCTTGAGGCCGGCTTCAATCGCAATTTCAATGTCTCCAATACCTTTGGCATTGGCATAGTCACGCACTTCCTGCGTGATTTTCATGGAACAGAAGTTGGGTCCGCACATGGAACAAAAGTGCGCGACCTTGTGCGCCTCTTTGGGCATGGTCTGGTCGTGAAACTCCCGCGCACGTTCCGGGTCCAGGCTGAGATTGAACTGATCGTCCCAACGAAACTCAAAACGCGCTTTGGATAAAGCATTGTCGCGGATTTGTGCGCCGGGGTGGCCCTTGGCCAGATCCGCGGCATGAGCGGCAATCTTGTAAGCAATAATGCCGTCACGCACATCCTGTTTGTCCGGCAGACCAAGATGTTCCTTGGGTGTCACGTAGCACAACATTGCAGTGCCATACCAACCAATGTTGGCTGCGCCAATGGCCGAAGTGATGTGGTCATACGCCGGCGCAATGTCCGTCGCCAAAGGCCCCAATGTGTAAAAAGGAGCTTCATAGCAGTCTGCCAGTTCCTTGTCGACGTTTTCCTTGACCATCTGCAGCGGCACGTGACCCGGGCCCTCAATCATCACCTGCACGTCATGTTCCCAGGCTACTTTCGTCAATTCGCCCAAGGTCTCCAGCTCGGCAAACTGCGACCGGTCGTTGGCGTCGGCAATACAACCCGGACGCAGTCCATCACCCAGTGAAAACGACACATCATAGGCCTTCATGATGTCGCAAATGTCTTCGAAGTGGGTATAGAGGAAGTTTTCCTGGTGATGAGCCAGGCACCATTTGGCGAGTATCGACCCGCCACGCGAAACAATGCCGGTCAAACGATCGGCCGTGAGCGGCACGTAGGCCAGACGTACGCCGGCGTGAATCGTGAAATAGTCCACGCCCTGCTCCGCCTGTTCGATCAAGGTATCGCGAAAAATGTCCCAGGTAAGCTCTTCGGCCTTACCGTCCACCTTTTCCAGGGCCTGATAAATCGGCACGGTGCCGATAGGCATGGGCGCGTTACGCAGGATCCATTCGCGGGTTTCGTGAATATTCTTGCCCGTCGACAGATCCATCAATGTGTCACCGCCCCAGCGCGCCGACCAGACCATTTTCTCCACTTCCTCCTCGATGGACGAGGTGACCGCGGAGTTGCCGATATTGGTGTTGATCTTTACGCGGAAATTACGCCCGATGATCATGGGCTCCAGTTCCGGGTGATTGATATTTGCGGGAATAATTGCACGGCCGCGCGCCACTTCGTCACGCACAAACTCCGGCGTCACTTGCGCAGGAATACTGGCGCCAAACGGTGAGCCGGCATGTTGCCTTATCAGTTTGCGGTAACGGGGATCCTGGCGAAACTCGTCAAGACGCTGGTTTTCACGCAAGGCGATGAATTCCATCTCCGGCGTAATAACACCCTTGCGGGCATAATGCATTTGCGTAACATTGCGTCCGGATTTAGCCCGGCGTGGTTGGTGCAGATGCTCAAAACGCAGATGTGCAAGCCCTGCGTCGTCCTGACGCTGTCGACCGTATTCTGAACTCGGCCCTGAAAGTTGCTCCGTGTCGCCACGTGCATCGATCCACGGATTGCGTAACGGCGCCAATCCCTTCAAGAGATCGACACGCGCCTCCGGATCAGTGTACGGGCCGGACGTGTCGTAGACCGTTATCGGTGGGTTTTTTTCAACACCTTCACTTAAGGGAGTATCGGATAGCGTAATTTCCCGCATCCCCACACGGATGGTCGGGTCCGAACCCTGCACGTAAATTTTTTGTGAACCGGAAAACGGCCGCGTTACCTCTTCGGACAAGCGGCTCGCGTTTTTGATGAACTCATCGGGAATTGCGCTCATGGGCGTCACCTTAAAGATGTTAAGAATGTGACGGCCAGTTGCAGCGAGGAACAGCCCTGATTGCGCTACAAGGCGGCTTTCCTACGCCGGTGCTAGCCGGTTCAGGTTCCAAGGGTCTGTCTCAGCTTCGTGCCATCCACGCCCTTGTGACGCGCGTGCGAGCGGTACGAAGCACCCCCAGCCGTTAAGTAAGCGAGTAAGTTATAGAATAAGGTCCTTTTATGCAAGCATACACAGTTAAGCTATTGTTTTTGCGTGCTTATCCACTGACTTTCCTGTCTACAGAAACTTGTCAGCACGGACCAAACTGCGTACTCTTTAGCGTCCTGAAATTCAGCAGCCTGGTTAAATCGTGATGATGGACATAAATCTGGAACAAGCCCGCTATAACATGATCGAGCAACAGATCCGGCCCTGGGACGTGCTTGACCAGGACGTGCTTGACCTGTTGATGCGTCTGCCGCGTGAAGATTTTGTACCCGACGAGTTTCGTAACATCGCGCTGGCCGATATGAATACCCCCGTGAACCACGATCAGGTAATGATGGCGCCAAAACTTGAAGCGCGCATGTTACAGGCGCTCAACATTAAGGCCGACGAAACAATTCTGGAAGTGGGCACCGGTAGCGGCTACGTGACCGCCCTGCTGGCCAGCCAGGCCCGATATGTGTATTCGGTTGAAATCGATCCGGCGCTGAAAACGCAGGCGGAACAACGCCTGGCACGTCACAACATCGGCAACGTCACTCTCGAAGAAGGCGACGCAGCCCGCGGCTGGAAGGCACATGCGCCGTATGATGTCATTGTACTGACAGGCTCTGTGCCGCTGTTGCCTGATGCATTTAAGCAGGACTTAAAAGTAGGTGGCCGTCTGTTTGCTATCGTCGGCGACGCGCCTGCCATGACAGCGCGCCTCATTACACGCGTAGGTCAGGCCGAGTGGGCGCAGGAGGATCTGTTCGAGACTGAGTTACCGCCCTTGAGCAATGCGCTCGAACCGGAACGTTTTGTTTTATAGGAGCATCACGGCACGGAATGCCAGAACAAACCCACATTTTAATCCTCCGCGGAAATGCGACATTTCACGCCCAATGACCTGCAGCAGCGCTGCGCACAGGTCGCTCCGTCACCAATGCTGCTCGACGTACGTGAACCCTGGGAGTTTGATATATGTCGTATTGAGGGTTCGCGGCTCGTACCCATGCGCCAGGTCCCAAATGTGCAACACGATCTGGACAAGGACGCGGAAATTGTGGTCATCTGTCATCACGGTATTCGCAGCCGGCAGGTTTGCATGTACCTGGAGCACATGGGGTTTTCCAACGTTATTAACCTCGAAGGCGGTATCGAGGCTTGGACCAATGACGTCAATCCCAATTTAAAACGCTACTGAGAACACACCATGTTGAAGAAAATCGGAGCTATTATTTTCGCTGGCCTGTTGTTTACATCCGCGCAGGCGGATGATTTGCTGGAACTCTATAATCTTGCACTGCAGGCTGACGCCAATTACCGCGCCGCCGCCAACCAGCGCCTGGCGACGTTGGAGGCCAAACCCCAGGCCCGCGCATTTCTGTTGCCGCAGTTGAATTTCGCCGCCGACTATACCGACATCAATCAGGACATCACCAAAACGGCATTCGGCGCCACCGGCTCACGTTCCTTTGACGACACCGGACTTTCCGTCAGCCTGGGTCAGGCCATTTACCACGGCGACTATTTTGCGCAACTCAAACAGGCCGATTCCCAGGTTGCACAGGCCGAAATTGATTTCCAGACTGCTCGCCAGGATCTGATCATTCGCGTTGCCACTGCCTATTTCAACGTCTTGGCGGCCAACGACAGTCTGACATTTTTACGCGCGGAGAAAAAAGCCATCGCGCAACAACTTAACCAAACCAAACAACGTTTTAATGTCGGCCTGACAGCAATAACCGACGTGCATGAATCACAGGCCCGCTACGATCAGGCTGTGGCTGCCGAAATCGCCGGCGAAAATGATGTTGCCGTTGCGCGCGAAACGCTGCGGGTGCTCACCGGCACCATGCCCGGCACGCTGGCCACACTAAACGATGAACTGCCGCTGGTCAGCCCTGATCCGGCGGATATTGAAGCCTGGGTCAGTACTGCCATGTCACAAAGCCTGCCCTTGCTCAGTGCGCAGAAAGCCGTGGAAATCGCACGCGAAGAAGTCAATCGCCAACGCGCGGGGCACTACCCCACTCTCGACCTGGTAGCCAGTCACAGCTACGGTGATCGGGGCGGTATTTTCTTTCAGGAGTCGACGGATACCCGGGTTGGCGTGCAGATGAATCTGCCGATTTACAGCGGCGGCGCTACCTCGTCCGTGACCCGTCAGGCAAGCTTTAACTTTGGTGTCACCCAGGACAACCTGGAGCAGGTACGACGCGAAACCGAGCGCCAGGCGCGCAGCGCCTATTTAACCGTATTGGCGAACATCAGTGGCGTCAAGGCTCTCAAACAAGTGTTGGTGTCGAGTACGACGGCACTGGAAGCCACCGAAGCCGGCTTTGAAGTGGGCACACGTACCGCCGTCGAAGTATTAAACTCGTCGCGTGAACTTTATCGTGCCGCCAGTGTTTACGCGCGTGCACGTTATGACTACCTGCTGCAGGCGCTACTGCTCAAACAGGCCGCCGGAACCTTGCAGGACGTCGATCTACGTCAGATCAACCGTTGGCTGCAGTGAGCACGTACGGTATTGGTGTTCAAGCTCCGGCAGTTCCAAACTAAGCCCCCTTTGATGCCTGATTCTCCGTCTGTACACCTTTGTGAAGCCCACAGTTCACAGCTGGTGGTCATCGACATCCAGGAGCGTTTGGCACAGGCCATGCCCGATGCCGCACGTGAACAAGTCGTACGCAACAGTACGATCCTGCTTAAGGCCGCGACCCTGCTAAACATCCCGGTGGCACACACCGAGCAATATCCTCGTGGCCTGGGTGCCACGCTCGAATCGATTGCCCAGGCACTGCCTGACGATAACTGGTCCGGTGAAAAAACCGGATTTTCATGCTGTGCCGCCAATGGCTTCCTGGCTCGTCTTCAGGATGCAGGCAACCAGGTTGTCCTCGCGGGAATGGAAACCCATGTGTGTGTTTTGCAGACCGCAATGGAATTACATGCAAGGGGATTTCAGGTCTACGTTGCCGAAGATGCCACCTGCTCCCGATTTAAACAACACCACCGCAATGCACTGCAACGGCTGCGGCAAACAGGCGTGGTAATTAGCAATACGGAATCAGTTTTGTTTGAGTGGTTGCGTGATGCCAGTCATCCGCAGTTCAAATCGATCGCGGCGCTGATTCGCTGAGCGAGCTCGGCATCGTTCGCTTCCAACCCACACTAAACATAGCTTGCCTGCCACTCCGGCCTGACAGACCTCGGCAGCTATGATTTAATTCATTATTCTCTAATTCCCAAGGAATCCCGTGGCTACACGCCCATGATTGACAAAGACAAAGAAGGCTTTCAGGTTGGGTTTCTCGCGCCACGCTTCTGGCCTTTATGGCTGAGTATCGGCCTGCTCGGGCTGTTAAGCCTGCTGCCCTATCGCGCGCAACTGGCACTGGGTGCGGCCATCGGTCGACTGGCATACCGGTTCGCCGATAAGCGCCGCTGGATTGTACAAACCAACATCCGCCTGTGTTTTCCTGAACTCTCAGAACAAAAGCAGGCCGCGTTGGTGCAGCAAAACTTCGAATCCACCGGTATCGGAATTTTTGAAACTGCGTTGAGCTGGTGGGGTTCCGATAAGCGCCTGCTGCCGCTTTGCCATTTTGAGGGCGAGGAACACATTGAGGCCGCACTCGAAAAAGGGCGCGGCGTTATTTTGCTCACGGCCCACATGACCTGTCTGGAGATCGGTGCACATCTGATGGCGATCCGCTTTCCTTTACAGGCTGTTTACAAGAAAGCGCACAATCCACTGTTTGAATGGTTTATGTACCGATCGCGCATCAAGCGATCCCACGAGGCTATTCAAACCTATGAAACCCGCAAAATGATCCGCGCGTTGAAAAAAAATCGCGTGACCTGGTACGCCATGGATCAGGATTTTGGCCGCAAACAGAATGTGTTTGTGCCCTTTATGGGCGTGCTTGCCTCGACCTTGATCACGGTATCGCGTTTAGCGAAGATGAGTGGCGCTGTGGTGGTACCTTATTTTCCTTACCGCATGCCCGATGGACGGGGCTACCGAATTGTTATTAAGCCCGCACTGGAGAACTTCCCCGTCGGTGACGACGAGAAGGACGCAACACGTATCAATGACATCATCGGCGAGGCGGTCAGGCAAGCGCCGGAACAATACTTCTGGGCACACCGTAGATTCAAAACCCGTCCCGAAGGTGAAGCGGATTTGTATGCCCACCAACCGGACTAGAGAGCAACCTTGCGTGGTCTACTCCAACATCATTCACTCGACCGACTTCACGCACACAAACCGGAACCGGTGATGCGCATATCAGAGCAATACACGTAATGTGGCGCTATCGGTTTGTGCTCGCGATTCTCGCACCGGCACTGATTGTATATCTTGGCTGGCTGGCTATACGAAACCGTGACTGGCGTTTCTTTTACCAACGGCTGGGGCTGACTCCGGCAAACACGGCACAGACCCGGGACATTTGGTTTCACGCCGTCTCGGTGGGCGAAGTACATGCGGTTGCGCCCCTGCTAGCGGAAATTCACGAGCGGAACCCAAACCTGGCTATCCTGCTCACCACCAGTACGCCTACCGGCGCGACCGCGGCCATAAGAATATTGGGCGAACGCATCCAGCACGCCTATCTGCCCATCGACTGGCGCTGGGCCATGCAGCGTTTGCTACGCGCTACGCAACCGAACTGTGTGTTCATCGTTGAAACCGAACTTTGGCCCAACCTTTACGCGCTCTGCGCCAGACAGGGAATCCCATTGACGATAATCAATGGCCGTCTCTCTTCCCGCACACTGAAGGCGAAGCCGTGGTTGCTGAACGTTTACAGACAGACGCTGGACAACGCGCGTCTGGTGCTCGCACGTTCCGAAACCGATGCTGATCGGTTTCGACAAATCGGTTGCCCGACCAATAAGCTGAAAGTAATCGGCAACCTGAAATTTGCCGCAAGCGCAGACGCGCCGGAGGCGACCCCCATCAATCTGAATCGTCCTTATGTTCTTGCCGCCTCGACCCATGAAGATGAGGAAAAGCAGCTAACCAAGATGTGGCTGGCCAACGACTTCGCCGACCATCTGCTGGTCATCGTGCCGCGCCATCCGCTACGTTTACCGGCAATCCTCAAACAATTGACAATTCTTACCACGCAAGTAGCAGTGCGTAGCCGGAATGATCCGGTCACTGCACAAACCCACATCTACCTTGCCGACACCTTCGGTGAACTGGCAGGTTTCATGTGCGGGGCGGAACTCGTGTTCATGGGCGGCTCGTTAGTACCTCACGGCGGACAAAACATCATCGAGCCGGCACGGCTCGGTAAGGCTGTACTGTTTGGGCCCTATATGCACAATTTTGAAGATGAAGTCCGACTGCTAATCGAAGATCAAGCTGCCATTCAGGTGGCCGATACGCAATCCCTCGCGCAAACTATCCACCGTCTGCTGGCAAGCCTAGAACAAACCCACGAATTGGGTAGCAAAGCAGCAAAATTGACGGCACAGCAATCCGATATGGCGAAGCGTTACCTGGAAGAAATGTCAGTGGTCTGTCCTTCTCTTGTGAACTAGGCCACGTTGGCGACAACTGAATATCTAGCGGACCGAATCGTAACCACTCATCAACCGGCCCCATTCCGCATCCCCAAAATTGAATCCCACACGCTGAACAAATAACTTTTGCAGCGAACGCTGCAGGCGTTGCAAATTGGCCAACTGCCATCGACGATTTGGTAATCGTTTGGCCCCACGATCAAAATCAATCAGATACCAGCGCCCATTGTTGTCGGCAAGGATGTTATGCGCATTGAGGTCCGCGTGCCAGATGCCCTGTGTGTGAAAACGTTTGAGCATTGCTCCAATAGCACGCCAGTCTTGAATCACCAATGTCCGCTTTGTCAGTAACTCGGCCAGCGTTTGTGCCCCGGCGACGAATTTGGTGACAATATCCGCGCGGTACCCAAACGCACTGCGGTTCACCCTTACGGCCACCGGTCTCGGTACCGGCAACCCCTGTGCATACATTACCGATAGAAGACGGAACTCACGCCAGGCTCGGGTTCGTTCGATTCCTGTCCAACAATAAGTATCGTTTACCACGTTGGCAATCATGCCGCCGCGATGATAGTGACGCAGTACCAGTGTCATTCCTGCGTGATCAAAACAACGTACCGCTCCGCGCCCGGCTCGGTTGGCTTCCAGCTCTGACGTGCTGCCGGACCGATCGTTTACTGATTCCGCCACGGCATCAAAGTCAATGGCATTGGCGTTTTCAAGCAACGCGTCATCATATAGGATGTAAACCGACCGGTGCCTTTGTTGTACTGTCGCCATAAAAATATGAAACTGCCTCTGCAATCACCACCCGATTCGATCTGCCTGCTGCGGCTTTCCGCCGTAGGCGACATCTGCCACACGCTGCCCGTGGTTCGAACCATACAGAAGGAATGGCCCGACACAAAGATAACCTGGGTTATCGGTACACTTGAGCATACCCTCGTCGGGGATATTAACGATATCGAGTTTATCATTTTTGACAAGGCGCGCGGCCGCAAGGCCTATCTGGATCTCCGCCGCGCGGTTCGCGGTCGAAACTTCGATGTTTTACTGCACATGCAGATGTCGCTACGCGCCAGCCTCGCCAGTCGTCTGATTCCGGCCAAGATTCGACTTGGCTTTGCGCGGGTCTTTGCCAAAGACCTGCAATGGCTTTTTACCAATCACAAGGCCAATTACCGGGATAGCCAGCATGTGATGGACAGCTTTTTCAATTTTATTGAGACTTTGGGCATCACCGAGCGGGTACTGAGCTGGGATATTCCGCTCCCCGAGGCGGCCCGAGAATTTGCTCAACGCCTCCTGCCGGGAGATCAACCCACGCTAATCATCAGTCCATGCTCAAGTATGAGTTACCGGAACTGGACGACGGAGGGTTACGCGGAAGTGGCCGACTACGCTGCAGAAAACTATGGTATGCGGGTCGTCATAAGCGGTGGAAAAAGCGAGATAGAGCAAAGTTTCGCGGACGTCATCAGCGGCACAAGCCATGCGCGAACCATTAATCTGGTCGGGCAAACTGACCTGAAGCAATTGTTGGCCGTCCTACGGCGCGCCACCGCCGTAGTCGCACCTGACTCGGGTCCGGCGCATATGGCGACTACAGTGAACACACCGGTTATTGGACTGTTTGCGACAACCAATCCGGACCGTGCTCGTCCCTACTTCAGTGAAAAATATGAGGTCAATCATTACCCGCGTGCCATCGCTGACAAATTTGACAAAACGGTTGCGCAACTGCCGTGGGGAACACGCGTGCGCGATGCGGGCACCATGGAGCGTATCCAGGTCCGGGAAGTTACGGACAAATTAGACGCACTGATGGCCGATCAAAACAATGCGAAAAGGACCTAAATTACAGCTCCGAAAAGGTGTCCATTGGGTATGGAGTCTCTCTGATCGCGGCGAGGAAACAGGCATGGTTATGCTACTATTCAGTGCGCAACACGCGGTATCGGGGTAAAAATGAACATCAAAACCGAAGTATCAGTGGGTGAGTTTCTGGATAAGCTCACCATACTGCAAATTAAGTCCGAACGTATTAGCGACCCGGATAAGCTTCGAAATATTCAACACGAACTGAATATTTTCAGTAAAATCTGGGATGAATCGAGCTTTAGCAGTGCCGAGATTAGCGATGAGTTCGCCCGACTGAAAGCAATAAACGAAAAGTTATGGGATATTGAAGACAAGATTCGTCTCAAGGAAGGCCATAGTGAATTCGATGCAGATTTCGTTGAACTCGCACGGGCCGTCTATTTCACAAACGATGAACGTGCTCAAGTCAAACGAGAATTAAACCTGAAACTCGGCTCTGAGATCATCGAAGAAAAATCCTACACCGACTACCGTAATCCAACTTGAGTATTTTCCAATTACTTTAAAAAATTAGAATGAAACTCTGGGTCGAAAAAGGAACCTGGTGCCGCAAAAACGCTCGTGAAAAACTGGCACAAATTGATCCAGCGTCAATTAAGCGGATCGCAGTTATAAAACACGGTGCGTTTGGCGATTTGCTACTCACACGGCCGTTGTTGATTACCCTGCGTTCTGCTTTCCCCGAAGCCCGACTTACGCTGAGTATTATCAGCCACTATACGCGCGGTGCCCCCGATGACCTTGTAGACCAGGTACACTGTGTACCCAGTAGCAAGGATAAGGCCGGGCTACGAAAATCACTGGCGGCCTATCGTGAGCTGGGGGCGCAGGATTTGTTGTTCGATATTACCGCCAGCACGCGCTCGTTTACCCTCAGCGGCCTCACGCCGGCGCGTTTCAAGATCGGTTTCCAGCATCGAGGAATTCATAAACGAATCTATGACGTCGCAATTCCAAGGGCAGCTTATCGCTTCGAGGCGGAAACGTTCCTTGAACAGCTCTGTCCCCTGGGAATCCAATTCGATTGGCCTCCCAGATTTGACATGCCTGTCACGCCCCTGTCACATGAGCGGCCCTATGTTGTCTATTTTCCAACAGCGTCAACACCTGACAAGAGCTGGCCGGCAGAACGCTTTTCAGCACTGATCGAACAAATGGTCGAAAAACTCCCGAACCATAACCACATCTTACTATGCGGCTGAGAGGCAAGCGCGGAAGACCCCGCTTTCCTGAAAGCGGCAGACGTACTGGTCAGCAACGACACGGGGATACGACACCTTGGCATTGCGGTGGGAACGCCTACCGTGTGCATTTACTTCCATGCCGCGCCGTTCGGATACTGGCCTCGATTTGGCAGGCACCAGGTGGTGTTTAACCGGGACGATTGCCTGCCTTCGGCGGCGGATGTGTCGGCGGCAATACTGATGTCATTAACGAGCACAAATTAAGTCGTTTTTTAGATTAGGCTTAATTCCAGAAAAACCAAGAAAAGGTTTCGATTTCATGAAAATAGTAGTAGTCGGTACGGGTTACGTTGGACTGGTAACAGGCACCTGTTTTTCAGAAATGGGCAATCACGTTACCTGCGTGGATGTCGATGAAAACAAGATCAGCAATCTCAAAGAAGGCATTATTCCCATCTACGAACCCGGCCTCGAAGAATTGGTCCTTTCAAACGTCAAAGAGAATCGGCTGTCATTCTCCACCTCGTTAGCTGAGGCCATGCAGGGCGTGTCAATCTATTTTATCGCCGTCGGAACTCCGCCTGGTGAAGACGGCTCGGCGGACCTTCGTTATGTGCTGGATGTGGCCCGAGAGATTGGTGCTCATCTGGATGGATACAGCGTAATTGTTAATAAATCCACGGTCCCCGTTGGCACCGCAGACAAAGTTCGCGACGCCGTACAAAACGAACTCAAGCGTCGCGGTGTCGCACACGATTTTGATATTGTAAGTAACCCTGAATTCTTAAAAGAAGGCAGCGCGATTGACGACTTCATGTATCCCGATCGTGTCGTCATCGGTGTCGACAATGACCGTGCGAAAACCATGATGCACGAGCTCTATGCGCCGTTCATGCGTACCCGCAATCGCGTACTAACAATTGGTGTGCGTGATTCAGAAATGACGAAATACGCGGCAAACGCTATGTTGGCAACCAAGATCTCCTTCATGAATGAAATCGCCTATATGTGCGACCAACTGGGAGTTGATGTCGAAAACGTACGCCACGGCATTGGTTCCGATAACCGGATCGGATTTTCGTTTATCTACCCGGGTTGCGGCTATGGGGGCTCCTGCTTTCCCAAGGATGTACAGGCTCTGGTTCAGATGGCAAATGATATTGATTTTGATGGGAAGCTCCTGCGCGCTGTTGAAGAACGGAACGAAGCGCAGAAACGCAGACTTGTCGAGAAGATCATTGGGCATTTTGGTAAAGACCTGAGTGGATTGACCTTCGGACTTTGGGGCCTTGCTTTCAAACCGGGAACGGACGATATGCGCGAGGCACCATCGAAAGTTATAATGCACGAACTGATTGCAGCAGGCGCCAGAATTGTCGCCTACGACCCGGTGGCTTCTGTCGTAGCGCGGAAAGAGCTTCCCACAGAATGGTTTGAACATGGCCATGTTCAATTGGTTGATCACCCTTATGATGCCGTACAGAATGTCGATGCGTTGGTGCTGGTAACTGAGTGGAAGCCGTTTCGAAATCCTGAGTTCGAGACGATGAAGCAGGCGATGAAACAGGCCGTAGTTTTTGACGGCCGTAACCAGTATGACCCCCAACAAATGACAGAACTTGGCTTCGCCTATTACTGTATTGGACGTGGTAACAGGTAATTATGCAGAATTATCATCGAAAAAGAATAATCGTAACTGGTGGAGCCGGTTTTCTCGGCTCACATCTGTGCAAGAAGTTACTCGAAGAAGGTAATGACGTCATTTGCCTGGATAATTTTTTCACAGGCACGAAAGACAACATTATCCCGCTCATGGATAATCACCATTTTGAAGTCATTCGCCACGATGTCGTCCATCCCATTTTTCTAGAGGCCGACGAAATCTACAATCTGGCATGCCCGGCTTCACCACCGCACTACCAGTTCAATCCCATTAAGACCACGAAAACCAGCGTAATGGGCGCCATAAACATGTTGGGCCTCGCCAAACGCGTCAAAGCAAAATTTCTACAGGCGTCTACCAGCGAAGTTTATGGCGACCCGGAAGTCCACCCCCAACTTGAGTCCTACTGGGGAAACGTCAATCCTATCGGATTTCGCTCTTGCTATGATGAAGGTAAGCGCTGCGCGGAAACCCTGTGCTTCGACTATCACCGCGAGAACAAAGTAGCCATTAAGGTAGTTCGTATATTTAATACCTATGGCCCGAACATGCACCCGAATGATGGCCGCGTGGTGTCCAATTTTATTGTTCAGGCTCTCAAGGGGCAAGATATTACGATTTATGGAGACGGTTCACAGACTCGCTCATTTTGTTTTGTAAGTGAAATGATCGACGGTTTTGTCCGTATGATGAATTCAGATGAAGAATTTACCGGCCCCGTAAACATGGGAAATCCCGGGGAATTCACCATAAAGGAACAAAAAAAAAAAATCGTTGAAATGACAGGTTCAAAATCTAATCTCATCTATAAACCCCTGCCCCATGATGATCCACAACAGCGGCAACCTGATATTTCCCTGGCCAAAGAAAAACTGGGGTGGGAACCTAAAATTGTCCTCGATGAAGGACTAAAACAGACAATCTCCTACTTTGACGACCTGGTTAGGCAGGGCCGCGCATAGGTCGTAACCAACCAATGCAATCTCCGCGGCACGGCCACCCCCGGTCAGCGGCCTTTCGAATTACGCAAAAACGTGTCTAGTTGGGCAAAATGCGTTTCTTCCGAAAACATTTTATCTGCATAGATTCTTCCTTGTTTTGCCAGGCGGTCAAGCAGCTCGGGGTCGGTCACAAGCCGTTCAAGACAGGCTGCCAAAGCTTCGGCATTTTCAGGCTCAAAGAGTAAACCCGTCTCGTCGTGCGAAATTATCTCCGGTACACCACCTGCATTACTGCCAATAACGGCTGTTCCTGCCCGCATAGACTCGGCCAGCACAAGACCAAAGGTCTCTTCTTTAGTCGCCAAAACAACGACGTCAAAGCATCCCATAATGCTCGGAGGGTGGTCGTGAAATCCGGCATAGATTACATGACTAGCAAGCCCGAAACGCTGCACATCCTGCATCATGCGGTCAAAGTACAACTGATCCATTATGTGCCCAACCAGTACGGCAGCAACATCGAGACCTTTTTCTCTAAGAATTTTAACTGCAGAGACTAATAGGTGCTGGCCTTTACCCTGCTCAATACGCCCAAACAAACCAATAGTGAGCGAAGCCGGTTTGACACTTGCGCTGGTGAAAAAATTCACGCAAGTCGACGGTTCAACAGCCGTTGACTCTGGAACCCCATAATAGAGAAGTTGTACGTTTTCATTGGCCAACGGCAAAAATCGTCGTGCATCATCTTGGACCTGCCGAGTGATAGCAAGGTATAAGTCGACATTCCGATAAAGAAAACGATGGTAAAAATCGAACTTTGGGCGAGTAAGCGCCATCTGGCGGGTATAAACTAGGCGGACAGAACCACGACTGAATATTTTTGCCCACACGGCCAAGGTCAAATCGGCGCGCCAGTGCATATGTAAAGTATCTATATTATACGTTCTTATCCAGCGAGCCAGTTTCCAGGCCGAAAACAACGGCAGGTAAACCAGCCATGGACTAAGAAAAAGTCGGGGAACGCCATCCTGAGAAAGCCGTTTGTCCAACAGAGTATTCTTTCGAACAACCGCAACAATGCTTGATTCTGACTGAAAATAGTGCCGAGCCACTTTCTGGGCGTAAAGTTCAAGTCCCCCGAAACCGTCCGACAAACATAATTCTAATAATTTCATAAAACCGATTGTATACGATAAACTAATTGTCGACGGGATATGCTAAACAATTTTTTCAGCTCTATCGCCAAATGAAATCAAAATCAGACAGAGACCGTATACTCGTAATACGAGCTGGCCAACTGGGTGATACTGTTTGCGCCTCAAGTATCATCGAACCCCTTCGTCACCATTTTGGCCATAAGGTGCAGATCGATTGGGTCGCAAAAGCGGGCATTGGGCAGATTTTCGCCGAAGACCCGCGCATTACGCAAATTTTTGAGCTTAGAAACCGACGTCCACCGATCCCTTTTAACCCACCAAAAGCAAAGATCGTTTTAGATTCCTGGCGGTTACCTTACGACTACATAGTCAATTTGGAACTCGGTGGAATTTTTAATGATGTCGTACGCATGGCTCGTGCGGACAATAAAATTGGGATGCCGTACCGGTATTTTGCCGAACCACCAGAGGCTCATGCAGTCGAAAACTTGAAATTAATTTTCGAATCTTTCCTAGACCCTGATGACATGGAATTTGCAATACCGAGCCTACAAGGTTCCGATCCACTGAAGGTCAGAGAAAAATTCAACCTTAGTTCTAACTATTTTGTGTTAGTTCCAGCCAATAGTCACCTGGGTAAAAGCGGTAGAGTCAATTATCGTGCATGGCCCGAAATGCACTGGCGAGAGTTTTTGAATATGATGTCAGTAAGTGATCTTCAAGGTGTAATTATCGGAGGCGAAGGCGATAAAATTTTCCTGAAACAATTTGATCCGTTGCCCCGAGGTATAGTGTCACTTGCGGGCGA
>CAMYNG010000030.1:0-1567 GCA_947259765.1 uncultured Ectothiorhodospiraceae bacterium
AAATTCAGTTTGGCGGTATCAACCCGCAACGCCTGTACCGCACGGCTGGAAACCGCACCTGCCTGGGTTATGGGCTTGTACTGCGGCATGATGGCGATGACTTGCGGCAGACCAGCCAGAGCCAGAACTGCATCAGGTGAGTTAGCACTTACATTGACCTGTGGGTGTGTCTTTGAAATGTGGTGTACCGTGACCCCCGGAACGTCGAAATTGCTGTGATCTTTGACCACACCTCGGGTGATGACGTTAAGACCGATGCCATTGTTTGACTGTGCGAACAATAGTGGTGTGCTGTCTACCAAGCCGGATTGTACTTTTGCCGCCACAGTTTGTTGAGCTGCGGAAACCAGGCTTGAGTTTTGGGAGAACGCACTGTCTAGCAGGCCCAAAATACGCGGGTCAATAGTAGCTTGTTTGCCAGTGGCACCCGCTGCCAACGCGTTGGTGGAACTGATCGCGATACTTAGCAGCAGGGTGGCTCCTGCCAGTAGGTATATGATTTTCCCAGTTAGCAAATTCATGTTTCGTTTCCGTTTCTTGAACAATACCTTAGCTTCTTGATTCGAATTGGTTCCAATTCTCAATTGCTCTCAAGCTTTTGTGTACGTGGTGTGTAGTGCGGCATAATCATGACGACTTCGGGAACCCGCGCAAGCTGGTGCATCGAGGCGAGGTCACTAATCGATGCGCTGACCCGATTATATTTGCGTGAAACGTGATGTAGCGTCACGCCGGGCATGGACAGCTGTTTTTCAACCTCGTCATCGATTCGATTGGTGACGATCTCCAGCTTGACGCCTTCGGCGGTCACGGTCATGGCCATGTTTTCTCCGGCCTGTCGCAGGCTGAGTTTTTCCTGTTGCACCCGACGTTCGAGCTCCAGCAGGTTGGTGTTAATTTTTTTTGTCTCATCCGCCGGATGGGTTGTAGGTGCAGATTGCTTCTGCGTCTCGGCCGCCACCGCGCCGCGGGAATGGCAGCCGCTCAAAGCAGGCAAAGTCAGGCTGAGCAAAACCACACCGAACCACAACCGTGGCCCCAGCGGGGGGCAAGCTTCGAGTAATCGCGTTCGTGTTTCCAAGTAGCTCCTGTAAATTATATCGTTTTCAGCGATTTAGGGGCAATGCCAGTTTTACGACCATACCGGAATCCCGCAATTTCGACAGTGCACAGTTCGGCACTCCAGCAAAGTCATCTTTGCGACGTTTTTCTGCGACGCGGCTTAAAACGTAGCGCTAAGAGCCTAATGGAAACGGGCCTGTTAACGAAATAGTGATTAATGCCTAGTGGTCTGGCAGCCGACATGTGCATTGTTGCGCAGCATTAATCACCATTAATATGTGTGCTTCGCTGTGGACTTGGTATAATGCGCCGCCCTGCATCGGGCCCAATCTTGAGTAGATTAACCAAGTGATTGAAAATCTAAGAAATATCGCGATCATCGCGCACGTCGACCACGGCAAGACCACGCTTGTGGACCAACTCCTGCGCCAGTCAGGCACCTTAGAGAGCCGGGGCGCCGTCCAGGAGCGTGTCATGGACTCCAATGATCTGGAGCGAGAGCGCG
>CAMYNG010000030.1:1623-22165 GCA_947259765.1 uncultured Ectothiorhodospiraceae bacterium
TGTCGAAAAACACGGCGATCCGCTGGGGCGAGTACCGCATCAATATTGTCGATACTCCCGGCCACGCCGATTTTGGCGGCGAAGTGGAGCGCGTGTTGTCTATGGTGGATTCGGTACTGCTGTTGGTGGACGCGGTCGAAGGTCCCATGCCACAGACCCGTTTTGTTACGCAAAAGGCGCTGGCGCTGGGGCTACGGCCCATTGTCGTAATTAACAAGATCGATCGCCCGGGAAGCCGGCCCGACTGGGTGCTGGATCAAACGTTTGATTTGTTCGACCGTTTAGGCGCAACAGACGAGCAGTTGGATTTCCCTGTGGTTTATGCCTCGGCATTGGAGGGATTTGCCACGCTGGATGCAGCGCAGCCGGCGGAGGATATGACGCCGCTGTTTCAGGCCGTGGTCGAGCGCGTGCCCCACCCGCAAGTCGATGCCACGGGTCCCCTGCAGTTGCAGGTTAGTTCGCTGGACTACAACAGTTACGTGGGGGTCATCGGCATCGGCCGCATCACCCGCGGCACTGTTAAAGGGAATACCCAAGTGACCGTTGTTGATCGTGAGGGCGGTACCCGTCAGGGAAGGATTCTGCAGGTCATGGGATTTCTTGGCCTGGAGCGCATCGAGGTTGAGCAGGCCGAGGCGGGTGACATCGTTGCCTTTACCGGTATCGACGGGCTGAATATTTCCGACACGCTGTGTGAGCCAAACAACGTGGAGGCGCTGCCACCGCTGACCGTAGACGAGCCGACCGTGAGTATGACCTTCCAGGTCAATAACTCACCGTTTGCCGGCAAGGACGGCAAGTTTGTGACCACGCGTCAAATTCAGGAACGTCTGGAGCGTGAGCTCATTCACAATGTGGCGCTGCGTGTCGAGCCGACGGATGATCCCGACAAATTCCGCGTGTCCGGACGCGGTGAACTACATCTTTCCATCCTTATCGAAAACATGCGCCGCGAAGGCTACGAGCTGGGCGTGTCGCGACCGGAAGTCATTGTCAAGGAAGTTGACGGCGAACAACAGGAACCGTTCGAACAGCTAACCGTCGATGTGGAGGATCAACATCAAGGTGCGGTCATGGAAAAACTCGGTGAACGTGGTGGGGATCTCCGCGATATGGCGCCGGACGGCAAAGGCCGGGTTCGTCTTGACTACATCATTCCTGCACGTGGTTTGATCGGTTTTCGCACCGAATTTCTCACCGCCACCCAGGGTACCGGATTGTTGTACAACGTATTCGACCACTACGGGCCGTATAAACAGGGTAGTTATGGTCAGCGTATTAACGGCGTATTGATCGCTAACGGTAAGGGTAAGGCGCTGGGTTACTCGCTGTTTAATTTGCAGGAACGTGGCCGACTTTTCATCGGTCATGGCGAGGAAGTCTATGAAGGTATGATCATCGGCATTCATTCCCGCGCCAACGATTTGGTTGTTAATCCTCTCAAAGCCAAACAGCTGACCAATGTTCGTGCCGCCGGAACTGATGAAAATATTTTGCTGACCCCGCCGATTAAAATGAGTCTGGAACAGGCGCTTGAGTTTATCGACGACGATGAACTTGTGGAAGTCACACCGCACAACATTCGTTTGCGCAAGAAATTGTTACTGGAACATGAACGCAAGCGTGCTTCGCGCGCTGCATCCGCTTGACATCATCAGGGCACTGCTGACTTATTAATTTTTGTTACGCTCGCGTACTCCACGGATGGAGGATTTGCCGCGTAAGCGGGTAACGCTGAGGTCGAAGTTTAGCCAAATCTGTCCGCTATCGACTGTTTGCTTTCTGGCGGCGCAGGGCTATGATGTTCTTCGGTTCATCAAAATTAACTTACGCAGTAGAATTTTCGACGCCGTTTATAGCTTAATAATTAAAGAGCCAACTAAGGAGGGATGTTAATGATCGGTAAAAAAAATATTGCCTTCGGATTTATCTATCTGGTTTTCACCGCCTCTCTCGGACTTGTCATGGTTGACATGTACGAAGATTTCGGCGCGGCGGCCCAGGAAAAACAGAGCAGTGTCGGTCGACTGCAGTCCCTTAAGGAAAACGGTTTCGAAGAAGAACTGGAACCATTGACCGCAGAACAGATAGCCAAGGCAAACACAACCGGAATTTTAGGGCTTAATAAACTTATTAATTCAGAAATTGCCATCGATTCCATCAAGGGTGGACCGCATGCGCATGGTAATCTTGAATCCGTCCTGAATATCTTAGCCGGTATCGTCCTGTGTTTTATTTCGGTGGCGCGTTGGCTTAAACAGCTCATCAGTTGGCTTTTTATTGTGGGCGCCGTTATGCACTCCGGCACCCTCTATCTTGGTAGTGTATTCGGATTTCCATGGGCCTACACTTTGCTTGATACCGGTATTGGTCCATTCTCAATTCTCGGCGGTTTGTTATTGATAGGTATCGCGACTCTCATCGGGTTCAAGGGCGAAATTGTACGCGATAGCTAAAACGGCATAGGCCGCGTAGTACGAGATCAATCAATGCGTACCTTGTTTCCCAAAATAAAGCCGTACAACGAGTTTCGCTTGGCGGTAGATGAACCGCACGAACTCTATGTTGAGGAGTGCGGCAACCCGCAAGGCGTACCGGCTTTGTTTGTGCATGGTGGACCGGGAGCGGGTTGTGAAAGCTATCACCGGCGGTTTTTTGATCCGGAAATTTATCGAATCATCCTGTTTGATCAGCGCGGCGCCGGGCGTTCAACGCCGCATGCAGAATTGTCCGGCAACAACACCCAAGCCCTGGTCGCCGACATGGAATCGATCCGGGAGCATCTGCACATAGAGCAGTGGGTTCTGTTTGGAGGTTCCTGGGGTTCGACTTTATCGCTGATATACGCAGAAACGCACCCAGAGCGGGTGCTTGGCCTGATTTTACGCGGAATTTTTTTGTGCCGTCAGCGCGAGATTGACTGGTTTTACCAGGAGGGAGCCAGTCGAATTTTCCCGGATGCGTGGCAGGAGTTTCTTAACGTAATCCCGGTACGGGAACGAAAGGATATGGTTTCCGCCTACCACGATCGCCTGGTTGGCGATGATGAGATCTCCAGATTGTCTGCCGCTCGCGCATGGTCAATATGGGAAGGACGGACTTCAACACTCAAGCCAAAGACCTCGGTCGTTGAGTTTTTCGGTCAGACCCACACCGCTTTATCGCTGGCCCGAATCGAATGTCATTTTTTCAAGAACAAAATTTTTCTTGAGGAAAACCAAATCTTGAATGATATCGATCGCCTGGCGAACATCCCCGGCATCATTGTTCAGGGACGTTACGACGTCGTCTGTCCCATGGAGAGCGCCTGGGAATTACATAGGGCTTGGCCGCTCTCCGATCTCGATGTTATTTCCGATGCGGGACATTCGGCCACCGAACCCGGCATCGTCGATGCGCTGGTGAAGGCAACACAAACGATGTACGGCCGTGTTGAATGATCGCGCTGCTGCAACGCGTCACACAAGCAAAAGTTGAAGTTGATGGGCGAGCGGTTGGCGAGATTTCACAAGGTTTACTCGCTTTCATCGGTGTCGAACGGGGTGACTCCGAGAATACCGGCGCACGCTTGTTACAGCGTGTACTGGGTTACCGGGTGTTTGAAGACGATGCGGGGCGTATGAACCGAAGCGTGCAGAATATTGCGGGCGGTCTCCTGCTCGTTCCTCAGTTTACCCTGGCCGCCGATACCAACACGGGTATGCGCCCCAGTTTTACCTCCGCCGCCGAGCCTGCAATCGGCGAGCCGCTTTTTGACTTCATTCTTGAGCATGCCCGCGCAAAACATGACACGGTCGCGGCAGGGGTATTTGGAGCAGATATGCAGGTTACCTTGACGAATGATGGACCGGTGACATTCTGGTTGCAGGTAAAAGGCGATCAGAATTAATCGCGGCGGATTGTTGTATATAAAAACATTAATCGCAGGGGGCACGGCGCACACAGAGACAAAAATCGTTAAAAGCCTCTTTTTAACTTCTCCTCGTCACTCCGGCGAATGCCGGAGTCCAGTAGAGTTTGTTGATCTTTGGATTCCGGCCTGCGCCAGAATGCCGTGTGCAAAGTTCCCCGAAGATTTTTTCACACCACCAGCATCGTGTTACCAAACAGCCAGAAATAGCCCAGGTTGTAAAATACATGCAGGACTATAGGTGAACGCAAGCCGCCGTGGCGTTCCTTGAAAAAACCGAACACCAGTGACGGCACGAATACCGCCACAGCCCAAATCGGTGCATGGTAAACAAAATGTACAGCCACAAAAAAAATACTGGTAACAAGGTTGGCCAGGCTTAACGGGCCGTAATGTCGTGCCCCGAACAGCCGCTGTAAGCTCTCTTGTATCAGGCCGCGAAACACAATTTCCTCGACCACCGGATAAATTAATACCAGCAGCGTGAAACGCCACGGTGCGGTGACCGGCCAGTTAAGATCAACCGGGTGAGATGTGGCGAGTAACAGCACGACCCAAACCGGGATGGCCGCAAGCAGTGCGGCAAAGAAAAGTTTGTCCCGACGAAGGCGTTGCAGACCCACGGCCGACGAAAGCTGTGCGCCGGTTTTAGCTGAGGACACGATTGCGACCGGCACGTTTTGCGCTGTAAAGCGCCTGGTCTGCTTCATCAAGTAACGCGTGGGCGACCTGCGCGGCGTCATCGGTGTCGGCGAACTGTCGCAGACTTGAGCAGCCGATCGAAATTGTGGCCGTAATGTTTTCTCCGCCGGCCCCGTTAAATATTTTCTCTGCTACGCTAAACCGCACCCGCTCGGCGATTTCAAGCGCCCGTTGATGTTCGGTTTGTACCAATAGCGCGACAAACTCCTCACCGCCTATGCGGGCCAGTACATCGCTGGCGCGTAGTTGCTCACGTATTGTAGCGGCAACCCCTTGTAGTATTGAATCGCCTATGCCGTGCCCAAAGTTGTCATTAATTTGTTTAAAATGATCGATATCGAGAAACAGGCAGGCCAGTGGTGTATCGGCACGCGCGGTGCGCCGAATCTCTTCTTCCAATCGGCGTTCAAAGTAGCGCCTGTTGTACACGCCGGTCAATGGATCGATAAGACCAAGACGCTTGACCTTCTCGTTGTTGATAGCGTTTTCAAGACACACAGAGACAAAACTGGCCAGTCGGACCAGAAAATCGGTTCCCGTCAGTTCGGTGTAACGGGCTTTGTCGTCACTGACAAAAATCAATGCCCCCAGCCGAACCTGATTTCGTATTAATGGCAAAAACGCCACGCTGCCGTCGATGTTGTTGGGCTCACTCAGGAATCGCCCATGCAAGTCTTGGTTAAAGGTCCCGAGCCAGATTTCTTCGTCTGACTGAAAATCAGCAGGCAATTCCTGTTCGTCATCAAGAAATCGCAGGCCGGGGTAGTCGCGTGCGTCCAGACCAAGCTCGGTCAGAAGCCGGCGAATTTCGTAATCGCTATCAAATAGCTCAAGAGTGACTTGAGTCAATTGTGCAGTGGATTTGTAGTCGCAAAGTAAAACCTGAAACAATTCCTGCAGACTGCTGGTACTGATTAGCTTGAGCTCATAATTTTGCAGTCGGTTGAGCTTCTGTTCGTTTTCCTGTGCCTGCTTGATATAGGCGTTTAGCTGGCGGCGAAGCTGGACCGTTTCGTTGTCGGACGGGCGGGGCATGGTCTTACGCTTGTTTCTCACGATTCCTGCGTGACATATTGCTTGATGGTAGCAAACAAACGCTCGGGATTGACCGGTTTCGTGAGAAAACCATCCATTCCGGCATCAAGGCAGCGTTGTTGGTCCTCAGCTGTTGCGTTGGCGGTTAGAGCGACAATAGGGACGTGGTCGGAATTGGCTTCGGTTTTACGCCAATTTCGGGTGGCATCCAGCCCATCCATTTCAGGCATGCGCATATCCATGAGGACGAAATCGTAATTGTTGTTCTCAAGTGCCTTAAGTGCCTCAAGTCCGTTTGTCACACGCGTCACGTGGTGACCGGCCTGGGAGAGAAACGTTAACAGGACCTTGGCATTAATATCGCTGTCCTCTGCGATAAGCACACGAAGCGGGCGAACGTTTTCCAGTGTGTTGTCCGGGCTGACCGTTTCTACCGCGGACCCATCTCGGAATACCTCCAGGCTGATGCGTTCGCGCAAGGTTTTCAGACTAACTGGTCGGGTCAGGTGGCTGGCGAATACGTTCTGATGCAGGGTCTGGTTTTCGAGCCTGTCAATGTAGGTTAATCGGTAAAGTGGGGGCAAATTGGCAACGTGTTGCTGTAATTCGCGGGCCATTTCCGGTGCGCTCTCCCGTTTGCGGGTGTCGGCAATTATAATGAGATCGTAGCCGTGCGCCTTGGCGGAAGACTCTTTCACCTTGTTTATCAGCTCTGCACCGTCAATTGCCAGTTCGCAGCTCGCGCCCAGGAAGTTCAAGTAGCTCTCTGTGGCACGACGACTTGACAGTAAGTCGTCGTGCAGAAGAATCCGGCACGTTGAACTGAGCGGGATCACTTCCGCTTCGCCGCGGCCCACGACCTCGAACGGAATTTCGAACCAGAAGCAAGTACCTTGGCCGGGTTCACTTTCAGCACCGATTTCACCGTTCATAAGTTCAACAAGGTTACGCGAGATCGTCGTACCCAAACCGGTTCCGGACTGTCGGGTGCTGTGCGTGTCTCCCTGGTAGAAGGGCTCAAAAATACGTGCCAGGTGATCGGCTGAAATTCCCGGGCCGGTGTCCCTCACCTCAAACCGAACACAGTTTTTGTGGGAGGACAGCGGTCTGCACAAGGTTGCGTTGATTGAAATTTCGCCCTGCGTGCAGAATTTGACGGCGTTGCCCGTCAGATTCATTAAGACCTGCCGCAAGCGATTGGGATCACCCCAAACTCTCGCGGGCATGTCCGGCTGAACATAACACACCAATTCCACATCCTTTTTATATGCGTTGGCACTAAACATCTGCGTCACTGCCATTATGGTGTCAGTCAGGCTAAACTCCTGCTTCACCAAGCTGTACTTGCCAGCCTCAATTTTCGAAAGGTCCAGTACATCGTCGATCAGGGTGTGTAAGGCCGATGCGGATTCAACTAAGGCATCCACATACTCTTTTTGCTCCTGCTTTAGTTGTGTACGTTGTAGCAGGCTGGCCATACCGATAACACCGCTCATTGGCGTACGGATTTCATGGCTCATGGTGGCAAGGAATTCACTTTTAGCCTTATTGGCGTTTTCCGCCGCGCGAGTCGCCCAGCGCAACTGGCGAATCATGACATTTATATAAAACGGCAAGATGATGAGAAAAATAAGGTATACCCCGGTATCCAGCGGCCGACGTGTCCAGCCACTGTAGATTGAAACGGCAATTAGAAACCCCAGGACGCTGGCGCCCAGAGCGACAAACAACGGACCGCGCCCATACCGTGCCGCGTAGCTGATATAGATCCAGGGATACAACAGAAAATACGGACTAAAAGGTCCGGCGCCAGTGAGAATCATGGCATAGCAAATAGATGCAACATCCATAGCGACGGTTATGTACGGGCGGGTAACCGAGTTTGGCCAGACAAAAACCGAGATTAAAACCAGCACTGAATAGCTGATAAAGGTACCGCTAAAAATTGTTAGACGGATAAAAATTTCGTAATCACCTGCGGAATACAGGCTTATCCCTGTGAACGCGGTGAAGAAAATCCATAACCCCAGACGGATGATACCCTGGGCAAAACCAGGATTACTGCGGATTTCTGCATCAATGATTTGGGTTTTCATATTGCCATTTCAATCTGACACTAAATTTCCGTCTGCCGGGTTGGCGCCAACAGGTTGTCACTTCAAAAGGTTTAATTCGGAGTGATTGCCAAAGTTTTGTTAAGCGGGATTTCAAATGAGTGGCCTGATATAATAATCGTTTCGCACCGCACATCCGAGAGAACGTTTTAATGTTAACTAAAGAACGCCGAAAAGTCTGGAATATCAAGACTAAAATGACGCCAGAAAACAAATGCGGTTTTTGTGTTGGCACCAAGTGCTGTAGTTACATCACTCAGTCTATAGAGACACCGCGGAGCAAGGATGACTTCCATCATATGCTCTGGCAACTGACCCATGAAAATGTTCAGGCCTACAAGGATGAAGACGGTTGGTTCCTGCTTTTCTTGACGCGTTGCCGCTTTGTCGGTGCCGATGGGCGTTGTGGAATATATGAGGATCGCCCAAATATTTGCCGGGATTACGACAATGATTTTTGTGAATATGATGCGCCGGCAGAAGAAGGCTTTGAATTGTTTTTTGACGGCTATGAGTCATTCCTGAAGTATTGTCGTAAACGTTTCAAGAGCTGGGACCAGAGTTACGCGTGAAGCGATGATCTGGCAGGTTTTCCTTATTAAGTCTTATGCGCCGTTGTACCAATTTCCGGCATGATTTCCCGAAAATGATGAAAGGCGGTGAACTCGGCAACGTCACGCACACCGTCTTTACTGTCCGGTTTGAATACGGCAAGCAGGTGTTTGATGCCGAAACGTTGTGCCGAGCGCAGCACGGCCAGACTGTCGTCGATTAATAAAGTGCGCTGCCGATCAAAACGAATCTGCTGATCCAGTTTTCGCCAAAAATCGGTGTCTTCCTTGGGGACGCCAAAATCGTGTGAACAAACGATCAAATCCAGGTGTTGGTCGAGGCCTGTGCGGTTCATTTTTAATGTCAGACTTTTTTGGTGCGCATTAGTGACCAACACGGCCCGCTTTCCGGACTCGCGTAAACGACTCAGGAAGGGCACAACATCCGGGTGAATGGCGATGAGGTGTTCAATTTCCGACTTCAGTTCGGCAATGTCCAACCCCAGGGTTTCTGACCAGTAGTCCACGCAATACCATTCAATCGTACCCTCAACTGAGCGAAATAGAGGAAATAACGTCTCCTTTGCGGCGTTAACCTCAAGGTCGTGTTTTTCCGCGTAACGCCGGGGCACGTGATGTAACCAGAAATAGTTGTCAAAATGCAGATCAAGCAAGGTCCCATCCATATCCAACAGGACCGTCTCAATTTGATTCCAGTTAAGCATTAGATCTTCAGGGAGTTCCGCGGTTGATTTTCAGGTTATCGCGGATTATATAGAAATTTGCTCTGGAAATGGGTTGACTGGGTAAAGTCTGGTGTCATTTCGCTTTAAATTCAAAGTCTGATCTAGAATGGAACCGTTGTTCACCAAACTCAGATTAGTGGTCGGGAAAACGAGGAGAAACAACATGGCAGGGAGCACCAGAAAAAAAGTATTGCTTTTCTTGATGTTAGCGATGCCATTTCCGGCATTGGCCAACGAAGTCTCGCCCGAGGAGTTGGAACGCTGGTTCAGTAGTGATGAATTTGGTCCGCCGCGCTACAGCACTGGGCAAGTCAACGATGGAATATTACAGTTTTTAGACAACAAACCGGAAAAGCCGGTGCACCACCATAGAAATTCTTTAAAAATTTATCCGCGCAGCCTGGAAGATGGCTGGGTCAAGATGGACCAATGTCACTACAACATGGATCAGATAGAACGTGCGGAGGTGGTTTTTCGCGAGGGTCGGGTTCGTGAGCTGCGTGTGGTGAGCAGCCGGAATATCGAACGTGCCTGGGTTGAAGATAATACAATCCAGATCAAGGGTGTAAAAATTGATGCCCAATTGTGCCTGGCAGGTTGGACACGAGCGCTTCTCATTAATGAAGACGGGTCCTATACCCTGCACAATGGGCCGTACATGCGCCGCTTCCTTGACGGCTATTTTCCAATGCACGTTTCCATGGATGTAACGTTTTCCGGGACCGGATTAAAGTTCGTCGACATTTCGCCGGTAGCCCAGGACGGGTTTAAAGTCACCCAGCAAAACGATGAACTGAGCTATGACGCGTGGTTCAAAGGTAGACTGAAAACCAGAATAAACTTTAGCGCTGATATTCTCTAAAAATTCTTCCACTGCATGTGCCTTGGCGTTTTATGGCTTTGCTGGCACAATGTCATAGTAATGACATGTTATTCACCTGGCTTGCTCCGCAGTCTCCGGTTGCGTGCCATTAAATGATCAGGATAGCAGCAAGCCAAAAGCCATGCGGGTAGAACAGCCGATGCCCAACAACGAATTGAGTCGGGACCAGCTAATTGATTTGCTGGAAAGGCTGTTGTTGCTTTCCTGGGAAGCCGGCGTACGAATTCTGCAGGTATACGATCGCGGTTTTTCTGTAGAAACCAAGACCGATGACTCACCCGTTACTGAGGCGGACATGGCCGCGCATGAAGTCGTCGTGAACGGTTTGCAATCTTTATCTCAGGCCTACCCGGTGTTGTCGGAAGAGTCGGTGGATATTCCGGTCTCCGCACGGAGCCAATGGGAAACCTATTGGCTTGTCGATCCATTGGACGGTACGCGGGAGTTTATCAAGCGGAACGGTGAGTTTACGGTCAACATCGCGCTCATTCACAAACATGAAGCCATTCTCGGTGTGGTTTATGCCCCTGTGGCAGACAGATACTACTACGCGGCGCGAGATTGCGGCGCATTCAAGCGCGAGGGTGATGGCGCACCGCAACGAATTCATTGCCGCAAGGCGGATCTCAAACACGCTGTTGTCGCTGGTGGCCGTTCCCACGCAGGTGAACAACTGCAGCGATTTTTGCAGAACCTGAATAGCTACACGTTAAAAAGTATGGGAAGTTCACTCAAATCTTGTCTGATTGCCGAGGGCGCGGCGGATATCTATCCGCGCCTGGGCTTGACTTCGGAGTGGGATACCGCGGCAGCGCAGTGCATTCTCGAGCAGGCGGGCGGGCACATACAAAACACCCACGGTGAACGCATTCTTTACAACACCAAAGAGTCGTTACTTAATCCGTTTTTTCTCGCTTTTGGGGATGATTCCATTAATTGGAGCGCGTTTATCGCACCAGGTGATGACAAGGAATAGATACTGAGAATTTCTGATGTTTCTAATGTTCCTGAAAAACGTATAACCTGTTGCGGAAAAGCTAATTAGCAATCATGGTTTTTTCCCTGGCGGGCTAACCGACCGTTGGTAATTTCCAAAATCCCCCTGCAAGTACAGCTCGCCGTTGTGTTCTATAAAAGCCACTGTTGCTTTAGGGTCTGTTGATCGACGAAAGTGACGTGTATTAACAGCAAAAAGCGGTACGCGTTTTTTTCCCGCAAACTGCGTATACAGCCTGCCGTGTGCTGCCCCTACGATCAAATAATCCGTGTCGTTTTCCGTGGGCCTGTTCCAGCTAAACCGATAAGTGCGGGGTAGGTAGCGCCCGCTCAAGGCTTGCATAGTTTTATTGCTGAGCCGGACTTCACTGTTGTTAACGATCGTGGGCGTTCTCCCTGCAAGTAAAAAATTTTCCACATGGTCACGCAGTTCTGCCAGTGCGTCTTTGTTGAAGGAATTAATAACCAGGAAATAGCCTGCCTTGACGTTACGGTTGTAAGCAAAGTGTGCGAGATACCCATCTCCGTCTCCACCATGACCATGAAATACAAAACCCTTGTGGACGTATTGATAGTTTCCCAGTCCGTAGCCGTAGTCCAGGCCGCTTCGCGCGGCGAGGGTCGTGCGAGGCGTTTCCATTCGTGCCGCGGCCGCCGCGCTTACGATTTGCGTCCCATTGAATTTACCGTTATCAAGTAACATTTGCACAAGGTTTCCCATTTCGCAGGGCGTGATGTTGACGGCGCCATAAGCGCGCAATGTTTGATGCCAGTACGGAATAACCGTCTTTCCATCGCTATCGTATCCAGTCGCCAGTTGCTTTTGTGTGTTTTTATCAAGAAAAAATCCCGCGCTATGCATACGTAGCGGTTTGAACAAATTCTCGACCACATATTTCTCAAATTTCTGTCCTGTGATTTGTTCCAGTATATACGCGGCATAACCGGCGCCGGCGTTTGAATAGGAGGAATGAAGCCCCGGTGGCCACATACTGCGGCGAGGACGGTCGGTAAAGAACAGCCCATCTCTAAGTGATAAGGGGGAGGGATCGTTGCTGTCAAACTCGGCGCGCGTCAGATCCAGAAAACCGGCCGTGTGTTCAAGCAGGTGTTCTATTCGCACTGGATTGGTGGTGTGCCAGGGATTATCTATGGGCGCATCCGGCGTATAGCGATCTATGGGTTCACCAAGTTTCAAACGGCCTCGTTCCTGGAGCTGTAACAGAGCCAGCGAGGTAAATGTTTTAGTGATGGATCCGATCCGAAATTGTGTCATTGACGTCACCGCTTTCCCGCTTTGACGATTTTTAATTCCCGAAATATGACAGCGTTGTCGGCCATCAGGCCCGACCAGAGCGAGAGCCAGCGCGGGAATGTGTTGACGCTGTCGAATATGCTCCAGTGTGTCAATCAGTTCGGTTTCGCCGGTTGGGGTGGTGTCTGCAGCTCGTGACGGCGCTGGACCGCCGGCGAATAGAACGGCAATTACGCTAAAGTTGAGGAGCTGCTGCGACAGGTGACATGATCGCATCGCGTATCTCTTTATGTGGTGCAACATCCGCAAGGACTACACGACTATCCTTGATTTGGATGCCAAGTAAGCTGTAGGTTCCGTCAAGCTCCGGGAAATTCGCTGACAATACGTATTGCGCGTACAAGTCGGAAAAAATTTTACTGTTGCTCAACTGGTCGAACTTCGCCATGAGTTCCTTTCCCTCCCACCAGCGGGAAGTGGGTAAACAGCAGCGTTCAAATTTTTGCAAAGTTGTGTCAAGGGTGACCTGGCCACCGCTTTGCTCACGCAAGCGGGCATCGGCCAGCAGAAAGATAGCCGCACCGCTCCAGTAGACGCGCATAAAATTTTTGTTGCGCATCATGTTTTCACTTTCACTCACCAGAGAGTAAGTACGTGCGCCGGCATTGCGGCCGCGCTCGAAGCCACGATGTAATTTCTGCCAGCCTGTCTGGGCGGGGAGCATACCCGCGCGTACGCGTAACACATTTTGGTAGTAGCTGGCCAAGCCCTCATAAAGCCAAGCATCGCGGCTGTGTAACCTTGGGTGCAGGAGATGGCTGAGCTCATGAATTAGAACCCAGTCAGCATGAAATTCTGCGGCGGAACGGGTTTGATCAATGTAAACATGCACGGCATCACCACCGCCGCGCAACACCTGCCCCCACGGCACCGGCTCAGTATCGGCGCCGACAGGTACCACAAGAAGTTGAATGCTGGAAAGTGGAAACTCACCATAGGCAAGCGTCAGGGCACGTAAGTTATGGTCAATCCATTGCATAACCATTTTCGCGTCGAGCGGGGTTTTGCCGTTGAGCATTGCAACACGTACCTGGGCGTTGCCAATACGCGTATCCCGGATCTGGAATTTTCCAAAAGCAATGCGCGCGTCCCAGTCGCGGGGGCGCTTTGCGATGCGAAATTGCGTCCGCGTTTCCTCACGCGAAACCAGAGACCAGGGCGCGGATACACGAAACCCCGGAGGTTTTTGCAACGTAATTAAAACATCATCGTCCGGTGCAGGTTGCGGCCGCCATAACCAGCGTCTGACTTCAACCAATGCTTGATCCTGGTGTGACTGTCGTTTGCGATACCAGGGATGAGTTGTCTGGCCGCGCAAGTTGATGGCGTAGTGAACACATCCGCTGTCTACGCCGGCCGGAATGGCGACCCGACCATGTTTTGGCTCAAGCTCGTATGTTTTGTCATTAGTGATGAGCTTTATCCACTGTAGATGCTTTTCCGCGTCTGGGTGCAGATTCACCAGCTTGCTGGGTGCTTGTGCCGAAAAACAGTAGCTCACTTTGAAGTGAGATAACTTTGTTGTGAGCTCAACCTTGTATTCCGCTTGAGATTGAGCGGTGGTGACCGCACCAACGGTTACAGGTGAAAAAAAGAACATACAAAGTACACCAGTCAAGATGACCCTGATGCTTGTTGTCCTTAGGGCTGGATTCTTCGTCTGGTGACGGAAGCCTGCACGTCCTGGATTGCGTTTGAGCGTATATGTTTTCATGATGATAGTCAGTATCGGCCCGTCTCTAGCGGCGTGTATAAGGCAGTTCCAGTGACCGGGTTATAAATTCCATCATCGGGCTGACTGCAGTGAACGCGCGCCCTACTTCGGTGACCAATTTGCCTGAGGTTGCCAGATCGGGGGAGACTTCCTGCAAGGCGAAAAAACTTTTACGCTTGAGGTCAACTATATGTGGGTGGTCCGCCGAATACCCTCGAGGTGGACGCTTCAAACCGTCTCCACGAATTCCGCCGAAACGTCGCTTGAAGGTTTTGTTGCCAATGATGTTTGCCCACCTTTCCGGATTGTCGACAATGGTATTGCGTACTTTGTCCAGCACCGGATTGGGTGGGCGCCAGACACCACCGCCAAAAAATATTTCCATGGGAGAGATATGCACGTAAAAACCCGGTGCATGGGCGTCTTTACCCGCGATATGGCGAAACTGACAACCTACATGCTCCTTATAGGGAGTCTTGTCCTTGCTGAAGCGGGTGTCCCGATAAATGCGGAACATCGAGCCGCCGTGGGGTCGGGAATCAACCACGAAGGAGGTCGATACTTGTTGAATTTGCGGCCGCAAAGCATCGATAAAATCGCAAATCGGTTCAACTACGATTTCTTTATAACGCGGTTTGTTGGCGGTAAACCAGTCACGGTTGTTATTATCAGCGAGTTCTTGCAGAAACTCGAAGAGCTCTACCGGTAATCCTTTAAATGTGTTCGACACGTCCCGTTCACCTTGAAGGTATGTAATTAAAAAACTTGTTTCCTCTTTGCGATCATTTTCCAAACCGAAGCTCAAAGAATGAACCCAGCGCTTTTTTGATGTCCGTGACGCTAAGATATTCGAAATTTCCTGCTTCGCCCCATTGTTGGCATGTGAGTTCAAATGCTTGGGGTTGTTTTTCGGATCGTAGTCTGAGCTGCGTAGTGAATTCTGAGATACTTCGACCGGAGACGCGTTCTTCGTCCCAGCGTACGCGAATAACGGAGAATGAGTCCGGCGCAATGGTTCTTGACACCTGTTCGACTGAGCGCACACGAAAGCTGCAATTCGGGTAATACTGATCGACTGGGTTTATCGCACCGGGTTTGACCTGGCCGTCCTGCAATTTTACATGCGCACTATTGGCGGGAATGGTCAGCGGTTTTTCCAGTACTAATTTGCTTCCCTTCGGAATATCCCGGCTATCTGTCAGGGGTTTTTCCGCCGCCGCCGTGGTCGCAAAGAAACATACGAAAAAAAACAACATAATTGGATTTATGTGCAAGGCACGCCAATTGATGAGATTGCTTTTCCTCATGTCAAAGGGCTTTGGATTTTATGACGACTAGCTTCTGGATTTGCATGTCGTCAAAGGTATAAGGAATTCCTCCTACGCCCAGGCCCGATTGACGCAGTCCAGCGAAGGGCATCCAATCTACCCGGAACGCGGTATGATCGTTGATCATTACCGCGCTGGCATCTAAATGTTTGCTGACATACAGTGCCTTATCAAGGTCTCGGGTGAGTACCGCGGCTTGAAACGCTACGGGTAAGGCATTCGCACGTTGTAGTGCGTCGTCCAAGTGGGCGTAACTGTAGACACAAATTACCGGACCAAAAATTTCCTTTTGCGATACAGCGGTGTTCTCCGGCGGATTTAATAACACCGTTGGCTGGTAGCAGTGCCCTTCCGTCTGTCCACCACAAAGTAGCTCAGCACCACCGGCGACAGCCTCGCTCACCCAGGCATGTACGCGTTCCAGTTCTCGCCCGCGGATCAGCGGACCGACTTCGGTTTCAACCCGCGTTGGATCGCCCACGACCAGTTGTGTTGCCAGTGCGGCCAGGCCCTCGGCAACCTGCCGGGCAATCGACTCATGGCAATATACCCGCTGCACGGAGACGCATACCTGGCCGGCATGGTAAAAACCGCCTTTGGCGAGCAAGGGTAAGCCGGCTTCGATATCCGCATCCGCCTCGATAATGACGGGTGCGGCACCACCATGTTCGAGTGCGCAACGCGCGCCTGGCGCGAGTTTGCTGCGTAACATCCAACCGACTGCGGCGCTGCCTATAAAGCTGAAAAAACCGACGCGCTCATCCGTGACGAGTTGAGTGGCCACGTCGAGATCCGACACTATAAGTGCCTGACACCAGCTTTCCGGTAATCCGGCTTCATGTAACAGTTTGACAAGACGGTAACAGGACAGGGGTGTGTCTTCCGCCGGTTTGATGATGACCGGACAACCACTGGCAACGGCAGGGCCTACCTGGTGCACGATTAGATTTAGTGGGTGATTAAACGCGCTGACAGCCACTACGACACCGATAGGTTCCTTGCGAGTGAACGCAACACGTTGTTGTGAGGCGGCATTGATGCCCATGGGGACTTCCTGGCCATGGTTGGTACGAATACACTCGACACAATTTTCGATCCCGTCTATAGCGCGGGCGACTTCGACACGCGAGTCGACTAACGGTTTACCGCCTTCGCGAGCGGCTTCCAGTGCCAGTTGCTCGGCCTGTTCACGCATCAACGTTGCTGTTCGGGTCAAAATGTCAATTCGAGTTTCCGCCGACAGCCATTGATCGCGGTTGCGAAACAGGTCGAAGGCTGTGGTGAGTGCCGCGTCAACGGCGGTAGCGTCGGCCGCCTGCAGCGTGGCGATGGGACTTTCATCAAAGGGTGCGGTGACACAAATTGTATTGTCACTCGGCTGAGCGCCGGGAACCAACAGGGGAAGGGGCGTGGTCACATGTGCTCCTGGTTTGAATCTATGTTAGATGGGGCAGGCGATATCGCCGAGACGTTTGGTGAGCAGCATATTCTCGCGATAATCAATCGGCACCACTATAAGACTGGGGCCGGCTTCCCTAAAGGCGTTTTCCAGACAGTCCACCAAATCCCGGCTATTTGCAACCGCGTGGCCGTTCCAGCCAAACGCGCTGGCGAGCTGCATCCAGTCCGGGTTATCGAAGGAAAGATCCGTATGATGGCCGAATTCATTGGTTTGCTTCCAGGCAATCAGGCCATAGCTTTTATCTTCCCACACCATCACAACAATATTGGCATTGAGGCGTTTGGCGGTTTCCATTTCCTGCACGTTCATCAGGAAGCCGGCGTCGCCGCATATCGCCAGAATCTGTCGCTCAGGAAACACGATGCTGGCCGCAATCGAACCCGGCAAGGCAAAGCCCATGGAACAAAAGCCGTTGGGAATCAGGCAGGTATTGGGGCTGTGGCACTGATAATGGCGGGCGATCCACATTTTGTGTGCGCCGACGTCGGATAACAGGATGTCATCCGCGCCCATAACTTGTCGTGCATCCCAAAGGACTTTTTGTGGTCGTATCAGTCCTTCGGTGTCGTCATCCTTATGTATCTCAAACTCGGCCTGCATATCACGTCGAGTCGCCGCCTGCTGGCTGGTATTAAATTGCACTGCATCGACCTTGTTCAGGCGCTCATTGAACGCCCATAGCGTATGGGCCAGATCGCCGACCACCTCGGTTTCCGGGTGATAGTGTTCATCTATCTCTGCCGGCAGAAAATCGGCATGAATGATGTTCTTGTCCTTGGTTTTGTTCCAGAGATAGGGGTGGTACTCCACCATGTCATAGCCCAGGGTGATCACCAGGTCCGCAGAGTCCAGCGCACAGGCGACAACATCTTTGGCCTGCAGGCCGATGGTATACAAACAATAGTCGGCATCCATGTCGACGCTGCCTTTGGCCATGAACGTGCTGATGACCCCTATGCCGGTTTTCTCGCAAAACAAACGCAATTGTTTGCTGGCGCGTTTTCGGATACAGCCATTACCGGCAATGATGATAGGCCGCTTCGCCTTTCTTATCTGCGCAAAGGCCAGATCGATAATCTTGTCGTCCGCTACCGCACGGCGAAAACGCAGCGGTCGCAACGGCTCGGCCGTGGTTTGCATTTTGGCAATGTCTTCAGGCAATTCGATATGACAGGCGCCGGGTTTCTCAGTGCGTGCCAGCCGCACCGCCTTGCGGGTCATTTCAGGAATGCTGTCCGGGTGAAGAACCGTATGTGCCCACTTGGTGACCGGTCGAAACATGGCCACCACGTCCATGACCTGGTGGGATTCCTTATGCAGCCGAGTTGATGCGCCCTGGCCGGTCAGCACCAGCATCGGTGCGCGGTCCATGTTGGAATCGGCGACACCGGTGATCAGGTTGGTGGCCCCCGGCCCGAGCGTGCCCAGGCATCCCGCGGGGTTGCCGGTCAGACGGCCATAGACTTCAGCCATAAAGGCGGCACCCTGCTCATGTCGGGTGAGGATGAACTTAATGTGTTTGGAAGCCTCCAGAGAAATCATGAAATCGGCATTTTCCTCACCGGGTACCCCGAAGATGTACTCGACACCCTCTTCCTCCAGGCACTTAACAAAGAGATCAGATGCTTTCATGGGCTTGTCCGTTTGCTGTTGTTGTTACGGTTAATCTTAGGTGTGCTTGTCCGTTTGCTGTTGTTGTTACGGTTAATCTTAGGTGTAAAAAACCGGGTTTCGTTCCCGAAAGCGAAAAAAGCGCCATTAACTAACTGCGATTTCATCGTTGGCCGGGAGATTTAAGTTGTAGAAGGTAACAACGGGCAACGCTTCCGGACGTAGAATCAGAGGGCCGTCAGAATTGTTTCGTCGGAAATTCACGCTGGGTTTGCGAGCCCCGGGCTTGGCGAGCAAGTAATCGAAAGCCTTGTTTCAGCCTCAGGTTTGTGAGAAATATCTCAGGTTTTAGATGACAAATATCTCCTAACTGTCTATTATTTTGAGAATATTCAAAAATTGGGTTGCAGCTCTTGAGCTTGGGCCTGTGAGTGTCGGTTTCGAGTGGCTGCTTGTATATTTAAGGGTGAAGCAAAACCTGTCGATATTCGTCTGTGTTCAAGATCCTGGCTTGGACCGGGACACGGCCGAAAACGAGAGTTTTGTCGCAAACCACCACTGTTGTTGATGTTAGCCTTATGGAGCTACGTATGCGTAAACTGGGAATAATTCTCATCCTGTTGCTGGCCACCCCGGCAGCCGTGCTTGCTGAGGGAGAGCGCCTGTATTGGGGCGTGATGATTGGCAGCACCGATTATGAAGTCAGGGGTTCTCGACTGTACGTCACGAGCCTGAACGGCCGAGTTGGGTGGGATTTCTTATCGTGGCTTGCGGTAGAAGGTCGCTTTCTGACCAGTGACTCCAGTTCAAGCTCGAGTCTTAATGTAAATGGCTTCAAGATCCCGTATATGGGAACTGCATTTGCGAAGTTCAGCCTACCTGCAAACCGGACGTCACGAGCCAAGGTTTATGCTCTGGCCGGTTATTCCGTTGGGCGGCTGGAATTCGAGGAGGCCGGAACCAACGTGTTTTTTGACGCCAGTGGACCTGCCTATGGTGTGGGTGTTGAAATTTTCGCCGACGATAAAAACGGTCTGAATATCGAATGGGCGCGCATGGTTGATGACAGTGACGGCGGAGACGATTACACGATTACCCAGATTGGTATAGGTTACGTGCGCCGTTTCTGACCCCGGTTTTAAACCTGATTTACCAGCGCAGGTATTAAAGTAACACTGAGGACGTGCCGATAAAGGTTGATGCGGGGGATCTTGCGTAAAATTGGGTTCCGGCACACAACACGAAGTCACTGTCCGACCTGAATTTTGAAAATTGTAGTTTTCATGCCGCGGTCCATTGATGGCATAAGCGGTTTGAGAGGAGAACGTAAAATGAAGTCGCTTCTAACTGGGATAAGCATTGTATTTGGCCTCGCGGCCACCGCAGCATTGACAAGTTGTGGCGGCGGCACAAACGAGGTGGAGGGTGGTCTTCCCGGCACGGGCGGCTCGGGAGCGGATGCAATCATTTCAATAACCGGGCCGCGAGTCGAGGCAATTACCAAAGACGGGGCCGGCAGTTACATCTTGAAAGGCTCAGTTGTCGTGACTGACTCTCAAGGTAATACCATTCCAAATGGAACTCGTGTGGATTTGGCTGTTATCGATACGATCAAGGCAACGGGCACCATCGATCCCGGCGTTGATCAGATTCTGGGTTCTACCTTGTCGGATGCAGCCCCTCTCAAAGTGGACGGGGCGGCGACAACGTTTACGACCGCGGAAGTTTATCGCCCGTTTGAGATGCGCGGATTTCTGCTTGAGGCAGGCGATCATATCCTTTTAACTAATGCGTATCAGGCGGATATGGTGCGCACCGTAAGTGTAAATCCTGCCAATGCCAACCAACTTACTGTAAATGGCAGTTACGTCAATCCATATCCAAACTCTGTTTTTAACGCGCTAACGCCATCACGCACGACGAATTATGTTGTTGGTTCTTCATCTCTGGGAATTTCGATTGAGGGAGCAAACGGAAGCCGCGGCTCTACAACTACAGTTGACGGTGTCGGTGAATTTCTACTTCGTTATCCGGCAAATACCAGCACCATTCGAAACGGTTGCACCAGCATTCCGGATGGCAGATCGGATCCCGTCGACGCCGGTTCGGTCCTGGTGGTTGCTCAGGTTTTGGGCGGGGGTGGTACGGCAGCGACGATTAGCGATCGCTTCT
>CAMYNG010000031.1 GCA_947259765.1 uncultured Ectothiorhodospiraceae bacterium
GCCACTGATACGGCAATCCACAACATCCAGATTAATCCCGCCGCGGCACCGCAACCGCCGCTGGCAAATCCGGGCAGCGGTTACAACGCCATTGTCGGCATGGCCGTGAACTTTGATGGTAGCGGCTCAACCGACCAGGACGGTACCATCGTCAGCTATGAGTGGGATTTTGGAGACACCACCACCGGTACAGGCGTGACCCCAACGCACACCTATACAGCTGCCGGAGTGTACACCGTGTCGCTTACCGTTACTGATAACGACAATCTAAGCGATACTAAAACTACCACAGCGGAAATCATCGCACTGGCACCTCCCATTGCCGAACCGGGTGGACCTTACACTGGCACCGTCGATACACCAGTTGTCTTTGACGGCACGGGCTCAAGCGATCCGGATGGTACCATCGTCAGCTACGCCTGGAACTTTGGCGACGGTACGACCGGCACGGGGCCAACTCCAACTCATACCTATGCAGCGGAACAACTCTACACGGTGCTGTTAACGGTGACGGATAACGACGGTCAGACGACCTCGAAAGCCACCACTGTGACAATCAGCGCTGCGGCACCACCGCCGCCGCCTCCAGCGCCGGTACCCCCAGTCGCCGATCCGGGCGGTCCCTATACCGGTACAACTGGGGCTGCAGTCGCGTTTGATGGTTCGGGCTCCAGTGACGCAGACGGACAGATCATTACCTATCTTTGGAACTTTGGTGACAACACCACGGGAAGCGGCGTTAACGCTAGCCATACTTATGCCGCTCCGGGTGATTACACCGTTAGTCTTACGGTTACGGATAACGACGGCCTGAGTGCGTCGGCGTCAACGACGGCAGCCATTGCTGCCGTGCTTCCGCCGCCGCCCCTACCGGCGCCGCCGATCGCTAATCCGGGCGGCCCGTACTCCGGCGTTGTGGGTACACCTGTCGATTTTGACGGCTCCGCATCACGTGATCCGGACGGTACTATCACTACTTACGCATGGGACTTTGGCGACGGCACGAGTGGTTCCAGTGCCAGACCAACACACGTCTATACCGCACCAGGGGACTACAACGTGACCCTGATCGTGACCGACAACGACGGATTAAGCAGTAGTACGGTGATGACGGTGGCCAGTATCGTCGCCGCGCCGACTCCACCACCGGAACCCGAGCCTACTCCACCGCCGGAGGAAGAACTGAATGGCGCGGAGCTGTACGCGAAAAACTGTGCAGCGTGTCATGGCGGCAACGGCATGGGTGGCAGCAGCGACGAAAACGTTGTCGGCGCAACACCCGCGGAAATAATGGAGGCGATTGCCGAAGGCGAAGGCGGCATGGACACGCTTACCGGTCTGACACCGGCAGAAATTCAAGCCATTTCCGACTGGCTGCGCCGCGGCTTACCTGAGCCGAAAAAGGAGAAGAATCGGCGCAAGAAAGGCAAGGCGGTGTACTCGTCCTATTGTGCAGCCTGTCACGGCGATAACGGCACCGGTGGCAGCGCCGAGAGCATCATTGGCGAAGGCACAGGAGACGTCATGGATGCTATAAAAGAGGTTCCGTCCATGCAGTTCCTGGCCGACTTGCTCAACCAGGATGATATTGCAGCGGTTGTGCGTTACCTAAACAAAAAACCAAAACGTGGTAACCGTGATCGAAATCGTGATCGTGATCACGACGATGACGATGACGATGACGATGACGATGACAAAAACGATAGGGACGACGACTGAGCGTCTCGACAACAAGAAACATAAAAGGGGCCTGTTGGCCCCTTTTTTATTTCGTCTCCCGGTTCCCAGTTACAACGGAACCTGCGGGTAACGATCTAAAACAGCGGTATTCGAGACAACAGTATCAATTCATAGATGATTAACAATACATACGTGCCCAGCACCATGGTGATCACCCAGGATCCTGTCACCCGCCCTGCCAGGCGGAAATTTCTATGCGCAAGGAGCAAAAACAGACTAGCTGCTGTCAGCGTGTATTTGACGAAAAAAAACTGTCCGCTACCGGCTTCCAGAAAATGCGCCATAAACGGATTGAGTTCCTGGCCGCCGAAGGTAATCAGGGCCATGGTGAAATAGGCATCGGCGACACACAACAGCATGATCGCCAGCGACGTGATTAGCCATTGTGGCTCATGTAAATCCACATATGCCGGTGTACATTCTGGAGTATCACGCCGCTCGCCGGCGCGGCGACTACGAAACACCGACATCACCGCCGTTTTGGCAGTGCAACGCCGCCGATCGACGTTGCGCCGCCGGCAAACGCGTATATCCAGCTCCCCTGATTCCATTTTTATGTTTTTTCCCTGGCGTTTCTGTAACAAAGTGACTACTGAAATCCCGGACGTCTTTATCCCACGTGGGTCAGAGTATGTCGTGTGGAATGCAATTGGTCATTACCACCTTCGCACTAATTCTCGAACCTCTTTATGGTATTTATTGTATAACCAATCAAATAGAGGCATTAATTAAAGTTAATTCGAGTTTTGGAATAACTTAAATTTGGCGTTCTGAGCTCCGCAAAAGTCGCCAAATGAAGTCTATGGCGAAATTTACAATGCAGGTAACACGCTTAAAGACGGACGCGCACCAGCGCCCCGATTTCTTCATCGGTCAGTATGATTGGATTGGTTTGCATGCTGCTGCCACGACTAGCGGCCACAATGCGTCCAACATCGGACTCTTTAACCCCAAATTGGGCCAAAGCCGGTATCTGCATTCGCTGAGTCCATGTGGACAGAAGATCAACTAACGCGTTACGGGCCTCAGTGTCAGCCAGCTCGGGGGTATTGGTCAGTAAGCGACCAACCTGCGCGTACTTTACCAACGCAATATGCTTGGGTTCTCGCGTCTGCATGGCGACGATATTAATTCGAGTTGCTTCCGCGACCAGTGTTCCGCACGCAACGCCGTGGGGAATCGGGAAAAATGCCCCCAGCGGTGAAGCTAACCCGTGCACGGAGCCCAGTCCGACTTGTGCGAGCGTGATTCCCGAAAGAAGCGCCGCATAGGCCATCGCAGAGCGCCCGGCGGCGGCCGAATCATTTTCTCCTCCCTGCCAAGCCGCGATGAATCCGGCGCCGACACGCTGCAGCCCACTCCAGGCCAGGGCGTCGGTAAATGGATTGGCTCGACTGGAAACATAGGACTCAAGCAACTGTGTGAAGGCGTCCATGCCATTGGCGGCAATTTGCTCTGCGGAGCAGGATTTTAAAAGTTCCGGATCAACGAGCGCAACCTTCGGAACCAGCGTCTCGTGGCGAAAGGACTTTTTGTACCCGGCCTCTCCGCGCTCGCTCAGCACGGCATTTTTTGTCGCCTCACTCCCGGTTCCAGCGGTGGTAGGAACAGCGATAAACGGTAATGCCGGTCCGTGATAGGGAATGCCTTTGCCCACCCCCTCCAAATGATCGAGTACGGAGTTACCAAACGGCAGTAGACCGGCAATCGCCTTGGCAGCATCGAGCACGCTCCCGCCGCCGATACCCACAACGACGTCAATATCATGCGCGCGGTATTGCTGTACCGCGGTGTCTACCAAATCCGGATTGGGTTCGTCGTTAACCACCATGTCGAACACCATGCCCACGGTGCTGAGGACCTCAAGCAGACGCGGCCAATACGGGCTACGACGAAACGATTGTTTGCCGGTGATTAGGAGAAAGCGGCGGCCCAGTCGCAGACATTCAGGGGCAAGGTTGTCGATACAACCGGCGCCAAAGACAATCCGGGGTAAGACGGAAATTTCAAAAGGCGATACTGCAGAAATTTCCGTGGAGTGCGACATGAGCGGATGGTTCTGTTTTTTTGAACTGCCTGTCGCGGCAATGGTCCAAATTGCTGTTCAGCCGTCCTGGCTTGCGGTTACTAAATAATGCACGCTGAATAACGCGTCATCATCGGTCCAGACTGCTGCAGGTTCAAAGCCGGCCTGTGACGCAAGTTGGCGAAAGCCGTCGACACTATATTTGTAGGAATTCTCGGTATGAATGCTGTCGCCAGAGTTGAATGAAAACTTTCTCTTACCGACGTGAACTGTCTGCTCAGACTGACTGACCAAATGCATTTCGATCCGCCCCAGTGACTCATTGTAAAATGCATGGTGATCGAATTTTTCAGCATCGAAATTTGCGTCCAATTCACGATTCATGCGCGTTAGCAAATTGAGATTAAACGCTGCGGTGATCCCCTGCGCATCGTTGTAAGCTGCGTTAAGTACTGCGGGTTCCTTCTTTAAATCTACACCAATCAATAGACCGCCATTGTTTCCCAGCAAGGTGCACAGATTTTGAAGAAACGCCACGGCGTCAGCACGCTCAAAATTGCCAATACTTGAACCGGGAAAAAACGCCACGTTTTTCACCCCGGCCGCACTGTAGGGAAGTTCCATTGGCGCGGTAAAGTCCACGCAGGCCGCATGCACATCAAGCCAGGGGTAGTCGTTTGAGAGTCGTTGTGCCGCCCCAACCAGATGTTCCCTGGAAATATCCATCGGCATGTAAGCATGTGGCCGCAAGGTGTCCAGCAACACGCGCACTTTTTCACTACTGCCGCTACCCGGCTCGATTAACAAGCACTCTGAACCGGCGCAGGCCGCAATTTCGTGGGCGTTGTCGCGCAAAATTTTCATTTCAGTACGCGTGGGATAGTACTCGGGCAAATCGCAAATCGCGTCAAACAACCGCGAACCCTCTGCATCATAGAAAAATTTCGGTGGTATGCGTGCCTGCGATTGCTGCAGGCCATCCAGCACCTCGGTAAAAAAGTCCGCGGGTTTAGGATGGTGATCGTAGAACTGGATATCTTCTGCGCATACGTTATTCATTTTTGGTCGTCCGCAAGTCGAAACCCACTAAACTGCCAACGCTCGTGGGGATAAAAGAAATTCCGATAGCTGGCGCGTACGTGATCAGCCGGTGTAACACACGAACCTCCACGCAGAACCATCTGATTGCACATAAATTTGCCGTTATATTCCGCTAACGAGCCGCTCAAGGGCTGAAACCCCGGATACGGTGCGTAGGGACTTTGCGTCCATTCCCAGACATCGCCGAATGTCTGGGCTTGTGTCAAGTTCGACGACACTGCCGGATCGGTAACTGGCGCGGGTTGTAAATAACCCGTTTCACGCAAGTTACCCACAACGGGCTGGTCGGCGGTCGCCAGCTCCCATTCCATCTCGCTTGGCAAGCGCTTGCCGGCCCACCGCGCATAGGCATCGGCCTCAAAATAGCTGACGTGACAAACGGGGGCGTGTTCATCGAGCGGTCGCAGCCCTCCCAGGGTCATGTGAAACCATTGGTTGTCGACCTTCTCCCAATGCAGTGGCGCGGTCCAGCCGTGTTCGTTAACGGTGGTCCAGGCGTCTGACAACCAAAACTCGGACTGCCCATAAGCCCCCGAGTTCATAAACTCGAGAAATTCGCCATTGGTTATGGGTCGGGAAGCCAGTCGATACCCCGAGGTATACGTGGGATGTCGCGGGTGTTCGTTATCAAATGCAAACTCACCCTTGTGCGCACCGATCTCACGGAGACCACCGGAAAAATTGAGCCAGCCCATTTCCCCCGCCTCACCACACGGTTCAGACAGTTGATCATAGGCCGGACGCAATGGGTTTGAAGCCAGCACATGCTTGATATCAGTCAGTATCAGCTCTTGATGCTGTTGCTCGTGATTCAAGCCGAGTTCAACGAGCGCTAATACCGTATCGGTATCCACCGAGTCGAGACGCGCCAGTAAAATGAGCATGTGCTCATCGACATGGGCTCGATATTGGTAAATCTCATCGACCGTGGGACGCGACAGCAGACCCCGCTTTGGTCGTGGGTGCATGCTGCCAATGGTGAAGTAGTAGGAGTTAAACAGATAGCCGTAGCGAGGGTGAAATTCCCGGTAACCCGGTAAAAACGGTTTGAGCACCACCGTTTCAAAAAACCAGCTGACATGGGCCAGATGCCACTTGGCCGGACTGACCTCAGGCATGGTCTGGATACAGTAGTCTTCGACAGCCAGCGGCGCGCAGAGCTGCTCGCTTTGCAGTCGAATCCGGGTAAAACGCGTTACAACATCCGATTTATTGTTGTCGGACGCACCAATCGGGTGCGCGCCGGCGGTATCCGCCATAGGTCTCTCCTTGCCTTAAGCGTCCATTCTATAACTAAATTAACTGACCAGTCATCTTTGATTATTTTCGGCTACATTTTAACCAGGATTGAGGTCAAAAATCATAAGCCATTGCAGGAGGGTACCATGACAAAGGCTATTTGGAAGGAACAGGTTCTTGCGGACAGCGATAAATGTATTGAGGTAGAAGGCAACGCCTATTTTCCGCCAGCCGCCGTAAATACGGCGTTGCTGACGCCCAATGAAACAACCTCAGTCTGCGGCTGGAAAGGCACCGCGCGGTATTACGACGTGACCGTCGACGACGAAACCAATTCCGCCGCCGCCTGGTACTATCCCGAGCCGAAAGCTGCAGCGGAAGAGATCCGTGACTACGTGGCATTTTGGAAAGGTGTGGAAATTCACGACTAATCCGGAATGAGGGCCGGTTCTCCAGTCTCGCGTGACAAGACACGCCGTAAATACTTTCGTTGCTACGCATCCAGCTTCGCAAAGAAAGTCCAGGGCGTACGTCCTTGTACGCCCGTTCGTTTCGGGAGCACCGAAACTCACCCCTGTAGGCTTCACGGCAGCATCCCTGCTGCCGTCGAGTCTTGTCACGCGAGACTGGAAAACTGGCCTGCTGGATGCTGTACAGAAGTTTTTTCCAATCAATCTAATGGCTGGATACTTCCCCGGAGAAAAATCTTATGGAGAAAAATCTAATTAAGCTGCACACGTTCACCCCAGGGTACCCTTGTTTTGCCCTTCACCAGCCAAACCACCGGGTAAAACGGCGGGAGATCGGGGAACTCACCCTGCGCGTCGGTAAAATACACCAGTAAATCCGGGGCTCGATCGAGCTGTTCCACCCAGTCAAAGATGGGTTTAAAGGAGGTGCCGCCACCGCCCTGAAAACTTTTCGGCATCATAAATTCTTCCCAGGGCTCGTAGTGCCACGGTCCCTCGGCGACCAGATTCGAATCACAGGCGTGCAGGGTGATGCGTGCGCGAATTTGCCCCTTGATGGCATCGATTTCGGCAACGAACTGACTTATTTCTTTTTCTGAAACCGAGCCGCTGACATCGACCGCGACCAACATATCAACCTGTGCGCTGCGCAGGCTGGGAAACACCGCGGGATCGCCACGCCGGTTGCTGGGACGCAGGTAACTGTAATCATCGCGCGCCACAGAAGAAAGATAGCGCGCCAGTAACACCCGCCAAGGAAGTTCCGGCTCCAGAAAGAAGTCGATCATGCGTGCCATGCCGACCCCCAACTTACCTGCCTGCCGGGCCTGTTGCGCCGCGCCGGCGAGGCGTTGTTGCCATTGCACGTGCAACTGTTCCCGTTCAGACGGCGTTAACGGCGAAGGCTTGGATGCCCCCTCGGACTGACCACCGTCCTGTTGCTCTTGTGGCGTACCCCCACTACCACCCTGCCCCTGGGATTTCTTGGATTGTGATTGGGATTGTTGTTGCTGGTTTCCCTCACCACCTTGTGACCGGTCGCTGCGGCCGCCACTGTCTTGTTGGTCATCGTAAAGATGTTGATCCAGCGGCTCTTGTTCCTCGTTTTCCTCAATGTAGGGATAAATCTCATCTGCCGTCATGCCCTCAAAAGATTTTTCCACCAGCGAACCAGGCGGGGGTTTCAGGCCATCCTCGATCAATAACGGATTAATCGCGTAGTCACAGGCAATATCCCAACGGTGTTTATTGCGCGTACCGCGTCGCGCGAAATGAGACAGCGCGCAATGCAAGGCCTCATGAGCCAGCATGAATTGCACCTGGTTGAGGTCGAGCGCTCCGACGTACTCCGGGTTATAGTAAAAACTGCGCGCGTCGGTCGCGGTGGTTTTGCACCACTTTGGATCCGCAGCAATCATAGGCAAACGCAACACCAACGCACCGAGAAATGGTTTATCGATAATGAGTCGCGTCCGTGCCGCACTTAAGCGGGTTTCAATGTCTTTGTCTGGCATTGTTCTCTATGTCGACACAATAAAATTAACCACGGGGGGCACGGGAAAAACCAGTTGAAAAGTTTTACGACAAAAGGCCCAGAGGAAACGGATAAATCATTTTTTAGCAGGAGCAAACAACGAAATCATCATTCCGGCGTAGGCCGGAATCCAGTTTTTAAGTTCTCTAGATTCCGGCCTACGCCGGAATGACGTTTTATTGATACAAAGTTGTCGCTGTATTATCTGTTTCCTCTGTGCACTCCGTGCCCCCCCGTGGTTATTCTTTTTTCTTCAACCCTCGTACAACATCAAATCCGCCACCGCATTAGCCCACTGGGAAAATTGCGGGACTTCAAACAGATCCTCGCCGATGGCCCGGTGCATGTCCGAGACCAACATGACGCCCATTTCCCGCTGGGGGAACTTCTGTGCGAAGTCCAGGATGTTGCCCTGCACTTCGTTGGCGGTGTCTGTGCCTTTAACTTTGATGGCCCGTCCGACCAACGCCGAGGCGACGGCGTACTGCAGGTCGATCTCCTTGGGTGCTGCGACGGCCTCACCCCGGGTGATCGCATCAAGGTCCGGCATTTTGTCGAGATTTTGCACAAAGGCGTACAACTCAACCCCTGCGGCTTCGCCCACACAAGCCTGCAAGGAACCCAAGAGCAATTCATGCTGTTCGGGAAACTTTTGCAATGCGCGATGCGCAAACTCCCAGGAACGCGGCGAAGGAAACGACACCGGGTTGTGTGCTGGATCAAACTCGAAAAGTAAATCGGGACGGAAGCGCAGAAACGCGATAACCCGGTCATCGATATAATTGGCATAGGCCCAATGCACCCAGTCATCGAGATTTATATCAAATTCGATATGCGCAAAACGGTTCGCCAACGGTGCCGGCATGGTGTAGGTCACGCCACGGTCGCCCTGGCGATTGCCTGCAGCAAAAATCGCCCAACCTTCCGGAACCGTATATTCCCCAAGACGCCGATCCAGAATAAGCTGGTAGGCAGCCGCGGAAACACTCGGTGGTGCGGAAGTAATTTCGTCGAGAAATAAAATGCCTTGCTGCGCGTGTCGTTCTGCATCCGGCAACATGGCCGGCACGGCCCATTCAACCCGGTCCTTTTCACGAAACGGAATGCCGCGTAAATCGCTGGGCTCCATTTGCGACAGTCGAATATCGATGACGGGCACTTCGTTTTTGGCGGCAACTTCGGCGATGATTTGGGATTTGCCGACACCGGGCGGCCCCCAAATCATGACGGGGGTGTGGTGTCCTTCACGCGTGCTGAAAAACTCACGCTCCAAAATTGTGAAAAGCTGGCTTGGACGCATTTATATAGTCTATCCTTTATGCAGTAGTTACTTTAAGTTAAGCAGATTACTTGTTGTAAAATAACACATTTATTAAATAGCTACGCGATCGTTATCAATCTGGGCACTATACAGTTCGACGCGCCCTATGAGGTTATCTCCAAGGGGATAGCGACTCTGTCATGCAGGCTGAACTTTCGGAACTGCGGGCTCGGATTGCCGTTCTCGTTCCTCCTGTTGCAGCTGCCATAGCCGGGAATAGAACCCTTCCGCCGCGAGCAATTCGCTATGGGTACCCTGCTCCACCAGTCTGCCGCCATCCAGCACCAGAATCGAATCCGCATCAACGATTGTCGATAAACGGTGGGCTATGGCTAACGTCGTGTGGTCCGCGGCTACGTCGCGTAATGCGCTCAAAATCGCTTGCTCCGAGTGTGAATCAAGACTGGAAGTGGCTTCGTCAAACACCAGAATACGTGGATTCTTGAGTATCACCCGCGCGATGGCCACGCGCTGTTTTTCGCCGCCAGACAGCTTGAGCCCGCGCTCGCCGACGATGGTGTCGTAGCCATCCGGCAAGGAGGCAATAAAATCATGGATATTCGCCAGTTTAGCGGCATTCTCAACGTCATCGCGGCTGGCATTGGGTTGTGCGTAAAGAATGTTGTACAAAATGGAGTCATTGAACAACACGGTGTCCTGCGGCACGATGCCGATCGCCTGACGCAGACTTTGCTGCGTCACTGTGGCGATGTCCTGACCATCGATTTCAATGTGGCCGGCGGAGACATCGTAAAAGCGAAACAACAAGCGAGCCAGCGTCGACTTGCCGGCACCTGATGCCCCAACCACGGCAATCTTGTGTCCTGCAGGCACTTCAAAACTGATATCCCTGAGCACTTCGCGTTCTTTCTGGTAAGAAAAACTTACCGCATTAAACCGAACCGTGCCTGCCGAGACTTGCAGGGCTTTTGCACCGGCTTGATCGGCAATTTCCGGCTTTTGGTCCAGAAGCTTGAACACCTGCGCCATATCAGCGAGGGTGTACTTCAACATGCGGTAAATAATACCGAGAAAACTAAGCGGCATGAAAAGCTGCAACATCAAGGCATTGACCAACACGAGATCACCAAGCGTCATGGTCCCCGCCACCACACCCTGACCCGCAAATATCATGATCGCCGTCACACCGATTGCGATAATTGCGCCCTGGCCGAAATTCAGCAAGGACATAGAAGTCTGGCTTTTGACTGCCGCGTCTTCCCAATGGGTCAGCGTATTGTCATAACGCTGCAGTTCCAGGGCCTCATTGTTGAAATACTTAACCGTCTCATAGTTCAACAGGCCATCCACCGCTTGTCCGTTGGCTTCGGAATCGAATCGATTCATGGCATGTCGGTAATGCATACGCCACTCGGTAACCCACAACGTAAAGCCGATATACAGAAAAACGGTCGTAAAAACCGCGATGGCAAACCGCGGTTCGTAGGCACTAGTCAGGATCGCAGCAACCAAAATAAACTCCGCCAGCGTCGGCAGAATATTGAAGACCAGATAGTTGAGAATCGAACTGATACTATTGGTACCGCGTTCCAGATCATTAATGATGTTGCCGGTCTTGCGCTCCAGGTGAAATCTGAGCGAGAGATCGTGTAAATGTCTCAGAACCTGTAACGAGAGTTTGCGCATGCCGTGATAACGAACACGGGCAAAAACGGCGTCGCGGACTTCGTTAAAAAGTGAGCTCGCCAAGCGTAGCGCACCGTAGCCCAGCAGCAGGGACAAGGGTAAAACCAGCGCCAGATCGACCTGCCCGGTAGTTCCTGCCTGTTGCTGTGAAATATCCAAAGAATCGACAATATCCCTCAACAACAGGGGAACGGCGACAACGGCAAGCTTTGAAAGAATCAGGCTCAAAAGTGCGATCAATACCCGGCCGCGATAATCCCAGATATACGGGAATATACGGCGCAGGTTGCCTAAATCGCTTTTTCCGGTGTGAGGTTTTTCTGTATATGAGGTTCGAAAATGCATTGTGCGCTATTTTAACAGATCCAATTCCGCAGCGGCGTGTTGCGTGCTTGCCCTCTCCCGGAAGACGAAGGCAGAATAGCGAAACATGAATATTTTGATCTATATAAAAGGAACAATGATGTCGCCTGGCCGATTTTCGCAGGGTTTACTCGTAGCGGCCTTGTTGTGTCTGCTGCTGACCGCATGTGAGGTTCAAAGCCCTGCACAAAGCAAGGGTAAATTGGCATCCGCATTACCGGTTGAAGTCGATCGTGCCGTCCGTTCATCACTGAGCGCCCGCTTTACGATTACCGGCACGCTGGAGGCGACCCGCGAGGTGCAGATATTTAACCAGGAAATCGGGACAATAATTGAACTCCCGTTTTCTGAGGGCGATCGTGTTAAGGAGGGAGACAAACTGGCTCGGCTTGATGACGCCCTTATCCGCGCACAACTGGATAAGGCAACTGCAACCCACAAGCAGGCCGAAGTTGATCTCAATCGTCTGACCAAACTCATAAAGAGAAACCTCGCTTCACAAGACGAGGTGGCACAGGCTCGGACAGCGCTGGAACTTGCGCGCGCTGAAGAAGACCTGTTGCGCACGCGACTGAACCGTACACGAATCCATGCGCCTTTCGACGGTGTCGTCAGCCAGCGGAATCGTGAGCCGGGCGACGTGGTGCCGTTGCACAGTCACATATTGACGGTCATCGACCCCGCGTCATTGCGCGCCCGGATTGCGGTCTCCGAATTAATACTGAAAGATTTGCAAATTGGTACGGCCGTGCAATTGCGCATTGATGCTCTGGGTGACCAACGATTTCCCGGTACGATCACGCGTGTGCACCCGACCGTGGACCCCGGCACCCGCAAGGGGACTGTCGACGTTGAGCTGAATCCTGTTCCGCAAGGCGCACTCCCTGGCCAGCTCAGTCGGATCGAAATCGAAAGCACAGCCGCTCCACGACTCACCGTTAAGTTTTCCGCGGTTCGACATGATACGGAAGGGGAATATGTTTTTCTGGTGAATGACGACAAAACTGCCCAACGCAAGCAGCTGACAAGCGGTCATCGCTTCGGCGATCGCATCGAGGTTATCGACGGGTTACAGGAAAATCAGCGAGTTGTAATAAAAGGTTTCCTGGGTCTGAGCGACGGCTCTCTGGTCGAGATAGTCGGACAACCCTCCGCAGCGCAAAAGTAACGGGCATGCAACGTATTTTCCGGAAAGCCGCTCCTGTTAACTTCAACCGGGCTGATTGATGCAGCGAAGATTTCGTTCAGGCGGTCTGGCCGCATGGTCTATCCGACGTCCGGTGGCAGTCTCGATGCTGGCGCTTACGGTAGTGGTCCTGGGAGTGATTACCTTCGATCGCCTTAGTGTCGACCTGCTGCCCAATATTATCTATCCAGAGGTACGTGTTCGCGTCAGCGACCCCGGTGTGCCCGCACGCATCATGGAGGATCAAATTACCCGGCAATTAGAAGAACAACTTGCCATCACTGAAGACGCCATTGCCATTGAGTCGAGCACAGAGGAAGGCAGAGCGTCTGTAAACCTTAGCTTTCCTTACGGAACCGACATAAACATTGCACTACGTGACGCGAGCAATCGCCTGGACCGCGCTAAACGTTTTCTCCCGACTACGATAGAACCCCCGATAATTTTCAAACGCGACCCATCGCAGATCCCGGTACTTGAGTTTGTTGTCAGTTCCGACCAACGTGATCCCGTGGTACTGCGTGACTGGGCGGACTACGAATTTTCCAAGTGGTTTCTTAATTTAAAGGGAGTCGCCGCGCTTGAAGTCGGTGGTGCGCCATTAAGAGAAATTCAAGTAATGGTTGACCAGGAAAGACTGGCGGCGCTGGGTCTGGACTTTTCAGACGTAACCCGCGCCCTTACAGAAGAAAACATGGATCGTCCCGGCGGCCGTTTTTCCATCGCCGGCAGAGAAATGACGGCACGCACAGCAGCACGATTTCGTGATTTGGGTGACATTGCGTCCCTGCCGCTCGCCAGTGAAAGTGACAACCAGAACGAGTCACTGCATCTACGTGACGTCGCACAAGTTCAAGATCACCATGAAGACGACCGGCTGCGTATTCGGCTAGACGGCATACCAGGTGTAAAGTTGTCCGTGCAAAAACAACCCCAGGCCAATACAGTTGAGGTGGTCGATACGGTTTTTTCACGGCTCGATTGGTTACGTGAGCAGCAGCTGATTCCAGCGGACATCAACCTGACCGCCACAGACGATCAGTCCCGATTTATTCGTTACTCGTTACGCAATGCCGCCACTGCCGCGATCTCAGGCGCCGTCCTGGCCATGCTCGTGGTTTATCTGTTTCTGGGCAATGTAAAACGCACCCTGATTGTCGGCAGCGCCATACCGTTGGCGATTCTGGTCACGTTCGCCCTAATGGGCCTGGGTGGCATGACGCTAAACATCATGACACTCGGTGGCCTGGCGCTGGGTGTCGGCATGCTGGTCGACAATACGATTGTTATGATGGAAAACATTACCCGTCATCAGCATCAAGGAGAAGGACTGCTTGAAGCACCGGTCAACGCAGCACAAGAAGTGAACAGCGCTATTGTTGCAGCCACGTCGACAAACCTTGCTGCAGTCGTTCCCTTCCTATTTATTGGTGGACTCTACGGATTGTTATTTCGTGACCTGATACTGACAATCTCGGCCGCAATTCTCGCTTCACTCTTCGTCGCTCTGACACTGGTACCCAGTTATAGTTCGCGCATTCGCAGCACGGCCGTATCAACGTTTCGTAAACGTGTCGATACGATAGTTAACCGCGTGGCTGAAGTCTATTCACGGTTTGTACAAAATAAAGTACTGACACGCCCCTGGTGGCCGGTTGTTGTTTTGTTACCCTTACTCGTTCTGAGCGGTTGGTGGTTATATACCACGACCAGCACGCCCTTACCTGAGATGGATGACGGCAGAATATACTTTAGTATCCATGGCGATGCGGGAATGCAGGTCGACGAAATGGATGCTGCTATTAGTAAGATCGAAGATTTGGTTAAAGCACAGCCCGAGGTTGAATCCGTGTTTACGATGTCGGGTGGTTTTGTTTTTGGTCGTACCGAACGCTTTGACAGCAACTACGGTTCGCTTCGCGTCCAATTGATTTCAGCCGACCAGCGCGCACTCTCTAGCGACGACTGGCGGCGAAGCATTAGCAAAAAGGTCAAACAATTAAAACTTGCCGGCATACGCGTGCGTATACTGGTGCGGCGCGTACGCGGCATCCGCATCGGTCGTGGCGACGAAGACCTTAGTTTACGGGTGCAAGGGCCAGAGTTGGCGGAGCTCTCCGAAATAGGCGATGGTCTTGTAAAACTGTTAACTGGAATCCCCGGCCTAAGCAGTCTAAAGCACACCTACGAGAACAACCAGGAAGAGCTAATTGTTCGCGTCGATCGTGAACGTGCAGCCGATCTGGGTATCAGTACAGAACTGATCGGTAAAGCATTACGTATTGCACTGGACGGCCTGGTGGTCTCCGATTTCATTGAAGGGGATCGTGAATATGATATCCGCTTACGTCTGGCGCGAGCACAAATACAGTCGCCAGACGATCTGCAAAGTATTTTGGTTGGCCAACATCATGGGCAGCCGGTAAGACTTCGCGAAGTCGCTTCTGTCAGCATTGAACCATCACCGTCGCAAATCAAGCGCGATCGCCAACGCCGCATTGTGGAAATAAGCGGCAATTTCGCCAAGGACCAGTCAATTTCCGCTATCCAAGACGAGATCGATACGCGACTTGCAGAATTTGTTGTGCCCGATGGTTATGTGCTTTACGACGCTTCCGGATTCAAAGAGCTAAAACAGGGCAAACAATCCAGTATCGTCGTGGCTCTAATCGCGGTGTTTCTTGTACTTGTCGTTATGGCAGTTCAATACGAGTCGCTGCGCAATCCGATCATAATTATCTGCAGCATCCCGTTCGCGCTTATTGGTGTGGCGTTGGCAATTTACGTTGCAGACATCCCGGTTTCCATGCCCGTTTGGCTCGGCGTCATCATGCTCGCCGGCATTGTGGTCAACAACGCCATTGTGCTTGTGGAACAAATCGAGATTGAACGCGAAACCAAACCGATTTTGTCGACGGCTATCAGTCACGCTGCCCGGTTAAGACTGCGCCCCATACTCATGACCACGTTTACCACAGTGTTCGGCATGCTGCCGTTAGCGATTGGACTGGGCGTTGGTTCGGAACTACTGCAGCCCTTAGCGGTGGTCATCGTCGGCGGCCTTAGCTTTGCCACTCTGGTTACCCTGCTGCTCATACCGGCAATGTACAAACTACTGCAACCCCAACCGCGTATCGGAGGAACAGTCAGTGCAAACGACGCATAAACCCCCGGTCCAAAATCTGATCGCGCACCAGGCGATCGTAATCCTTTCGGGCCCCGGATAAAAAAATATACGCCCAGGCAAACACTCCCGGTAAGGCTAAAAGAATAAAAAGTAGAGTGCTCATTAATTCTGTGGTGATTAGCGCGGCGAAAAAGATCATGCTCAGTGGCCAAATTAACAACATGCCACCAAGAAAGTGTTTTGCATACAAAAACGTTGAGGCCGCTACTCGACGCCGGCGTTGTTGAGGTGAACGATACGCAGCCCTGATCACTGCGCGTTGAAATTCACCCATGTTGTGCCCGTCGGCATGTGGCATTAAATAAGACGTTCCAAAGAGGCGATAAACTTATTCTACTCCGCTGTCGCAAGGAAAACCAAAGTAAAAAACCGCCTCGATTAACGCCCAAGATTGTCCGCTTTCGACCCAATCCGAAAGAAAATGTGGCTGGAGGCTAGGGTCTGATCTAGACTGTGCTGTGATAACAAAAAAATCGCTGGGAGAGTGCTGAAATGACCAC
>CAMYNG010000032.1 GCA_947259765.1 uncultured Ectothiorhodospiraceae bacterium
CCCAGGTTGCGTCCTTATCGGTGTGGCACGTGTTGCAGGCATTGGGAACGCCGAGACTTACGGACAGATCCGGGCGTGGAATTCGAAGACTATGGTCATGGCGTGGGTCCACAATCATATAGGTGCGCGGTGGCATATGACATTCGACACAGCTTGCGCCCTGTGACTTACTTTTGTGGAAGTGATGTTTGGAACTCGCGTATTTACCGGCGGCGTGGCATTGCAAACACACGCCGTCCTTGTCACCACGCAGCTTCAGACTGTGCGGTTCGTGACAATCGCTACAGGTCACTCCGACATGGAACATTTTGCTTTGAATGAAAGAGCCGTAAACATAAACCTCATCCTGGATCTGTCCATCCGGAAAATACATTTCTTCATCCAGCAGACGGAGTCGATAGTGGTCGAGGAACTTTTCACCATGGGAATATCCCTTGGTGATAGGTGCACGGCGGGAATGGCAACGCGCGCACATCTGGATTTCGTGTTGCGTGCTTCGCGGAATGCTGCGACCGGCGTTACCACTTGCCTTGCTTATCTTCCAGCTCACGCCCGCGCGTTCGTTGAGTGAGGTGGAGAGTCCATTGTTGGCAATTCGTTTTTTCGTTTTGGCACTACCCTCTGCCCAAGCAATATGCTGTGAGCCAGGACCATGACATGCCTCGCAAGCAACGTTGATCTCCGACCAGCGGGTCGTAAATGAGTTTTTTTCCGCGTTATATCGTTTCTGTAAATTTGTAGAATGACATTCTGCACATGATGCATTCCAGTTCTGGCTTAGGCGCGTCCAGTGCAGGGGATCAGAATGAACGATGTGTTCATCGGGGTATAAATGGAACCAGCGTTGCCCACCCTGTGATTTTGGGCGGCTGTCCCAGGCAATGCTGAGCGCCTGTACATGACCGCCGGGTAATTCGATCAGATATTGTTGTAGCGGCTCAACACCGAAGGTGTATTTGATCTCAAAATCACGCATAACACCATCGGCGCCGTCGGTGTTAACAAAAAATTTACCATCACGACGAAAAAAGCGAGATTTCGTATTATAGTAGCGAAACGTTGCGTTATTGAAATTACCCAGTACGGTTTTACTGGTCGCAAGCTGCATAGCCAGATCATGATGGGAACCGGACCAGGCTTTGTGCTCTTTGGCGTGACAGCTTGCGCATTTAGCTGCGCCAACGAAGGTGGGCGAAGTATCTGCGCTGGCGGCGTACGACGTTAGCCACATCAGTGGTAGGCCCAACACAATGCCAGCTAGCGCCCGCACGAGATTTGTTTTAAAACTCACTCGACTTTTAGCGCGCCCTGGTTTGGCTGTGACCTGTACTTACATGCCATTTTTAAATTTTTCGGTCTGAGTTACCCCGCTTTTGCGTACCGTATCAAGCCCGGTGGCATAGGCTGCCAGAATTTTCAGAGACCACTCGATCCGCTCCCGGTAATAACCGTCAGAGCGCGCATCATTGTCGGCGTCTTTTTCGTTCAGCACTTTCTCGACGTGCCGTACGATGACGTGCTCGGGGATATAACAAAGCCGACTGTTCTTGTAACTACTCATGCGTAGTTCGGCAACGGGGAAAGCTCCGCCATCTCCGGCGGACACCGCAATGATCATGGCCGGTTTGTGGCCCAACTCGTTTTGGCCAAACAACAGAAAAAAGTTTTTTAGCCCGGCAGGAACCTGGCCGTGCCATTCCGGTGAGATCACGACAAAACCGTCACAGGACGCCAGATCCTCGCGCATTGCCGGCAAGAGATTTTGCCATTCCGGCGCACCTTCCCAGACTCCCTGGTCCCACAATGGCAGTGGATTTCCTGACAGGCTGATCAATGTGGTTTTGTCGCAAATGCCGTTTTCGAGCATCTGTTGCACGAACCGTGCGACTTTCAAACTTTGTGCGTTTTCGCGATGACTACCGCTTATTATGCCTATTTTCATGGATTATCCTTGTTCGTCTGGCTTCGCGATACTGAGTTGCTCCGGCCCCCTTTCTATTGGGCGCTCGGGCAGAAACCATCATAAACAACCACACCCGGTTTGGCGATACACTGTGCACCAACGGCTACGCATGGGGTCCAGTTGCGTTTTTACGGGTGTTTTACCCTTATTTTTTTCATATTTTGTCCGATATTATGGCCATGACGGAGCAACGCAAACATTCGCGCACAGTATTTTCCGCACAGGTTCGGATAATGCACCCGATTTATGGTGATGCCGTGCTCAAAATGCGGGATCTGTCCCACAGTGGCGCGTTCCTTTACACGGATGATTCGGGCAGCCTGTCAGTAGGTGCCATCGTCAAGTTACAGATCCAGGGGATGGCGGAAGAACCGCCGTTAATTGATGCCAAAGTCGTGCGTGTTGATGATAACGGCGTCGCGCTTAAGTTTGTCCTGGAAGAAAGCTAAGTCCATAGCCCCCGCTCCTTCTCGTTCGCAAAACACAACCTCGTATTCAGTTCGCTGGATCAGTGTGACCGCTCAAGGCTGAATCAGATCGTGACAAACGTGAATAAGCCGTAGAGAGGCACTACGGTATAGTTCTCTAGCACCCTCTTCCTATTCGTGTAAAAAACTAAAAATGTATGAATACGTTTGCAAATGGACCGTCAAATTTCAGGTCGGTGAAGGCTTCGTCAATGTCTTCAAGTTCCAACTGCTGACTCCGATAACCCGCTTCTACACCCACAACGTATTTCGTCTGGTAGGCAATTTTTAGCGAAAAGTCTGACAATTTGTTGCCACTGAAGGAAATGTAGTTTGCATCTGCAGCAAAAGAAAGCCCTTCAATCGGAAAACCCACAGCGACACGGCCATAAACCAGCGGAATAATTTCATCCAGCGATTCTTGTGAGGATTTGCTCGAATCAGTCTGCGAAACAATGCTCGCAAGCCCGTCATACTTTCGACCGGTCAGGCCAAAATCCAGCTCGAATTTTTTGCTATCGATGACTTGCCAGTACAACGTCAGATCGGCGTGGTCAAGATTGAGTACTGAATCGACGGGCTCTGCAAAGTTAATTCCGTTAAATGTCGCGTTTATGGTTCCGGAACCTTTGTATTCCTGCTGCGTGGCAACGAGCTTGAAATTGGGAAGTATCGGGATCGGATGTTCAATGATTGCATAAACAACACCCCCCTGATTATCCTGCATGTTGAGGTCGCCGTTTACATCAATGTCATCGGCCGGATTGAGTGAGTTTCGAAACACCCCGGAGACACTTTGGTCCCAGACGCCGCCGCCCACCCAAATGCCCAATTTGTCAGCAGAAGCCGACAAGGGAAGCATCAGCGCGGCCATTACAATCAGTTTTCTTGGAATCATTTCGGACCTCGTTACGAATTCAGGCTACATAGGTTAAAAACGCACCAGCCGGATTGCGACTGATCCGCTAGGGTTGGCGCAGAGCCTCGAGCGCTTCCCAACGTGCGTAGGCGTTAACTAGTTGTTCGGCGAGCGCCTTAAGCCGGGCCTGAACTTCAGTAATTTTTGAATCATCTTGCTGATAAAACGACGGCTCGGAAATTCGTTGCTGCAGCTCAGCCTGCTCGGTTTCCAGCTGCTCTATGCGGCCGGGTAAACTATCCAACTCGCGCTGGTCCTTGTAGCTCAACTTGGTAGTTTGCCGAACTGTTACCTCTTTTTCGTCGACTCGTTTACGGTCTTTAGGTTTTCCCGTCGTTTTCTGTTGGGGCTGTGATCGCTGTCGCAAATAATCTTCATAACCGCCGACGTACTGGCCAACCCGTCCGTCGCCTTCGAAAACCAGTGTACTGGTCACGACATTGTCGAGGAACTGACGATCGTGGCTCACCACCAACAGCGTGCCATCAAAGTTGAGCAATAATTCCTCAAGCAGATCCAGTGTTTCCACGTCCAAATCGTTAGTCGGCTCGTCAAGTACAAGCAGGTTGGCGGGTTGGGTAAACAAGCGAGCCAACAACAGGCGGTTACGCTCACCACCCGATAAGGTTTTGACCGGCGCACGGATCTGCTTGGGTGGAAAAAGAAAGTCCTGCAGGTAGCCGAAGACATTGCGCGATCGACCATTGATGGTAATCGTGTCCTGCCCCTGGTTCAGGTTGTCGAACACCGAGGCCTCCAGATCAAGCTGAGCGCGCTGCTGATCAAAATAGGCTACTTCAACGCGCGTTCCGATTCTGACCCGGCCGGAATCCGGTTTGCTCTCGCCCAGCAACACGCGCAGCAGACTGGTCTTGCCGGCACCGTTGGGTCCGATGATGCCCACACGATCGCCACGCATAATGCGGGTGCTCAGGCCGGATACGAGTACGTGCTCTGCAAACCGAATATTGATGTCCTTGACTTCAATAACCGCCTTGCCGGACGAATCGCCGCTGTCCACCTCCAGCCTTACCTGGCCAGTACGCTCGCGGCGCTCTGCACGCTCCTTTCGCAGGGCTTGCAACGCCCGCACCCGGCCTTCGTTTCGCGTCCGTCGCGCTTTAATCCCTTGCCTGATCCAGCTCTCCTCGCGAGCCAGCTTCTTGTCGAATTCCGCCCGCTGTTTTTCCTCCGCCGCCAGGCGTTCTGCCTTTTTCTCCAGGTAGCGCGAGTAACCGACAGGCCAGGAGGTCAATTCGCCGCGATCCAGGTCCAGAATTCGAGTTGCCAGCCCCTTGAGAAAGGCACGGTCATGGGTAATAAAAAGCAGGCAACCTTTGAAGTTTCGCAGGAATTCCTCCAACCAGACGACAGACTCAATATCAAGGTGATTGGTCGGTTCGTCCAACAGCAGCAAATCGGGCTCGGAGACCAGTGCTCGGGCCAGCAAGGTTCGACGCAAATATCCTCCGGAGAGGTTTGCCACGGCTTTGTCCGCATCCAGACTCAGACGACTAATGACGGTCTCAACCTGTTGCTCCAGCCGCCAGCCGTCACGTATTTCCAACTCATGCTGGAGTGCCGAAAGCTCAGCCAGCCGGTCCTGACTTGGCGCGGTTCCCAACTCTGCGGCAAGTTGATGGTATCGTCGGACAAGGTCGCCGACTTGCCTTAAACCGCGGCTAACAGTGTCGAAAACACTGCCATCATCGGTAAGCTCAACATCCTGAACAAGCTTGGCAGTACGCAGCTCCGGTTGCCGCCAGATTACACCATCATCCGGCAACACCGCGCCCTCCAACACCTTGAGCAAGGTGGATTTACCGGCGCCATTTCGCCCCACCAGGGCAATACGCTCACCCGGCTCGATGGTCAGGTTTACCTCGTCCAGCAGTACGGTCTCGCCATAAGAAAGGCTGACCTTATCGAGCGTTAGTATCGGCATGGGGCTTAGCGTTTTTGCGGTAGTGGGAGTCACAGATCCGGGCAGACTTACTGCTTTGGCCTTAATGCGAAATCTGTACTGTTTTTCTAGGTCTTTGAATCTATACTTTAAATTATGCAAGCGTAATGGTCACTGACCGCACCGCCGTTTAATCAAGTGGGCGGACGGATGGGTAGCCAGGGACAGAACTTCGGTTTGCTATGGGTAGTGGATTTTACCCGAGACGTGTGTCTCGTCACTCGTACCTCGTCCCTAGGACCTCCAAAACGGGCGATGCCCGTTTTGAGCTGGCGGAGAGGGAGGGATTCGAACCCTCGTGGGACAAAAGCCCCCAACGGATTTCGAGTCCGCGCCGTTATGGCCGCTTCGGTACCTCTCCAGAGGCCGCATAGGATACGTGTAAATTAGCCGTAACAACAACAGAATGTTATAATTTTCTGTTATTGAGCCAGGTCGGCTGAAGAGGGAATTTTTGCTCTAGCTTTGTGCTGGTAGTCCGCTAATCCAGCAAGAGAAATGTGATGAAGTTGGCATTTATACATTGGCGCCTGGTTATCGGTCTGATCGCACTAGCTGGAATGTTAGGCGGCGTTCTCGTCGCCTGTGCCCCGCCTCCCGGCTCCCAGCTTGACCGTGTGCTGAGCAGCGGCAAGCTGCGCGTTCTCACCCGCCACGCTGCCACTACCTATTATGAAGGCCCCCACGGCCCAACCGGGCTGGAGTATGATTTATTGCAACGCTTCGCCGAACGCCTTGGCGTGGAAGTGGAACTGCGCACGCCGGACACCCTGCAGGATATCCTGGGCGACCTGGTCACAGGTGATGCCGATCTGGCGGCAGCTGGACTGACGGTAACCACAGAGCGCGAAAAGCAGCTGCGCTTCACTCCGCCTTACCAACAAATTACCCAGCAACTTGTTTACCGCCGAAGCACCACGCGTCCGGGCAATTTAAGTGAAGCCGCCGACGGCCAGCTTGAGGTGGTGGCAAACAGCAGTCATACAGAACTCCTGCGCCGACTGCAGGTCGGACAGCCTGAATTAAACTGGGATGAAACCCCGGGCCTGGATTCGATGGAACTGCTGACCCTGGTGGCGGAAAATATCATCGACTACACGATCATTGACTCAAATGAACTCGCTCTCAACCGTCGTTATTACCCCGGGTTAAACGTCGCCTTTGACGTCTCTGAGCCCCAATCTTTGGCTTGGGCCTTTGCTCGCGATGAAGACAACAGCCTGTACGCAGAAGCCAGCCTGTTTTTCAACGACCTAAAAGCCTCCGGTGAACTTGCGCGCCTGGTCGAGGGCTACTATAGCCATGTCGAGCGTTACGACTACGCCGGTACGCGTACTTTCCTAAAGCACGTCAAACAGCGCTTGCCACGTTACCGCGCCCTGTTTGAACAAACCGCAGCGCAAAACGGACTCGATTGGAGACTTGTGGCCGCGGTTGCGTATCAAGAGTCGCATTGGAATCCTCACGCCGTATCACCCACGGGCGTGCGCGGAATCATGATGCTAACCCGGGCCACAGCTGCCCATCTGGGAATCGACAAACGCACCGACCCGGAGCAAAGCATTGAAGGTGGTACGCGTTATTTACGTCGTCTTATTGAACGTGTACCCGCGTCCATTGACCAACCAGAGAGAACCTGGCTCGCACTGGCAGCCTATAACGTAGGCTTTGGTCACCTTGAAGATGCACGCGATATTGTTCGCCTCCGTGGCGGCAACCCAAATGAATGGGGTGCCGTTAAAGACAGCCTGCCGCTGTTACGTAAGCGCAAGTGGTACAAGAAAACACGCTACGGCTATGCACGCGGTAACGAACCGGTGCGTTACGTCGAAAATATTCGTAGTTATTACGAGATTTTAGACTGGTACCTCGATAACGAGGAAGACAACGAACCCATGCCGAAGCCGATACTTGCCATTGCCTCACCGGCGCTGTAGCCCTAACGGCATTTTTTGCCGACTAAATTAGTAAGTCCTACCAACGCATTATTGTCACACACAGGTGTGTGTGTTTAGATTGCCTCGAAACACGCAATAAGGGTATCCACTGATGGTGGAGCACGAACACACCCGGCCGTTTGGCATGATGGGTTCCATGCGTAACCGGTATTTTCTGGGTGTAGGTGTGGTACTCGTTCCGTTAGCGACGCTGGTTGTCATCAGCTATTTCTTTCTGGCCAACTCACTTCGATCACTCGACGGCGTGATTATTCACCTGTTTGATGATTTGCAGATCATGGCTGAACTGCAACGCCAGACGCGCCAGATCCCGGAAATTTATCGCCAGGAGCGCACATCAGTGGACGGCCCCAATGAAGCCGTAACCATGCTGGTACGCGACGTCGATTCGTTGTTCAGTAACGTCATGGTCTCTTCTACAGCCAACGCGAACGACAAGGAAAGTTTAAACAACGCGCATCTCACCTGGTTGAGTCTTCGCGGCGCATTGCTTTCGCCGGCCATGAATCAGTCCGAATCAAAGCCGTCGGCAAATATCGACACATTGACGTTCGCAATGCTGCGCCACATCATGATTTTCGAAGCCTCTGTGTACAATACTATACGTACTGACTTGTACAACACCTTACAAGGTCGAAAAGATACGCAACTGGTCATTACCGCGCTGGCATTTTTTTCTCTCTTGGTTGCTGTGACTTCCGGGGTTTTGCTCTACCGATCTATGTTTGACCCCTTGCGAAGAATGCGCATGAGTACAGAACGCATTATGGCTGGTGACTTGGAACACCGTGTAGAAACCGGTGATACCGGTGAGCTTGGACGTCTTGCAGAAAGTTTTAATGCTATGACGGGTATGTTATTGAGTAACCAAACCCGCATACGCATGCATACCATCCACGACAGCCTGACCGGCCTGATCAACCGACGCGAATTCAAAACACGCTTTGGTACCGAACTCGAACGTGCTTTACGATACTCTCAGCCGTTTGCCCTGCTGATGGTTGATGTAGATGATTTTTCCGAAATAAACGAAAAATACGGTCATGTTGCCGGTGACGAGGCCTTGCGGGTGGTTGCGGTTACCCTGAGTCGAGAGGTACGCCCCATGGACATTGTTGCTCGCTTTGACGACGATGAGTTTGCCGTCATCATGCCCGATATCGGTACAGACGACGCATTGTCCAGCGCGGAACGACTTCGAGAGCACATTAGCAAGCAGGAATTTGTTATTGCCAATGGAACAAAACCGGTAAAATTCACCGTAAGTATTGGGCTTGTGCTTTTCCCGGATGACGGCGACGAAATTGAATTGTTGATGTCACGGGTGAACGTCGCGTTGGCTGAAGCGAAGGTCACGGGCGGTAACGTCGTGCGTGCCGCCACGCTCAGAGAAGACCCAATGCCACGCATTCCCTCCTCACGTTCTCAAGGAAATTAAGGGCGCGCGTTCACCGGCACAAGGCAACTTAAATCGTGACGAGGACGTGGCGTTTTTCATTTCTCCAGGCTTAATTTACCGGGCCTTGGTTGCACTTTTATCATCGAATCGTGTGACCGCCAACCAGGTCGTCTGGTTTTTCCCGGAGCGTTTGGACTCATAAAGACATCGGTCTGCAGCCAGAAGTAGTTCGTCTCGCACAAGATAGATGTCGGGTATACATGAGGCTCCGCCAATACTCACCGAAACATATTTTCGTGAGATATCCGGGGAGTGCTGCAGGTGCAAATCGCTAACGGCCCCGCGAAGACGTTCCGCAACAGCTTCGCCTTCCTCCGGGTCTGTCATGGGTAGAATAATAACGAACTCCTCACCCCCAAAGCGGGCTAAAAAGTCGGTATCACGCTTTAGTGCCTTGCGTAAACTGAGTGCGATTTTTCGTAGACATTCGTCGCCGGACAAATGACCAAAATAGTCGTTGTAAAATTTGAAATCATCAACATCAAGAAACAGCATTGACAAGGAATAATCTCCCCGCTGAGCACGCTTCCACTCTTCCTGAAAAACTTCTTCAAATGCACGTCGATTGGGTACACCGGTCAACACGTCCTGACGCGCATTGGTTTGTTCGGCCAATCGTAAGCGAATGGTTTCCGTATAGGTTGCATATTGGCTACGACTGATTAGAAACAACCCAAGCGCAAAAACAATAATAAATGACCCCAAGGTTACATACAGAGGCCCGCCAACGTAGAAGTAGGCTGCTGTATATAGACCCAGCGTGATACTGACATAGGTGATATACGCCCAGCGTAAAACCGAAACCATCGGCAAGGCACCCGCCACAACTGCCACCACAACGAACAGGGTAGTGAACTGAATTTCCGGTCGTGAGTCCGTGAGGAGCCAGGCGGTAGAACCCCACCACGCTCCGGTGACTATTAATCCACCAACATAGAGATTTAACCAACCCGAAACCCGATTACGATCTACCGACCGGCGTGAGTAGGAGAAGCCCACATATAAGCGCGCGAGATTGATTAACACCATTCCCCCGCACCATTCCAGTAAGCTCCAGTCATCGAAAACGGTGATTTGTGCGACTGTGGCGAGGACAGAGGCCAGTATGTTAAAACCGGGGGCGCTGAACGCGTACCGATACAGAAACTCAGCTTGAAGCTGTTGTAAGGATTGCGGGCGCACTTCTGGCGCCGTTGGCGATAACGTCACGGCTTAGTCCTTGTACCGAAATTCCTGGATGTTCTAATTCTCATCTTTGTTCACCAAGCAACATTGGTGTGCATGAGTACATCCGGTAAGCTGGTTTGCGCTATTCGGCACGGGGGAGTAAGCCAAAGTCAGATATAACCAACACTCGCCCTCCATTATAGGCCAGTACTGCAAAGACCGAAATACAAATAAAACACGGATCGTCCGCGCCGCCACTATTCGGCAAGTTCGATCTCCATCGACAGAAACACCTGATAGGCATTGCGCCTATTTGCCTCTTCAAATGCAGGCAAGTGTTTGAACTCGCCCCAGTCAGCGGCCGCATAGGCCTCTTCGAAGGGATCCAGATCGCGCGCGGCATCACCCATCGCCCCGCGCAGTTTTTCCAAATAGCGGCGGGTAAGCGTTATTGCCGCAGTAGGATTGCTGGCTGCGGGACCGTGCCCCGGGATCAGCGCCACGAGTTGCAGGGACTCCATTTGCCGCAGAACTGTCAACCAGTTGCGCGTATTTGCATCACCGACGAACGGCACCCGGCCTTCAAAAATGATATCGCCGGAGAACAACACTCGGTCGTTCTCAACAAAAAGTGTCATATCGCCGTCAGAATGGGCGGAACCCAGAAAGTTCACAACCAGATTTACACCACCAAGGCTAAAACGGTGTTCCTCGGCGACCAGTTGGTCAGGAATCACCAACCGTGTTTTTTCATTTACCCATGGATCCAATGAAAAGCGACGTTCTTCAAGACGTGAATGTGCCGCCTCCGATGCCAGATAAAGCTGCGCACCGCGGGGAGCGAGGATCTCAGCCCCGAGATCCTCGAACACCTGTAGGCCGTAAATATGGTCAGCATGAAAATGGCTCACTATAACCTTGACGATAGGCTGAGTAGTGACCGTGCGAATCTTCTTCAACAGCGCTTGTGCCAGCGACGGCGATCCCAACGCATCAAACACCACCACGCCGGCGTCGGTAACCACAAATCCGGCATTGGAGATAAATCCTTCGTTATCCGTGGCAACACCAGCAGCACCCTGCACGTAATAAACATGCTCGGAAACCTGTTCAAGTTTCATTTCCACACCGACAGGCGGATACTTGTGTTGAACGGCACGTGGTCCCGATTCCTGTGCGGTAGCTAATTCCTGGGAAATTTCCTCAGTAGATCGTTTACCATCACAACCAAAAAGAGCAAAAAGAGTTGTTAAAATGACACCGTAAAAATACGCGGGAAAATTCAAGGCAATAGGTCTCGTAATGTTTATCGTTTCGCAGCAAAAAATGATTTCAGCAAGGCGCTGCATGGTTCAGCGAGCACACCGCGCTTCAATTCCACCTGATGATTTAGTTTGTCGGTGTTCAATACATCAAAAACGGAGCCGGCGGCTCCCGTTTTTGGATCCGACGCGCCGAAAACCACACGGTCAACACGCGCATGTATGATTGCGCCCGCACACATCACGCAGGGTTCCAGGGTGACATATAGCGTACACCCTGGCAGGCGATAATTCTTCAGTACGCTGGCAGCGTTACGCAGCGCCACAATTTCGGCATGCGCCGTGGGATCACTTCCAGAAATCGGCTGGTTCCAGCCCTCAGCCAGCAGCTTGCCTTCATGCACCAGCACCGCACCAACCGGCACCTCGCCCTGCCGCTCAGCGTGTTGTGCAAGCTTCAGCGCGTGTTGCATCCAGCGTACGTCAGTTTCCTCTGTGGACCCCTGCATGAGTAGATTTTCCTGCTGCAGATCGGGAAAATGTAAACAGCTATTTCCACTCAACAACACATATATTGTTACATTTAAAAAATAATGAGTTCCGAATTTTGGTCTGAAATGGCCAGAGAGTTACGGTACCTTTTGTTGATACCGCCAGCTGCCCCTAATTCATGCAATTAAAAAATTTTTTAACAAATATCCACTTTTGCCTGAGTTAAGCATTCAATTTCGTCACAATCCGCAGAAATACTGAAATGCAAATGATAGTCATCCAACCAACACCAGTCTAGATTTTTCTCGGAACCGAGCGTAAGAAAATTTTTATTATTTCTGAGAGTCGGCGCCCATCCCGCGCCATCGTGAGCGCAACCAAATAAATGCGAGTCTCCTATATGATCATGGAGCTCGTAAGCAAATCCCGACATTACTTCTTGCAGTTCGTCTTCACCACATTGATTGACAATGTCTTCGGAAAAACGTGAGCTGCCGTCACCGTAACGAGATTCTGGCACATCAAGCCCTTCGGTAAGGGTCAGCTTACAAGCGGGAGCCACGCTATTTCCAAGGATCAGGACTTCAGGTGGCGCGACTCTCCCAAGGTCTGTCAATTCTTTGGTATAAATAATTTCAACTGCGCGTTCATCTTCGCGGTGTATAGCTGGAATATCACCTCCGTTCGCATCATAAAAAAGAAAAAACGAAAGCAACCCGTGTGAAGGTAGCTTTTGCGCAACGATCGTCTCATGAAAATCTTCTAAATTTAACTGACCAATAAACCCCATTGGAACCCCTTCGTACGCCGGCCAAGATTTTGATTTGGGTAAATGCGGGAAACCACCGAACTTTGATTCACCCATTTCGAACTTACCATCGTCACACAAGGTTGGCGTAATGCTTATTGAAGGCTCGCACATTTGCATAATGCTTGGGTGCAGACTTACCACATCAAAATCGTAATAACAAAAATCTTCACTGACATATTTGGCGAGCGTTAAGCCCACTAAATTTTCCCATATACTTGGATATTGTCCGGATCTGGGCAGTTTTTTATTTCTAAGGTCATTTAGAGAATCCGCAAATTCAAATAAAAACGCGCCGCGCGGATCATTTTGAGTGGCAAGCCATCGAGCATAATTCTGGTACGCGTGGCAGTCCCAATTGGAATAGACAAGCTCGTGTAAATAACTATTTTCGCCGGGTAAAGTACTTGCTCTAACAATTGTTGTTTTTTTCATTTAACCCCTTGAAAACAAATCCGAAACTTACATGTAACCTGTCAATTCTTATCTCAGATTTTATTCGACGCCGGCTTCTCGATCGCCGAACGATCTGCTATTTCTGTTTGCTCCGACTCGATCTTTGAATAAGTCCAATAAACACCGTATGTACACTCGCTTATATTCTCGAGTAAAACTAGATACCATGAAGGATACCAATATCAATAATTCCTTAAAAAAATTTATATGTCCAACTTAATGCCAAACAAGTAAGTTTGGAATTCAGTTTGTTCAAATAGAACGTAATGAAGCGCAAAGTGTATCGAAACGTACCAGGAAATTCCAAGAACAGACTTGCAAGAAGAGTTATCGCTCCTTTTCACCACGAGAAGAATGGTCGGCACGATACAGCCTCCTCGCTATCCCATTGCAATTGGCTTACTAGACCTGTAATCCGTTTTCTAGCTCAAGTCTCGAATGTTCCAAGCTCACCCAATCGAATAGTCAGCAGTTCCGTATCGGTAATCGCAACATGAGGTCCCTGGCGAACATGGGCGGGCGTAGTCCAAAAGGTTCCGCTGTCACAGCGCCGACCACCCGTTTCCAAGGCACCACGTACGACCAGCACATACTCATCGGCCGGGTGAGTGTGAGGCGGAATAACGGTACCTTGCCGCAGACGAGCACGGTGTATGGAGCCACCCGGAACCGGTTCGGCCAAAGACACAACGCTGACTCCGTCTAATCCATCAAAAACACACCATTCGCTGGTTGCCGCGTCGTCAAACAACTGCGTATTTTTGTTGCTCATAGGATTACTCCCAGGCTGGACAATAGCGTGACATATAGTAACCTTAGGTTACAATAATGCTCCTCGCAAGGAAATTTAGTGAAAAAGACTCGGGGTTCGGCACACCATTACGAGCGTACCGCCAATCTACGCCAACGCTTGCTCGGTACGTCGCGGGTCGTCAATCGAGCAATTGTTGCAGGTTTAAACCAGCGCGGATTTCCCCAATTGCGTTCCACGCACACCGCCCTGCTTTCCAACCTGGATCTGGACGGCGCAAGCCTGACCACAGTTGCCCAGCGCGCCGGAATAAGTAAACAGGCCATGGGACGACTCGCCAGTGAACTTGTCGAACTTAACTATATTAATAGCCACCCGGATAAACACGACCGGCGCGCGGTGCAACTGGTATTCACCAAAACCGGACTCGATCTGATGCAGCAGAGCTTCTTGGTAATGGCTGACATCGAGAGACGCTGCGCCAGCCGTATCGGCATCAACAAATTTAAAAATCTGCTGGCCTCACTCAACGAAATCGCCATCGAACTCGAAGATCCGTAACCCTAACAGCAGCCCCAACCCCGGACAATTTGCCAGTAACGGGTCGCCTGCAGATCTGTCTTTAACCGGACAACCAGACCCGAATCACAACCACGCGCATTCCGTCAGCGAGCCAGACCTCACTCTCTTCCTCGATGAAGTGGGCGACAAATTATCCAGCGATTACTCCATTCTAAGCAGTGGGCCAAAGATATCATTTGCACCCAAATTCTCGTGCACGGTCTCTACATCATCCGTGTTAAGTTTAACGGCTTTGGTGATGTCGCCGTCGACCTCAGCAGTTTGAGTCATAAGTCGATTATCGTTGAAATTTTTACCATGCGGTAAACCAAACGTATGGCCGATCTCGTGGGCTATTGTTCGTGCATTTTTGAACAGTACGTCAGTTGGACGTACCTTCACAATAAGCACAGGCTTTTTCAACTCGCCCCTATCGGCTTGTCCGATAGCGCCGTTAATTTTCTCCACAAGTACCACATTCATACAGGTATTGGAAAAACGAAACAGGGAGTCATTCTTAAGTGCGTCGAGTTCTTTGGGATCATCGTCATTCATCACAAAGTACTTGGAACTTTCATACTGTTCGATAATCGGATCCATTTCTAGCTCTACAAAGTATTTGCTCCAGATGTCATTGACGATTTTATGCATATCTTTGATCTGTCGTACCAGCGAGCCGATTCCGCCGAGACCAGTGTGATCGCCGGGCAGATCGCCGTCACTCCACATAAAGTGGTATTTGACCTTCATCCTAAAGGGAGTAAGACGAATCGATTTAATTTCATTGTTATATTTTGGCATGCCCCCTGTATCTGGGTCGCGAAGGTCGCGGATATTTTTCTTGCCAGTGCGGTACAGTGGTCTACCTCTCCAGCTGCGTTCGGGGTAGAAAAGGGCGCAGTCGTTATCGCTTGTTAGCTGCATCGACGAGCTACGGTAGTTAAGTGCGGTGGTTTTTAAATCGGAATGATCCTTCGTAATTCTGACACTTTTGCCACGATAATTTTTATGGCCGTACAGTAGTATAGACATAGTGTTTCCCTCACTTTTAGCGAACTGTTTCATCCTTGAATCTTGCCGCTAGCAAAGCTATACACTGAACAGCGACAAGTTCTTACAGGGTGCTAATTTAACAGCGCCTGTTTTGGTATTGCCGTGAAATGTAACCAAGCGAACTGTGAGAAAATCACTTGCAGGAAGTAAAGGAAGCATAAAACCCCTTTTTACTGGAAAACCACCCTGCCCCCCCGAAGCAACCCGGCCATTTCGCGGCCAGACGTAGTCAATCTCATCTGATGCAGTGGCCTAATCGGCCAAATCGACCGGACTTCGGCCTTGTGATTCGCCCAATCTGAACCGGCGGCCGAGCGCCACCCTTGCCTGGTGTCGCCGGCAACGTCCTGGTGATTCACGAACAGATTTTCCTTACCCAAATAAGCTCGTTGGCGGCGGGCCGCGGCTCTCGGGTAACCGAACCGCTTCCTGGTATTCACCCTTTTCCTTCAAGTGATCCAGAATCTTCTTGATCACCACCGGGTCTTCGATGCAGGCGATGACTTTCATGGCAGCGAACGTTGCCATTGGGCGTCGGCGACAGCCGCTTTTCCGATACCGCCGGGCGGCTGATGTACCGGCACAGCCGTTCCAGCTTGTTGCGTTCGTGGGCGTTAGCCGCTACCCCAGCGTGCAGGCTGAAGCCGGCCCATGATATCGGGACGGCTGGCAAACAGAAAGCGTAGCTGAAAAGGGAAGCTGAGCACCCACTGGCGCATGGGTTGTTCGGGCAGCACCTCGCCGACCAGCAATGCCGCGCTCTCTGCCATCCGCCGCGCCCCGCAACTGGGGCAGAAGCCGCGCCGTTTACAGCTAAAGGCGACAAGGTGCTCGGCGTTGCACGACTCGCAGCGCACCCGCGGAAAGCCACGTTCCAACCGGCCGCATTTGAGGTAGTCCTCGAACTCGCGTTGCACATAGCCCGGCAGTTCCCTGCCCTGCTCCGCTAAATGAGCTGTCAATGCCGGGTCCAGCATCCTCGTCCCGGGTGGCCATCCTGGCCGCCGCGTGGGGCATGATCCGCGCACTGTAGAACCCCTTCGGGTTTCATTCAGCACTTCTTCGCTTACGCTCAGGTCGTCCTTGCGATACTGTGTTTTTATACAGTCTATCGCTCAGCTACAGGATCCTGAAGCCTCAGCTGTGATGCCAGCCAGTACCAGACTTTGCCTGTCAGTGCTGGTCCCTCCCACTCGATTGTAAACAAGCTATTTTTACTATCTACTATCAATGGCTTACTTGTTGGTGTAGGTAGCAATACCATGAATAATACAATGTTCAAAAATTGTTGCTGATCCTCTCCGATAGTCTCGAGCCCCCCTTCCATGCTGTTCTGAAGGCTTCGGCACATCAGGACTCCAGTCGTGCCCAAAAACTTTTTTTTCGCCCATGATCCGACTGTAGCTGCTGCACGAAGGCGTGATGGGCCGGCAAAGGTTTATACGCCTTGATGTGCTCCGCCAACGCTTCCAGCTTTTTGAAATATCTCGCACCATGGCCGTACGCCTTGCTACGCGCCTGTGCCAGGATATCCAGCAACAAGGCGCGGTAACACGCCGTGGCCGCCAGATTGCACTCCGCTTTTTCAAACGCCTTGGCCAGCCTCAGCAGACTGTCATAAAAACACTCCGCCAACTCCTGATGCCGTGCTAAAACCAGGGCCTGGGCTCGCTCCGTCTGGCTCAGGTTTAATAACAGATCGGCGCTGCGTAAGATGTCGCCACCCTTTTCGGCTTGTTTGATTGCCGAGCCACACGCTTTCTCTTTCTCGTCCTCGTCCAGGACCTCCAGGTATCGCGTGAAACTGGCGTAGCTCTGCTCGCTCTGAAACAGCCGGGAACGAATCACTTTAAGCTGTTGCCGGTCGCCCGTTTGCACACAGACCTGATCCAGCAATTCCAGACGATCATGCTCAAAACGGCTCTCCCATGCCTGGTTCAGATAACGCATTGCCGCCTCTGGCTGCTCATACCGCAAATACTTTTCACAAATCGATTTCATTTGCAGATTGTTTGGCTGTGACGAATGTATCAATACCGATCGCTCGTATAAGGCAGGATCACGCAAGGCATCGGCTATCTGTCCTAATGCCACGCCGCTACGCAAGGCCGCGAGATTGAGCTTGTCTTCTTGTTCGGGAGATTTTAACGCCTTGCGCAACGCGTTTTCGTACCGCCAGGCAAGTTGCTTCAGCTGATCCGGCGTCAACAGCAGGTTGGCATTTGGCAATAGCGGATCAAGCACACCGTAATCATTCTGCTGATACAGCTGATATATCCGCTCGAGCCAGTCGACATTGGCATCCCGCCAGCCTTTCGCCGCCGTCAACCACAACAGTACGGACTGGCGATATACCTCGCCCACTGCCCCGCCAGAATCATCGACACGGTTGAGCACAGATTCTGCCGTCCCCAGGAACCGATCGACCAAATCAAACGCGTGTTCCGGTGAGCGCTCCAGTAGTCCGCTTTCAATGTCAGTGAGCACTGCTTCCTGTTCGCGCGCAAAATCAAAACTCGCCCGATATTCGATAAACCTCCGCCCTCGTTTCAGCGAAGCAATACGCTTACGCAGCACCCTGGACAGGGCGACCGGATCATTTGCCAATGTCAATGCTTCGATCTTGTCGCTCAACTCCGGATAGTGGAGGTAGAGGTCGAGTATAAAATCCCTCAAGATATCTGCATCGATATCAGCCAGTTTTTCTTTGAGTGTATCGACGTTCATAGGACAAAATGGAAATTCATCAAATCGCTCA
>CAMYNG010000033.1 GCA_947259765.1 uncultured Ectothiorhodospiraceae bacterium
CGCGTCGCTCCGATTGACTGACATCGTAGCAAAGGCCGGCCGCACTGGGAACATTTGCCCTTATCGCCTTGACCAAGATCGGTCAAAAAGCGTTGCCATTCCAAGGGCGTTACGGCCTCGGGCTCCGGTCCTTGTCCTAACAGAGGGCGACAAAGGTTGCGTTTGGTGCGGCTGCGGTGTGAATACAACCCATAATGACGCACGGCGTGTTGCCCGGTTTCCGGCACGTGCCACAATACCCGCGCCATAAAGTGGTTGCGTTTCAGCGTCAGTGTTTTGTGTGCGTTGTCGCGATGGTCTTTATATTGGAATGTCACGGTCTTTGGCGTCACGTGTGTGATGCGATCGTTACTCATGGCGCCGCCTTTGACATACCGGGAAAAGTACAGCATCACTCCCCGACCCTGCGCAGGGAGGTAAGGATAGGGTAGTACCGTTGCCAAAGCGACTTGTGGAGGCGCTTCAGGCACAACTTGATACCGTACGCGAAATGCACGGTAAGGATCTTGAAAAAGGCCTGGGGAGTGTTTACTTACCCAATGCGCTTTCAAGGAAGTACCCGAATGCTGCCAAGGAGTTTCGATGGCAGTATGTTTTTCCGTCCACGGCTATTTCAGAAGATCCGCGGACTAAATCAATTCGACGCCATCACGTCCATGAGCGTGTACTGCAAAAGCACATCAAAGCTGCAACTGAGAAAGCGGGCCTGAACAAAAAGGTCAGCAGTCATACTCTGCGACACTCATTTGCCACACATTTACTTGAATCGGGCTACGACATTCGCACGGTACAGGAGTTGCTGGGCCATGCGGATGTGTCCACCACAATGATTTACACCCACGTTTTAAATGCCCCCGGCGTTACGGTTACCAGTCCATTGGATATTTTGCCGGGCGATGAAGGCCGCGCGTGAGTTAATGCCGAAAATGCCGCATGCCGGTAAACACCATGGCGATACCGTGTTCGTTGGCGGCGGCGATAACTTCTTCGTCACGCATGGAGCCACCGGGCTGAATTACGGCGGTAATACCGACTTCGGCGGCTTGATCCAAGCCATCGCGGAACGGGAAGAAAGCATCCGAGGCCATGACCGCGCCTTTGACTTGCAGTCCGGCATGCTCGGCCTTGATGGCGGCAATGCGCGCCGAGTTAACGCGGCTCATCTGGCCGGCGCCGACACCGATGGTCATATTGTTTTTGCCGTACACAATGGCATTGGATTTAACGAACTTGGCCACCTTCCAGGTAAACAGCAGGTCCTGCATTTCCTGTTCGGTTGGTTTTCGATCCGTGACGGTTTTTAGTTCATCATACAATGCGAGGTCAGCTTCCTGCACAAGCAGACCGCCATTGACTCGCTTGAAATCAAAATGTGCTTTGGGCGTTGTCGACCATTCTCCGCATTCGAGCAGGCGAACGTTCTTTTTTTCCGCGACCATAGTGGCGGCTTCCGCGCTAACCGCGGGGGCGATAATCACTTCGACAAACTGACGTTCAACGATGGCCTGGGCGGTTTTCGCGTCGAGTGTTTGGTTAAAGGCGATAATACCACCAAACGCCGATTCCGGGTCGGTTTGATAGGCATGATCGTAGGCATCGAATACGGTGTCCGCGAGGGCAACACCGCAGGGGTTGGCATGCTTGACGATGACGCACGCCGGCGCATCTGCAAACTGTTTCACACATTCCACGGCAGCGTCAGTGTCGCTGATGTTGTTATACGAGAGCGCTTTCCCCTGTAGTTGCTGCGCGGTGGCCGTACTTGCCTCGGTGTTTCCGGGCTCAAGATAAAATGCCGCCGCCTGGTGTGGATTTTCACCGTAGCGCATTTCCTGAGCCTTGACATACTGACTGCTGTAGGTATGCGGGAATTCCACACGGCCGTCGTACTCCGTATACGTACCCAGATAATTCGACACAGCGGCATCGTAATTTGCCGTGTGCTCAAAGGCTTTTACTGCAAGTTGAAAACGTGTTGCTCCGTCAAGTGCGCCATTGTTTTGCTGCATTTCCTGTAGAACAGATTCGTAGTCGGCTGAATCCACCACCACCGCGACTCCGATATGGTTTTTTGCTGCAGCACGCAACATGGTCGGGCCACCAATGTCGATATTCTCTATAGCCTCATGCAGTGTGCAATCCGCTTTGGCGATCGTCTGCTGGAACGGGTAAAGGTTAACCACCACCAGATCAATGGGCGGAATGCGGTGTTCCTGCATCACGGCATCGTCAACACCACGCCGTCCCAGCAGGCCGCCGTGTATTTTCGGGTGCAGGGTTTTAAGCCGCCCATCCATCATTTCCGGAAAGCCGGTATAGTCCGAGACTTCAGTGACCGGGATGTTGTTGTCCGCCAGCAATTTTGCCGTGCCGCCGGTGGAGAGTATTTCCACGCCAAAGTCGTTTTGCAATTGCTGGGCAAACTCAGCGATGCCGGATTTGTCGGATACGCTGATAAGGGCGCGGGTGATTCGAGTCATATGCGGGATCCTATCCGTCCTCAAGTTGAAAACGGCGTTACTGTGTAGCCGGGGCTGTAAAGCGGTAAACGGGCGGTGTTAATAAAGCGGGTTGGGAGCAAAAACAATCCTTGATTATTGGCCCAGGCCGTATTGTTTTAATTTTTTTCGTAATGTTCCACGGTTTAAACCGAGGACTTCGGCCGCACGCGTTTGATTGCCGCCGGTATGCTTAAGTACCGCTTCCAATAACGGGTGTTCAACTTCAGCCATTACCAGGCGGTACAGGTCTGCGGGGGGGTGACCGCTTAGATTGCTGAAATAGGTTTCCAGGGCTGCGGTAACACATTCACTCAGAGGTTGACCCTTGGATTTTTTAACCACGTGCAGTGGCCGAGTGTCATCTTCGTGGAGCACGTTGGCGCTCATGCAGCTAACTCCGTACGTTGCAGGATACGATCGAAGAATTCGTTGACCATGTTAATTTGCTCCTCACTGGTCTCGACCCGGTTGACAGCGTCACGAAACGCGGCACCGTGTGGATTTCCCTTGCTATACCAACTGATGTGTTTGCGTGCCACGCGCACGCCGGTGAACTCACCGTAAAATTCATACAGGTTGTGCAGGTGGCCCAAAAGGATCCGGCGCACTTCCGCAGGACCGGGTTCGGCGAGCTTTTGGCCGGTTTGCAGGTAATGACTAATCTCGCGAAAAATCCACGGCCGGCCTTGTGCCGCACGGCCAATCATGACGGCGTCAGCGCCGGTGTGCTTGAGCACCTGCTGGGCCTTTTCTGGTGTGGTGATATCGCCGTTGGCGATTATCGGCAGGCCAACCGAGGTTTTAACCGCTGCGATGGTGTCGTACTCGGCGTTGCCTTTATAGGCGCAGGCACGGGTACGGCCATGAATGGCCAGCGCCTGAATGCCACATTGCTCCGCAATGCGTGCAACCTCAACGGCGTTTCTGTTTTCCGTATCCCAGCCGGTGCGGATCTTCAAGGTCACGGGAACATCAACGGCGCTTACCACCGAAGACAGGATGCGCTCCACCAGCGAAGTATCTTTTAACAGGGCCGAACCGGCCATGACATTGCAGATTTTTTTCGCCGGGCAACCCATGTTGATGTCGATGATCTGCGCGCCCTGATCGGCATTGTGCCTGGCGGCTTCGGCCATCATATCGGGATCAGCGCCGGCGATTTGCACGGACTTGGGTTCGGTTTCCCCGGCATGATTGGCACGACGCTGGGTTTTGGTACTGCCCCACAATAAAGAATTGGACGACACCATTTCCGACACTGCCATGCCTGCGCCCATTTCGCGACACAATTGGCGAAACGGCCGATCGGTAACACCCGCCATAGGCGCAAGGATCAGGTTGTTGGGCAACTGGTATGGGCCGATCTTCATGGTTTAATATTTTTTCTTAAGCCCTGCTTTTGCAGCAGGGTGGTCAATCATACTCGCTCCGACGGCCGCGTCAATCGGTTGATCGCGGTAATTTTACCGATCGTACGTAACTGTCGGTTGCAACAAAAAAAAATTTTTTTTTTCATTTATTTTCTAATAAAAGTTGATTTCAAAATTAACTGCATCCGCACCAGGATCGAGCACCTCAAGTTGCACTTGCACGGGTGTGTGCGGTTGCATAAGTGATTGCTCACGTCCAAGCGCGCCCAGGTATTCTGCAGGTGGAAAGCGACGTTGAGCGACAACATTAGAAGCCAGATCCGACAGCACGATTTCAAAATCGGGAAACGGTTGCGGGTATGCCGCGTCATTACGCATGGTTGCGGTAATCAGCAGTACACCGGCACGATCGGGGATACCGCGAATGTCGCGATTAAGTAAGTGGATCTGCTTAACGTCACGTCGACCGGTGTAGCTGCAACCGACGTAGTGGCACACCTGGTCTAAAAACGGCCGTAGCGCGGGAAACTGTTGCCCCAACTGGAGACCGCGAAACACCGCCAGTTGGATCGCCAGTGCACCAAGGAGGACAAGCGCCAACACGGAGAGCAGCGCAAGGAGGCGCCGGGACATGCCGGGTTTTTCCGCCGCCAGCACGGAATCACGGATAGCAAACGGGATGGTTTCTTCGAGCTTTTGCCGATCTTCATCGCTGACAACGACAACATTTTCAATCGATTCGTCGTATTCGGGTTGCTCCGCGGCGCGGGTATCCAGCGGGGGAAGATCATCGTCTTCGGTTTCGATGGATTCCTCGTCGACGGCGACCTTATGCTCCGGTACCACCGCGGGTTCGCTATCTGCCGTGAGGTCCTTGGGTTCCTCGTCATCAAACGGCGATTCCATTCTGAGATCGCCGGCGGATAACTCGATGTATTCGATCTCCTCGGCGGCGTCGCCAAGGCGGCTTGCGTCGGCATCGTCACCTTTTTCTTCGGCGTTAAATGTTTCGTCAAACTTAGCAACTTCGGCGACATGTGTTTCCGACGGCTCGCCGGGTACATCTGCGTCTTCGATTTCGTGGTGGGCCTCAGATTCGAATTCCGCATCAATGCTTGATTTGACCTCAAACGTTTCCGGTATGAGATCAAGTTCGAAGTCGGTCTTGCGATCAGGCTCGAGATCGGAATCGGGTTCAAGTCCGGTCTGATCCGTTTCCTCGGTCAGAATTTCCAGACTGGCGTCTGACTCGGTTGGGGCTGCGTTGACGGATGGGCGTGCCGGGGCGTGTTCGCCGATTGTGGGCACCTCGGTGACAAGCGCAAACAGTGCGTTGAATACGCTGTCGCAATGACCACAACGCACTTTGCCACCGGCGAGCCGTAACTGCTCGTTACTCACGCGGAACGTGGTTTGGCATTTTGGACAGCGGGTAAGACGAGGCAGCTCGTAAGTACTTTTCACAGCGTTGTTGGGGTTCCAATCATTACGGGCCTGCCAATTCTAATATCTACGGCCCGCCAAACATACCCATTCGTCCTGTGTGGCGGCGACGTCCAGCTCGAACGCCTGGCGGTAGCATTGCAGCAGCGCCTCGGCCTGGTTGCTCACAATGCCGGACAGTACGAGCGAGCCACCGGGACGTACCAGGGCTGCCAGACGGTCAGCCAGCTCGTGCAAGGGGCCCGCCAGGATATTCGCCAGGAGTACGTCGACCTGCTGTGTGGGCAGTGTGTCCGGGGTGTAGACGTTGAGCTGCGCGACGGCGTTGCGTACCGCGTTATCGCGCGTCGCTTGCAAGGCCTGTGGGTCGTTGTCCACGCCCAGGACCGCGCTCGCGCCAAGTTTGGCCGCGGCAATGGCGAGAATGCCGGAGCCGCAGCCGTAGTCCAGCACGGTTTGTTGCTGCGGCGGATGGGCGTCCAGCCAGGTGAGGCACATGGCGGTGGTCGGGTGGGTACCGGTACCGAATGCCAGGCCTGGATCCAGCAGTATGTTCACCGCGCCGGGATCGGGTGGGGTTGTCCAACTGGGGACGATCCAAAGCCGCTGGCCAAAACGCATGGGTTTGTAGTCCGCCATCCATTCGCGGGTCCAATCCTTGTCTTCCAGCGGATCGACATGCCAGCCTTGCATGAGTTGCGACCCCAGCATCGTCTGCAACTGTTGCTGAATAGCATTCACGTCGGTATCGGCATCGAAAAGGGCGATCAACGTGTTGTGTTGCCACAGTGGGGTGGCACCGGGTGGAGGTTCATACAAGGGTTGGTCAGCGGCATCTTGAACGGTGACGGCGCTGGCACCCACCTCCATCATGGCCTCGCTGATCGTCTCGACATGTTCAGGATCGCTTTGCACACGAATTTGCAGCCAGGCCATAAAAAATCAGCAACTAGGTTCTAGCGTTTAGCCGCTAGCGCAACTGAAACATGTGCCACTTGTAACTCGGCCCTCGTCACTGCGAAAGGAAACTCGGGCTTATAGTCCGAGTTTCTTTTCGAGATAATGGATGTTGGTACCACCGGCAATAAACGCCGAATCGGCAAACAATTCCTGGTGCAGTGGAATGTTGGTTTTGATGCCTTCGATCACCACTTCGTTCAATGCGGTGCGCATCCGTGCCAATGCGATTTCACGTGTATTGCCGTGTGCAATAAGTTTACCGATCATGGAATCGTAATAGGGCGGCACCATGTAACCGGCATAGATGTGCGAATCAACGCGTACGCCGGGTCCACCGGGTGCATGAAACGCGGTGATGGTTCCCGGTGAGGGCATGAAGTTGTTGGGGTCTTCGGCATTAATTCGACATTCCAGTGCGTGACCACTGATTTCGATTTCATCCTGCCGGTATGCCAGGGGTTCCCCGGCCGCAATGCGGATCTGTTCGCGGACGATATCCACGCCGGTGATCATTTCCGTAACCGGGTGTTCGACCTGTACGCGCGTGTTCATTTCTATAAAGTAAAACTCGCCATCTTCATACAGAAATTCGAACGTGCCCGCACCGCGATAACCGAGTGTACGGCAGGCCTCGGCACAACGCTCACCGATGCCTTTACGCTGTTCGGGCGTAATGCCGGGTGCCGGTGCCTCCTCAATAACTTTTTGGTGACGGCGTTGCATGGAACAATCACGTTCACCCAGATGAATGGCATTGCCGTGTTCGTCGGCCAGCACCTGGATTTCAATATGCCGCGGGTTTTCCAGGAACTTCTCCATATAAATAGTATCGTTGCCAAATGCGGCACCGGCTTCCGCGCGGGTCAGGGCAATGGAGTTGTGTAGTGATCCTTCCGAGTGCACCACGCGCATGCCGCGCCCACCCCCGCCACCGGCGGCCTTGATGATCACCGGGTAGCCGATACTGCGGGCCATCGACTGGTTAGCGGCATCGTCGTTACCCAACGGGCCGTCGGACCCCGGTACGCAGGGCACACCGGATGTTTTCATTGCTTCGATGGCGGCAACCTTGTCGCCCATGGTGCGAATGCTGTCCGGGCGTGGACCGATGAACACAAAACCACTTTCTTCGACACGCTCGGCGAAGTCGGCATTCTCTGAGAGAAAGCCGTAACCCGGATGAATAGCCACCGCGTCGGTGACTTCGGCTGCGCTGATCAATACCGGTGTGTTGAGGTAACTTTCAGCGGAGGAAGCCGGGCCAATGCAGACGGATTCATCGGCCAGGCGGACGTGTTTCAGGTCGCGGTCTGCCTCTGAATGGACGGCAACGGTTTTTATGCCCAGCTCGCGGCAGGCGCGCAGGATACGCAGTGCGATTTCGCCACGGTTGGCGATCAGAATTTTGTCAAACATAGTGAAGCGCGGCTCAGTCGATGACAAACAGGGGTTGACCGTACTCAACCGGTTGGCCGTTCTCACCGAGTATGGCCTTGACCACACCGGCCTTGTCGGCCTCAATCTGGTTGAGCAGTTTCATGGCCTCGATAATGCACAGGGTGTCACCGACACCCACACTGTCACCGATTTCAACAAACGCTTTTGCGCCGGGTGAAGATGCGCGATAAAAGGTGCCGACCATGGGCGCAGTGACGGTGTGTCCGGCGATTTCTTCTGAAACCGTCTCGGCGACCGGCTCCGCGGCGGGGGGTGCTGCCTGAGCCGGCGCAATCGGTGCTGATACCGGCATCGGCATGGCGACCTGGGCCGCCATCGGCGCCGTGTTCTGTGAGTGCCGACTAATCCGTACCGACTCCTCACCTTCATGAATTTCGATTTCGGCAATGCCGGATTCTTCCAACAGCTCGATCAGTTTTTTTACTTTGCGTATGTCCATGGTCGGCTCGGGTTCCTTGGTTCACCTATGTTCAATTTGGGTTCAGGGCTTATCCAGTTTTGCAATTGCGGCAGTCAATGCCAATTCGTAGCCAATGGCACCGAATCCGCTAATCACACCGATTGCAAGATCGGAAAAAAACGAATGGTGTCGAAACTGTTCACGCGCGTGCACGTTGGACAAATGTATTTCGATAAACGGAATTTCCACGGCCGCCAATGCGTCACGTAGTGCAACACTGGTGTGTGTAAAAGCAGCCGGATTAAAAATAATAACGTCGACGTTGTTTTGTTTCGCCTGCTGAATTAAATCGACCAGTTCGTGTTCGGCGTTACTTTGCTGTGCGTGTAGTTCGTGGCCAGCGTCGCGGGCGAGTGCCGTCAGGCGATCATTAATGCTTTGCAGGGACGCGCTGCCGTAGTGTGCGGGTTCGCGGGAACCCAGCATATTCAGATTTGGGCCGTGTAAAACCAGTAAGGTCGCCATAAATGTTGTTCAGGTCAAAGTCAGAAAACAGGTCGAAAATGCCTGCACATTCGTGAATTTTCTCGCCGAATATATTGAAATCGCGGCAGATCATGTCACCACTACCCACGCATGTGGGCGTAGTGTGCCTGAGGAGGGAAATTTTGTCCAGAACAGGGGAGATCGGTGCAAATTTGCCGATTTTCCTTGCAAACTTACCCGTTCTGGGCGAGTTGAGGCTACAGGAGCGGCTTTAGCACGGCTTCCGCGTCGGCAAAGTCGATTTCACCGGCGTGGACATGCGCGATACGACCATCACGCCCAACAAACACACTGAACGGCAACAGCCCGAGACGGTTGCCATAGGCCTGCGACAGGGTAAGCCCTTGCTCGTCGCCGATTAGAATTGGATAGTCGATGTCCATGGGGTCGATAAACGTTTCCACGTCGTCATGCGCATCAAGTGCGATACCCAGAACGCTGAAGCCTTTGTCACGGTAGGCAAGATAAAGTTCGTTAAGTGCCGGCATTTCCTCTACGCAGGGTGGGCACCAGGAAGCCCAGAAATTCACCATCACCACCTGACCATCCCACTCCTTGGCGTGACGTTGCTTGCCGCTAACGTCTGCGAGCGTAAAGTCCGGGCGTTGTTGGTTGGTTACATTGCTGGTGACCGCGTTTCGGCTTTGGCCGGCGCCGATTCCCACCGCCGGGCTGTAAGCCGGCGGCGGTGCCGAGGATTTGGCCAGGTGACGCTGTAGATAAACGCCGCCGCCGGCTGCGGCCAGCGCCACAACCACCAGCAATAAAACAACAACCGGTTTTTTCATTATTACTTCAGTGCCTTGTTGATATGAGCTAGAAAACCATTGGCATCCATCGAACCCACCAGACGGTAACCGCGCATCTCTTTACCTTGTTTGTCAAAGAAAAGAATGGCCGGCGGAGCGGTGACGCTGACTGCTTTTAAAAGTTTCATATCAACTTCGTCGTTGGCTGTCACATCGGCTTGCAGTAACACAACATCGTCAAGCGCCTGTTGTACGTTTGCATCGGTGAAGACATACTTTTCGTAGTCTTTACAATAGGTACACCAGTCGGCATAGAAGTCGAGCATAACGTGTTTACCGGCGGCACTGGCCGCGGTGACTTCGCGCTGCAGATCTTCCGCACTTTTAATACGTTTGAATTGCAGGTGGGCTGCGGCTTGTTGTTGCCCACCGCCGGCGAAGACACCGTGTAAGGGCCGCATGTAGTCTTTACCTCCAGCGGACGCGCCAACAACAAGCAGTGCGCCGTAAATCAGCAGGATCAGACCCACTCCTTTCCAGAGTTTGTACCAGCCGGAAGCACCTTCCTTGACCGGTTCAAGCGCACCCATGTAAATCGCCGAAACGATGAGCAAGACGGCCCACAACAGCATGGTCACGGACTCGGGGATAATGCGTTCCAACATCCAGATAGCCACGGCCAGCAACATCACACCGAACACGGCTTTTATTGAGTCCATCCAGCCACCGGCTTTGGGCAGCAACTTGCCGGCCGAGGTGCCAATCGCGATCAGCGGCAAACCCATGCCCAGCGATAGCGCGAACAGTGCCGCACCACCCAGCCAGGGATCGCCGGTCTGGCCGATGTAGATAAGCGCGCCGGCCAAGGGTGCCGCGACACACGGGCCGACAATCAGCGCCGACAAAAAGCCCATTATGGCAACACCGAGCAGCGTGCCGCCTTCCTGGCGGTTACTGACCTCGGTAAGTTTACTCTGCCAACTGGCGGGTAGCTGCAAATTGTAAAAACCGAACATCGAAAACGACAACAACACAAATACGCCAGCGAAGGTCCACAGGATCCACGGATTCTGAAATGCCGCCTGCAAGTTCTGGCCAAACAATCCGGCAAACACACCGGCGGCGGTGTAAGTCACCGCCATAGCGAGCACGTAGGTGACCGACATAAGAAACGCTTTGCGCGTAGTTAGATTTTCACCCTGACCAACGATGATGCTGGACAGGATCGGAATCATTGGGAATACACACGGCGTAAACGCCAGCAACAAACCGAAGCCGAGGAAACTCAGAATGATGATGGTGGTATTGCCGGACTTGAGCGACTCAGCAATGCTGTCTTGTTCGGACAGCGGTTCGCTGCTCGTTGCTGCCTGAGAGGGCGGCGCAAGCGTGGTTGGTTTCGCGTCTGCTGCGGCAGCGGGTGCGCCTGCAGAGCCGACCGGAAGATTTACGGTAAAGGCCTTTGTTTGTGGTGGGTAGCAAATACCTGCGATTTCCGAACAACCCTGGTAGCCGAATTTTAGTGTGACCGTTTGCGGGCCGGTATTGGCGCGCGCGAGTATGGCGCGGGCTTCGGCCGCATCATGAAAAACCGCGACGTCGCCAAAGGTGGGATCACTTTTAATTTCACCCGGCGGTACATCAACCCGGGCAACGCTGATGCCGTCGCCGGCTTCAATCGTGGCCTTGAATTTGTCGCGATACAGGTAATGGCCTTCGGCAATTTTCCACAATGCGAGGATCGTGTTGCCGTCGACGACCTCGACCTTGAGCTTGAAGGCCTCGTCCGGATCAAGAATTTCATTTTCCTGGGCACTGCCGAGCCCAAGTTGTTCGCTGAGTGATCCCAATGCGGCAACACCGCCCGTTGCGCCGGCATCCGCTGAGGAACTGGCAGCCGCCAAAGTGATCATGCCTGCATTGGTTAGCGGCGGGTAACACACCCCCATGGGCTCGTTACAACCTTGCGATTTCGCCGTCAGATTGAATTTGCCAACAGATGGATCGGCGCGGTTGACGGGGATATCCACCACAACCTGATGTTTGTAGATTTCGATCTTGCCGAAGTAGGGGTCGTCTTTGAGTTTGCCCTGGGGAAAGCGCGGCGTGCCGAGCGTGACTCCGGGAGTGTTCGTGCTGAATTTGAACCGCTCGCGGTACATGTAGTAACCGTCGGCGATGTCGTATTGCAAACGAACAGTATTCGCATCCGGGCTGCTGGTAGAGTAGCGGAAGGCCTTTTCCGGCTCGAGTAGTTCGTCCTGCGCCAGCGCTGATACGGGGCTCAGCAACAGGGCAGCAACAAGCAGGGGGTAAAACTTTTTCATCGTTAGTTATCCAGTGTTTCGTCGATCCAGTTCAAATAGCCGGTTAGCCCATCCGTAATAGGGACAGCCACAATTTCCGGAAGTTCGTAGGGATGCAGCCGGCAGACGGCCTCTTCCAGGGTGGCAAGGACATCAGCCCTCGTTTTTATCAATAGTAGGCACTCACTGTCTCGTACCAGGTCACCTTTCCATATATAGAGTGAGACCAGTCCGGGAACGATATTCACACAGGCCGCCAATTTTTGCTCTAACAGGCCTTCGGCGACGGTTTCCGCTGCGGCCGTATCCGGGCAGGTGCACAGCACGATCCGGTGGGCAGAATCGGAGGTCCGGGACATGACGCACACCATAGCCGACGACCACGGTATTGGCAAAGCGAGTGCGGTCAGGAACCTTGTTCCCGGCACCGTGCATACCGTCATTCCGGCGAACGCCGGAATCCAACGGCTCGTTTGTGGGCACCGGCCTTCGCCGGTGTGACGTGACAGGTGCCATTCCCGTTGACGGCAGTCCACATCACCACTCGTCATTCCGGCGTAGGCCGGAATCCAGCGGCTCGTTTGTGGACACCGGCCTTCGCCGGTGTGACGTGACAGGTGCCATTCCCGTTGACGGCAGTCCACATCACCACTCGTCATTCCGGCGTAGGCCGGAATCCAGTGGATTGTATGCGGGACACAACGACTGCCTTGGCTTTATTTGCCCGGTTAACTCCGGTACCGTGTCGCCATGCGCGTATATCCGGTTCTACTCATCTTGTTTTTGGCTGTTCCCCTGGTTGAGATTTACCTGCTGATCAAAATTGGCGGCGTGATTGGCGCCTGGCCGACGGTGGCGTTGGTCGTGGGTACCGCGGTCGCGGGGGCTGGCCTGCTGCGCTGGCAGGGTATGACCACGCTGATGCGCGTGCGTCGGAGCCTGGAACGCGGTGAGTTACCGGCCGTGGAAATGCTCGAAGGTGTGCTGCTGCTGGTGGCCGGTGCGTTGCTGCTGACGCCCGGGTTTTTCACCGACGCGGTCGGCTTTCTGTTGCTGGTTCCGCCGTTGCGGCACCGGCTGGTGCTGGGTCTGATTAAGGCCGGGCTACTGCATGCGACCGGCGGACCGCCCGGTGGCCCAACGGGTGGTGCGGGTCAGCAAAAAAGCGGTCCGCGTACTCTGGAAGGCGAATACTGGCAAGACGACGACCGCTAACCCGCGCCGCCGACCCGACTGATTTCTCCCCCTACACAGTAATTTTTCCTAGTTGGCTTGACAGTTTGCGGCCGATCGCTATTATTAGCACTCATTCGAGACGAGTGCTAATTTTTTGTCTCAATATAACCGGCCGGTATCCTTGGGTAACCGGCTTAATTTACTGAAATTTTTGGATTTTTCTGGGAGAGAAAAGCATGAAGATCCGACCGTTACATGACCGCGTCATTGTCCGCCGCATGGAAGAGGAGCGTACCTCGGCTGGTGGCATCGTAATTCCCGATTCGGCAACCGAAAAACCTGCGCAGGGCGAAATTGTCGCCATTGGCAATGGCAAGCTGCTTGAAAGCGGCGATGTGCGTCCATTGGATGTGAAAGCCGGCGATAAGGTGTTGTTTGGCAAGTACTCCGGCACTGAAGTCAAAGTTGAGGGCGAAGAGCTGCTGGTAATGCGCGAAGAGGACATCATGGGTGTGGTTGAAGCCTGATTCGGCGCCCACTCCCCGTGAACGATTAACAATTTTTTCGAGGTAAGAACTCATGACTGCAAAAGAAGTGAAATTTGGAGACTCCGCGCGCCAGCGTATGTTGGGCGGGGTAAACACGCTTGCCAACGCGGTGAAAGTCACGCTGGGCCCCAAGGGTCGTAACGTCGTATTAGACAAGAGCTTTGGCGCACCGACCATCACCAAGGACGGCGTATCCGTGGCGAAGGAAATCGAACTCGAAGACAAGTTCGAGAACATGGGCGCACAGATGGTTAAGGAAGTTTCTTCACAGACTTCTGACGTGGCCGGTGACGGTACCACCACGGCAACCGTACTGGCGCAATGCATTCTGACCGAAGGTATGAAGGCCGTTGCTGCCGGCATGAACCCCATGGATCTTAAGCGCGGTGTCGACAAGGCTGTGAGTGCAGCGGTTGAAGCTCTGCAAAAATCATCCAACCCATGCTCCGACAACAAGGCGATCGCCCAGGTCGGTACCATCTCTGCCAACTCCGACGATTCAATCGGCAACATCATCGCTGATGCGATGGAAAAAGTCGGTAAAGAAGGCGTCATCACGGTTGAGGAAGGCAGTGGTCTGGAAAACGAACTGGATGTTGTTGAAGGCATGCAGTTCGACCGCGGTTACCTGTCGCCGTATTTTGTTAACAACCAGCAGAATATGACGGCCGATCTGGAAGATCCGTTTGTGCTTATCCACGACAAGAAGGTTTCCAATATCCGTGACCTGCTGCCGGTACTGGAAGCTGTTGCCAAAGCAGGCAAGCCGCTTTTGATCGTCGCCGAAGATGTCGAAGGTGAAGCGCTGGCTACGTTGGTAGTCAACAACATTCGTGGCATCGTTAAGGTCGCCGCGGTTAAGGCGCCGGGCTTTGGTGATCGCCGTAAGGCCATGCTGCAGGACATCGCTATTCTTACCGGTGGTACCGTGATTTCCGAAGAAGTCGGTCTGTCACTTGAGAAAGCCAGCCTGGACGATTTGGGTACAGCGAAGAAGATCATTGTCACCAAGGAAGAGACCACCGTTATTGATGGTGCAGGCAAGTCCAACGAGATCGAGGACAGAGTCAATCAGATCCGTTCGCAGATCGAGGAAGCCAGTTCCGACTACGATCGTGAGAAGTTGCAGGAACGCGTCGCCAAGCTGGCCGGCGGTGTTGCTGTCATCAAGGTGGGTGCTGCCACGGAAGTGGAAATGAAAGAGAAAAAGGCCCGCGTTGAAGATGCTCTGCACGCAACCCGTGCTGCTGTCGAAGAAGGTGTGGTTGCCGGTGGCGGTGTTGCGCTGGTGCGCGCCGAAGCGAACCTGGGCAAGCTGAAAGGCGACAACCATGACCAGGACGTCGGTATTGATATCGCTCGTCGCGCCATGGAAGAGCCGTTGCGTCAGATCGTCAGTAACTCCGGTGGTGAAGCCTCGGTTGTGTTGAACAAGGTTGCTGAAGGTAAGGGCAACTTCGGTTTCAATGCCGCTACGGACGAGTACGGCGACATGGTTGAGATGGGTATTCTCGATCCAACCAAGGTCACCCGTACGGCGCTGCAAAACGCTGCATCGGTTGCCGGTCTGATGATTACCACCGAAGCCATGGTGGCCGAACTGCCTGATGAAGATAAGGGCGGAATGGCTGCACCGGACATGGGTGGCATGGGCGGAATGGGTGGTATGGGCGGCATGATGTAACGCTGCCTGGAGCCCTCGGGATTAAGCCTGAGGTTTCCCACTTGTAAGAACCCAAAAAGCCCCGCCGGAAACGGCGGGGCTTTTTTATGTGGTAACTTTAAAATTACGCGCTATTCACAACAAGCGAAACAACCGTTTCGAAAAAGTGACAATGTTGTCGGTACTAAGTTCTCTTGTTGAGGTTCAGTTCTCCAGTTCCCTGTAACAAGACACACCGTAAATACTTTCTTTGCTCCGCATCCAGCTCCGTAAAGAAAGTCCAGGGCGCACTTCCCTGTGCGCCCGTTCGTTTCGGGAGCACCGAAACTCACCCCTGTAGGCTTCACGGCAGCAGTCGCTCTCGGCCATCCATGGCCTACGCGACACAGGCACATCCCTGTGCCTCGTCCCTCGGCATCTGCGCCCTGTGTTGCTCTCGGTGCCTGTTCCCGACAGCACTCTACCTCGTCCATCCCTGGACTCGTACCTCCTGCATCCCTGCAGTCGTGTTGCCGAAAGAGTCTTGCCTCGCGGATAACTCATGTCCCCACGCCGCAAAGATCGTTTTCGTACTCCATTCGCGCACGCGTTGTTACGCCTGCTGAGCTGGTTACCGCTGAGTGTTGCGCACCGTCTGGGTAGTGCGCTGGGCTGGATTTTGTCGCAGGTGCCGAACCGCAGCCGTGAGGTGACAGAGTTTAATCTGTCGTTGTGTTTTCCGGAGCTGACGGAGGTGCAACGTAAACGCCTGGCCCGGCAGTCCTTGATGCAATCTGCCAAGGGTGGCACTGAAGTGGGTGCCTGCTGGTTGTGGCCCGCGGAAAAAGTCCTGGCGCTGGTGAAACAGGTCAGCGGTCAGGAGATTGTTGACGCGGCGCTGGCACAAAAAAAAGGTGTGATATTCGCTTCCCCGCATCTCGGCTCCTGGGAGTTTCTGGGGCCCTATCTCGGCTCCAACTTTCACTTTGTCGTTATGGGCAAGCCGCTCAAGATGCTGAGCGATTTAGTGTTTCAGGCACGGGTGCGTCTGGGTGGAACCGTGGTGCCTACTGACACCAGCGGTGTGCGACAGCTATTCAAGACACTCAAACAGGGCGGCGCCGTAGGTGTTTTGCCGGACCAGGTCACGGACGAGCAAGGCGCCGGTGTGTTTACGCCCTTTTTCGGGGTTTCCGCAGATACCAATTTATTGGTCCCCAGCCTGGTGCTGCGTACCGGCGCGCCGGTGGTCTATGTGTTTGCCGAGCGCCTGTCCGGGGGTGAGGGATTTCATATTCACTTCCACGAAAATCCACCCCTGCAGGGCGAGGCGACGGTGGAAAACGTGGCGCGGCAGCTCAACCATCAAATCGAGGTACTTGTTCGTAGTTTGCCGGAGCAGTATGTCTGGGGTTACAAGCGCTTCCGCGGTTCGCCTGACCTGCCGGAATCGGCACCATATAAGTAAAGGGACGAGTAACGAGGTTCTAGTGACGAGGAAGAGCGTTGCACGACAGAGGACACGGAGAAAAAGTTCCGCCGGGAAACCTAACACGTCATTCCGGCGAAAGCCGGAATCCAGTCTTTTACTTAATTTACAGCGCTGGATTCCGGGTCTCTGCTACGCTCCGCCCGGAATGACGAATTGAGTTGAATTTATTAAAGAATTTTTCTCTGTGCACACCGTGTCCTCTGTCGTGCAACACTCTTCCTCGTCACTCGTTACTCGTCCCCCGGCCCTTTGGCGTTTATGATAGCGGCCATGAATGATTTTCCCGCCAAGAGTTTTACTTCTCTACCAGAATCGTTGCAGGAAACTGTGAGCCCACGCTGGCAGGATTTTGTGGCGGCGGTGGATCCCGGTGATCTTGCCATGATTAGTGGCGATATCGCTGAGAATCTGCCGCAAGTGTGGGCGGTCAGTGACTTTATCGCCCTCAGTTGTGTACGCAATCCGACGATGTTTATCGAGTTAGCGGGCAGTGGCGATCTTGAACGTGCCTACGCGGAAGATCACTATGGCAACACATTAACGTCGTTGGTCGCTAACGTTAGCAGCCAGCCGGAACTCATGCAGCTCCTGCGGCGTGTACGTCGCCGTGAGATGGTGCGTATTGCCTGGCGCGATATTACCGGGTGGTCGGATCTGGAAGAGACAACCCGCGATCTTTCTTTGCTGGCCGAAGCGTGCATACGAGCCAGTCTTGCCTGGCTGCATCCACGCCTGTGCCAGGAGCTCGGTGAACCCTGCAATGCCGACGGTGTGCCGCAGCAGTTGGTGGTGATCGGCATGGGCAAACTCGGAGCGGGTGAGCTTAATTTTTCGTCGGACATTGATCTGATTTTTGCCTATCCGGAGGCGGGCGAGACTCAAGTGGAGTCCAGTGGTGCCCGCAATGCTGTCAGTCACGGTGAATTTTTTTCCCGTCTGGGACGTGAATTGATTCAATGTTTGGATCAGGCTACGGCGGACGGTTTCGTGTTTCGGGTTGATATGCGTTTGCGGCCGTTTGGCGACAGCGGGCCCCTGGTGACCGGTTTCGATGCCATGGAACATTACTACCAGGCGCACGGTCGTGAGTGGGAACGCTATGCGTTCATCAAAGCACGGGTAGTGGCGGGTGAAGCCGATACCGGTGTGCATTTGATGCAGCTGCTCAAGCCGTTTGTCTACCGTCGCTATGTCGACTTTGGTGCGTTTGAATCGCTGCGTGAAATGAAGGCGCTTATCGTCAAGGAAGTTCAACGCAAGGGTCTGGACAACAACGTCAAGCTCGGGCCCGGCGGCATACGTGAAATCGAATTTATCGCACAGGCGTTCCAGTTGTTACGCGGTGGTGCAGATCCACAGTTACAGGAGCGCCGTTTGTTGCGTGTGCTCGAACAGCTTACTGAAAAAGACTATCTACCACGTTTTGTGGTCGACGAACTAAGTGTCGCGTATGTTTTCTTGCGCAACGTTGAACATCGTCTGCAGGAGTGGGCCGATCAGCAGACTCATACATTGCCTTCCGAACCGATCGCCTGCATTCGGCTCGCATTTGCAATGGGTTTTACTGACTGGGAAGTGTTTGCAGAGGAGCTGGCGCGGCATCGCCAGCATGTGCATGCGCACTTTGAACAGATCTTTGAAGCGCCGCAGACCGAGCATCCGGCGGGGCAGGGCGGTGATCTCGGAACGGTCTGGGCCGGCAGCGTGGACGATGCGCAAGCGCTGCAAATACTAGGTGCCGCGGGTTACTTCGACCCAGCCGAATTGTTGCGTCGCCTAAAGCTGTTGCGTGACAGCCGCAATACCCGCAGTCTCAGTGCGCGTGGTCGGGGTCGCCTGGATACCCTGATACCGTTGGCGCTGGGTGCGGCGACAGCCACCGACAGTGCTGATGCCAGCCTGTTACGCGTACTGAAAGTTCTGGAATCCATTGGTCAACGCAGTGTGTACCTGGCGCTGCTGGTGGAAAATCCTATGGCGCTTTCACAGTTGGTACGATTGTGTGCGGGCAGTCCGTGGATCGCCGACTACCTGGCGCAACAGCCTATGTTGCTCGATGAATTGCTTGACCCGCGCAGTCTGTATGCGCCCGCCCCGCGGGAACAGCTACAGCAGGATTTGAGGCAGCGCATTGCCGCCTTACCCGCGGACGCGGATGAGGGGCAGGCGATGGATCGGCTGCGGCATTTCAAATTGACTAATGTGTTACGGGTGGCGGCGGCGGATCTCGTCGGTGCGCTGCCGGTTATGAAAGTCAGCGATCAGCTCACCTGGATTGCGGAGGTGGCGCTGGAGGATGTCCTGCGTCAGGCCTGGCTGCATATGATCGAACGCTACGGACGCCCGGTTTGCACTGCCGCCGATGGTCAGTGTGATACTGGATTTGCTATTGTCGCCTACGGCAAGCTTGGCGGGCTGGAGCTTGGCTACGGTTCGGATCTGGATCTGGTGTTCTTGCACGGCGGTGAGGATGATTTGGCGGAGACCGATGGCGAAAATCCGGTTGCCCTGCCGGTATTTTTTGCCCGTTTGGGCCAGCGCATCATTCATATCCTGACCGCACGCACGCCGGCTGGTGAGCTTTATGAAGTGGATATGCGCCTGCGGCCCAACGGTTCCAGCGGCATGCTGGTTAGCAGCCTGCGTGCCTTTGATGCCTATCAAACCGAAAAAGCCTGGATTTGGGAACATCAGGCACTGGTGCGGGCACGCGTGGTCTGCGGGGATCCGGCGGTGGCGGAGCGCTTTGATATTATCCGCCGAACCGTTCTCGGGCAGCGGCGAGACGCGGAAGCCGTGCAGCAGGAAGTCGTAAAAATGCGTGAGCGGATGCGCGAGGCGAACTGCAAGAGCAAGACCGACGAGTTTGACCTCAAGCAGGATCGGGGTGCTATCGCCGACATCGAATTTATGGTGCAATATGGTGTGTTGGCATGGGCGGCTGACCATCCGGAGTTACTGGACTTCACCGACAACATTCGCCTCCTGGCGGCGTTTTCCCGGGCTGGATTGATGCCCGAGGACGATACGGCGCTGTTAAGCGAGGCTTACCGCACCTTCCGCAACCGATTGCATCGTCTGACTTTGCAGGCGCAGCCCGGTATTGTGGCACGTTCGGAACATGCAGAGTTGGCCGGACAGGTAATTGACCTGTGGAACACGTGGATGGTGCCCACCGCCGAGTAGCAATACAAATTTGGTTTTTTAATTCAGTAATAGGCAGGAGCAGGATTTATGACGTCGATGGCAGACCGCGACGGCTTCATTTGGTTTGACGGCAACATGGTGCCCTGGCGCGAAGCGCAGGTGCACGTATTGACCCACACACTGCATTACGGCATGGGCGTGTTTGAAGGCGTACGTGCCTACAAGACCGACGCCGGCACGGCGATTTTCCGTCTTGAAGCGCATACCGATCGGCTGTTCGGCTCAGCCCATATCATGGGTATGGATATGCCGTTTGATAAGGCCGCTATTAATGAGGCGCAAAAAGCCGTGGTGCGCGAGAACAATCTCGAAACGGCCTACCTGCGACCGATGTGTTTTTACGGTGCTGAAGGCATGGGCTTGCGGGCTGATAATCTCAAGGTGCACACCATTGTCGCAGCCTGGGAATGGGGTGCGTATTTGGGTGCCGACGGCATGGAGAACGGTATCCGCATCAAGACCTCGTCGTTTACGCGTCATCATGTCAACATTACGATGTGCAAGGCCAAGGCCAACGGCCACTACATCAATTCCATGCTGGCGCTGCAGGAGGCGCTGCGTGACGGCTATGATGAGGCGTTGCTGTTGGATGTTGATGGTTACGTTGCCGAGGGCAGCGGCGAGAACATTTTTGTGGTGCGTGATGGCGTGATTTACACGCCGGAACTCACCTCGGCGCTGGAGGGGATTACCCGGGACACCGTGCTGAGTTTGGCTGACGATCTCGGTATTGATGTTTGTGAAAAGCGCATCACCCGCGACGAAGTGTATGTCGCTGACGAGGTTTTTTTCACCGGTACAGCCGCGGAAGTGACCCCGGTACGGGAACTGGATGGCCGTAAAATCGGTGCTGGCGGGCGAGGCCCAATCACCGAGCAACTGCAAGCACGCTATTTCGATCTGGTGCACGGGCGCCTGGATGAATATACCGACTGGCTGACGCTGGTAAAATAACGCGGGCTGAATTGCCGTTGTCCCGGTGAGAATGGCCACCGGAAGCAATGCCTGAAAACCAATGATGGAGTGAAGCATGGCCAAGCAAAACGCCGCCTCGACAGCGAAACCGATAACGCCAAACGCCGAAAACCGCTACCAAGTCACTCGGGCGGACCTGCCGTTACACTGTCCAATGGACGGCATGAGTTTGTGGAATTCCCATCCGCGTGTTTATCTTGAAGTCGAAAAGACGGGCCAGGCAAAATGCCCGTATTGCGGCGCAGATTATGCACTCGTGGACTAAGCCGCTTGCGCGATCACCGCTTCCGCGAACGGCACGGTGACCGTCTGAATATCACCTTGTTATGAAACTGCAGATCCCTGATTTTTCCTCTTCCCGTGTATTGGTGGTGGGCGATGTGATGTTGGATCGCTACTGGCACGGCGATACCTCGCGCATTTCACCCGAAGCACCGGTGCCCGTAGTGCGGGTTGGCGAGGTGGAAGAACGTGCTGGTGGCGCTGGAAACGTCGCGCTTAACGTCGCGGCGTTGGACGGACGCGCGATTGTGGTGGGTCTGACCGGTGCTGATGACACTTGTGACGCATTGTTGGATATTCTGTCGGCGGCCAATGTCGACTGCCGTTTCGTGCGCTTGCTGGACAAAGCCACGGTTACCAAGCTGCGTGTTATCAGCCGCCACCAACAACTTATCCGGCTTGATTTTGAGGACGGCTTTGCAGCTTCCGACGCGGCACATGTGTTCACTCAGTTTGCGCAGAATCTGCCCGAGGCCGGAGCCGTGGTGTTATCCGACTATGGTAAAGGCACGCTGCGTGATCTGCAGGCGTTTGTCAAAGCCGCCCGCCAAACAGGGGTGCCGGTACTGATCGATCCCAAAGGTACTGACTTTGAACGTTATCGCGGCGCAACACTGATCACGCCAAACATGACGGAATTCGAAGCCGTCGTTGGTCCGTGCACTACGGATGAGGATGTGGTGGAAAAGGGCCAGGCGCTGATCAAAGACATGGAACTGGACGCGTTGTTGGTAACGCGCAGCGAGCGAGGCATGACCCTGCTGCAAAAAGATCAGCCTCCCCTGCATCTACCTACCCGCGCTCGCGAGGTGTTTGATGTTACCGGTGCGGGTGATACCGTTATTTCGGTTTTGGCCGCGGCAATAGCCGCTGGTGAGTCCCTGGCTGAAGCGACGGCCTTGTCCAACCTGGCAGCCGGCGTCGTGGTCAGCAAGCTGGGTACGGCGACGGCCAGCGTCGCAGAGCTGCAACACGCGTTGCGTGATGAACAGATTCTCGAGCGCGGTGTGATGACGGAAGATGCGGTGACCCAGGCGGTGCGCGATGCTCAGGCACAGGGGGAACGTGTTGTTATGACCAACGGTTGTTTTGATATTCTACATCCGGGGCACGTGAGCTATTTGCAACAGGCGGCGTTGTTGGGAAATCGAATGTTGGTGGCAATAAACGACGATTATTCGGTGCGACGTCTTAAGGGTGAATCACGGCCGATCAACAGTGTTGAACGGCGCATGGCCGTAATGGCGGCGCTGGAGTGTGTCGACTGGGTTGTGCCGTTCACTGAGGATACGCCCGAGCGGCTCATTTGCAAGGTCGCTCCGGATGTATTGGTCAAGGGCGGCGATTATCGCCCGGACCAGATTGCAGGCGGCCAGTGTGTGTTGGATAACGGTGGAGATGTGAAGGTGTTGGATTACATCGAAGGGCATTCCACCAGCGACATTATTAAAAAGGTTCTCGAAACATGAACCCATTCAGGAAACCATATCGATGATTATTGTTACCGGTGGTGCCGGTTTTATCGGCAGCAATATAGTCAAGGGGCTTAACGAGCGGGGTGTCGATGACATCCTGGTTGTTGATAACCTGAGCAATGGCGTGAAGATGTTGAACCTCGCCGATTGTGAAATCGCCGACTACATGGACAAGGATGACTTTATCGAAGCCATAAAAGCTGGCCGGGACCTTGGCAAGGTCGAAGCCATTTTTCATGAAGGCGCCTGTTCGGCGACCACGGAGTGGGATGGCCGGTTCATGATGCGCAACAATTACGAATACTCCAAGGTGCTGTTGCACTACTGTCTGGAAAACAAGGCGGCCTATTTGTATGCCTCATCGGCGTCTGTGTATGGAGCGGGGCCTGTGTTTAACGAGTCTCGTGAGCATGAGCAGCCATTGAATATGTACGCCTACTCGAAATTTCAATTCGATCAGTATGTCCGGCGCATATTACCCACGGCAGATACGCAGATTGTAGGTTTTCGCTATTTCAATGTGTACGGCCCACGGGAGCAACATAAAGGCTCCATGGCCAGTGTCGCGTTTCACCATAACAACCAGATCCATGAAGACGGCAAGGTTCGCTTGTTCGAAGGCACGGACGGTTATGACAATGGTGAACAGCGACGGGATTTTGTTTATGTCGGTGACACGGTGGCGGTCAACCTGTGGTTCTATGATCACCCGGACAAGTCCGGCATTTTCAACCTGGGTACCGGGCGTAGTCAGCCTTTCAATGACGTCGCCCGCGCTGTGATTAACTATCATGGCAAAGGTTCCATCGACTATGTTCCGTTTCCGGACCACCTCAAGGGACGCTACCAAAGCTTCACTGAGGCGGACATGTCCTCAGTTCGTGCCGCAGGCTATGACGCACCTTTCCTGTCAGTCGAGCAAGGCGTGCAGGCTTATATGGAATGGCTGCATAAAAAGCAGTGACGAGGTTCGAGGAACTAGGTGCGAAGGAAGATCACCTTACGATAATTCGGAGAGATGTTTCCGAACCTGCCATTTCTCAGCCGTAGGGAGTCCACCCGATTTCTGATTTACCCGACAAACTGCGTCGCGTTCTCGTTATTGGACCTGCCTGGGTTGGCGATATGGTCATGGCCCAGAGTTTGTTCAAGACCCTGAAACACCGTCACCCTGAAGTCGAAATTGATGTACTCGCGCCGTCCTGGTCGGAGCCGTTGTTAGCCAGAATGCCGGAAATTCATACCGCCGTTAACTTGCCGGTAGGACATGGTCGACTTGGACTGGCAGCCCGCTGGCGTCTTGGTCGGCGGCTGAATGCGCAGCACTATGACCAGGCCATCATTGTTCCCCGATCTTTGAAGGCGGCCTTCATCCCGTTTGTTGCCGGAATTCCAGTACGCACCGGCTATCGTGGTGAACACCGATACGGCATTATCAATGATATGCGGTCACTGGATAGAAGCGTGTTACGCCAGACTGTACAGCGTTATGTCGCACTGGGCGAGGCGGCGATGGCCGATCAGCCGCCGAAGATTTTCCTGCCTGAATTGCAAACCAAGCCGATAAACGCACAACGGTTGAGAGACCAGCTTGGCTTGCACAACAAAGCTCCAGTGATTGGTTTTCTACCGGGTGCTGAATACGGCCCTGCGAAACAATGGCCGGTAGACTATTTTACCGAGCTTGCGGCTCGGCAGAATTCCCGAGGACGGCAGGTGTGGATTTTCGGCTCCGAGCGGGATCGGCCGACAGCCGAAGAAATCGCAGGTCGAAGCGGTACAGTGGTAAGCAATCTGTGTGGCAAAACACGCCTCGAAGATGCTGTGGATCTGCTGTCGTGTACACAGGCGGTGGCGACAAATGATTCCGGACTTATGCATGTGGCCGCAGCGGTGGGAGTACCGGTGGTCGCAATGTATGGATCTTCAACGCCTGACTATACGCCGCCGCTTTCCAAACAAGCTACCGTGCTTTATGAAGGATTGGATTGCAGTCCGTGTTTTAAGCGACACTGTCCCCTTGGGCACACCAACTGTCTCAAGCAAATTTCAGTAGATCGGGTAGATGATGCGCTTAACGAACTTATGGTGAACCACTGATGCCCAAAATCAGCGCCTGCATAATTTCCTTCAACGAAGAAGCCAAGATCGAAGACTGCCTGCGGAGTTTACAGCCGGTGGCTGATGAAATCGTTGTTGTCGATTCGCTGAGTACTGACCGTACCCGTGACATTGTCGCGCGCTACACTGATAAAATTTTTCAACAGGAATTTCTTGGCCATGTCGAGCAGAAGAATCTGGCGGTTAGTAAGGCCAGTCACGACTGGATTCTGAGTCTCGACTGCGATGAGCGGCTTGACGAAGAATTACAATCCGCCGTCCTTGCTATCAAGGACAAATTGACTGACGCGGATGCCTACAAAATGGCGCGCAGGACGTTTTACGTCTATCGGTGGTTGAATCATTGTTGGTACCCCGATTTAAAGATACGCCTGTTTAACCGCTCCTCAGCCCGTTGGGGTGGGGTGAATCCGCATGACCGTGTCGAGGTCGAGGGGAATCATATTGTCAAACTAAATGGCGATATTCTCCACTACTCCTTCAACAGCATATCGGAACATCTGAAAACCATCGACAGTTTCACCGAAATTGGTGCGCGGGAAATCATAAAAAAAGGAAAGCGTGTCAGTGTGGTTAGTCCGTTCACACACGGCTTCTGGACATTTTTCAGGCTTTACTTTCTTAAACGTGGGTTCCTGGATGGATTTGCGGGACTGGTCGTCTCGGTGTTGTCGTTTATGCACGTTTTCGTTAAGTACAGTAAAGTAATTTTTTACTATCGTAAAAAATCGGTGGACTAAAGTATAAACGGCTCGCGCATGCCGCGGAGCCGAATGCCTGCATGTTATTCCTTGTAAATTAATGCGATTTTATAGGATTGAGAAACTTTCTATTAATAGTGAGCGCGGCGGCATGTACATTGATGGATTGCATGTCCGACTCATCTGCATCTTCTGGTGGTGAGAAAGCAAGACGTCGGTCCGGGGAGTTAAGGGTCTGCCAGCGTAAGGCGGTTGCCGACCGACGGCGTGGATAGAATGCGGCTGTTGGGACATTTAAAGCTCCGGCGATATGTAGGGGGCCTGTTGAGCCGGCGATAAACAAATCGGCGCAGGCGACATGCTGCGCAAATTTAATCAGGCCTGCCGTTGAATAGTAGACAACATGTCGAATTCCACTGAGCAGGTTTGACAGAGCATGCGCTTTTTCTTCCTCGCCTGGCCCGGTAGTCAAAACGACGGTATGCGGATGTTCTGAACGTAGACTGGCTGCCAGATCGGCAAACTGCTCAAGTGATAGATTATTGGCCGAGCCGCCACTGCCAGAATGAAGAAATACCAGGCGGTCTTGTGGATCGATATTGTGCTTTTCGCAAAACTCGGCCCGTGTGGCGTCGACCAAATCTTTTGATACAAGCAGATAGGGCGGTTCTGGAACGGTAGTCTCGGTGATGTCGTGATCGCTCAGGAACTTTCTGATCAGATCAAGATTGTAGACATATTCGGGTTTCTCGGAACGCGAACGCCGCTGTGTCAAGCGATGATTGTAAAATATTTGTGCAAGTTTTGTGGATGGTGCGAGTCGATATTGAACGCGCGCGAAGAGCAGGGCGAGGCCCACTCTCGTGGTTGAAAACAGGGTAATTGCCGCGTCAATACGGTTCGCGCGGATTGCGCGAATTAATTTTAACAGGCTTTGAAACTGACGCTGGTAGGTTTTCTCAACTTGTACGTGATCAATCCACGGGCACAAGGTTGCGATCTCGGCAGTATAGCCAGGGACCAGTGCGCTGACTTGGGATTTTGGAACACTACTTTTCAACGCCGCAAAACAAGGTAGGCTCAGCATAAAGTCGCCGAGTTTGTCGTTTCTGACTACAAGTATATTTTTGGTAACCTGGTTCATGCGTCAGTTACACTCTGTGTCGACGATCGCTTCTTATTCCAGTATATATGGCCGGTATTTTCGGCTTCAAAAACATGCGGCCAAGGCAGTGAAATACTTAACGAGTAATTGCCTTCATTCCTTTAGCTTGTGTTCGGTTCGAGAAAGTTTTCGCGCCTGTCTTCTGTCGGTTTCGTCCATTCATTTTACCAAACTCAACTCACTTGAACTTTTATACAGGATACGCGCCCCGCGCTTCGAGTAAACTTTCTCTGACTTTGCGCCTTGTATTTGATTCTTCCCCGGAATTAGTCGATCAAGCCTTTTTTAACGTAGACTCCATTTGGTAATTAGCCAACCACAGATCCGTGGAAAACCGGTTCCCAGCTATACGCGATACTTGCCCATTAAAGTCTGAATGACGAATGTCAGATTGAAAAGAGTATCTCGCATTTTTTCGTAACTCCTCACCGTTTCACGTTTGATTTTAAGTGGGAAGGGTACGCTCTTACTATCTATGCCGCGGGTTCCGATGTCAGACTCTTCGATTAACGCATGGACGACACACGGTGGTTCGATACCGATGCTTGGTACCCCATGCACCCACTCTTTGTCCATGTAACAGTCAACCGGATCGATCCATGAATGGGCATGGAGCATTAACATTTTCGCTGCATCTGAATCAATGACATAGCCCTGCGTTCCCCCTGCTGGCTTAAGGTATTTGACATAGCGATGGCCGCTCCGAGTCGAGCCAATTCGGAGCATTTTTCGCTTGAAAAATCGCCCCAGTCGCAAATAATGTAGCTCACCAATTTTTTTAGCAGCGTCCTGTAAAATTTCCGTAAGACTGTCGTCCAATAGGACGTCGTCCTCAAGGACAACGATCGGTTCGGCAAGCTGAGTGCATCTTTCCCAAAGTGAATAGTGGCTGGCAAAGCAAGCGATCTCGCCACGGGAGAGGGGTCGAATTTTCCAGCGCAAGCGTGCGTCATTATCGTACTTCGCCAAATGGGGATGGTCGGATTCCGCTTGCCCGTCCACAGCGTTGAAAATTTCGTAGGGCAAGCCAAGTTGCTCCAGGCGAGCCACAATGCGCTTGCGGCGTTCACCAGACCGACGTAGATTGATAACGAATATCTTTAAAAACTCGGCTGGGATCGTAGAGGCGATGGTGTTTGGATCTAGGTAGCTGTAAATGTCGGTACAAGTGCCTGATATTACCGCTGAATTGGCTTAGGCATGTAAGTCTACTCCAAGGTGGTATTACGCTCAAGTTCTCTAGGGACAAGGACACAGCCGATGATCTTCGCGCGACAGCAGCGTTTAGCTGCAACTAGGTGCCGACGCAAACTAGATTGGAGACGGCCGCGTTTAAAATTAGTAGGCGTGGCGGAATAATTCTATACATCTTTTCACGTTTTTCTTGTAGCGGAAGATAAGAGGCAAAACACCTTACTCCCGGTAGGCGCCATAGTTGTGACGGACCAAGATCGCGGGTACCACCAGTACTTCTTCCAAAAAAACATGGCAGGCATGGTTTGGGATAAGTTGCGTGCCTCTTTTTTAGTTTGGTTATAGAACTATTTGCCCTTTGCAGGCTTTTGGGTTAGCTCGTAACGATCGTTTACCAGCCACGCCAGAAAAACAATATTAAACACCAGAAACACCGAGCTCCAGTTGTTTCGAATAAACGGAATCTCGGTGAGTGAGGCGACCAAAAATGCTGTATTTGTTAAGACTAGAAATTTCCACGCGTGATCACTTCTTTTTCGCCATCTGAGCGACAGGAAAAGTGGGTATCCCATCATCGAAACGATGATCAAAAGACCAATTATCCCGGTATCGGCGAGATACTCGAAATACGCGCTGTGTACATGAGCCGGGGCTCCAACCTTTTCTGACTGAGGATGGTAGACAACTTCGTTGAGTTTTCCCTCTTGAATTAACCGGTTTCCAACTGTACCAATATTTCCTACGCCGTGTCCGAGAATCGGCTTCTCTAGAAACGCAAGGGTTGCCCCACGCCATTGTTCCAATCGGTACACCAGCGAACTAAATTCCATCGGTTTGCTTCGGTCAGCGTTAAAATAGGCCTTGGGTTCGTCGTACACTTGTTCCAGTCTCTCCTGAACATAGTCAACCCTAAACATTAAGAATAGGGTCAATGCAACCATCCCGACCGAACTAAATACTATCGCGAGATTTTTGCGATCCCATTTCATGTTGAAGTTGCTCTCAAGCACAAAAACAACGCCATAAAGAACTATCAGTGATAACCACGCATTTCGTGTAATGGATAGCAATGCTGCGCATGCGGCCAGTGCGGCGCCACCGAAACAAAGGACCTTCCAGCCAGGATTTTGTCGTAAACTTCGGGCCAGAAAACTGGTTACGGAAAGCAGTGCCGCGATATTACCCATATATATGTGGCCGTAAATTCCTTCCGCGTAAATAATCTCAACCGCACCGACTTTGTATTTCATAAGAAAATCAATGATTGCGTGAATTCCAATAATTACTGCTGAAAGGGGCAACGCAAACGCGAATGCCTTCCAAGCAGACGGAATCTGGCGTACAAAAATATATATTGGAATTGCCAGTAAATATCGGGGTTCGACACCAAACCAGTCCAGCGATGCATTTGTCCAACCGGCTAACGTATTCGAAATTATTACTGAGCCGACGTGCGCAATAAGTAATACGAGAAATATACGTTCCTCTTTGTATATGTGAAAATCCTTGCGGTTAATTGAAAAAATTGAAACCAGAAAAAGCAAAACATAGATTGACGAAACCCAATGGCGGATCGAGTTCACAAATAAAGGAAATAAAAATAACAGCAATATCACAGAATTGGTGCGAGATGCTTCAAAATTTGACGCCGATTTGAAGATCCAATTTTTTGTATTTTTCAAGAACATTTATTTAACGCTCATGCGGCCTTACTTTAGATATATAGAAAAAATTCGAACCTGTGTGGTTTTGGCGTCTGAATTTCGTTTTAGAGAACATCCCACGGTTACGATTGTATATTTTAGTGATGACAAGTGTAGATTAAATCGCGGCACACGTTGAGTTCTTTTTTTTTAATATCGAACCTGATTCGGCGTGTGGGAACATGGGTTGAATGATCTGTCAAACGCATTCGGTAGGTAACTTGCTATCGTTATTCCTGCATCGCAGTAATAACATGTTTGGGCAAAATGGCATGCATGCATTCGTTCATTGGGCAATTTAATAAACGATCAGTATGATAGCATGGGCTACATGAAAGGTTTGCGCTTAAGATTGTAACCTTGTTCTTACCTGACCTATATGGCCCGGTTCGACGGAAG
>CAMYNG010000034.1 GCA_947259765.1 uncultured Ectothiorhodospiraceae bacterium
GGCACTTAACTTAAGCCTAAACTGCACGCGCTCCCGTCATTCCGGCGAAGGCCGGAATCCATGTCGCATGATTAAACAGCCTGGATCCCGGCCTTCGCCGAAATGACGGACAGGATTTCGGCTTAATTACGTGCCAATCGGGTTGGGGAGGTTGGTTGCAGTGCGGGCATATTTCCGGAACAGTTGTTTAGCCCTTTTCCATAAACGACCAGTCGCGGCCATCAAACATTTCGATTGGCTGGAAGCTGTTTTTGTAGGCCATCTTCGGTGACTCCTCGATCCAGTATCCCAGATACAACCAGCGAAGATTCAATTCGCGCGCAAGATCAATCTGCGCCAGGACGGCAAAGACACCCGGTGAGCGATCGGCTTCGTCCGTGTCAAAGTAGGTGTAGACCGCCGACAGGCCATCCGCGAGTCGATCTGTGACCGCAACGGCGAGTAGTTGTTCGTCAACGCGAAATTCATACAGCACGGTCTGGCTCCAGGGGCTGGCAATGAAGGTCAGGTAATGCTCCGGTTCATCCTGATCCATGCCGCCGCCCGGGTGTCGACTGCGAATATATTTTCGATACAGGTCGAAATGTTCCTCGGTAAACTCAACAGGTCTTGACGTGATATCAACGTCCTGATTTTTACGCCAGGTGCGCGATTGGCTCCGATTGGGCTGGAAGCGATCAACGGGAATGCGTACTGGAACGCATGCGCGGCAACGTGGACAGTGTGGTCGATACAGGTGCGCGCCGCTGCGACGAAATCCGACGGCAGATAACTGGCTGTATAGCGTGTTATTCATGGTGGCTGACGGATCAGCAAACAGGGTGACCGCTTCCCGATCCGGTAAGTAACTGCAGCTATGCGATCCTGTTACAAAAAACTGCAGGGTATTCAGATCAACCGGGCTATCTGAGCCTTGCTTCAAAATTTCCCTCCGGTCTGTTCGACCTCGCGAACCACATCTGCATTGATTTTCCAGTTCCCGTCAGCATACCCATCCCTTACCCAGTCATTCAAGTGTTGCACAAACCGGCTACGGGGGATCAACTCTGCGCCGAAGCGGCTCAAATGTTCGGTTTGTACCTGACAGTCGATCAGGCGACAGCCTCGGTGGCGTAGCTGGTGTACGAGATGAACAAAACCCACCTTTGAGGCGTCGTTGACTTCAGTAAACATGGATTCGCCGAAGAAAACCTGGCCAACGGCAACGCCGTATATTCCGCCGACCAGCCGTGAGTTTTCCCAGACCTCGGTCGAATGCACCCAGCCCTGATCATGCAGACGCTCGTAAGCGTACATCATTTCTTCGGTAATCCAAGTGCCTTCGTCAGTGTTGCGGCGCATTGCGCACGAGCGGACAACACCGGTAAACCGGGTGTCCAGCGTGATCTGAAATCGCGCCTTGCGAATGGTTTTTTGCAAACTTCGGGAGACGTGCAGCTTGTCCGGGTACAGGACAAGGCGTGGGTCCGGTGACCACCACAATATCGGTTGGCCGTCGGAATACCAGGGAAAGATACCGTGTCGATATGCTGACAGCAATCGTTCCGGCGACAGGTCCCCACCTACGGCGAGTAGTCCGTCGGGATCCCGCAGTGCTGTATCAACGCTCGGAAACAACGTTCGGTCATGTGGATCCAACCAGGGAATATCAATCATGGAAATAAATGGTGAACGATAACTTGAACTTAATTTTTACCATGGAGGACACAGCGCCAAGGGGTTTCGCAATTGAGCAAGCAGCTCTTTCTCTGTGCTTACTGTGTGCCCTGTGGTTGTGCATTGCTAGCGGGAATTGTTTTAAAGGGGGTATGGCTGGTTAATTCCGTAATGTAGTGTTGCATGCCGGGTGTTTCGCGCTGTAGAAAGTCTGCAATGGCGTCACGAAAGCCATTGTGCGCGATCCAGTGAGCCGACCATGTCGGCGAGGGCAGGAAACCGCGACTAATTTTGTGTTCACCTTGTGCTCCCGGTTCAAAGCGCTGCAAGCCGTGTTCGATGCAATAATCCAGTCCCTGATAGTAGCAGGCCTCGAAGTGCATGCTGTCAAAGTACTCGGAACAACCCCAGTGTCGGCCGTAAAGACTGTACTTGTCACGTAGATTGAATGCTCCGGCAACATAACGGCCCGCCTGCTTGACCAGGATCATCACGACATTGTTGGTTAAGGTGTCACCGATTTCCTCAAAGAAGCCCAGCGACAATGTGGGGATACCGCCTTTGCGATCAAAAGTCGAGGCATAGAATTCGTGAAACACGGCCCACTGCGAGGCGGAGATTTCGCTCCCTGCTAAAAGTTCGTATTCAACATGTTTCTCATGCGCACGGCGACGTTCCTGTCTGATTTTTTTCCGTTTACTGTTGGTAAATTGATCCAGGTAATCTTGAAAATCCCGGTAACCCGAGTTGTTCCAGTGAAACTGGCAGCCGAGTCGCCGCATCAGTCCCGCCTGTTCAAGTTGGTCAGTTTGGCGCTTATCTGTAAACAAAAAATGTAACGATGATGTGCCAAGCGATTGTGCGTGTGACAGCGATGCTTCAATAAGTTGTGCCTGGATTGCGTCCGTATCCTTGCCGGGCAAGGTCAGTAGCCTGGGGCCTGTAACCGGCGAGTAGGGCGATGAAGCCACCAGTTTGGGATAGTAAGGTGTTTGCGCCCGATGATAGGCATCGGCCCATGCCCAATCAAAAACAAATTCGCCGTAGGAATTTGTTTTTAAATAGAGCGGAACGGCGCCGAGCAATTCATCATTGCCATCGCGCAGGGTGATGTATTGAGGTATCCAGCCGAATTCATGGCCCACGCCACGATGGTTTTCCAGGGCGATCAGAAATTCATGGCTAACAAAGGGATTGCCTGACGGATTGAGCGCGTTCCAGTCTGAGGCCAAAACCTCGGTGAGTGATTCCAGAACCTGATAGGACATGAGTTAGTAGCAAACGTAAGTGTACTGTTGCTAAAAGAATTTTGTGTATTTCACGTTGCTGCGAATCCGGCAAACTTAGTACGGCGCCTGTGTTTGCTATTAAACAAACACGAGCGACGCAAAACGTTCAGAGCTGCATTATAGCAGCGCTTGGGTTAACCTATTTGCCTTCAGCAAGATTATCCAAAAAACGCTCCGCATCGAGCGCTGCCATGCAACCACTGCCCGCCGAAGTAATGGCTTGACGATAGATATGGTCGGCGACATCGCCCGCGGCAAACACACCGTCAACACTCGTTGCAGTGGCGTTGCCCTGCGTGCCGCTGTTTACCGTGATGTAACCATGTTGCATGTCCAGTTGATCGGTAAACAAGTCGGTGTTGGGTTTGTGGCCAATGGCAATGAATACACCGTCGACTTGCAGGTCCTTGGTGGCGTCGCCCTCGCTGGACTTGATGCGCGCACCTGTGACGCCGGTGTTGTCGCCCAAGACTTCGTCAAGTGTATGATTCCACTCAATGGTGACGTTACCGGTTTTCGATTTTTCGATTAGTTGATCACTTAGAATCTTCTCGGAACGAAACTTGTCACGCCGATGGATGACCGTGACATGCGAAGCAATATTGGCCAGATACAAGGCCTCTTCCACGGCGGTATTCCCACCACCCACCACGGCCACGGGTTTACCGCGGTAGAAAAATCCGTCGCAGGTCGCGCATCCGGAAACACCCTTGCCCTTGAAGGCCTCTTCTGACGGCAGACCGATGTACATGGCCGATGCGCCAGTAGCAATAATTAATGCATCGCAGGTATAAACGCCATTATCGCCGGTGAGGGTAAACGGTCGCTTGCTCACGTCCGCTTTATTGATATGGTCAAAAATGATTTCGGTATTGAATCGCTCGGCGTGTTCCTGCATGCGTTGCATTAATGCCGGTCCTTGCAAGCCTTCAACATCGCCGGGCCAGTTGTCGACTTCGGTCGTGGTCATGAGTTGGCCGCCCTGTTCGAGGCCGGTGATCAAAACCGGATCGAGGTTGGCGCGTGCCGCATACACCGCAGCGGTGTAACCGGCGGGGCCTGACCCCAGGATAAGCAGTCGGCAATGTTTAGTGTCACTCATGTGTTAGACTCCGGGCGAAAATTTCAGACAGAATGCCAGCGTAGAGACCGTTGTTCGGGGAACAGGTTCCATCGGCGGGGGTCAATACTACGTAATGACGCAGGTAGCGTAAAGGATCAAGCATGCGTATCGGAATCCCCCAAGAGATAAAGGTCAAGGAAGGGCGTGTGGCTCTAAATCCGGCCGCCGCTGGCGAACTGGTTAACCACGGTCACGAGGTTTTTATTCAAAGCGGTGCCGGCCAGTACTGTGGCTATTCGGATCAGGATTACATGAATGTAGGTCTGAGCGTGCTTCCGGATGCCAAAGCCTTGTATGGCGAAACCACTCTCATCGTTAAGGTCAAGGAACCGCAACCTGACGAGATCGGCTTGCTACGCGCCGATCACCTGCTGTTTTCCTATCTGCATCTGGCTGCCGCCCCTGAGTTGATGAAGCAGCTTGTGAATATCGGTTTAACGGCCGTCGCGTTCGAAACCATTCCTGATGCGCACAAGCAATTGCCCCTGCTGGCACCGATGAGCGATATCGCCGGTCGCTTATCCGTCCAGATTGGCAGCAATTTACTGTTTCATTACGCCGGCGGACGGGGTGTCTTGCTGGGTGGCTTGCCTGCAGCCGAGCGTGGCCGCGTAGTGATACTGGGCGGGGGTGCGGCGGGCGGCAATGCCGCCGCGATGGCGGCTGCGATGGGCGCCGAGGTGGTGGTTTTTGAGCGCAAACGGGAACGTTTGGCCGACCTGCGTAGTCTGGGGCCCAACGTCACGGGACTATATCCGTTTGCCGACAGCATTCGTGAACACGTGAGCGCCGCAGACCTGCTGGTCGGCGCCGTATTGATCACCGGGCAACGCGCACCGCACCTGGTGGATGCGGATACCGTACGCCAGATGCAGACGGGCAGCGTAATTGTCGACATCTCCGTCGATCAGGGCGGATGTATCGAAACCACGCGGCCCACCAACTATGAACAGCCTACGTTCGTCTGGGAGGGTGTCCTGCATTTCGGCGTGACGAACATGCCGGGGGCGGTTCCGAGAAGTGCGACACAGGCGTTGTCAGCGGCCCTGGTACCCTATATCTTGAGATTGACTGAGCCGGGCTGGGAACAGGCCGCAGATTTGGCGGCCGGTATCAACGTTTCCAAGGGACAAGTCGTCTATCCGGGGCTGGAAGCCTATCTATAATTCCGAGAGAAAAATCTTGAAAAAAGTCCATAAATTAAGTAAGTTAGGCGTTTTTCTTAAGAAAGAAATTTAAGTTTTGACTCAAGCGACGCAGAAAAAATCCGACGCCTCGGCGCCTCTCGCCTCCCATGTCCGACGTGGGCTGAAGGAGGGCGCGCTGCTCATTTTTGGCTTCGTCGCGGTCTATTTGCTCATCGCGTTGTTCAGCTATAACCAGCACGATCCAGGCTGGTCCCACAGTGGCACGGGTGCCCGCGCGAATAACCTCGGTGGGCCGGCCGGTGCCTGGTTCGCCGACGTTTTTCTCAGTTTATTTGGCTACATGGCCTACCTGTTCCCCATTATGGTGGCCTATGCAGGTTGGCTGCTTTTCCGTGGACTGCGGCTTGAAGAACCCGTTGATGCCCGTGGCGTGGCGTTGCGTACGGGCGGTTTCCTGCTGACCCTGGCTACCGGCTGCGGCCTGGCCAGTCTGCATGACGCGTTATCGGGTGGCATTTTGCCGGTGGGCGCCGGTGGCATGCTGGGTGACCTGGTTAGCGGTTTCATGGAAGGCGCATTTAGTTTTCTGGGCGCCACACTGCTGATGCTGGCCGGATTTTTAAGTGGCATCACGCTGTTTACCAATCTGTCCTGGCTGCACCTGATGGATATGATCGGGGCCGCAACCCTGCGCGTGATCGGCTCCGTGCGTTCGGCGCTGGCGGGCCTGCGTGACGGGTTTGTGAACCGACGTGCCCGCCGCCGGCACGAGCTGACCTCGCGTGAAAAAGTCGAGCAGGTCAACACCGAACGTAGTGTGCGTAAACCTCTGCGTATCGAACCCACCGTGCAGCGGGTGCAAAAAAGCGAGCGGGTGGAACGCGAAAAACAGGTGCCACTTTTCGAAATTGAATCGGATGGTAAGTTACCGCCGCTGTCGCTGCTTGACCCGGCGGATGTAAACCGCAATAAGTTGTCCGATGACGCCTTACAGGCCATGTCGCGGCTGGTTGAACTCAAATTGCAGGATTTCGGTATCAACGTCGAAGTCGTGGCGGTTCATCCCGGGCCGGTGATAACCCGCTTCGAGCTCAATCCCGCGCCGGGGGTCAAGGTCAACCAAATCACCAACCTCGCCAAAGATCTTGCACGGGCCTTATCGGCCATCAGTGTGCGCGTGGTTGAAGTCATCCCGGGTAAGTCGACGATTGGTTTAGAGGTTCCCAATGAGGTGCGTGAAACCGTACGCCTGAGCGAAACGCTGCAGTCCAAGGCCTTTGACGAGGCCGGTTCGCCGCTAACGTTGGCCTTGGGCAAGGACATTAGTGGTGTACCCATTGTTGCGGATCTGATCAAGATGCCGCATTTGCTGGTGGCCGGTACCACGGGTGCCGGTAAGTCAGTGGCTTTGAATGCCATGCTGCTCAGCATTTTGTACAACGCCAGCCCGGAACAGGTTCGACTCATACTCATCGATCCGAAAATGTTGGAACTTTCGATCTACGATGGTGTTCCCCATCTGCTGGCACCGGTTGTCACCGATATGAAAGAAGCCGCCAACGCGTTTCGTTGGTCTGTTGCCGAAATGGAACGTCGTTACCGACTCATGGCGGCCCTGAAAGTACGCAACATCAACGGCTTTAACCGCAAGGTCAGTGAGGCGCAGGAGGCGGGAAAACCTATTAAGGATCCCCTGCATGTTCCCCAGGGCGAAGATGATCTGCCCGCGGACCTTACGCCATTGCCTTACATCGTACTGGTCGTTGATGAGCTGGCCGACATGATGATGTTGGTGGGCAAAAAGGTCGAGGAGTTAATCGCGCGGCTTGCGCAAAAGGCGCGCGCTTCAGGTATCCACCTGGTGCTGGCGACGCAGCGGCCTTCGGTGGACGTACTGACCGGACTTATCAAGGCCAATATTCCAACCCGCATCGCGTTTCAGGTTTCCGTGCGCGCGGATTCACGTACCATTCTGGATCAAATTGGCGCCGAGCAATTACTGGGGCACGGTGACATGCTCTACTTGCCTCCCGGTACCGCGGTGCCCATTCGTGTGCACGGTGCGTTTGTGGCCGATCACGAAGTCCACAAGGTCGTGGCGAGTCTCAAACAAAGCGGCAGTCCATCCTACATCGAGGATGTGCTTAACGACCAGTCCGAGCTGGACGGCTCGGGTGTTATCGGGGCGATGGACGATGCGGAGCAGGATCCGCTCTACGATCAGGCTGTGCAGATCGTGATTGAAACACGTAAGGCGTCTATCTCCGGTGTGCAGCGTCGACTGAAGATTGGTTACAATCGTGCCGCGCGGATTGTCGAGGCTATGGAAGCGGCCGGGCTGGTTGGGCCGCTGGAGTCTAATGGCAGCCGCGAGATTCTGGTTCCACCACCGGTAAAAGACTGAACAAATGAAACGCGTCGAAGTGATCATGCTGTACCTTGCCATTGGACTTGGCATTTCAGGTCCAGCATTTGCGAAATCGCTTAAGGACTACTTCATCGATGTCACAACCATGCGAGCAACGTTTCATCAGACGGTGCTCGACTCCGGTAATCAACCCCTGCAGGAAAGCGAGGGCACCATCGCCATTAGGCGTCCGCAGAAGTTTAACCTCGAATACACCGAACCCTACCACCAGCTTTACGTCGCGGATGGCGAAAACATCTGGGCCTACGATGACGATCTCGAACAGGTGACGGTTAAAAAACAAAACGCCTTGTTACAAAACTCACCCGCATTGATTTTGACCAACCCGGAAAATCTGGAAGAAAATTATGTTGTTGCCGAGTTGGCTAAGGAAAACGGTCTGGTCCGGTTTAGCCTGAAGCCGCGCGGAGGCCAGGGCGATTTCGAACATCTGATCCTGTCCTTTAAGGGCAACCGTATTCGCCTGATGGAGATCCATGACAATTTTGGTCAGGTCACATTTTTGCGGTTTGACAAGGTACAACTCAATCCACTCCTGGACGAAAGCGTCTTTAAATTCACGCCTCCCGAGGGTGTTGACGTCATTCGGGCTGATGAAGCGTTATAGACTTTTTCCATGAGCACTGAGACGCTGGATCTGTTCGACTCGCCGACCGAATCCGGGCGTGATGAGACGGTTTGGCGACCGCTCGCCGATCGTTTACGACCCACGCAGCTCGAAGATTATGTCGGTCAGGATCACCTGCTCGGCAATGACAAGCCACTGCGCAGGGCATTGGAAGATGGTCGCCTGCATTCAATGATCCTCTGGGGGCCACCCGGAACTGGTAAGACCACCCTGGCGCGTATGATCGCGCACTACTGCAACGCGCAGTTTTTGTCTGTCTCTGCGGTGTTGTCCGGCGTCAAGGATATTCGCGCCGCGATAGAGAGCGCAAAGGTAGCAAGATCAGCAAACGGTAAACCCAGTATTCTGTTTGTTGACGAAGTACATCGGTTTAACAAATCACAGCAGGATGCCTTCCTGCCGCATGTGGAAGACGGCACCGTTACTTTCATCGGCGCGACGACCGAAAATCCGTCTTTTGAACTCAACAATGCCTTGTTGTCACGGGTACGGGTCTATGTGCTCAAGGCTTTGGATAACGCTGCAATTACGCGCATCGTTGAACGTGCTGTAACCGAAGGGCAGGGGAGAGACACACAGTTTACGCCAGGTGCGGTTCAGAAACTGGTAAAGGCCGCTGACGGCGATGCACGTCGGGTATTGAATTTGTTGGAGTTAGCGTCAGAGCTGGCTGCGTCGCGGGAAAACACTACCGTCGATGAAACTATCGTAACGGATGTTGTTAGTGGTGACGTGCGACGCTTTGATAAAAATGGCGATTTGTTTTACGAACAAATCTCGGCGCTGCACAAGTCAGTTCGCGGTTCATCACCGGACGCGAGTCTGTACTGGTTTTGCCGTATGCTCGATGGCGGCTGCGATCCGCTTTATATCGCGCGCCGCGTGGTACGCATGGCGTCGGAAGATATCGGTAACGCGGACCCGCGTGCATTGGAGCTGGCGTTAAACGCCTGGGACGTGCAGGAACGCCTGGGCAGTCCGGAAGGGGAACTAGCGATCGCCCAGGCGGTTGTCTATCTGGCCTGCGCGCCGAAGAGTAACGCGGTTTACAAAGCCTTTAATGCGGCAAAGCAGGATGCCAGCAAATACGGAAGTCTGGATGTTCCTTTGCACTTACGCAATGCGTCAACACAACTCATGCAGGAGCTGGACTATGGTAGCGCGTACCGCTACGCCCACGATGAGCCAGATGGGTATGCTGCGGGCGAAAACTATTTCCCGGACGGGATGTCTGCCGTAAATTATTATCAGCCGGTATCCCGTGGTCTTGAGGACCGTATACGCGTGCGATTGGCGCAATTGGCAGAATTGGATCGCGGCAAGGCAGGCAAGTGAGCCAGATTCTTGCGATTGCAGCAGGGGGTGCTGCCGGTGCCTTGTTACGCTTTTGGACCTCCGGGTTGATCTATGCACGTCTGGGTACCGATTTTCCCTACGGAACGTTGGTCGTCAACGTTACGGGGTCCCTGCTCATGGGCTTTCTGTACGTTCTTCTCCTGGAGCGATTCAGTCTCGGCCCCGAGTGGCGTGCCGTGTTGCTGATCGGACTGCTGGGTGCGTTTACGACATTTTCCACCTTTTCGATCGAAACCTTGAATCTAATCGAGTCCGGCTTTTTAGTGCGTGCCGGTTTAAACATTATTGCCAGCGTCGTGCTGTGTCTTTTTGCAGCCTGGCTGGGCCTTATTGCGGGACGGCAAATATGAATTTTGAAGAAGTCACTGTTGTTAGAATTTACTTAACCGAAGGTGAAGAGCAACTGGGCAGTTTATTGAAACGCCTGCGTGACTGGGAAAAACTGCGCGGCGTGACCGTGTTTCGCGGCATTTCAGGCTTCGGCGACTCGGGCGTTATTCACAACGCGGGCCTGGTTGACTTCTCCCTGCATCTGCCTATAGTCGTTGAGTTTTTCGACGCACCGGAAAAAATTGAAAATATTGTTGAACATTTGGAAAGTTTTATAAAGCCGGGCCACCTACTGATCTGGACGGCGCGGGTATCGGTTGCACAACAGACACCATAATTAACCTCATGCTTGATTCACAATTACTACGTAAAGATCTGGATGCCGTAACCTCACAACTGGCGCGTCGAGGGTTTCAGCTCGATAAACCTGGATTTCAGGCGCTTGAAGACCAACGCCGACAATTGCAAACCCGCACTCAGGAACTGCAAAACCAGCGCAACAAACAGTCCAAGGCGATTGGTCAGGCCAAAGCCAGAGGCGAAGATATCCAACCCTTGCGCGACGAGGTTGCCGATTTGGGCGACCAACTCAAACAGGCGGAAGCGAAGCTGCGCGAACTGCAGGCCGTGCTTAACGACACGCTAATGGGTATTCCAAATATTCCGCATGAGTCCGTGCCGGACGGTCTTGATGAATCGGCCAATGTGGAAATTCGTCGCTGGGGTGATCCCACGCAGTTCGACTTTGCGGTAAAAGATCATGTTGATCTGGGTACGCAGCTTGGGCAGATGGATTTTGAAACCGCGGCCAAGCTAACCGGCTCCCGATTTGCCGTAATGAGCAACGGAATTGCGCGCCTGCATCGGGCCTTGACACAATTCATGCTGGACCTGCATACCACAGAACACGGCTACGTTGAGACCTATGTTCCGTATTTGGTTAACGCAGACAGTTTGCGGGGTACGGGGCAACTGCCGAAATTCGAGGAAGACCTTTTTAAATTACAGGGCGAACATGAATACTATTTAATACCGACTGCCGAGGTTCCGGTTACCAATATCGTGCGTGACGTCATCATCGATGATGATTACATGCCAAGAAAATATGTTTGTCACACGCCGTGCTTTCGTAGCGAAGCCGGTTCCTACGGCAAGGATACGCGCGGCATGATACGCCAGCACCAGTTTGAAAAGGTGGAGCTGGTACGCGTGGTTCGAGCCGAGGACTCGTATCAGGCTCTGGAAGAGCTGACCGCCAACGCTGAGGAAGTACTCAAGCGGTTAAAATTACCGTATCGGCTGGTGGCACTGTGTGCCGGTGACATGGGATTCTCAGCCGCGAAAACCTATGATCTCGAAGTCTGGTTACCCGCGCAGGACACCTACCGGGAAATATCGTCGTGCAGTAATTTTGAATCTTTTCAGGCGCGCCGCATGAAGGCGCGTTGGCGAAACCCGGATACCGGTAAACCGGAACTGGTGCATACCCTAAACGGTTCAGGTCTGGCGGTGGGTCGTACCCTGGTGGCTGTTATGGAAAACTATCAACGTGCTGATGGAAGTATAGAAATTCCAGAAGTGATCCGGCCATACATGGGTGGGATGACAGAAATCAAACCATCATAATCAAGAAGACCACAAACAGCACAACCAAGGCGATGGGGAAAATAAATCCTTTCCAATCCGCCGCGGTTCCCTTGGGGGCATGTTTAAGCGCATGCCGCATGCGTGGAAAAATAAAAATCAACATGGCGATAAGCAAGCCCGCCGAGCCAATCATCATCCAATCCATAAAATTCTTTCCGCTGTTATGAAAAAAGCCCCGGCAGGCCGGGGCTTTACGTGTAGGTAAAAATCTACACCGGGTTAGTCGTTACTGAACGCACCGAGCAAATGCAGCAGTGCCTGAAACATATTCAAGATCGACAGGAATATACCCGCTGTTGCCATGATGTAGTTTCGCTCACCACCGTGAATGATTTGCGACGTTTGAAACAGGATCATGCCGCTCATGAGCATGACAATCGCGCCGTTCAGGGCAAGAAACGCAGCCGGCAGGCCCAAAAAGAGGTTAGCCAGCAGGCCTAGAATCACAACGAACATGCCCACCATGAGGAATCCGGCGAGGAAGCTGAAATCCTTACGTGTGGTCAATGCGTAACCGGATAAGCCGAGGAAAATAACGCCGGTTCCGCCCAGTGCTGTCATGACGACGGTTGGGCCGTTGGGCATTGCCAGGTAGTAATTAATGACGGGCCCAAGTCCAAGCCCAAAAAGGCCGGTAATCAGAAAAATGACTGGAATGCCCGCGGCGGAATTGGCGGTGCGTGGCAGTGCAAACCAGAGGAGTCCGATTGCGACGATATTGGCAACGAGGGCCATGCCATGGGAGACGCCCATTGCCATTGATATGCCAGCGGCCAGTGCGCTGAACATCAGCGTCATTGACAATAGGGCGTACGTGTTACGTAGAACCTTATTGGTGGCCAGAACAGACTCAGCAGTACGGCTTATAGCCGGCTGATTAATCGCCATTTATGTATCCTCCTGATTTCTAGGGATAAGTTTCAGTACAATTAGACACAGGATACCGGAACAGTTCCCAATATCAAACACAAATATGGTGCATTTCCAGAGAAATTCAAGCTGGCCAAAAGCAGGGGTTTTTCGGTATCCTTCGCATCCTCAGGAAGGACCGAGGGACGAGTACCGAGGACCGGCGATTTACCGCCTGGTTTGTGCGCCACTCGTCACTCGTAACTGGATTATTGGAGAGCTGGCTGAGTGGTCGAAAGCGGCGGTCTTGAAAACCGTTGACCCGCGAGGGTCCGGGGGTTCGAATCCCTCGCTCTCCGCCAAAATCCCAAAATGGCCCGACGGGCGTCTTCTTTCACCTCCACGTATCCGAATTTGTATGCTCTTGCTGGAAACCATTGCATGAGAGATCCAGCCCATTGCACAGATAGTGCAATGGGCTGGCAGCCGAACAACAATCTTACCCCCTGCAGATTTGTCTTCCATTAGCTCATGGGCGTGCGCCGTATCTTCAAATGGATAAATTCTGCTGGGTTTAGGCGTATAGGTACCTTTGATGAAACGTTATCAACAATTGCCTGCATAGGAATATCCGAGATTGCGAAATTTTTTCTCTCAAACATAAAACTCCCAAAAAAATTCAAACTAACCGAAGGGGACATATCTGCGATCGGTTCAAATAGTATAGGTTGCCTCCTCCGGCAATCCCCCCGAAAACTAGCGGTGGCGGATTCAACCGGTCACTGCAACACCGTCTCAAGCTAATCAACTGGCGTTTG
>CAMYNG010000035.1 GCA_947259765.1 uncultured Ectothiorhodospiraceae bacterium
TGACATTGTTGAATTTACGGCCTATCTATAAGATTCAGTTCAGCCGTGAATAAAGGCATTTAGTGAATTATATAAGTTATAATGTTTGGGGTCAGAGTAAAAACCTTGTGATCTACCTCATTCAGTTGATATATTCAAAATTCGTTAAACTTTTTTTCAGGGATGAAGAAAATGGCTCGATTACCCCGCATCTGCCTGCCGGGTATTCCGCAGCATGTTATTCAACGCGGAAACAATCGTCAGGTCTGCTTTGCCTCAGAAGAAGATTTTGCTGCCTATGCTCACTGGTTGGCGAAATATGCAACAAAATACAGAGTTGCGGTACATGCCTGGGTATTTATGACAAACCACGTCCATTTGCTCGTGACGCCTGAAACCGAAGCGGGTATTTCAAAGCTCATGCAGACACTGGGCAGGCACTATGTGCGCTATTTTAACTACACCTATCGCCGTACTGGCACGCTATGGGAGGGCCGGTTCAAATCCTGTGTCGTTGATGCCGAAAACTACCTGTTGCAGTGTCAACGCTATATCGAAATGAATCCAGTCAGGGCGTGCATGGTTGAATCACCCGATGCTTATAAATGGTCGAGTTATCGGTCAAATGGTTTGGCGCAGCCAGCCAGTTTATGGACACCACACACTATATACACGGCTCTGGGTAGAACAAATAACGCGCGCGCTGAGAATTATCGAGAGTTATTTCGTGGACACATTGATGAAAAATTGTTGACACAAATTAGACGGTCCGTAAACCAGGGAATGGCACTAGGAAACGACAGATTTAAAGAGGAAATAGAATGCTTGTGTGGCCGACGTGTTGCGACGTTAAAAAGAGGGCCAAAACCGAAGCCTGCCAAAAGGGAAGAAAGTGAGTTTTTACTCTGACCCCAAATACTGACCCCAAATACTCCATAAGATTTCATACCCAGGATCTGTGCAGCGTAATTAGTGGTCCCACGGCCGCAGAAGGGATCAAATACAACGGAGCTTTTCGGGAATCGGCGCAATACACTTATCGGAAATTCCAAGGTAAACATTGCGTAGTATGGGCAAATCGCGTTTAGAGCATATTTGGCTCGGTTGAGAACTTTCTGCTCATGATTTTTTTACCATTCTAACCCTATGTAACATCTGGAATGTTCATAAACACATCCATCAGTGGCCGATTAACGTAATAGTTATAGCGCCCGATCTTGTGTTTTTCGATGAATCCCTTTTCCGTCAAATGCTCCAGATATTTGGCGGCCGTAAGTCGCGAGACACGTAAATCGTGCTGGACGGATTCGATCTTGGTATATGGGTGTCTGAACAGATTATTGAGCAGATCCTGACTATAGATCTTCGGCAGCTCTGCACGGATGCGGTGTTTGTAATCCATCATGATTACCTTGATGCGCTGGATAATCCAGATAGTCTGGCGTGCGGTCAGCTCAATGCCTTCTAGAATGAAAAGAATCCATGGCTCCCAGTTGTCTGTATCACGCTTGGATTGCAGTAGACGGTAATAGTCTGCCTTATTACGAATGATGTAACGGCTGAGATAGAGCACGGGAATATCAAGCAACTCCTTGGCGACCAGATAGAGGATATTGATGATGCGCCCGGTACGACCATTGCCGTCGTAGAAAGGGTGGATGCTCTCGAACTGGTGGTGGATAACCGCCATTTTAATCAAAGGATCAACATCGTACAGTGCATCAACGTTGATGAACTGTTCCAGGTTAACCATTAGGCGGATGATTTCGCCGTGGTCCTGCGGCGGTGTGTATACGATCTCACCGGTGCGGTCGTTTTTCAACGCTGTACCCGGCAACTTGCGGATTCCGGCATCGTTCTGTTCCAGTACCTGGTGGATATCGATAATCCGGTTGACGCTTATCAGCCGGTCACGTTTGACCTGGTCGAAAGCCGTTTTCAGGGAAGTGGCGTAACGGCTAACTTCCTTGGCTGCGGGGTTCTTGATGTAGTCCGAGAAGAGATCGGCCTTGTAGACCTCATCATGGGTGGTAATCACGTTTTCAATCTCGGAACTGTCCTTGGCCTCCTGCAGCGCAAGGGTGTTGATCAGGATGTGTTCATTCGGGATGGTGGCCACCAGTCCCTTGAGTTCGGCAAGGTAGCGGTGGGCCGGGGCCAGCGCCTTCAGCACCGGGCGGGTTTCCAGCTCGGCATCGGGTGGCAATGGTGAGATCGCACTTTCATTCATCGTGAATTCCGTACCACCCTTATCTGTATAGAAAGCAGTCACTTTCTATACAGATAATCGGCTCATGTCAACAAAATATTGATTTTCTATACAAGTGAAAGCCCATATGCATAGATCGCTGCGTAAAGCTAACCCATCGGTAATTGCTAGGAAATTAAGATACCTATGCGAAACTGAGCGTCTGATTTCCCGTTCGGGTGCAGGTTATCTGGTGCTATCGCCCACATAACCGGTGCACTGTAGGCGCGTCCGGCGAGCGATAGCATAGTTAATGTGATTGTTAGCTGTTTTCACCAAACACCTGTAACAGAAAATTCGTTGAATAAGTTTTCTGGCTCGATATTTATTCGATGACACAGCCAATACAATTCGCGCACAAATGCTTCCTTGAAATTGGACTCATCAAAGTTGATGTTTCGAGTGTTAATCGCCACATTTGCAACTCATGAAAAGCTTATATCAGCTAACAGTTACTTAGACGGAATTTAAACCACTGTAAAAGTTTATATTATTGGAAACTAGTTTCTACATTTATAAACCGGCTTCTAAATATAGAAACCAGAAATCTGCCTAAGTTTGTCGAGCTTTGGAGTGGGCTGCAGCGAGGAAATGATGCAAACGCCTGAAGGGGAGAAGAGATGGTGGCCAGGGACAGAATCGAACTGCCGACACGGGGATTTTCAGTCCCCTGCTCTACCAACTGAGCTACCTGGCCTATAAATGCAGCAACTAGGTTCTAGCGGCTAGGACCTAGTATCTTGATGAGGCGCGTATTAAACCGGGCGCGTCCGCCGGAGTCAAGTTTTCGGGCACATTGATCGGGAGATCAGTGACTTAGCACCGGTTTGGCTACTTGCTGGGCGGTACGAACTGCTCCGGCATCTCGGCGCCCTCGCCGAAGAAGAATTTTTCCATTTCCCCTTCAAGAAACGCCCGGTGTTTTGGGTCGATGGGCGACAGGCGGTTTTCGTTGATGAGGATGGTCTGGTGGCCCAGCCACATCTGCCAAGCTTCCTTCGAGACATTGTCGAATATCTTCTGACCCAGCTCGCCGGGGTAGGTTGGGCGATCCAGGCCTTCGGCCTCTTTGCCCAGTTTCACGCACTTCACCATTCGGGACATCGACGTTTCCTCTATGTTTGTTCCATTTCGAGCAGCTTTTTTACCGGCGCCGGTAGGCCGCGTTTGTCCGGCCGGCGTGTGTTATACCAGACCCGCTCGTCGGGTTCCATTATTGTTAAATCCGCGTCGCTCACGCGGGCATAGACCGGCGCGATGTGCAGTTGAAAATGACTGAAGGTATGCCGCAGGGCGCTGCCGGGATTCACCTCATCGATGTGAAATCCCAAGGTCTCACGGACCCAGTCTTCCACATTGGCGTCGACGGGGCATTCCGGAAAGCTCCACAAGCCACCCCAGATGCCGGCCGGCGGGCGGCGCTGCAGCAGCAGGCGATCGCTGCCGTCGCGGAGAATCAGCATGACGGTATGTCGCTGCGGTAACTGCTTTTTCGCCTTGGGGGTCGGGTAGTCTTGTGGGTTTCCCTGTGCGCGGGCGCTGCATAGTTCGGCGACCGGGCAGTGTTCGCAAGCCGGTTTGCGGCGGGTACAGACTGTGGCCCCCAGGTCCATTATGGCCTGGGTGTAGTCGGCGCAATCCTTTTGTGGGGTGTAGCTTTCCGCAATTTCCCACAGCCGGTTTTCCACGCTTTTGTTGCCGGGCCAGCCGTCGATGGCGTGTACGCGGGTCAGGACGCGCTTGACGTTGCCGTCCAGTATGGCGTGGCGTTGGCCACAGGCCTGCGCCAGGATCGCGCCGGCGGTGGAGCGGCCGATGCCAGGCAGGGCGAGTAGCTGCTCGAACTTTGTGGGTAGCTTACTGTTGTGCTGATCGCGCACCTGTTGTGCGGCCTTGTGCAGATTGCGTGCGCGGGCGTAATAACCCAGGCCGGTCCATTGGTGCAACACATCGTCCTGCGGCGCATCGGCCAGTGAGTCGAGATCCGGGAAGTGCTGCATAAAGCGCGCGAAGTAGGGGATGACGGTTGCCACCTGGGTTTGCTGCAGCATGATCTCTGAAACCCAAACACGATACGGCGTGCGGCGGGTCTGCCAGGGTAGATCATGGCGTCCGTGTTTGTGGGACCATTTCAGTAATTTCTGGCTGAATGTCGTAGTCGTAATCATTTTCTGCTTCAAGCGCGATGCGTTCAATGCCGTCGATCATTGCGCGGGTTTCAGTGAGGAAGCCCTTTTTGACTATCATTGGCCCGAGCAACGGTGGCACCCAAAACTCGGGCGCCAACTCGGCGTTAAAACTTACCCGCGTTTTTTCCATGTCCGGCGTGGAATTTTCGCCGGTGTCCGGACGTATATGCCACAGGATGCGCCCGTAGGTAAAGTCGCTGTGCTCAGGATCAACATCCACCAGAATGTAGCCCCTGCGCAATTCCTGAACATTCTGCAATTGCATCATTTGTTTGCAGAAAAATAACGCGCAGCCATCCGTCACCACGCGTACCTGAAAGCGCGGTGGCTCGGCTTCCGTCAGTGTGCTTTCAAGGATCGCCGTGCTCAGGCGAGTCAGGTTGGCATAGTCGGTGAGTGCTTCAAACGCCCGGTCGGCGTTGACGTTGACACGCATCTCCAGGTGAATGAAATAACGTTTGCCGCTGTGCTCAATGTTGGATTCGAGTACTTCACCGCTCCTGGCAAGGCCGGTGGCAAAAATCAGGAGCAGTGAAATAACCGAACGCATGGGCCGACTAGAACAGGCCTTTCAGCTTGTCTTCGAGTTTTTTCTTGTACTTGTCTTTGTACTTATCCTCGACCTTTTTCTTCTCTTTATCTATTGCGCGTTGCGCATCACGTTTTGCCCAGGCTTTAATGAATCGCTCAAAGTCAAAACGTTTGCTCAGGTTGTCGAACGGGCCATTGATGGATACCGAGATGGGCAGGCCTTCAAACTCCTTGTACTTGCCATCCTTGGACTGGCCGTAGATCACCGTGACTTTATAGTCGATGGTTTCATTGGCAAGATGAACCTTGCCGGCGCCTGTCATATTGGCGTGGGGTGATTTGACCAGCAGGTCTTTGTTGTGCAGCACGCCATTGACGATTTTGCCGGTGCCGGACATTTGCTCGTAACCGGATTTGCTGAACATTTTCTTTTCTGGCGGTAAGGGCTGTTTCTTGATTTTTGCCTTAATAAAGGCTGCCAGTTCATCCGGGTTAATCAATGTCACGGTACCGTTCGCCAGCTTAAACCCGGCCGTACCATTAAGGCGCTGTTTAATCGCCGGTACGGTATTACCGCTGGCAGTAAGGTTGAAGTTGAGCTGGCCCCGGCCGGTGAGGTGCGGCTTGCCCATAAAGTCCTTCACCAATGGTCCAAGATTAACCTTGGCGAGCTTGCTGGTAACGGCAAACGTCGGTGTTTTGGGTTTGGCGTTGATCACGGCCGAGCCGGCATAACTGCCGTCGTAAAGTAAGGCCGTAAACGGGTTCAGGGTTAGTTTTCCGTTGCGTGCCTTGGCCACGGCGTTAATGCGGCTGAGTTTTACATTGCTGACTTGCAGGGCGCCCACGCGCAGCTTGCCATCCAGATCCAGCGTGCGCAGCGGCTCAAGTGGAAGCGGTTCTGCCTTTGCAGCCGGGGCAGTGCCTTTGCCTGCAGGTTTATCTTTGGCGTCTTTTTTGCTTTTATCTTCCGGTGGCAGGTAACGGTCGGCGTTTAATTTGTCGACATCCAGATCAAAACGTAAGGCCTGGCGATTTAGGTCATCCAGCGCCAGCAAGCCGGTGATGGTGGTGTCATCAAGGGTTAATTTTGTATTTGGTAAACTGAACCGCGTGTTGGTCTCGCTGACCTTGGCGGCAATGTTGGCACGAAGTGCGACCTTGGTGAGGACTTTTTTGTCGGCGGTCACCGGCACGGGTAAGCCAAGTTTGGACATTAACTCGCGGGCGTTAAATTGCGCGACTTCAAGATCACCTTTGACCTGCGGCGCATCCAGGGCCTGGGTGATATTCAAATTACTCTGCACATTGAGCAGCGGCCCTTTGAGTTGGAGCGGTTTAATCGCCGCCGTTTGCTTACCCAGGTTGGCATCAATGGGTAGAGTCAGCGTGGTGCCGTTTAGCAGGGCCAGATCCATTTGCATCTCCGGCGCAAACTTGGCCAGCGCTTTGCCGTCGGAAATTGTCAGCGCCAGCTTGCCTTTGAGTTGGCTGTTATCCGCAGGCCCCTTGCTGTCCAACGCGGCCTGTATCTTCACGCCGTCGGTTGTCCAATGGGCGTCTTTAACAGAATAATGGTTTTGCGAGAGATCTGCTGTCAGCGCTGCAACATCCAGTTTCATTTCCAGTTTGCCGCCGGGCACGGCCTTGCCGTTAAGGTTCTGTGTTGAGCTCAACGCGGTCAGTGTGTACACCTGCCGGCCCAGGTCGGCGTTGACCTTGGCTTCAAACTGGGTGGTGAGTGTCACGGCGGGTTCGGAACTTTCAAACGTAAAACCCAGTTGCAGCGGAAAGGTCTCGCCGGGTGCGATCGCACCGGAGTGCAGGGAGAAGTCCTTCAGCGTGTGCTTGGTTTTCGCCATGTCATCTTGCCAGCGAATTTCCGCGTTGCGAATATCCAGTCCGCCGATTGCGATTGCACCGGCCGGCGCGGATTTGTCCGTGGGTTCTTCCGCCGGCTTGTCTGGCGCCGCCTGTGCCGAGGGTTGGCCGGTCAGGTCGTCCCAGTTTGTGCCACCCTTGGCGTTACGCTGCAAATTGAGAAACAGTCCGTCGAGTACCACCGGGCCCAGTTGTGTCTCGCCGGACAGGAGCGGCATGACTTCGACTGCCACGGCAGCGTTTTCTATACGCGCAAACGGCGTGTCGCCAAAGCCTGGCGCGTTACCCAGCACCAGTTTGCCCAGTTCCAGTGACAGTGTGAGGTTCCAGTTGAGTCCCCAACTGAGGTCGCCGGGTATTTCTAAATCGCGGCCCGTGTGGGTTTTTACCGCGGACACTATTTGACCCTTGTACGCGTTGGGATCGACAACAATTACGGCGATCAGCGGTACCGCAATCACCAGCAACAGAAGGACCGCAACGGTGATTGCGACCCATTTGAAGCGAATTCTCATCCGTAGAACCTCCTCCAATACCTCGTTTCGACCGGGAAACCATTAACAAGTTCGCCGCCCTGATTATCGTTCGGCGGCGGGAGCCCATCATACACGTTGTGCGAGAAATCGGTGGAGTTGGCTAACCAGAACGTCTGCGGGATCGGCTTGCGGTAGTCGCGATGAGAGTTTTGCGGTGAATGGCATGTTAGCCATCCGTGGCCGGGCATACTTCCATGTACACCCGTCTGTCTCGGACTCGCCGAAACTTACCCCACGACTTCACGGTGGCATCCGTACTACCGAAAGCGGCTTGCCGTGGAGCACCGGAGACGTATCCTGGTGCGTTACGTACCCGGATGACTGCGCTGCGGTTTGGGAAAATTAGCACAGCCGGCTTCGTCGCGCCCATCATCCAAAGTGATGAAAGCAATGATTGTTTGATGGTGTTCTCACTATTTGTCGTCTAGCCGGGCCCACTGGTAGAAAAATGTCGGATAGACGACAAAACTGCGCGTTATAGGAGTTGCCGGTGGGTGGCTAGGCGATCTCGTCGCTCTTTTTTCGAATTAAACCGTACCTTCGCGCCGCAACTCCTGCCTGTGTGCGATTGGAAACGCCCAGGATCCGGTAAAGACTGGAAATATGAGACTTTACCGTCGCCGGTGACAAACTAAGCGCTTGTGCAATTTCGTTTGTCGGCATTCCTTTATAAAGAAGCAGCAACACATCTCGCTGGCGTTTCGTCAGCGTGGGTTTACCGGTGCAGAAATCGCGGCTCTCCGGGGTGCGCAGGTTGTAGCTTTGTGTGGCCTGGGTCGTGCGCCAAGCTTGCTGTTGCACGCCGTCAGGCGAATAGGTTTGGCCCGACATAATCTGAGTGAGCGCACTTACGAACGTTTCTCTGGAACACGATTTCGGTATAAAGCCGTGTGCGCCATGTTCGAGCGCACGTTTTATTATGTTGGTATTTTCAATGGCGGAAAAAACTACAATGGGCGTTTGTGGCAACAACGACTTTAGTGTTGTTAATGCGGTGATGTCCTCAAGGCCGGGCAGGGTGAGGTCCAGTAACAGTAAATCAACATCCGAATTGGTTTGCGCAAGTGTTCGTGTTTGTTCAACGTCCTCTGCTTCAAGGACAATAGCGCCACTTGAAAATTTCGTCAGCACATCCAAGAGTCCGACGCGAACGATAAAGTGGTTGTCTGCGATGAGCACTTTCACAATTGCTGCCGCTTAACAAAGTGCGTCCTTTGTTGCGTGGGGCAACGCGTCACGGACTTGCCGTTTTGTCCTGAGGAAACAATGCACTCCTATAGAGTTTCGGATTGAAATTGTGTGGAAAACTTTTACAAAGGAGCGGTGTAACGGATGAACGGTCATCCTGACCTCGCGTGTGGTTTCGTAGGCTGGCAAACTAGTACCGTAGTAGAAAATTTGCAAGCCGAAAAGCGTGTATTTAACGGATACGACTGCGAGATTGCGAACTGGTTCTGCGTGAAGGGTCGCTAACTCGTTGAGCTGGCATCACCCGTTCCATTGCCATCTTCGCCGTGCATCAGCTCCTCTTCGATTGGAGAAGCGTCCAGCTGTGTTGTTTCTCTCGGCGAACCGGGATCGGTAAGCGGCGTTGTGCGTGACGTGGATGGCTTTGGCTCCAGACTAAGCGGACGTTTGTTGTCGCCCGCCAGATACATGGTTTGTGACGGGAACGCGAAGTCAATACCCTCGGCATTGAAACGTTCCATGATCTGCATGTTGACCCGATGGGCAAAGGCCACGTTCTGCCATTGATCCGGCGGGTGAAACCAGTAAACCACCAGCAGATTCAATGAGTCTGTGTTGAGGTTGTTGAAATAAACTTTGGGTGCGAGTCCGGGCTTGTTAATCGCCTCATTGGGATGCGGTGCCTGTGGCTCGGTCGTTTGTTTATCTGCCTCATCCACGGGCTCCGGCACGGCCAGGATCTCCCGTAGGATCTCCACGGCCTGGGCAATTTTTTCCGGCGGTGTGTCGTACGTAATCGAGATATTCAGATCGCGGCGTATAAAGGGACGGCGGCCGATGTTTTCAACTTCCAGCCGGGCGGCTTCGTCGTTGGGAAGAATGATCTGATGGCCTGCCAATGTTCGCACCTTGGTGGAGCGCAGCCCAACTTCCTGAATAAAGCCTTCATAGCCTTTAATCTTCACACGTTGGCCGACCTCAAACGGTCTATCCATTGCCAGCAACAGACCACCAAAAACATTTTTCAATGTATCCTGCGCGGCCAGTGCAATGGCCAGGCCGGTAACGCCCGCTCCCGCCACCAGCGTCGCCAGTGAAAAGCCGATTTGCTGCATGCCCTCCATGACCACAATCACCGCGATCAGGATGGTTAACATTCGCACGCCCAGTCGCACAAGTTGCTGATCAACTTTTCGTGTTTCGAAATGTCGAGCTGCAAGCACGGCTTCAGTGACAACGCTGCCAATGCGCATGATGAGAGAGACAATTGCTGCCAGAATCACCAACTTGGAAACAAACAAAACGATTTGCAGCACCTCGCCCGTAAGAAAAACATGTCCTTCGAGAAACGAACGGGCCGCCTGCGTGAGGTAGATCACGCCGATTGGCCACAGCATTAAAATTAAATTGCGTTGAATTCGCGATCTACCGGCCGCAATGCGTTTGAACACTATATATAGCAGCGCAAGCAGCGCAATCAGTATCAGAGTTGTTGCAACTAGTAGTAACCACTGCCATACGGTCTGCCCCTGGTAGTAATGCTGCATCCAGTCGGGTAAGGCCCGGATCAGTTTAACCGGTATCATTGGTCCCGGCGTCAGGAAGTACTCGTGGTACAGGCCGCTAATATGGTCCTGCCCTTTCAGGTAAGGATAAGCATTGGCTACTTCAAACCAGTTCCTGGCCTCGGCCACCGTTGCAGAAGAGAACTGATAACGACCTTCGTAAATTCCCGTGTCGGTTCTTTTAATGACGACGGGTGTGCCGGGCAGTCGGTAGAGCGCTGCCTTGCCGTCCCTGATTCGCGCGGCCATTTCATCTTCGTCGGGTACGTTCTTGATTGCCGGTATCGGGAAACGCGCGAGAGATTCGCGCAGATAGACAGCGGTTTCGGCAGCGACATTTCGTCGGTATTTTTGTGGAATGCTGCTCAGGTCAAAAAGTTTTTCGACCTGCTGTAAGATATTTCTCACCCGCGGTTCGTTTTTGCGGGTAAAACCCTCGTCACGGACCAGATCATGAAAGGTCTCGGTCAGGCGTAACAGACTTGCCAGCGTGGTTTGCGGACTGCTGATTACCGCATTGTCAATTGCGATCTCGGGCGTTTCCTGCGCGGCTGCCGCCGACGCCGGCGGAGCTAACAGGGAACCTGCCAGCAGCAGGAAAAATAGTAGCGATTGACAGAGACTGACCTTCGACCTCTTTTCGGCAACGAGACAAACGCTACCGGTGTGCACAGTCTGTGTTTCGTGCATGGCAGGGGCTAGTCTATTGGCTTGAAATTGCATCAGAATCGAACCATAGCAAGGAACAGTAGCGAAAATTGGGCAACAGACCACATGCTTTGTATCTTGCCTCGGAATGGGCGTCAAGGACCGATTCGCCGGCCGCAAAACAGGCAGGCGCGGTTGTGTAGGCCTGTGCATTTGGAGCGGGTGATGGGAATCGAACCCACGTTTGAAGCTTGGGAAGCTCCAGTTCTACCATTGAACTACACCCGCGCGTGAATTGATTATCCTTGTGAAGCTCCAAACAAATCAAGGCGTTGTTTTTCTAAAATACGCGATCTCTCAGGGTGTATACCAAATGGGGGACGTGTAGGCGCGATCCTGTAACGTTGCCGGAACATTTTTCGGCCGCTCAATGCCAAAGAACGCGGCGTCATATGTTGTCCAGCGCGGCGTGGGAATTTCCAGCACACGAACATAGTAAAAGGCATGTTGTTTTGGATCGAAATTCGGATCCGTCCAGTGACTGGTCAGAAAGGCTGCACCGATTGTGTTGGTGTAGGTGGCTTTTTCGACGTCTACTGTGTTGCCGACGGGATCCCTGGCGCGGCCATCGGAACCGATCTTCCGATCATCTGATACGGCCACGTCGTAGATGCGTTCGTGAGTCTTACCCTTGGCATCCAACCAGCCTTTTACAATTTGAATTCGATCCAGGTTGGCGCCGTCCGGGTCGCGCAGCGACCGCACCATAAAACTGGGTGCCTTGCCCTTGGGGGCTTTTCTTAAATCTCCGCCCATCGGCACACCACGCCGGTAGCCCTGGGCGATGAAATCGGGGCGTACCACTTCGTCTGCCTTGAAATCCCAGCCCGCGAATACGCGCACGGTTAGCCGGGTACCGGTGGAGGCGTAAACCTCTTTGCGTTGCATGGCGTCGAAGATCGCGTCGCGGGTATTTTCGCGCGCCCACACAGCTGTGAGACCGGAGGCCACCTCTTGCGACGACATGATTTTAAGCTTCGGATCATCGGCCGGAATGACTTCATGGTTATGCCGTTTTGGCGAGGGTTCTGTTTTCGCGTATTTGCCAAAATAATTTTCCTCGCGGGAGGTGGCGAGCCCCGTATGCGAGTCGGTGGCTGCACTCAACCCAAACTTGTATGGATTTGCGCCGAGTTGTTTGCCGAGCATCAGTCCCAACTTAAGCGCGGGGCGGGCGTACTCGTGTTTAAGCATCCAGTCTTTTTTGGGCTGCGAACCGTCGATGTTGGCGGCGTCCCAATTTTCGTAGTCAGCAAACTCGTCTTCGGTTGACAGCAGTGGGTGCGCCTCGCCGTCACCCTTAATCTGCGTTACTTCGATAATTGGTTCCCAGCGCATTCGCGCTTCCGCATAAGCACGGCTGAGCTTCTTGTTGGAGAACGTCTTCTCCGCGAACATTATTCCGTTGCTCAGGTTACCGTTGTGGGGAATCGCGAGGGCACGACCGCCCGTCTTTTTTTCGTAGCCGGCAAGGTATTTCCACAAGTCTTGTGGATCCTGGCTATCAAACAGCGAGAAGGGCAGTACCTGGCCGGTCTTCTCGGCGCCGTCACGAAAGACGACAACGCGGTGCAGGTTGTTACCGGACGGAGACGAGGTCCACTCGAAGCCGATCATGGCGGTAAAATGGCCTGGCTGGTTGTAAGAGTCGGCGGTCTCGACGAAGTTTCTCCAGATGGAAGGGACCATCTCCGATTTGCCCAGTTGGTTATTGCCCGTGACGGCGTCGTCAAGGATCGAGCGGAAGGCCTCCATTTTTCCGTCCGGACCCGCGGTAAACCGCTCGTGCAGCCATTTGCCGTGCGGGTCGGAAAGTAAAATCGGATTGGAATCACGGATCATCGGCGCAAGCCCGATGTACTCGGCATGATCGGTGATTACCAGGAAGTCGAGAGGTCGAACCAATTGTACCGGCTGACCCGTATTGGCAACAATCGTTTCTCCGCGGGCGAATCGATAGGCATCCGAAACGTTCAGCGTGGTGCCGACCAGCCCGGCGTCGGGCGAGAGGTTGGTGTGCAGGTGGGTGTCACCCCAGAAAACCCGATCCGGGTAGGCCCTGTTGGCGAAGGGAGAGTAGACTTTCTCTTTCGCCAAATCCTTGGGTGCAACGGCCATTTCCTGGGGGGAGGCGAAAACCGGACTGGCGCTCAGCGTCAGTAAAAGTAACGAGCCGGTAATGGTAAGTGAACGAAAGGTAACCATGAGCAGTCTCTCCTTGGCCAAATTTTTGTTGTTGCACGCTTCGGGTAAGCGTTTCAATCGCGGCCCTTAAACCAGGTATGGGGCACGAGCGTCTTTTCGTCACTCCGGCGTATGTCGGAGTTCAGTGTCGTCAGCAAGCTACTGGATTCTGGCTTTCGCCAGAATGACGTGTACCGTGTGTCTTCTTCTTAACTATTTATAACAAGTACAGGCGAAACATC
>CAMYNG010000036.1 GCA_947259765.1 uncultured Ectothiorhodospiraceae bacterium
AAAAACCCGATAGTTATGTTTCCTTAACAGCTCTGAGAGCAATTTACATGATACCCGATTATCCTCCACAATCATTGATTTCAAAATATAACTCATGTTTCACCTATTTAAGGTAGTTGACTCCACTCGTTAGACTCGTATCAGTATCACTTCTTATGTCAGGTTACCGACGTGCCTCGCGTTTTTTCTTTTTACCTTTTTTTTGGTTCTTCTCGCCTTTGTTTTGTAGACGTTTGCCTTTGTTCTCAAGGTGTTGATTGCCCGTGTTCTGACCGTGCTTTTCCATACGCTTGCCAACGCGTTCCTGTTTTTTCCCGACTTTCTGTTGAGCCTTACCCTTGGCAAATTTTTTCGGGTGCCTGACCTTACGGTGATGTTTGGCACGTTTTTTATGCATATGTTTAACGGCATGAACGCGACGGAATTTTCGTTTAGCCGCAATACGGGGACCTTTGTGCCAACCACCCACAATCCAGCCTTTTGGTCCCCAATGCCCTGCATGCCAATGAAAACCCACACGTACTTTCGGACGCCAACGCCCTGGTATCCAGCCGTGTTTACCCCAATGACCTGCCACCCAAAAATGGCCAGCACGATGTTTAATGGGATGCCAATGACCTGGAACCCAGGCGCCGTATTTCCAATGTCCGCCTTTCCAACGATACCCTGCTCGTTTAATCGGTCGCCAATGTCCTGCAATCCAATGGCCCTTGATACCACGAAAACCAGGCAACCAAATGTGTCCATGTTTAAGCCGGGCCGGTTTTCAATGACCATGAATCAACACGCCTGCAACGATCGCGGGTGCAACCCAATGGTAACCGACTCGTTTAACCGCACGCCGATGTCCAGGCACCCAATAACCATCCGGGCCCACATGCCCTTTTACCCAGGTATTCCCAGCCTCTAGATGCGTGGGTGCCCAATGTGGCTCCACCCAATCTTCAAGCACATCATAGTGGCCATCCACCCAGGCAAAACCATCACGCGCACGTTCACGGTAAAAGCCGTTAACGGCATCACCATTTGCATCCTCATAACCATCAACCCAGACATAATCTTTGTCCGGAGCGGCCGTATCATATTCTGCGGCTTCTTCAGCAACCACGGGCACACTAAAGAATAAAAGAATATTTATTATTCCTATTGAACGAAGTAATTTTTTCATCTTGAATTTCTACTGTTACTCAATTTGTAACTACGCATTACTAATCCATTTATAAAACACGATCACTGAACTCATTTCGTGATCGCCTATAACAGTAAAACTATCCAAACTCGAGTGATTTCGCTTGTTCCTGCTCTATCACCCGCCATAACTCTTCCATCGAAGCAAAGGGCGTGGCCGTATCCGTCTCCACAGCTTGCACGGTCCCCACCATTTGTTCTTCGTCGCTGAATTCAGCGCTGGGGTTATAGCGATATACTCTGACAATATAACTATCCACAGATTTAGTTCCTTAATATTCTTTAAAATCAATCATTCGTTTGTCGGCTAGGCCGTTACGGTTCAGCCGCCTCAATTCCATTGCCCACAGGTTAACCTCAATTATCTCGCACCAGGCGCACATACTGTTTAAAGTTCTCGGTGCCAGCGACATCTGTAAACGAAAACGTGTTGGTGCCAAATCCATAATTCATTACCTCAGCTCGACCAATAAAATTACTTGGCGTGGAAGACCAGTATCTTTCAGCCAGCACATCGGGAAACACGGCCAGGTTGAGGGCGGGGCCAAAACATTTGTATTCGACAATTGAGGCCAGTACCTTGATGTTTGGCACACGCCAATCACTAAACCCGGCAAAACCTCCGCTTAGATTCAAATCATCCGCTGCCTGCAAAGCTTCTTGCCAATTAAACTGTGCTGTATCTTGCAATTCACACACATCGTCACTTAATTGTGCGGTGCCTTTATTGTCCAATTGGTAACCCACCGGGCAACGCATCCATCGCAAACCGGTGCGGGTATCCGTTGCGGTGCCATCGCCATTGATGGTAAACCGATGTAGAGGTGTGGTGGCATTGATGTTGTCGTTACAGGTTTGTGCCTGTAACGTACCTGGCAACACACCTGACAAAACCACACTGAATAAAATTAACCATTGTCGTTTAAGCATCGTATCTCTCCGAAGATTCGTAAAATTTAAAACCCACCGCGCACCAAGCGTACTCGGGTTGGCGATGTTTTTGGGCCCTGCGCCTGTACCGAATCGGTAAATTGATATGTGAATTGCCAGGCTGATCCTGAAACCTGCGCACTGGGAGTCGCGCTCCAATAGGTATGACCTACGAAACCCGTGCCACTCGTGGAGTAGTTATGTGGAAAATAGTTTCTGTCCAGCCCACGTTGACTCGTACCACTAAACGCCGCCAGAGTGACCAACTCATCAACCCGAGGAAGACGCCAGTCACTAAAACCACATAGGTTGCTGGCATTAATTGCGGCGACGTATTTTTCCGTGTCGCAGTTGTTGCTGTCCACACAAACCCCTCCGTTCTCCGTGCCGACATCACCGCCATCATTCACCCCGCTGCTGTTGTACCAGCTGTAGGTCCAGTCATAGTGTCGCAGATCACCGGGGACATCGGTTTTAATTTCCAAGGTCAGACCGGTCACCTCGTCGGTAACGCAATCCCAAATGGCGTAGCTTGGGTTAATTGGAAAAGGGAAAGTGTCGTAGTAATAAACTGCCGCCTGGTTAACCAGAGGTACACCAGCACTGTCCAACTTGGTTAAAGAGAAACCTTCCAGACCGTCATTCGGATCGTTATCCGTGGCATCACGACCAACCTCACCGTCCTGTAGTGCAAAACCACTTTGCGGGCAAGTTAATAAGGTAGATGTCGCATCAGCACAATAGCTTACACCGGTATCGTTTAACGCCTGGTAACTGCCGGGCCCATCGTCATCCATCAAACTCGCGCTTGCGGTTGCCGAGCCAAGATTGGCCTCGCCGATGACATTACTGATGGTCAGATCAAAACGTTCATCGTTCTCTTGTTGTGTATCGCCATTAACGGTAACCAACACCGATGCCGAGGTCTCACCCGTATTGATGGTGACCGTACCACTGGCGGCAGTATAGTCTTCGCCTGCAATCGCAGTCATATCCGCCGTACTATAGTCGACACTGACTGCAGTGGCCGCCGGTTTATCCAGGCTCACGACAAACTCATAGCTATTACTTGCATCGCCTTCGGCCTGTTGCGGGAGTAACGCGGCCACACTGATCACCGGTTCATCATCCACAATCGTGCCTAACGAGGTTGCTTTAGCAAGATAGACATTGGCTGAAGGATTGCTCAATATCAGCCGAAATTGTTCGTTATTTTCTGCCCTGGTATCGCCGTTCACCGTCACCGGGATTTGGGCAAACAATTCGCCCGCAGGAATGGTTAAGGTACCAGCGGTTGCGTCGTAATCATCGTCTTGCGTCGCATTCAAGGACGCGGTCTGATAATCGACCGTGACATCACTGGTCGCTGGGCGAGTTAACATCACCAAAAAGGTCATGTCCGTCGTGCCACTGTCGCCTTCAACCACGCTTTCACGACTCACGATCAGACCGGGCTTCGGTACCACCGGCACCGTACCGCTATTGCGGACCAGGCGTACTGAATTCATGGCCGTCTTAGCGGTTGGATTGACATCGCCGTTACCGAAACTGATCTGCCAGGCCTGATTGCCATCGGCGGCCGGTGTGGAAGACCAAAATCCATTCTGCGGCGTATCGGGAAACGACTCCGTATCAATCGCAGAGGTCAAACAACTCAGCTCCACCAGCGATTCGAGTTGTTTGGCATCGGGCAACTGCCAGTCGCTGTAACTCGCAAGACTATTGCTGTCGGCATTTTGCAACGCCGATTGCCAATCATGGGTCAACGTCGGGCCGGGTTCGCACAGATCATCACGCAAATCGTCCGGCGTGCCGTTTTCATTTAAGGTATAACCCAACGCACAACGTTGCCACATCAGGCCGGTATGGGTGTCGGTGAGGGTACCGTCGGCGTGATTGGTAAAACGAGTTGGGTCCGGGGTGTGCTCACAAAACTGGCTATTGCTTTCTACTTGGGGATGCTCGGTTTCTAGGACGAAGCCACCGGCGTCCACATCCAAGGGATCACCTAAAATAGACTGTGCATAGTGTTCAGCAGCATCCTCACCAACAGACACATAAAGATAATAAGAAACGGTATAAGAGTCGCCAACGTTAACGTCAAAACTATCTAAATCGATTTCGCGCGGGGCTTGTTGTGGGATTAAAAACACATAGCCGTCCAATGACCCGTCTATGAGCGCCTTTTCAGGTTTGATACCCTCAAAAGGATTCTTGCCCTTTGCGATATCAAAACCAGAGTTATATTTCATCGTACTCAGCTCGTCTTCAGTCCCCTCCATCTTTGACATGTGGTGAAACTCTATCCGACAAATGCTATCCAGCCCCAAAACGCCACTGCCTCGACAGAGCCGTACTATAAATTGCATTTCCGCAAATGGTGGAACGGGGCTACCATAAGGACGCAGCTCGCCTGGCCCTGCTGTTGTCGCATAAACCGCTAAATGACTTTCGTTGAGCGTATAGGTAGGGTTGTTGGCCGTAGTACGCGTATAAGTACCATTCCATACCAACTCACCTCTAGCCCACTGTGAATTTCTCGTAAACGATTCTCCGGTAGCCGCAAAAGTGCGTACCCGCCCAGTCTCATTTGCAAAAACCCATACACCGTGTAAGTAGTTACTGCCGACAATGAACGATTGCTCCCAGGGAGAGACGACCGGCACATTTGTTGGCGGCTCGTCAACGAAGGGGTTAACTGAGGCAGTATTATAGAACTCAGCAATAGGATCGGTTTCCGTCGCTTCTATCTTATAATTCCCATGCACAGACGCTGGGCGTTCAGCATTGGCAGGTGAAACAAGACCCAACATGGCGATCATTAACAAAAATACATCGATATGTTTTTTATAACAACGCATAAGAAGCGTACTAAACAATTTTAATTGCATTTGAACTTTCTCCATGACTAGTTCCCTCCCCGCACTAAGCGCACGGCTAAATCTTCAAAGCGACTCACCGAGCCCGCGCCGAACTCTGAATAATTCACATAGGCCACGGATAACACGTTGGTCGGTGATCCACTCCAATAAGACGCTGCGGCGTGATTAACAAAATAATTGTTATCAATGTAAGGTGCGACGCTGGCACCGAAGTTCATCAGTGAAATAAGTTCGTGTCGGGTCGGCAAACGCCAATCACTAAAGCCACACAGTTGCGCCTGGTTAACGGCGATAATAAATTTTTGTGTATCACAGTTGCGGTTATCCACGCACTGACCTGCGTTGCTAACCCCGGCATCGCCACCGTCACTAATGCCACTGCTGTTATACCAGCTGTAGGTCCAGTCCTTATCGTGCAAACCGTTATCGTCGGTTTTGACTTCCCACATCTTGCCGGTCACCTCATCCTGCATACAACTCCAAGGCGTGGTTGCATAATCCTGATTTTGATCCGCCAAGGCAGTACCGGTATTATCGAGTTTAGTAAACACAAAACCGGCTTGACCGTCGCTGTTGTCGTTATCGGTAACATCGCGGCCGTGTTCGGCATCTTGGTTGGGGAATTGGTCGGTGCCGTCGGCGGCGTTATTACAACTCAAACCATTGGTGGTTGCATTACTGCAGGTGGTCACGCCCGTGTCGTTGAGCGATGAGGTTGACGGGGTCGCATTGCTATCGTCATTAATGATGGTACCCACTGCACTGGCCACACTCAGGGTTGCGTTGCTGGAGATATTACTCAGATTCAGATCAAAGGTTTCATCCGTTTCGATATCGGTATCGCCAGTGATGCTAACGGTTATATTGGCTGTGGTGCTACCGGTGGGAATGGTTAAGGTGCCGCTGTTGGCAGTGTAATCGCTGCCGGCTATCGCAGCATTGGCGGTGGTGTTATCGGCCGTAGTATAATCCACCGTCACATCGGCACTCGCCGCTGTATCCAGACTGACGGCAAACATCATGTCCGTGGTACCACTGTCGCCTTCGTTACTGCTGACCGGAGCAATGCTCAAGTTTGGAATGACAGGGGCAGCATCGTCGTTCAAGATCGTACCCGTTGCCGTGGTCGTTACCAAACTCGCGTTACTGGTGATATTGCTTAAGTTCAGCGAGAAGCCTTCATCGCTTTCGATATCGGTATCGCCGTTGATACTAATAGTGAGAGTGGCCGAGCTACTGCCGGCGGGAATGGTTAAGGTGCCGTTGTTGGCGGTGTAATCACTGCCTGCGCTGGCGGTATCATCTGTCGTCGCATATTCAACCGTCACATCGGCTGCATCGGTTTGACTGAGCGTCGCGGTAAAGATCAGGTTGCTCGTGCCACTATCGCCTTCGCTGATGGAAGGGCTGTCCACGCTGAGTTCGGGTAGTCCGCCGCCGCCCCCACCACCGCCACACGCCAACAATAACGTTGCCATGCACAACATCAGCACACTGTGTGTTGCCGTCTGTTTGTTCCATATTCTCAACATAATCATTCTTCCCATTAGATTGTCTAAATCTGTTAAACGAGTGGTCAGTGCCACGCCACCTTTATCACGTATGGGCCTAATCTATCTGACCGAGGTAACCGATCAGTAACCGATGGGAATATTTATGTTTCTAAATGAAAAAAAAAAGGAACATTACAAGAGGTCTCCCTTCGACCCGTGTTTGTAATATCCCGTTTAGAGCAAAGGAAGGGAACAATAAAAATCGGTTGAAGCCAGTGTTGGAGCCAGTGTTGGAGCCAGAGTAGAAATGGCGGCTGATCCGATTTTTCCCAAATGTTAAAACGCCCATACACGATGATCTGTGTGTGGGCGTACTGGTTACTTATCTGGCGTTTTTGAGTGGCCTTGTAAGTCGATGCTCCCAAGTACCGTTGTCATTGTTGCTAAGTTATCGATTATGCCGACGTAGCTGGTCGTATAACCGATGGCAGAGGATCCAAGCACTATGCTACAAACCACTGCTTGTCGCTCGCCTTGAAGTTAGTAAAGGTAAACGGCACCCGTGTTGATATTAAACGTACCCGTTTGGTCACCACCAATGCCGTCCGCATCGCTGCCCTCACCCAATGCACCAACGGCTACAGTATCACCTAGCGCATCGACCGAGATAGCTAATCCAAATCCATCAGAGAGATTGGTATTCGGTGCCTTGACATAAGCCGTTTGTGACCAAACGCTGCCATTGCGGGTAAAGGTATAGGCCGCACCCGAGTTTCTAGCGCCTCCATCCTGATCATCGCCGTTGATGCCAATCGCCGAACTGTCCTCACCATTGGCGCCGACCAGTAAAATAGTGCCATCGGCATTGAAACCCAGCGCATTACCAAAGGTATCAATGCCACCGGTATTGAGTGGCTTCACGTAGGCGCCCGTGGACCAGTCCGTGCCATCATAAACGTAGGTATACACCGCTCCGGATGCAGGAAAATCATTATTCGTTTGGTCACCGTCAATAACGGTTGCATTACTGTCTTCGCCCGGTGCGCTCACCGCTAAATACAGGCCGTCGCGACTCAAGGCCAGCGCCGTTCCAAATGTATCATCATCCTCAGTGTTAAAAGCCTTGGCATAAACTTGTTGCGTCCATACGCCCGCCGTGCGGGTAAAGATATAAGCCGCGCCAGCGTCTAATGCTGTATTATTTGTTCCAAGACCCCCAAGCCCGGTTTCATTACTGCCTTCCCCGGGTGCGCCGATGGCCAGCGTATTGCCAGTCAGCGCTACAGCGAAGCCGAACTCATCGCCGGCGTCGGCGTTCGATGCTTTGACCAGCGCCTGTTGGGCAAAGTTGCCGGCGCTCTGCCGGGTAACGGTGACGGAGTAGGTACGCGTCGTGATTCCGTTTTCGGCCGTGACGACTATTTCGATCACGTTCGCGCCTTGACCGAGCGGCACCGGATCACTGGGCATGCCGGACATGACGGCGACACCGTTGACGGAG
>CAMYNG010000037.1 GCA_947259765.1 uncultured Ectothiorhodospiraceae bacterium
TTCCCTTGCCGTACACGGCAGTAAGTGTCGGCGTAGACGGAGACGCGACAATCGTTCCTGCGGCTAATTTAATTTTTACGGACCAGACCGGTACAGCCTTACTGACTGTTACAACAAATGGATCTGCAGCCGGAACGAGTGGCTCAATTATTCTCAGCAGCGGTAGTGCTACTGGTTCGATAACTGTAACTATTCCTTAACCTGGTACAAATTTACTAACAAGCTTTTTAGTATAAGGTACACTGGCTTGACCAGTGTACCTTTGTTGTTTTACCCGCCCCGACTATCGGGCGAGTCTCCTTCCCTTTCCCGAAATTACGCCAGCTTGGCTTGAGGCGACAAATATATTGCTTCGAGGTCGGAGCCAGGCAATTCATACGATTCACGATGACTCGCGGCTTTAGCCGGCGTATTTAGGTCTTAGCGGTTGTGCACTAAAATATTTACTTGGCTGCGCGAGCCTTGTGTGGTTGGTGAACTTTGAAATTGCCGTCCAGCGCCTTTAATATGGCGGCATCCCGGCCGTAGATATCCTGCTTGAAACCCACAGCACCATTTTCGTAGACGCGGGCAGTCCAATAGAGCAAAAGAACGGGCAGTGGCTCTTTTAGTCGCACGGTGCGTGTTTTGCCGGTCTTAAACTCCTCGCGAATTTTTTCCTGTGACCATCTTTGTGGATCGTTTAGCAATAATTCAGCCAATTCGACCGGCTTTTCGACACGGATACATCCAGAACTAAATGCACGTCCGGCGCGACCGAATAGCGACTTACTTGGGGTGTCATGTAGATAAACAAAGTGTGGATTCGGAAACATGAACTTGATTTGCCCCAGCGCATTTCTGGGTCCCGGATCCTGTCGTAACGTGTAAGGAAAATTATTTCTTGAGAACTTAGACCAATCCAGTGTTTTGGGGTCAACGATTTTTCCGCTGCGATCCAGCACCTTGATATTGCGTTGGCTTAAATAAGATACATCGCGTCTGACAGCAGGAATAACATCCTCGGCGATAATTGTAGGTGGCAGTGTCCAGGTCGGGTTAGTCCAGGTCGGGTTAATGACCAGGTAGGTTATTTTGTCGCGGAACACCGGCGTGGCGCGATAGGGTTTTCCCACTTGCACCCGCGAGGTCCAAACGGGTTGGCTGTCGTTGTAATAGAAAGACTCAAAGCCTGCGATGTCTACGACAATAAATCGGGACTCAATATCGTGCAAAACCCAGCGGGCGCGCTCAAGGTTGACCCGTAGTTGATCAATGCGTGCTTCGACGGGAACGTTTAGTGCGGCGAGGGTTCCTGGTCCCACGGCGCCATCAACACCGAGAAAATTGAGCTTCTGAAAATGTTTGACCGCCTCCATGAGTTCCTCATCAAAATTTTCATTCGCCGTGTCAGTTTTGGGAACGTATCCTTCTGCGGTGAGACGTTGTCGTAGCGCCACAACCCGGGCACCGCTGTCACCACTCCGCAGCGTCGGTCCCGCCGGTACGATCTGCCAACCGCCCGCCGATTCAATTTGCCGATATTTCGCCAGTGCTTTTCGAACTTTTCGATAAACGTCGTGATTGGGTAGAAGCTGCGTCAATGCTTGATCCAGCGAGTTGGCGGACAAAATTTCTTGCAGTGCTTTGAGCGAGCCTTCACGGTCCAACGGCCGTGAAAAATTCCAGTCCGAATCGAGGTCCTTTGCGTCGACTTTGCCGAAACTGAAATGATAGGCAAGCCTAAGCAGGCTTTCGGTCAGCAGGATATCCAGATCTGCGCGTTGTGGTGAAAATTCCGGGCCTTCCACGGGTGTTTCGCTTAACCGGCGCTCCAGCTCTTCGAGCAGGTAGTCCGACGGAACCAATCCTTCCTTCTTGCTCTCGCGGATAGTTGAAATCAGCGACTCTACTTGCCCGGCACTTTGCCAGACGGGCTGGAAACCACGGGATTCGTAAAACTCGGATAGAAACACAGCGGCTTCGATGCGTTCTGACCCAACGTGCGGATCGGGGACTTCGCGTAGTGTCTCAATTCGCGACCGCATGAATTCGTCCTCGGTCGTGGGCTGGGCCCAGGTGGGCATGTTAAGGCATACAAGCAGGACGCCGAGAATGGCGCCTGCCGGGATCGCTCGATACATGACAGCTCCTTTGTGTCTAAACGCCGTTTCGGCGGCAATCACCCGCAACTGGCGGCGGGGGATAAGATTTTGGCATAATCTGCGGTTCTCTTGAGCCCAATTTGGCTCCATATTGATGGCAGACGAAAACCCCTTTTTGGGCACTGTTTCGCAAGTTTTTTTTGGTTTGGCCGATAAAATCTACATTGACATTAAAGTAGCAGACCCCCGGATACCCCACAATGGAAGCAGACCGTAGACGATTTTTGGGCCAGATACTGACCGCCTCAGGCGCGTTGGTTGCCGCACCGGCTATGGCCTCGCTTGGTGGTAATTTGGGTGGCCCATTGGCTGGAACCGTCGAGCGCAGCCTTGCATTACGTAACCTGCACACTGGCGAGCGCGTCAGGGCGGTCTACTGGAGCGAGGGCCAACTGGTTGCAGATGGACTAGCGGACATCAACCGGGTGTTACGCGACCATCGAAGCGGCGAAATCCATCCCATCGATGCTGACTTGCTGGATATGCTGTATATCCTGCATAGCAAAGTGGGCGCTCGTAACGGGTTTGAAGTAATTTCCGGTTACCGTTCTGCGACAAGTAACGCCAAGCTGCGTAAAACCTCATCCGGTGTGGCACGCAAGAGCCTGCACATGCAGGGCAAGGCTATTGATATTCGGCTACCGGGACATGATCTGAAAGACCTGCGCAACGCGGCACTGGCGATGCGTGCAGGCGGAGTGGGTTTTTATTCCAAGTCCAATTTCATCCACGTCGACACCGGGCGGGTACGCCGCTGGTAGCGATTTCGTAACCTCGGCAGTAACACGATTTTCTTGATGTTGTTACTGCTGTAACGTTTTACAGAAACTCCCGGATTTTTCTCCAACCCATGGCTCTGGCCGTGCTCGTGACACGCCTCCGATAGTCGTGAGGCGTCAGTCCAACAATCGCTTTGAAGGCTCGCGCAAAGTATGCCTGATCAAAGAACCCCGCTGTTAAACCGATGTCTGTAATCTTACTCTGCGATCCTGTGAGATACTTTTTTGCATGAGTAACACGCTATAAGCGCGTAAAGAGTTTCGGAAAAGTATTCAACTGCTCGTTGAACGCTTGCTCCAGGGGAACCTAGCTGGAAGTATCGTGTCGTAAAATTCAAGTTGCACAATTTGCAAACACACCATATGCGCGACTTACACGCGACGACGCATACTAACTGAATCGGGAGCAAGCATGTCGAATCATGCAATCAGGATTATTTCGATGTTAATTCTCGCGCTTTGTGGGGTGGGCGTGACGATGGCCAATGAGCGAACTATAGGGATTATAGTGTTTGACAGTGTATTGACGAGCGAAGTGACGGCACCCGCCGAGGTGTTCAGGCGTGCAGTCAAAAAGCCGTGGTTTAAAGGCTGGCAGGTCAAGCTCATTGGCGTGGAAAAAAAGTCTAGCGTGACGACGGAGGAAGGCCTCGTTCTTGGCGTGGATACAAACATACAGGACAATCCGCCGGTGAATGTACTGGTTGTTCCGGGGGCCGTCCGTATGGATGCCTTATTGAGTAACAAGCAGTTAGAGTCGTACATTCGGCAACAGAATAAATCCGCGGAATGGGTGAGTAGCAATTGCAGCGGCGCGTTTCTGTTGGCAAACAGCGGTGTGCTGGATGGTCGGCGGGCCACTACATGGTCCGGTGGCGAACAACTTCTGCAAAACAGCTTTCCGAAATTAGACGTGGTGTTTAACAAACCGGTTGTCATTGACGGCCGTAAGTTAACGTCCAACGGTGGGGTGGTCAGCTACCAGGCGGCTCTGGTATTGCTCGCCAAACTTAGCTCGTTAGATAACGCACGTGAAATTTTTGACGATCTGCAAATGGGGAAACTTGTTGACTGGCGGTTGATAGAAAACGCCGTAAACCAGCCCCCGGAAGTTTCGAAGCAATAGAGTGTAGAATTACACGCTTGCGCGCATAGGAGAAGCCGGCTGGGATACACGAGTAGCGCTATTTGTAGATTTTTGAATTGCATTAGTCATCAGATTTGTTACATCAGGAAGCTCTGACAAACTACGTTACAGATCCATTACCTCTCCCGGGCGCGCCGGATGAACCGGCGCGGAGAGTTGTTGACGCAAACTGTTGGATAGTCCCGTAATCGCCTGTTCCTCTCCGTGCACCAGCACCACGGGCGGCCGGTTTTCAAAGTTGGCATACCAATTAACCAACGCAGTCTGGTCTGCGTGGGCGGACAAACCACCGATAGTGTGTACCGCAGCGGCGACACGAACGGTTTCGCCCCACAGTCGAATATGCTTTGCGCCGTCCACCAGGGCTCGACCCAGTGTTCCCCTGGCTTGAAAACCGGTAATCACAAGCTGGCATTCCTTGCGCCAGATATTGTGCTTGAGATGGTGTTTGATGCGCCCGCCGGTGCACATCCCGCTTCCGGCAATGATGATAGCGCCGTTGTGGACCTTATTGAGTGCCATTGACTGGTTGGCGGTACGTGACATATGCAGGTTGGGCAGTAAGGTGTTTTCATTGTGTTGCCGCCATAATTCTGCGGTGTCGGTGTCAAACAGGTCGCTGTGTTGGGTAAAAATTCGCGTTGCCTCAATCGCCATCGGACTGTCCAGAAAGACATGCCAACGATCCAGCTCCCACTCCTGATAATATTTGGCGAAAAGATAGAGAATTTCCTGGGTGCGTCCGACCGCGAAGGCCGGCATGAGAATGTTGCCTTTGCTGCGCGTGGCCTCGTTTAGCACGCTGTTAATTTCCAATTGAGTTTGTTCCCAGGAACGGTGCAAACGATCGCCATAGGTGCTTTCCATTAACACCATATCCGCCTGTTGGATCGGTGTAGGGTCTTGCAGAACCGGCATGCCAGATCGTCCCAGATCTCCGCTATATACCAGTTTTCGCGTTTTGCCTCCGTTTTCAAACCAAAGCTCCACAATTGAGGAGCCCAGGATGTGTCCGGCGTCGGCAAGGCGCAGGGTGACACCCGGCAGGATGCGTTGTTGCTTTGCATAAACCAGCCCTTTGAAATGCCGCATGGCGGTTTTTGCATCTTCCACGGTAAAGAGCGGGTCTACGGTAAACAATCCCTTGCGTTTCCGTTTTCGATTTTCCCATTCCGCATCTTTCTCACTCAGCGCACCGGCATCCTTGAGCATGACTTTACATAGATCACGGCATGCACGATGGGTATAGATAGGACCACGAAAACCGGCTTTGACCAACATGGGGAGTCGCCCGGAATGGTCAATATGGGCGTGACTCAGCACGACTGCATCAATGTCGGCGGGATCAAATGGAAACGGATCACGGTTGCGTGCCTCATCCTTTCGTCCGCCTTGAATCAGCCCGCAGTCCAACAAGATCTGCAGATCGCCGAATCTCACCAGGTGACAGGAGCCGGTGACTTCACCGGCCGCGCCAAGAAACTGAATATTCAACGTCATCCTAGACCCCTACAAATCGAAAAATACGCTCAACGATTTAATGCGTCGTCTTGCCTCACCTTTGCGTACCTATTCTAGTCCGGTACCGGCCTGGGGAAACTGAGCTGCGTCAAGCAAAAGGCTTACGTGCATTTAGCGTGGCTGGGCAGTGATTACCCGCTTTAAGAGATAGAGGATCTATCCCCTTTGTGCGGTTGATCTGTCGTTGATTTCTGCTATTTCTGTATATACAGAAATTTCTAAAAATACTGTTGCTGATTTTGCAAGCCCAATGACAGGAGAGCAGGTAATGGAAGTAGTACTGATTTTATTGATAATTCAAGGGGTTATCGGTGCATTCGATACCCTTGTGTTGCATGAATGGCAGGAGCGCCTGCCCTACCGAGAGTCGGCAGTCATGGAGTTACGCCTTCATGCCCTGCGTGCGCTGCTGTATGGCGTGATTTTCATCGGCCTGGCCTGGCTGCATTGGCAGGGCGCCTGGGCATGGGTATTTATCGCTGTACTGATGGCGGAGGTTGTACTAACCGCCTGGGATTTCATCGTTGAAGACCAGACGCGCCGGCTTTCTCCTATTGAACGGGTTACCCACCTGATTTTGGCGGTGATCTTCGGCGGATTTTTGGCTTTGTTGGCGCCGCATCTTATGGCGTGGACGTCTATGCCCACCGGCTTAGTTAACGCTGATTACGGGTACTTGTCCTGGATGTCGACCTTGCTCGGTATGGGCGCAGCCACTTGGGGAGTTCGCGACGGCATTGCCGGAATGCGTTATCCGCTTCCGGATTCTCAATGAACCTGATTATTGAAGGAGACACAGCATGCGTATTCTAATCACAGGTGCAACCGGCTTTATTGGCACAGTCCTCACCGACCGCTTGCTACAACAAGGTCACGCGGTCACGGTGTTGTCACGAGATCCTGAACGTGCCGCAGCACATTTCGGCCATCGGCTTATCGCGATCCGTGACGTCTTTACGCTGCAGGCCAGCCAGGCACCCGAAGCCATAATTAATCTCGCTGGCGAACCACTGGCAAGCGGACGCTGGAGTGCGCGTCGCAAACAGCAGATTTACAACAGCCGTATTGATCTGACCCGAACAATCGCTCGGTATATCTCGCTGCGCCACACGCGACCCCGCGTGTTAATTAACGGTTCGGCCATTGGCTACTATGGACTGCACGAAGACGGGCAACTTACCGAAAATGACAAATCCGGTGACGATTTTGCCGCTCGTTTATGCCGTGACTGGGAGCGCGAAGCACGTAAAGCAGAGCCGTTTGGTGTGCGGGTATGTCTTCTGCGTACCGGACTGGTTCTGGGTCGACGTAACCGCGGCGGCAGCGGCATGCTGGGTCGACTGCTACCCGTTTTCCGTATGGGCCTGGGCAGCGCACTCGGTAACGGTAGGCAATGGATGTCCTGGGTCCACGTTAACGATCTGATTCGCCTTATCGAACATTGCCTGGTGAACACAGATCTGCAAGGCCCCGTTAACGCCACCGCACCCACGCCGGTGCGCAATAATGAATTCACCCGAACCTTGGGCAAGGTGTTGCATCGCTGGACACCCTTCCGAATCCCCGCTGTCGCACTACGTCTGTTGCTGGGCGACATGTCACAGCTACTTGTCGAAGGCCAGCGCGTAATTCCTCAGCGCGCCCTTAACAGCGGATTTATTTTTAAATTCCCATCGCTTGATAATGCCTTACAGGAGATCCTCCATGCACAACCCAACCATAGCCTGGAAACTCAAGTGGACCGCCATCCAACAAAGGCGCGTCAAAACAGTGTATGAGCAAGCCCTTGGCGTACGATTTCTGCACTTACCGGCTAACTTGCAAATCATGCATAGCCGCGTAACAAACGTGACCGGCCGTGTAAACGTCGAACACGGCAAAAACTGGATTGCTAATGCATTGGTTAATTGGCTCGGATTGCCCGCCGCTGCCGAGCGCCAACCACTAACCGTGAGCTTTGTTCGTGGCAAAAATGCGGAAACCTGGCGACGTTCTTTTGCCGGTCATCCACTGGTATCTAAGCAAACCTTTACGGACGGTGCGGTGTGCGAGCAGATTGGGCCCGTGAAGTTGGTATTTGAGTTAGTGACTGATGGAAAAACGCTTGACCTCCAATTACAAGGCGCGCGGTTATTCGGTATCCGCTTACCTCGACCTTTGATGCCAAAACTTACCGCACAGGAATGGCCAGTGGGCGATGGTGTTGGATTTTCTGTCCGAGTTGCACTTCCCGGCGTGGGCCAATTGATTCGCTACGTCGGTATTGTTAGACCGACTAACAAATAAAGGTACGTCCGTTATTGCCCTGAGTACAACAATATGATGGAGAACGCCATGTATACAGAAAACTTCTTTCGCCGTGTATTTCTCGCTGCGGCTGTTTACAACGTGACCTGGGGTAGTCTGATGGTTCTGTTTCCCAATTCAATATTTAAAATGGCCGGACTGCCCCCGCTCGATTATCCATTTCTCGTCAGTGGCATTGGTATGATGGTCGCAGTTTACGGCTACGGCTATTGGGTCATCAGCCGGCAGCCGTTACGGTATCCGCAATTGGCGATACTGGGGCTTATGGGCAAGGCCTTTGGTGCCGTCGGTTGGATAGCGAATGTAGTAGCGGGCGAGGTACCGCCGCAAACTTTGTGGGTGCCCGTATTTAACGATGCAATTTGGTTGCCGTTGTTTGTGGCCTATCTATTCTGGTTCAATGCGCAGCGGCTGCGAGTTTCGCCGGCAACAGAAACTGTTTGAGTTCGAGCCCCCGTTTGTCGAGCTATGGCGTCAACAGGAAGAAGTGATATTTTTAAGACTATTGGTTAACGCGTTCGGTATGCCGGTAAACGGTGGTACGGCCAAAAAAATACACAGCAATGCATATCACCTGACCGAACGCATAACCAAGAGTTTCGGATCGCGATGCAATCGATTCTTTTTGCCGTCGAGGGAGTGAGGGGGGATTGTGACCGTTTTAC
>CAMYNG010000038.1 GCA_947259765.1 uncultured Ectothiorhodospiraceae bacterium
TGTCTCAAACTAACGACGCCCAACACTACGTCGATACAAATTGTCTAAACGAAAACCCAAACAAGGGCGACTGCGCCGGTAACCCCTGCAACCCGCTCACAGGAAACAAGTTCCAAACTGAAACCGATACAACAGGCGACGGCCCAGACGCGCTACGCTTTACCCGATACTACAACAGTATCCCTGTGGGCGGTGCTTACCAGCCCGGTCGGTTCTGGCGTCATAACTATCTGGGTTTGATAACTCGCGAATATCAATACATGATGGGCGGCTACGTGCCCGATAGCGGTGCCTCGTCGTTGTATCCAACACGCCAGGCAGCGTGTGAACAGGGCTGGGGACAAATTCAGGCCAATATTACGCGTTTTGACACCAGCTCTCTGGTTGCCCAATGGGTGGGTGAAACCTGTAAGCTATATCGCGGACAAACATTCGTAGTGACCCTGCCTGTTTTTACCGATAACACCAACCTCGCTGGTAGCCCCTCCCATTCTGGAATAGTCTCAGCCTATAACGTCACTCGCCCGAACGGCATGCAGTTACGTTTTACCAGCGCCATAGGCAACACCTGGAAAACCACCCCACCCGGCCCGTACACCCTGGTGAAGGACTTCAACAGCCTCAAACTCACCGACGAAAACCAAAACGTCGAAAGCTACACCCTCGGCGGTCGGCTCCAATCCATCACCGACGCCAACGGCAACACCACCACGCTGAGTTACCGCTACCCCAATGAATTGATCCGAGTGGAAAACACGCGCGGCGAGTCCTTTGACTTCACCTATGTCAACGAACAACTGGCCACCCTCACCGATCACACCGGCCGTACCTGGACTTATGGTCACGATGGCGTAAAAAACCTCACCAGCGTCACCCACCCCGACGGCACGGTGAAACAATACCATTACGAAAACGCCAGCTTTTCACATGCCCTGACCGGCATCACCGACGAGAACGGCGTGCGTTATGGCACCTACGCCTATGATGCCCAGGGCCGTGCCATCAGTACCGAACATATCGGCGGTGTGGACAAGGTCACTATCGCCTACCCTGACGATACCACCCGCGTGATTACCAATAGCCGCGGCGAGCCCAGCACCTATACGCTGACCACCCAGGCCGGCATTCGCCTGCCGACCGCGTTCAGCGGTCCCGGTTGTGCCACCTGTGGGCCGGCCAACACCACGTACGAATACAACAGCAACAATCAGATCACCGCGCGCAGTAAGGACGGCATCACCACGCAGTATGCTGACTACGACGCCTTTGGTAATGCGGGCAGCATGACCGAAGCGGTCGGCACCGGCGAACAACGCCAGACGGTCACCACCTATGACGCGCGCTTTATGCGCAAGCCCGCCACCGTTACCGAGCCCTCGGTGTATGCCACCGGCAGCAAGATCACCACGTACAGCTATGATGACTTCGCCAACCTTACCGATGTGACTGTTAACGGCTTCACCCCCAACGGCACGCCGGTATCGCGCAGCATCGGCCTGCAATATGCCGGTCCGCTGGGCCAGCTCAGTCTCATCGACGGCCCGCGCACCGACGTTACCGATCACTATACGTTTGACTATTACCCAGACGACCCGGCACTGGGCGCCGATCGCGCGCGCCTGCAACGTGTCACTGATCCCAACGGCCTGCTGTTGCGCAATAACCTGCACTACACCGCCAGCGGTAAACTCGCCAGCGAGCAACGGCCCAACAACCTGACGCTGCACTACAGCTACTACGCCGGTAACGATCGCCTCAAACAAATCGATCAGGTCAACGGCACCGGCACGCGCAGCCTGGCCTTCACCTGGTTGCCCAGCGGTGAACTCAAAAGCCTCACCCGCGGCCACGGCACACCCGATGCCGTCACGCTCACACTGGGCTACGATCTCGCCCGCCGACTGACATCCATCACCGATGGTCTCGGCAATAAAGTGGAATACGTGCTCGACACCGAAGGCAACCGCACCGCCACGCACATCAAAGACGCCAGCGGTGCGCTCAAGCGCAGCCTGAGTCAGACCTTCGATGCCTATAACCGTCTGGATGTGTTTAGCCAGGCCAATGAAGCGGCCGACCATAATTACGCCGCCGACGGCACGCTGGATCAACTCACCGACGGCAACGGCCGTGTGAGTGACTTTAACTACGATGCGCTCAAGCGCCTTGTCGACCGCACCGACGATCTGGGCGGCAGTGATGTCACCACAAAAGACGCGCTGGCACAGTTTGATTACAACGTGCACGATGATCTGACCCAAGTCACCGATGCCAACGGCAACGCAACGACCTATGCCTATGACGATCTGGGTAATCTGCTCAGCCAGAGCAGCCCGGATACCGGACTCACCACGTTTGTCTATGATGCGGCGGGTAACGTCACGCAACGCACCGACGCCAAGGGTCAGGTGTTTGCCTACAGTTACGATGCCGCCGGTCGGCTCACCTCAATCGATGCCCCCGGCACGACTGATGACGTCAGCTTCACGTATGACAGTTGCGACCACGGCGCCGGCCGCGTCTGTGCCATCAGCACCGCCGGCGGCAGCACGGTGAACTACACCTACACCGCGTTCGGCGATGTCACCGCGCATCAGGGTATCGGCTACGCCTACACCGCCGCTGGTCAGGTGGGCACGATGGTGTATCCGTCCGGCCGCAGCGTCACCTACACCTATGACGCCGCCGGGCAAATCAACGGCGTAAGTACCACCGACGGCAGCACGACACAAACACTGGCCAGCGGTATCAGTTATGAACCCTTCGGGCCGGTGAAGGCGCTGACCTACGGCAACGGCCTCACACTCGCGCAAGCGCTGGACAGCGCCTACCGCCTCACGCAACAACGCGTACCCGGTGTGTTCGAACGCGACTACACCGCCTATGACGGCAACGGCAACCTCGGCCAGATCACCGACGTGCTCAGCACCGCCAGTGATGTGTTTACCTACGACGCGCTTAACCGCCTGGACATCGCTGTCGGTGGTTTTGGAAATCAGGACTTTAGCTATGACAAGAACGGTAACCGTACCGCGCTGAGTGATAACGGTTCGGCCTTGAGTTACAGCTATGCGGCCAACAGTAACCGCCTAGCCACTGCCGCCAATGATGCGGTGATGCTGGATGCCAACGGCAATACCACCGCCAAAGGCACGTGGACGTATACGCATAATGTTAACAACCGACTGGTAGCCGCCACTGATAACGGTACACCGGTGGCGAGTTATGCGTATAACGCCTTGGGGCAGCGTTTTAGTAAGACCGTCGGCGGCAGTACCACGCAGTTTGTGTTTGGCCTGAACGGTGAATTGCTGGCCGAACTGGATAGCAGCGGCACCGTGCTGCGGGAGTATGTGTATCTTAATGGAGCACCGTTGGCGGTGATTGATGGTGCGACCATTCACTATGTGCATACGGATCATCTGGGTACGCCGCGGGGGGTGAGTGACAGTACGGCTACCTTAGTTTGGTTATGAACCGAGTACTGGGCGGTATGTTACCAGTGATCCGATTGGGTTGTGGGGTGGCCCTAACACGTACGCGTACGTAGACGGAAACCCTGTTAATTTGATGGACCCTTTCGGTTTATTCAAGATTTGTCGTCGCCCCCTTTCATTTGCGGGTAACTATATGAGTTCTGGTGCAACAGGAACGAATCTTGGTATATTCCATGAACACGGTTTTTATGAGGATGGAACTGGCGATAACACGGGTTTCACCGATATTGGATTATTCGATGATCGTCAGAACGTTGGGAAGTACACATGTAACAACAAAAGCTATGATGACAAAACAATGCGACTAGCACAGAAGAACATTGCAAACGACTGGCAGAAAGGATACAACTTTTTAGCTAAAAACTGCCAAGATTATACAGACGCATTAATAAGAGAATTTAACAAGATTAAAAATCCGCCAAGGTGCCGTTTGACACGCCGCGGTGTGCGCTGTAATTAAGCGGCATCGAAAATGATTTGGCCTAATAGACACATTGGATACGGCAAAAAAATCGTCTTCTCTAATTTGGCATTAGCGCTGGCTTTTCTGTTGTATCTTTGTCTTTTAGATTTGATTTTTGTCTTTTTGTTAAACGAAAAAAAATCAATTGTTAATGAATTAGCGTTACTAATTGTAACCATGCCATTTATTGGGCTAGCTATTACTTTTAAATTGCTACCCAAGGATTTACGGTTTGAATCAAAGGCTGCCACATTAGTTTTAACCTTTAGTATATTAGCTTTAATAGCTTTCCTACAGTTCTTATGGGTAGCCACTCATTTTCATTCCCTAATTGGGGGAAGCATTTAGGATATTTGGGGTCAGAAGGACAACGGGGTCACCCATTAGCCAACCCGATGCAACACTCAAATAACTCCCGTGCCATCACAGATGGCACACATCTTTGCGGTAAACGGGGTCAGGTCTTGTGTGGTAAACGGGGTCAGGTCTTGCATTGCCACATTTCGCCGGTAAACTGTAAGGATAAGAGGATAAGGGGACACCGATAACTTAATAACTTAGTTGACGAAAGCAAGTTAAGAAAATAGTCTATTGACATGCCAAGACACGGACGTTTACATATAGAAGGAGGATACTACCACGTGATGGGGCGGGGCTTAGAACGCCGTCGAATATTTTCAGGTGTAGATGATAAAGCCGATTTTCTTGAACGCTTGGAAATTGGGCTAGAGCAAACAGACAGTGAGTGTCTCGCCTTTGCCATCATGTCCAATCATTACCATCTACTCATCCGCGTTTCATCCGCACCACTAAGTCACTTAATGAGCAAGTTATTAAGTGGTTACGCAACGCACTATAACCACCGAAAAAAACGCAGTGGCTATGTTTTTCAAAATCGTTTTAAATCCATCTTGTGTGATGCCGATAATTATCTGCTCGAATTAATTCGCTATATTCATTTAAATCCACTAAACGCCGGAATGATAGATACCCTCGCAAAACTGGATCGTTACCGATGGACCGGACATGCTGGCGTAATGGGGCATCATGCACAACCCTGGCACAATCAAAAAGCGGTGTTACAATTATTTGGCCAACAACGAAAACGTGCGTTGGATCGTTATCGAGAGTTCATCAGAGCAGGAATCAAGGGCATGCGTGATACGGATTTATCCGGTGGCGGGTTGGTGCGCAGTTACGGCGGCTGGGAATCGGTGAAAGAATTTCGCCAAGAACACGCAGTGAGGATCGGAGATGAACGAATTTTAGGTGACAGTGACTTTGTGCAGGCGGTATTGAAAAACGACGCGTTGACTGTCAATAAAAAAACAGCATGGCAGCAAAAGGGCTGGGATTTAAATAAATTAGTAACGGCCGTCTGTGATTATTTTGAAGTGAAGCCGTCTGATTTACAACAAAAAGGCCGACTAAATTCACTATCGAACGCTAAAAGTGTCATCTGTTACTGGGCAGCACACGAGCTTGGTTTATCGTCGACAGAAATAGCAAAATGCATGGTAATGAGTCAGCCAGCAATTTCAAAGGCCGCCAAGCGAGGTGCGTTGTATTGTCAGGAACACGAAATTGAATGGGTGCTTTTGGGATTAGCTTAAGTTATTAAGTTATCGGTGTCCCTTTCTCTTTCTAGTTATTAAGTTATCGGTGTCCCTTTCTCTTTCTTCTTTCTCTTTCTTTCTCTTTCTTTTACGTGGCGCCATTCTTATAATTGCCTATTTTACTGGTGTTTCTTCCAAATTTGATAAAAGAAGACCAATAGGGTCAGACAGAGGTTCCCCCAGTTTTTTATAGGGACCGGTTCAGAAAAACCGGCCCCTACAGCAACGACTCGTTTAAGAGCATCGAATTTAAAAGAAAACAAAGATGCATCGAGACCTGTTATGCAGCGTCGGATTCCACGGAATACCAAAGCTTATAATGGAAACCCGATGATGAGGCTGTAAGCATCTTTTCGTCGACTGAATCATTGTCTGAGATAGTCCAGGAATCCAGCAACTTAGATTTCTTTTTGTCCTTTTCCTTGAGTTCAACGTAAACGTTTCCGACAAAGTTGCGAGTCTCGTCAACGGTTCTGGTATCTCCTTTACCCATCTTTCCTTCCCATACTTCCTGGCCGGCAATGTAAATCACTGGCTCATCCTGGCCGGTAATATCCTGCTTCCTTTCACAAGTCAATTTGTTAATGGTGATTTTTGCCACGATATTTCTCCTGTATAATAACGATTGATTAATGATTTGGTATGTACGATCCAAAAATTGACACCATCCTTGGTTCGAAATATTTGGGGTCAGAGTCTGACCGATCCCCACAAAATTAGACATAGCCACACGCCTTATTGTGCGCTAAACGTAGCGCGTTAATCGCTTCCAGATAGTCTGATTTCAGAAAATCCTCGGCACACTGCCGGATAACCTCAAGCCCCAGAAAGAAGGTCGACAGTACCTTTTCCGTTTTCACCGTATTGGCCTGATAATGCCGATGCCAATGTTTTAACTCGGCGATTTTACCAATCAACCAGACCGCAAAGGTCGCCAGATGGGCCACCAATAGCAGGTTTTCATAGCGATACGTGGACGTACAACGGGCCTCATTAAAAGCCAATCCCCAGCGACTGTTTTTGATGTCTCGAAAGCCCTCTTCGATCTGCATGCGGGTTTTGTACAATTGCAGCACCTGCCGGGTATTGACGTAGTTCCTGCCCAGGGAGGTCACGATCAACCAAGGTGTACGCTCACGGTGTGCGTTCTTTTCACTGTGCTTCATAGCACAGCGTTCACCAAAGACGGTTTTCTTGATGCGACCTTTTTTCTTCTTCTTTAATAAATAGGCGTGACATGCCAGTGGATTATTGCGTACCAGTTCGATTTCACCCAGATAACGTCCGCGTGTTGTCGCCTGCTCAAAGACCTGTTCGACACGTACCCAGTCCTCCTCGCCCTGCGGAGATAGCATCATATGGCCACCGACACGCCCGACGAAATCCCAGCCTATCGCCTGTATGGCGCGAAACCACGGAGTACGAAAACCGGCATCGGTCACGATGATAGGGGTACAGTGGGGTGGAAGTAACGTTTTTAATGTCTTGAGAAATCGCTTTTGCACACGCGGATGACCACTATAACGTTGAGGGTGACTTTCTTCGTGGATCGTTAAGGCCCGGCCATCAGCGGGTACAGAAGCACGAAGCAAATGAAAGTCACGATTGGCGCTTAAGTCTGACCAGTCAATTAATATCACCGGACGGCGTTGCCGACCCAGGATAAGTTTTGCCATGGCTTTGTAGATGACCGAGCGGTCCTGATTTAACGCGGCACTGCCTATCAAACGGTCGGCACGTTTGATATTGTGTTTAGGTGTGGTGTGATTACAAATAGCGCGGCCCAGTCCGGTCACCGTTAATTTCTTACCGGTCATCAATGCCGCGGTTACGGTGAGTAGTGCTGCCATTCGTTTCTTATGAATCCCTTGACAGTGTTTCCCTAAATAAGTATCAAGTAACTGGGTGGCACGCATGGTGTTTTCCTTTTATTAATCTCGACAATTAATACAAGATCAAAAAACACCATGTGTGTCCACCCAGTTTCTTTTATGACTAAATCATTGTTTTTGATCACCTTTTTGTGGGGATAGCTCAGACTCTGACCCCGCCATGCTCCACTCAGCTGAGGTTATAGCGACTTAATCAGCCACCGTTGTGTATCGTTATTCTGCGCTGTCCGAGTGACCACAGAGAAGTCATTCCCCGACGACTGATGCGCATCCATGAACCGGCCATTGCTCAGCTGTTGGACGGTGTAGGTATCGTTTCCTAGGGGCAATACCACCCATTTCTGCGTATCATTATTCTGCGCTGTCCGCGTCACCACCGAGAAATCGTTTCCCGAATGTTCATGCGCATCCATGTACCGGCTATTGCTCTTTTGCTGGATCGTGTACACCCCGCCCACCGGCGTTAGCGTCCATCTCTGCGTATCGTTATTCTGCGCGGTCCGGGTTACCACCGAGAAATCGTTCCCCGACGACTCATGTGCATCCATGAACCGGTTATTGATCTTTTGCTGGATCGTGTAGGTATTATCACCCAACGGGCTGAGCACCCATCGCTGCGTATCGTTATTCTGCGCGGTCCGGCTGACCACAGAGAAGTCGTTCCCCGAATGTTCATGCGCATCCATGAAGCGGCCATTACTCAGCTGTTGGATGGTGTAGGTACAGAGATCGCTATCCAAGTGAATGATCACCCAGCGCTGCGTGTCGTTATTCTGCGCAGTCCGGGTCACCACAGAGAAGTCGTTCCCCGATGATTCGTGTGCATCCAGGAACCGGTCATTGCTCTTTTGCTGGATCGTGTACAATCCGCCCACCGGCGTTAGGATCCATCTCTGGGTATCGTTATTCTGCGCGGTCCGGGTGACCACAGAGAAGTCGTTCCCCGACGACTCGTGCGCATCCACGAACCGGTTACCGCTCTTTTGCTGAATCGTGTACGTTCCAAGCTGTGGCAGGCTCACACCTCCTGCCGCGCGCAGAACGGCCTGTTCCGCATTCACACGGCCGAAACCGTAGTCGTCGTTGTGTCCATTGCCATCATAAGTCACGCCTCCGATTTTATCGGTGGTGTCACGCATGATCTGGCGCAACGCATCGCGGGATAAATCTGGTTTGACTGAAAGAGCCAGAGCTGCACATCCTGCGGCGCAGGGCGCGGCAAAACTCGTACCCGTGCTCGACCCATAAGTGTCATTAGGTCGCGTGCTAAACACATCTACTCCGGGTGCGATCAGCTCGACGGTATCACCCCGTGCCGCGTTATCTTCCTGATCACTTCGAGTTGATCTGACAACCGCAATCACGTCATCGTGGGAGACAACTTCGTCCTGAGTTACGTCAACGTTATTACCGTTACTGGCGGCCCAAAACACAGCAAGTCCACGTCCAGTTCGACCATTTGTCGCGGCATTTTCTAGTGCGAGTTCCAAAGTAGCGGTCAGTCTCCAGACAGCCCCGTTCGGACCGAGACTGCAGACAAGAATGTCAGCGCCGTCGGCGGGGTCTGCACCGGCCACTTCATTCGAGGGATCCGAAGCATAGGCAACAGCTCTTGCAAGTGTGGTCTGCGTGCCTACCTGATCACCGAGACATGCGATCAACATGAGATCGCACTCCGGTGCGGCCCCACATCCACCGTTTCCGTTATTGTGACGCGCACCCACCATTCCTGCGCAAAATGTGCCGTGACTACTGCCCGGCATTCCAGCTATGCCCTGTTGAAAATTGGCGCCTCCGCCCCCTGCAGACTGGAAGTAACCTGAGTCTCCCACAACACCTGCAGTGAGATCTTCGTGGTCGGCATCGAAGCCGTTGTCGATGACGGCCACTCGGACGCCGGTTCCGCGGGTGTGATTCCAAGCCGCTTCAGCGCTGACGTCGGCACCGGCAGTGCCGCCATTTGCCCCCGTGTTATTCCATTGCCATTGGTCTATGTAATCGGGGTCCGTGGGCGTAAAGCGTTGTGGAATATGTTCGACGAAAGAGGGTTCGGCCAGTATGAATCGTGGGTCGTCGTGCAATTCCACGGAAGCTTCAAGCGCATCCACCCAACGCTGGGAGCTGACCTCGTATAGGTTGGGAGCAAAGTTTAACCGCGTGAGTAGAGTGAGTTGCATCTCGGCGAGAATGTCGGCACATTCCTCTTCAGAATACTCCGGCTTCAATTGCACATTAAGACGCGTGGTGGATATACCAACGGCGCCATCTGACCAACGAATCAGTTTGCCCGCTTCTTCGGTATTCTCAACTCGTTCACCGCTTGCCATGGCCCTGCTAAGATCTCCGGAGGGTTTGACAAATAACCAATGCGCCTTGGTAAATGCGTCGGCAGTTTCCTGCGTCATGATTTCTTCTGTCTCTGATCGCAGCGCTGTGTCAGCGGACGTTCCAAACGAACGTGCCGTGGCTCTAAGCTCGCCTTGCTCATCTGTCTTCACAAGCACTGCGACTATGTCAGGAATTTCATCAACATTGATTCGGCGATCACGAATGTAGTAATAACGTTCCATATTTAATCTCCTTTGATTTTCTCGCGGTTGTAAAAAAACCTTAATCTAATTATTCAATTGTTGCCTGTAATAAAAAAATTTTAAGGCGAGAGCTTAACGCTCTGCCCGCCCTACTTCGCTCAGATGGAACTATAGTGATTTGATTAACCACCGTTGTGTATCGTTATTCTGCGCTGTCCGAATTATCTCCAATTGCATCCCACAAACATGCAGCGGTTTGTAAAGCCTCTGGTGTTTAGGGACAAGCGCATGCGTAGCGTATCGCTATCGAGCTTGAGTCGGGCAACTCTTAGATGTACGGTGCGTGCTCTGCTCCCGCATGAATGCGATCGGGACAAGACGCAATGATTTCACCTGACCATGCCGCAATCCGAGTTTGATATCATCGAACAGAATTTTTGCGCTGGCATGATAGGACTCTACGCTTTGTATCAGTATTTATACAAGCAGCGCCGCCAGAATTCTGTGAAATATTACCAAGTCATCGAATGGATGTCGGGAGACATATACCTCCCTTTGTGTATGTAATGGTGAATTCAGCTCAAAACATAGCAGGGGAAATTAAAGTAAAAAATCACAATTTTTTCGGGGCTACTCGGCTTCGTTTCAAGGGCGTCACTTACCAATGACGTCAATCGAATCTGACGCCATTCATCCGGCTCCTCGTTTTACTCACCCAGCGTCACAAGCTGAGGATAGACCGCTTCAGAAAGAGCAAGTAGCTCGTTACGATCCAGTTCCCCTACCAGTGCATAGGCTACTGGGCCATCGATCCAGTACAATACGGCAGTAGTATCTTTTTTAGCGAAACGAAACGCGGTGGCGTCGTTGTCCCATGTGCCCTGGCGGATATAAAGTGTCACCCGCAAACCGTCCGGGCGTTCATACATGAATTGTGCCGCCATACGGTTGGTGGACGGCAACAATCGTCCTCCCATGAGCGCGAATCCCTGCGCCGACAGATTCGGTGCCTTAATATCCGTATGCAATCGCTTCGATAACCAGGCGACCAGGTGCTGCTCGTCTTGGCCACTAACTTCCACGGGATGGCGAACCTCAGAGGTATACACTGCATGCGCAAATGCGGCTGGCTGCACCAAATGCGTCTGCATGGGCTGTTCCGCCACGGTCACTATCGTATCGCCAGAATTTAACAGCCAGCCGATCGCACCACCAATCATCATCCAGGCAGTGACTGCCGCCACACGTAACACCCGAGCGGGACGACGCGCCCGCACTTCCCACTGTGCAGGTAGTGGCTCGTCGAGCACCGGGCTGTACAGCGCATCCAGCCCGGCATTGATACGCTGGTATTCCTCTACCTTATCGGTAGCTTCCGGATGCTCGCGTAAATATTCTTCCACCTGGCGGCATCGGTCAGGAGCTAGTTGGTCATCAACATAAGCGTGTAAATCAGCATCGGAAACGGGTGTTCGATAGGTCATTTCACCCTCCGCAGTATTGGACCGTCATCTCTGTTTAATTTAGTACGGAGTTGTTTTCGCGCTCGCGACAACCGCGACATGACCGTGCCCTCCGGAATACCGAGGATAGACGCGACTTCCTGGTACCGTAGTCCCTCCAGCGAAACAAGCAGAAGTACCTCACGCTGGTCGACCGACAATGCGGCCACACCCCGATGCAGGTCGCGCAACTCTACATCGCGCTCGGTTCGTGCCGGGTCGACGAGCCCCACTTCATCGACGGGAAGTTCGACAAACTGCGGCCCATTAGACTGCCTGCGAACCTGATTGACAAAGACATTATGCATGATTGTGAACAACCAGGCCCGCAAGTCGCTACCCTGTCGCCAGTAGTGTAAACGGCTTAATGCGCGTTCGAGGCAGTCCTGCACCAGATCATCTGCCGCGAGTATGTCATTCTTCAACAACGCGCGCGCATAACGGCGTAGCCGCGGAATGTGCTCGACAATACGTTCCCGCTGGTTAGTCATGCGACTGGTTGTCTGGTTTCAAAACAGCATTATTTTGGCATATTCGGAATAGGTGCCGGAACTGTGAATACCCAGTCTCGCTGTTTAACGGGTGTGTGGCAACTTACACATTCCTGAGCAAATCCGGCATCCTTGCCGTAGGGTTTAAGCTGCGGCCCTTTCCAACGCGCGTAACCCCAGCCGCCGGTGTTAGCCCATTTCATTGCATCCTTGAACATAAACTCGGCATGTACAAACTCCTTCGGTGCAATGGCAGTTGGCCAATGCTGTTCAGGTGCCTGTTTCCACACCACTTTCCCCAACACTGCGCCATCTGGCCAAGGGTTGGTTCTGCCCTGGCGCGCTGCCGTAATGGCCACGTCGTTGCCGAGGATCACGCGCATTGTTTTGTTATCCACCCGATGTGAAATGGACACCACCTGCCAATCAGGATAGTCGGCAGGAAACGCGATACCGTTGGGCGCGGGCGCCACAGTCGACGGGCTGGCCGCAAAGCCGGAGTTTGCGCCAGAAGTTAGAATGACTGCTGAAGCCAGCCACAGCACGGATTTTTGCATAAGGGTCCTCCAAAAAATTACGGTTTATGTATCACGGCTAACAATCGGGTAGGCGAGTTATTCCACACTTGGAAAAAAATATTTTTTTGGTTTATTAATTCTGCCGAAGGGAATAAAACACAGCGGCTATTGTTCACCAGCTCAGGGAACAACGATTTCCCGGTAACATTTTTCAATTTTGCACATGGAGGATCAGAATGAAACTATCGAAAAAATCGATTACGCGACAGTTTTCGGTGATTGTTGCGACATTGGTATTTACGTTGAGTGCGACTGCTAGCGCCGAGGATGAACGAGAAAAGGAAGCGCGGCAGTTTAACAAGGAATACCGTTCAGTAAAACATTTTCGAGAGCGGTTCACTTACCGTGACTTGATAAAAGTGGTAAACAACCGTGGTGCACGCGGCCGGTTGGCGCCACAGGTACGCTTTACCTCACCGCTAAATGATGCCAGGGTGGCACGTGGTGATGGGATAATAGGCAGCGGTAGTACCAACGGAACTGGGTTCGCCATTAATCTTGAAATCTTTACGCGCGACAAAATTGGTATCCGCGTGAACGAAGCTACACAGGTACCGACTGATCCGGGTATTCGACACGCCGATCTGCTTGGGCAACTCAATCCGGAATTTCCCGGCTTGTTCGTATTTATCGATCAAGATCTGATTAAACCGGATGGTGATGTGATCCGTAAAAACACCAATTTGGCCACCTTATTTAATGTTGCGGGTAGTGATGATACCCCTGGTGACGGTGTCACTGTATGGGTGGGCTGGCATGTTTTGGAATCGTTGCCTACTGAGGTAGAACAATTCACCCTTACCGCCGCAGTCATCGATGAAAAAGGAAGAATCGGATTTGATCGCATTGAGGTTCACGTGGATAACACTCTTTCCTCAGGTAATGCGCTGACATCGGATCCGTCTGTCTACCCGGGTATCGAGGGTGAGATCAGTGAACAAAACGGACCATTGGTGGAAATTGTTGCACCTCGCGTGCCGAGTGCAATTGCGGTGGGTGATCAGCTTAATGCACCCAACCCGAATACAGGTTCACTCAACTTTATCCAGGTCAATGTGTTGGATATTCACGGTTCCGGAATTGCAGTTGACGAACTGGGTGACACGGTCAGCAAACCCGAGTTGGGCCCGGGAAGCATTCTGGATCCCTCTCAGCTAGGCAAGGGCGACAATCGCAACTTCCCAGGTTTGTTCTTCTCATTTGATGTGCCGTTGCTCGCTCCAACCGGCCTTACGGTACCCGCCAACCAAAACCTCGCGCCGGTATTTAACATCGTGGGTAGTGAGATCGACCCGCTTACCAGCGCGACACGCATTGTAGCTGATTGGGTGGTGGGAGGCTCATTGGTGGTTCCGCCCGGCAAGGAGTTCGTCACATTTACCGCTATTGTGACCGACAACCTGGGACGTGCAGGAAAGGCTGTGCGTACGTTTCGTGTCAGCCCGGCGTTGGGCGGACAGCAGTTGACGCCAGCGCCCTGAGTGTCGTCAGCAGTTTTACAAAAAGGCCGGCTGATAGCCGGCCTTTTTAGGGTACGTGTCCTCGCTGCAATTCAGGCCGGAGTTGAATCTGTGTGTATACAAATACAATCCGGGCGGACCCGAAGGTCCGTCCAGACTTCGTTGCGTCAACCCTTTTACTTGAAAACTAGTACGCTCGAGTATCAACGTATGGCTCGCCAAATCGACTCCGGGAGCGATATTTCTTTTTCAGCTCCTTTATCGGTACTCTTTTTTGACCTGTTTCCGCAAAATTCTTGTAACCAAGCAATACATCATCTGCGAGCTTTTTCATTTTCCCGGCGAGCAGTGGCGTCAAAACAGCGGGTTTTGCTTTGTACTCGATTTCGATTCTCAGAGTAGTTTTGATCGAGGGAAAAATTGGCCAAGTATATTAATGTCTGCGTTCAGGGAAAAACTCGGCCGTCTCATAAGAGATTAATTCCAATGATTGTTCATATCACTGATCTAGACTTTGTGCCAACGGCCGAAACTGCAATGCATAGAACATTTGCAGATAACGCTGTGTTTCCTGGCTTTCCAGGGTTCTGACATACTTCCAAAATCCATAAACCCGCGATAGGGTCATCATTCTTTCGGCATAGCGTTCCCAAGTGTAACGTTCCGCGACACGTTGCAAACTATTATCGGAAATTGATTGCCAGTAGGATTCGTCTTGATCACAACGCTTGAAGAAATCCACCATGCGTTCGGCGGCCAGATCACCGTGGTTCGGATCAATATGAAACCCCGATACGCCATCTTCGATAATCTCAAGCGGGCCACCGAAACAGGTGGCAAACGTGGGTAAGCCGGAACTCATCGCTTCTATTACCGTTAG
>CAMYNG010000039.1 GCA_947259765.1 uncultured Ectothiorhodospiraceae bacterium
ACGCCCGTTGGCACGCTGTGAACAGTAACATCGCCTCAACTTTTCGGTTTGGCCAAAGTCGCCGTGCACCTTGTGCATACCATTGCATTTGCATGACGTAGTTCTCCGTCAGTTCGCTCAGATTCTCCGCGCAGGCGTGCTGGTGGCTTTTATAATCGATAATTAGCGTGGTGTTATCCAAATGGATGATGCGATCGATGACGCCATGTACAACGCGACCGTCGGCTTCATAATAAATCGGCATTTCGTTCCAGGCCTCGAGCGTACTGTCGAAATACGGCGCCAGATCCGGGTCATTGATAACGGCTTGGGTTTCTCGCCAGCAGCTTTTTACCACGGCAGCATCTGCGTCGAGATCGAATTCACGTGCCACGCGGGCTGGCATTCCGTTCAGATCAACTTCGGGTGTATTCAATAACTCAAGCAGTCGATGTGTTACACGCCCGCGCAGGCGTGCGTCCTCATCCACGCTTGACATGGCCCTGTCGATTAGATGCACGCCGGAAATCGACGTCTGGCTCGGTGCAATTTCCGTATCAGAAAATATCGGGGGCAAGGGTCGGCAGAGGGCCGGGTCGACTTCACTTTTGGTTGCGGGTTTCGGTATGTGTTCGGCAGGTGGCTCGGGGAAAGCGTTCGCAATTGCCAATTCCGTGATGGCGTGAGGGCCATCGGCTGAAAAGTCGAATGCCGGGCAAAGCGTGGCATACCAACTGTGCTCGAACGAGCGCTGCGGACGCGTGGCGGATATAAAGAGCAACTGCACGGCGCGGGTGACTGCCACATATAAAAGGTTCGCTTCCTCGCGCAATTCTGCTTCGCGTTGTTGTTGCAACTGCTTTTCGACAAAACTGTCACGATCATCGCTACTGCCAACAGGCAGCATTAAGCTGGGTCCGGGTTCACCGGCTGGCCAATCCACCAACGTGGTGTGCGCGTTTCGTTCCGTCGGCGCACTGCCGGTGTCGGCAAGGAACACAACCCCGGCTTCCAGCCCCTTGGCGGCGTGTACGGTAAGAATTTGCACGCGTTCATCGTGACCAACTGCCGGGGGTTCGTCTGGTGCCTCCAGGGGTTGCTCGCGCATCTCGCGAAGAGATTCAAGAAATCCCATGAGGCTGGGGTAACGACCGGCGTCCGTATCCAGCGCCAGTTCGAGGAATCGATTCAGGTTGGCGACGACACGGCTGCGTAAAAAGTCCGGCGTTGCTGCCGCGTAGCGGGCGATGACATTACCTTCGCTGTAAATACGATCGAGTAGATCGTGCACCGGAATGTGGCCGGCAAGCTGCTGCCAGTCACTGAGTTGTTGATATGCACGTCCAAATACCTTGTCCATACCACGTTTATGACACGCAGCCAGACGGTCGAACCAGTTGCCCGAATCCGCGCCCATACCGGAACCGGCGGCCGCCACGGCTTGTAATTGTTCATCACTCAACGCGTACAGCGGTGACCGCAGAATTCCAGCCAGTGCGAGATCATCATAGGGTGAGGTTAACCATTGCAACAGGTCCACCATGTCACGGATCTCAAGACAATCAAGTAGCGTACCGCGGTCGGCGCCGACATAAGGGATTCGCGCGCGCCGTAGCGCATCTTCAAAGTCCGCAACATGGGTTCGCTGCCGCAGAAGAATAAAAACGTCACTGTAAGTAACCGGCCGAGCGTTTTCACCTTCACCGATAATGAGCGGCTGTGCGATGAGGTCGCGGATTATATTGGCGATATGGCTGCCTTCCTCAAGGCGCGAGCCGGTGATGCGTTCACTACGCGGTTGCCGTAACGGATCACGGAAATCGGCGGGTGGACTGTCACCGCTGACCGGTTTGTTTTCAATCAAAGGCATTAACCGTACGTAGCCGGCAAGTTTTTCACGATGGGTTGCATGTGTTTCGAAATCCGCCAGCTGTGGATGGAAGGCCGGGGCGCTGAACAGGCGATTCACAAACTCCATTATTGCCGGTGATGAGCGCCAGGATTTGTTCAGTGGATGGCGTTGTGCCTGCAGGTGGGTTTGCATCCAGTCACTTGCTGCGTTGAATAGTCGCGGTTCGGCGCGGCGAAAGCGGTAAATGGACTGCTTGGTATCACCAACCAGGAATACACTGCGTTGACGTTCGCTGCTTCCCGCGGCAAGTTCCTGCAACAACGGCAACACGAGTTGCCACTGCGTTGGGTTGGTATCCTGAAATTCATCTATTAAAAGGTGATCAATGCGCGCATCAAGCTTGTACTGTACCCAAAGGGCATTGTCACTGTGATTGAGGAGTTGGTAGGCCTGCCATTCCAGATCGGTGAAATCCAGCAGACGTTGTTCGCGCTTCAAGCGTTGGAAATGATGCAGAAACCGTTGCCCTGCCAACAGCCAGGCGCGAGTCAAGGTAAGGTTGCGTTTTGCTTTAAGCCGATCGTTCAGGTTGGTAATGTCTGTATACACGGCAACGGCAGTTTGCTTGACCGCCTCAATGTCTTGCACCGCCATGGCCTTTTTTGTGATTGGCTTGCGATAGTCACCGTTCTTTAAAACGACGCTGTCACACAGGAGTTGCCAACGCTCGCTTTTTGATTTGCGTTCATCAAGTGCTGCCTCGATACCAGAAGCGTAGGCTTGATTTTTGGCGTTCGGATTTTTCAGCAGCAGCGCGATGAATTCCACCAACTGTTGTCGGTGCTTGGTGTCGTCCAGATAGGCGGCGATTAAATCACTTGCATCCGCCCCCGGCTCAAAGCCCGCATCAAAACCGATATCAAAATCGCCATAGTGACCACACACTGATTCGGTATACCGCAGAAGGGCAAAAGCAACCGCGTCGTCGGCGCTCGCCGTATAGGCCCACCAGTCGGCCCGGTGCTGCAGAAAACTGTTCAGCAACTGACGGGTGTTAAACAGCCCTTGAAATTTAAAAAGCG
>CAMYNG010000040.1 GCA_947259765.1 uncultured Ectothiorhodospiraceae bacterium
TCTACCTGGTGTTAATGTGGTTGATAGGTTTAGCCGCCTACCGTCGTACGCATACGTTATCCGACTATGTGCTGGGCGGGCGTGGTCTGGGTCGGTGGGTCACGGCTTTGAGTGCCGGCGCTTCGGATATGTGTGGTTGGTTGTTGCTAGGGCTTCCTGGATATGCCTATCTCGCGGGTGTAGAGGCGAGTTGGATAGCACTCGGACTACTCGTCGGCACTTATTTGAACTGGCGTCTGGTGGCGGCGCGACTACGGATTTATTCGGCAACTGTAGGTAACAGCCTGACCTTGCCGGACTATATAGACCACCGATTTCATGATCCTTCCCACGTACTGCGCGTGGTCGCGGCAATATTTATTTTGTTGTTTTATTTGTTCTATACCAGTTCCGGTTTGGTAGCTGGCGGTAAACTATTCAATGCAGTGTTTGGTTTACCGTATCATTGGGCGATTATCACAGGCGCCACGGCAATTCTGTTGTACACATTTGTGGGTGGTTTTTTCGCAGTGTCCTGGACAGACTTATTTCAGGGGCTGCTGATGGCAGTCGCGCTGTTGTTCGTTGCCATATTCACGGTATTTTCCCTCGGAGGTTGGCAGTCCACGTGGTTTGCTATGCAGTCGCGTGATCCGGCGCTGGTGAGTTTTCTCCACCAACCAGGTGGGGGTGAACTGACAACGCTGGGACTTATTTCGCTGTTAGCTTGGGGTTTGGGTTACTTCGGCCAACCGCATATATTGGCGCGATTCAAGGCGATAAATTCGGTCGACAGTATTCCCGCGGCGCGGCAAATAGCCATGGCCTGGGTTTCTATATGCATGCTAGCGGCCTTACTGGTTGGATTTAGCGGCATAGGTTATTTGAATCCACCCTTGACGAATGCCGACTCGGAAAAAGTGTTTATTAAATTGGTCGAGTTGTTATTTCATCCGGTTATCGCCGGAATTTGTCTGGCGGCAATATTGGCCGCCATTATGAGTACCGCTGACTCGCAGCTGCTGGTCTCTGCTTCGGTCATTGCGGACGACTTTTTCAAAGTGTTTCATCGCGGTAACGTCGGCGAGGCCCAATTGGTGTGGATCGGCCGAATTGCGGTGCTGGGATTAACCGCGATTGCGGTGTTACTTGCGTGGGATCCTGAGGCCAAAGTATTGGAACTGGTCTCGTATGCTTGGGCAGGATTGGGTGCGGCGTTTGGGCCCGTGGTATTGTTATCACTGTATTGGCGCGATATGACACGACAAGGCGCGTTAGCCGGAATTGTCGTTGGCGGTGTCACCGTGGTGTTGTGGAAGCAGCTGAGTGGTGGTGTCTTCGATCTGTACGAGCTTGTGCCGGGTTTTCTGTTATCCTCGGCAGCAATTATTGTTATCAGCAAACTCAGTGGTACGAATGACATCGCCGTGCGCCACGAATTTGATCACGTGACAGCGCGATTTAAACAAATCGAACAATAGCAGGGAGCGTAACTAGGATGGCTATCTGTCGAAACATTTTTTCACTTTTATTTTTTATAAGCGGTTGTTTGAATTGTCTTACCCCCGCATTGGCTAGCAACGCTACCGATGTGCCGGATTTGGCGAAAGAAATCGAACGTTACCAGGCGCAAAGCCAGCAACCCGGTAAGCCATCTCCCTTTTCGAAGCAGGATATGGAAGTCATGCAACGCTCGGCGCAGGAATTGGCGAAACATATGCCCGATCCCGGTTTGAAAGTAGGTGACAAAGCACCGTCATTCACGCTGCCAAATGCCTTCGGCAAGCAAGTGAGTTTGCAAACGGCACTGGATTCGAGGCCGGTGGTGTTGATGTTTTATCGTGGTAGTTGGTGTCCGTTTTGTAATCTACAGTTGCATGCAATGCAGAAGGTGGTGCCACAGATCAAGCAACATGGCGCGAGTCTGATTGCGGTGACACCGCAGCGCCCCGATAAATCACTCGAACAGGTTAAGAAAAGTAAGCTGCCATTCGAAATTCTGAGTGACCTGGACAGCAAGGTGATGAAGGCCTACAAGCTGTACTTTGAGGTGCCGCCGGATTTGATCGAGGTATACAAAAAATTCGAACTCGATTTGGCGGATTACAATGGATCAGGTCGATATGTATTACCCGTACCGGGAACCTTTGTCATCGACCGGCAGGGCGTCGTGCGGGCGGTGTTTGCGGATACCGATTACAAAAAACGCATGGAACCGCGCGACATTCTCGCGGCACTTGAGTTTCTGTCCGGCGAAAAAACACAACAGGTTAGTCATTAGTTTCTCCTCTTAGCAGCGCCAGGCTTTCCGCGGCAACTTCTCGCACGTCGGCGTCACCGTCGTTCAAACGTGGTTGAAGAAATGGTATCGCGTCGCGGCTGCCACTCAGACCCAGCAGGTGGCAGGCGTCGGCACGTATACGGCGATGCTCGTCGTGACTCAATGCACCTAACGGCCCCACCAATGCATGTAGAACAGGATTTCCCGCGAGCTGCTCGAAAATCGCGGCGACTCCCAGGCTTACGTTGAATTCGGTATCCGCATCGGCAAGCAAATGTACAATTCCCTGCGCGGCAATCGGTTCGGCGAGTAGAAAGCGGCGCGCCGGTCCCAATTGCCCACGGGAGAGCAATTCCTGCAGATATTCAGCGGCACCGTCGGGCTGTTGGCTACGGGCGATCCAATCCTGCAGTTCATTCCGTGTGTGTACGCC
>CAMYNG010000041.1 GCA_947259765.1 uncultured Ectothiorhodospiraceae bacterium
CGGTGCGTGAGATGAAGCGCTTGTTGCGCGAGGCGCGTCAATAACAGAGCGCGAGGTGTCAACAAAAAACCGGCCTCGCGGCCGGTTCGGGAAGACTTTACGCTGGAAAATCCGTTATGCCTAGAAACTAAGCACGCCGCCTAAGCTGATTATTTGGATATCATTGTCGCCGCTGTCACCGGTCCATTCCAACTCAATATTACCCCATTCACCGAGCTTCACACCGAGTCCTGCACTGCCGGCAAGACTGGCGTCATCTTCGCTGACTGTCGTGCCCGTAATCTTGGTGGTGACGTCGGACTGAATACCCCCCAGTCGACCTTTGAAGTACACCGTACCCGGTGTGCGGTAAGCAAAAAATAACCCGAAGGTGTCCACGTCCCAGGTACCCGCGGCTCCAAACGTAGTTGGACCGCCGAAGTCACCGTCGTCGAAACTACTGGTGCCTTCAAATTCGATCGCCGCAGACCCATCAAAAGCAATCGGGCGGGCAAATTGGTAGCCCAATAAAATGCCGCCGTTGTTCGCGTCATCGAAATCGTCGTTACCGTTTTTGACGGTACCGCCCTTGACGCCAAGCATCCATTTACCCGAGGCCTTCTGACCGAACCATGTGGCTTCCTCAGCGCCGAAGGCGGATCCGGCCAGCGCCAGGCCGAGCAGGCTGGTGAGAATGTATTTGGTGGTTTTAATCATGGACCGAATCTCCCGTTACTGATGCCATGGATTGCTTTTATTACCGGGGTCAATTAGCAAGGTAGCAGCAAATTCTTGAATAATCAACGCAATACAACTTTTTCCCCGGAGCGTTCTATAAATAACTGATAAATTTATGTTTTGAATGCTTATTGTCGGGTCGGTCCCGGGTCGGAATGGGTTATTTGCCACCGATCCGCGGTCACGCAACATGCACAGATTCGCGTGCCCCGCGCGACGTCATGCAGTCGACACCGGCCGCGCATTGAGGCGGCATCAACACCGCCCTAGGGAAAGCCGGCGAATCCGTATCATGACGACCGCGAACCGCTTACAGCGCGTAAGTACTCTTGTAGGACTCTAAGATCTTGATGTAGTTAGCACGCTCGTACGCCGTGGGATTTGCAACGTGCTGTTGGCTCATGGATCCCTTCATCTGCGCTACCGAACCGTACTCGTTCTCCTGCATCCATTGTTTGAGTTGGTCGTGAAGCGTGGTCAGAAACGAGATGCCATGTTTTAGCAACGCGGAGGTGGTCATCACGGCGTCGGCGCCAGCCATGAGGTACTTGACTACTTCTACATGGCTATACACCCCCGTAGTGGCGCCTAGTGACGCCTTGACACGGTCATACAGCAGCGCAATCCAGAGCAGACGCAAGCGGATCTGGCCCGAACGGCTCAGGTCCAGGCTGTGCACAATCTCGCGTTGTTCGATGTCAAAGTCTGGTTGCCAAAACCGGTTAAAAAGCACCAACGCGTCAACACCTGCCTCATCGAGTTGTTTAGCCAGGTGTCCGACTGAGCTGAAATACGCGCTGAGCTTGAATGCGACCGGGATAGAAACCGATGCCTTGACATGTTTGGCGATATCCACGTAACGACGTTCAACTTCTTGTCCGGATATGTTGATGTCGGCGGGAATGTAGTAGATATTGAGTTCGATGCCCCGGGCACCCGCCTGTTCCATATTTTTCGCATAGTCGATCCAGCCCTCGTCGGTGATGCCGTTCAAGCTTCCAATAATGGGAATATCCACTGCCTCGGATGCGCGGCGCAGAATGTCGAGGTAACGTTCGGGGCCTGCATGGTACTCTTCGACCGCCGGGAAGTAGCTCAGCGCTTCCGCGTAACTGTTGGTCCCGTATGACATGAAATGCTCCAATGCGGCCGACTCATGACGCAGCTGTTCCTCGAACAGTGAAAACATCACCACCGCCGAGGCACCGGCGTCCTCCATCCGCTTGATATTGTCGACTTCCTCTGACAGCGGTGATGCCGAGGCGATGATTGGGTGTTTCAACTTCATGCCCATATAGGTAGTGCGCATATCCATGATCAGGTACTCCAGAGTTTCCAGGCGGTGTGTTGGTCCGTTTGCATTAGAGGGGAGCGTTTCAATTAGTTCGGTTTGGCGAAATGATATTGTGGATCACCCCTGGTAGCCATTTCCTCGTACACGCGCCATTTTAAATTTACATTTTCTTGCGCCAATTTCATCAGCAGATCGGCTTGATCGGGATTGGTCCGCCGCAGGATATCGTAACGTAGTTCCTTATATGCATAGTCCTTAAGAGGAATGGTGGGACGCGGAGAGTCGAGCATGAAAGGATTTCGCTCGTCGCGCCGCAGATCCGGGTTGTAACGCATCAACGGCCAGTAACCGCTCTCCACGGCAAGCTTCTGCTGCCGAAGTCCATGCTCCATGTTTATTCCATGAGCGATACAAGGACTGTAGGCAAGGATGAGCGATGGACCCTTAAAGGTTTCCGCTTCACGAAATGCGAGCAGCGTTTGTTGCGGATTGGCGCCGAGGGCAACCCGGGCGACATAGACATGACCATAAGAGATCGCCTGCAGCGCAAGG
>CAMYNG010000042.1:0-2358 GCA_947259765.1 uncultured Ectothiorhodospiraceae bacterium
GGGAAGGGGCGCGGGTTCGCCGGGTATGCTGTGGCTGCCATCAGCCCAGGCGCCGAGATCGATCAGGCGACAACGTTCGCTGCAAAACGGCCGCCATTTGTTGTTTGCTGACCATTCAACGGTTTTGCCGCACGTTGGGCAATTTACGGTTTTACTCATAACGCACAACAACTGAGTTGAAACTCAATGTCCTCATTCGCTTGCAACGCGCGTTCGGTGCTGCGGGGTTGCATGAATCTGACTGTAAAGCGTTGCTTGCCAGCGCTAATTTCCGCAAAAAAAGGTGATTCGCTGGCGATGCTCACACGGATCATCTGGTAAGGCAAACTGCTGTCCAACGGTTGCTGGTAAAGACCCTGTTCAGCCAGTCGGTTTACGGCCACCGCACTTTCGCGAATGATCTCCAGGATAAGTCCGACGGGTTCGGCGACGATCTTGAGTGGTTCGAACCACTCGATCAGCAGCTTTTGACGCTTTTTCTCCTCTTGCTGCAGCCAGTGATGGTAAGCAGGCAAATCGAATTTACACACCCCACTGATAGTGGTGTTGCGTTGCATCAGGCCATTGATTAAATCCAGTTCGCGAATTGATTGGCCGAGTTGTGCCGTGTTGTCGTGCAAGCGCTGGCGATTTTGTTCCAACCTGCCAAGGGTGGCGTCCAGTCTGACCTGGTCCACGCCTTTGCTGTTATGCAGACGTGAGAGGGTGAGCTGGTGACGCTCCAGTTCCTTGATGAGTTCATTTTTCAGATCGGAACGACTGAGAATATCAAGTATTTCCACCAGGCTGCCAAGTGCTGCGCGATTGTCCCACACTCCTGTGCGCTGCAAGGCGGCCGAAGCGCAGCGGAACAAATGTTCCAGCCGCAGAACGGTCCGAATACGCTCGTTAAGTGGTTGCTCGTAGGTAGTGTGTGAATTCACGGACGCCGGGATTTCGGTGTGGTTACTGAGCGCATTTTGTCTCAGTTACCCGGCGCGTGCAAATGCAGGAGTGGTATTTTGTGGCATGGGTGGGCATTTCTGGCGGGCGCTGAACTCCGGCGCTCCAACTCACCGCTAACGGGACTAAATCCGTGTAGGAGCGGCCACCGGCCGCGATAGCCAGACACGATACCGCAACCGCGGCCGATGGCCGCTCCTACAGGTTCGTGTATCAACCTGATTCTATCATTCTGCCTAATGGCCCCGGGCTCTAATCTATCGGGAGTCGGCGAGCTGGAGAAAGCGCTTGTGCATCTGGACCACCTGATCGTGCAATGATCCCAGGTCGTCATCGTTGTGGATGATATCGTCAGCCGCCGCCAATCGCTGCTCACGGCTGGCCTGTTGCTGAAGAATTAGCATGACGTCGTCAACAGATACCTGGTCGCGCTGCGCGGTGCGCTCAAGCTGTAAGGTTTCCGGCGCATCCACCAACAGTACATGGTTCACCATTTTCTGTTGCGCGGTTTCAACCAGCAATGGGATCACAACGAGACAATAGGGAGCCTTGATTAACACAGCCTGATCATTGACCGCGGAGCGAATACGCGGATGCAAAATAGCTTCAAGTTCGAGACGATGGTTAGGGTCGGAAAAGACGATTTCCCGCAATGCCCGCCGATCAAGCTGACCCGAAGCATCCAGAACTTTCGGACCAAAAAAATGCTCGATTTCTTTAAGTGCAGGTTGTCCCGGCTCAACGAGTTGCCGTGCGATTACGTCAGTATCGATGACGGGCACGCCAAGTTCGGTGAACATATTGGCGACGGTGGATTTACCGCTGCCGATACCGCCTGTTAGACCTACTACCAGCATTCGTTCTGTCTGTATTCGAGTTTTAAATTACAATAAAGATAACGACACGCAGATTAGTTTCTTGACGTCATTCCGGCGCATGCCGGAATCCAGATACGTACTAAATGTATAAGCGTCAGAATCCAAGTTTCCACCGCGTTCCGCCCGCAATAACGAATTGGTCAGTGGCTCGCTAATTTATACTCTAAGGGGCCTGGAGTACAGAAAATTGCAGGCGAGCAACAAGCAACGGCGTCAGCAAACTGACCATGACTGAATTTTAAAAGCCGGGTAAAGTTTGCGGAACCCGAGTTTGGGTTAAAGTCCGGCCCAGTTCAAATATGCCGCAGTGATTTGCTCGCCCCAGATTAAATATATCCACCCGGCCATGGCAAGGTAAGGACCAAAAGGGATCGGGATACTGCGTTCGTGTTTGCGAAACGCGATTAGACTAATTCCGACAACCGCGCCCACCAGCGAGGACAAGAGCACAATAGCGGGAAGCGCCTGCCAGCCCATCCAGGCGCCAAGCGCGGCGAGCAATTTAAAATCGCCGTAACCCATGCCCTCCTTGCCGGTC
>CAMYNG010000042.1:2490-3215 GCA_947259765.1 uncultured Ectothiorhodospiraceae bacterium
GCAGATATTGGTGGTCAAGATCGATAAAGCTCAGGGCAATCAGCGAAGCGGTCAAAACAAAACCGAACAATGCCTGCCAACTGACACCGAAATGCCAGGCAACCGTAACCGCCATCAGACCACAAAGTAATTCCACTGCGGGATAGCGAATCGAAATGTGCGCATGACATTTACGGCATTGCCCGCGAAGAAACAAATAGCTCAGGATAGGGATGTTTTCCAAAGCCGTGATCTGGTGGCCGCAATGTGGGCAAGCCGATCGGGGCGTGACCAGATCAAAGGGTTTGGCTTTCTTATCTTCTTTTTCTTTCGGAAGATCACCGCTCTCCGCTAAGAACGATATACAGTCTGCACGCCAACGGCGTTGCATCATGATAGGTAAGCGGTGAATAACTACATTGAGGAAACTGCCGAAGATCAGGCCTAAGATTAGCGCAGTTACCAAATAGATTGGCAATTTGAAATAAATGCGTGTTTTGTTGTCCTTCTTGGCAGGCGAGCTCCATTTCAAAATAAATTGAGGTTTTATCGCGCACTGAGCGCAAGCCTGAAGTCATGAAAAACAGTGAGCCTGCAGGGTGGTTGAGGTAGGCCACTTTGCTTTTACTGGTTTGCTCACTGCCTCTTACGATGCGAGTGTCCGCTAGCCCGACTAATCCAGAATTCACTTTAGCTGCTACACAAAAAGTCACTGTTTACTCCAAAGGTTGGTTATTAAGGTAAAA
>CAMYNG010000043.1 GCA_947259765.1 uncultured Ectothiorhodospiraceae bacterium
TCGATCTCAAAATGCCAGGCGGGCAGGGTCTTGGCGGCTGGTGCCAGGTTGGCGGGCAGGTAGGCGGTTTCGCTGCTGAGCAATTCCGCCGGTTTGAGGCGCTCCAGTTCGGCGTTGAGGGCGTCCAGACCGGTCACCTGCAAGACGTGAAAGCGGCCGCTCGCCATATCCAGCGTCGCGATGCCGTACAACTCGCCCACGCAACACAGTGCCATCAAGAGATTTTCCCGTTTTTCCTCCAACAGCGCTTCGTCGGTCGCAGTACCGGGAGTCACCAGGCGGACAACCTTTCGTTCAACCGGCCCCTTGCTGGTGGCGGGGTCACCAATCTGTTCGCAAATTGCCACCGACTCCCCCATTTTGATCAACCTGGCGAGATAGGTGTCTGCCGCGTGGTGTGGTACACCGGCCATGGGAATGGGATCACCCGCCGACTGGCCACGGGCCGTGAGGGTAAGGTCCAGCAATTGTGAGGCGCGCTGGGCGTCGTCGAAAAACAGCTCGTAAAAGTCCCCCATGCGGTAAAAGACAAGGATATCGGGGTACTCCGCCTTGATGCGCAGATACTGCTGCATCATCGGCGTGTGCTGCGTCAGGTCGGGGGCCGCTGTGCTCATCGGGACCACAGTTTATCGGATTCGGAGCCCTCAAAGCCAGCGGCTCGAGGGCCACAGACGTGAGCGGGGAGATTGGTTACAATGCCAGCTAGCTCCGACGAAAAAAAAGAAAAATCAGGGGATTACCATGGCGCGAGAGTATGACGAAAAGCGTGACTTTATTCGTGTTTCGGTAGACTGCGGCCTGACCTTCAGAGAGGCCACCGATGCTGACGAGGAACAGGGGCTGGCACGTAACCTGAGCGGCCGCGGCATGATGTTTATTGCGCCACGTGAATTACCGGTAGATGAAATGCTGGAAGTCACCATTACGCCGGAAACGGATGTTACGCCACCGTTGCATGCCATGGTCAAGGTGGTGCGGGTGGACAAGCAGCGCCGTGGGGACGGTTTTGAAATCGGCGCCATCATCAAGCAAGTGTTGGACTGAAACGCGTTTGTTGCAGACGACGAAACGTAACATTGTTAGGGTCGGAAGCGGCCGTGCCGGACATGGGTGCGAGATCAATTGATTACACAACCCAGTGCCGGAGATATCGAGTGATTTTTTAAGGCCTGAATTGTCTCTGGAAGCCAGGTCATGCATACCCCAGATCATGAGTCAGATCTGCGTTCTCTCGCCGAACAGGTTGGCGATTTACTGCACGCCCGACACCTTCGTCTGGTAACGGCCGAATCCTGCACGGGGGGTTGGGTGGCAAAGGCGTTGACCGATATCCCTGGCAGTTCAAGCTGGTTTGAACGGGGTTTTGTGACGTATAGCAACGAGTCGAAGCAGGACATGTTGGGTGTTGCTGCCAGTGTTCTACAGCAACATGGTGCTGTCAGTGAAGCCGTCGTGAGGGCCATGGCGGATGGGGCGTTGCAGCACAGTCGCGCCGATCTGAGCCTTGCGATCACAGGTATCGCGGGTCCGGGCGGGGGCAGTGAGCTCAAGCCTGTGGGGCTAGTCTGGTTTGCCTGGGCAGGCGGCGGCATGCCGACGGTTTGTGAATCAAAGCATTTCAGCGGAGGCCGTGAACTCGTTCGGCATCATGCAGCGATCCATGCGTTGCTTGGAATACTGAACAGAATTCGGGGAATGTAAGTTACGCTGCGCAGTGTTCTTCCGGGGTACGTACTAGTACATCTTTGCTAACAAGTAGTAGGTTACACTTCGGAACGGTGCATTGTTTTGCAGATGTTCAAAAAGTAAGATGCGGTTTCATCAAAAACACGACGGCCAAAAGAAGACCTATGGACAAGCACATCACCCGAATCGATACTGCTCAGGAAGAAGAGGAAAAAAGCTCCAACACGGTTTGGCACCACGCCACTGTTACTCGGGAACGCCGTGAAAGCCTGAACTATCATAAAAGCGCCGTTCTCTGGTTCACTGGTTTGTCCGGTGCGGGTAAATCAACCCTCGCCCATGCGGTTGAAGAAAAGCTACATCAACGCGGCTGTCGTACCTACGTACTTGATGGCGATAACGTGCGCCATGGCTTGTGTGGTGATCTTGGTTTTTCGGATGAAGACCGTAAGGAAAATATTCGCCGTATTGGCAATGTTGCAAAATTGTTTCTCGAAGCCGGTGTAATCGTTTTAACTGCGTTTATATCGCCGTTCCGCAGCGACAGACAGTTGGTGCGGAATATGGTACTACATGGCGACTTTCTGGAGATTGACTGCGACGCTTCGCTGGATGT
>CAMYNG010000044.1 GCA_947259765.1 uncultured Ectothiorhodospiraceae bacterium
TACGTCGTTTCATAGCTACCCCTTTTTTCGACGCCGCGGTGGGAGCGGCTGAATCAATCGCCGGGGGACCAGGCGATAAACCGCAGCAAATCCTCCTAACGAACCGGACGGGGTGTTGGTATTTTTGGGCTTCCTTGCCGACGAACTACAGGCCGAACGAGCTGTACTACTGGCACCACAGTGCAATGCGCTCGGCGTGGACACCCATCCCTGTGGGAAACACCCCGTAACGTTTTTGCGTGCGGTCCGATTGCGACACAATCGTGATTATTTGAGTTATACCGGTATTTGTCGTTTTTATCGGTTTGGTAACTCTAATGTCACAAAAGAAAATTTCAACCAAGAAAACAACTCGGAAATTGACGGAACAACCCCGGTTAGCCGCGAGGATGGTGGCGAGCGTGCAATTCTTTCAGTCGGGCTTTGGCAACATGAGTGTAAATCTGCGTGGTGGATAGATCGCTATGGCCCAACAACATCTGCACAACACGCAGGTCGGCGCCATGATTGAGTAAATGCGTGGCGAACGCGTGCCGCAGGGTATGGGGTGAGAGTTGCGCCCTAATTCCGGCTTGCAGTGCATGACGCTTAATAAGATACCAGAACGCCTGGCGCGTCATAGCCGCAGCCCGCTGGGTGACAAACACGGCATCACAACTACGACCTTGCAACATATCGGGGCGCACGCCGGCCAGGTAACGCTCTAGCCAGACCGTGGCCTCATCCCCCAGGGGCACCAGTCGCTCCTTATTGCCCTTACCCACGACCCGCACCCAGCCTTGGCGCAGGTTCAGTTGGTCGACAGTAAGTCCGACAAGCTCCGTGACGCGCAAGCCGGTGGCATACAACAACTCAAGCATGGTGCGATCACGCAGCCCCAGAGGCGTCTGTGTATCGGGCGCATCGAGCAGGTGTTCCACATCGGCTTCACTTAGCGTTTTGGGCAGCGGCCGCCCCAATTTAGGGGCTTCGATCAACGCTGTCGGATCTTCGTGCAAGTTACCTTGCCGGACCTGGTAACGGTAGAAACTGCGCAGACTGGACAGTGCCCGTGCGGTACTGCGCGGGCTCACCTGGCCTTTCATTCGGTAAGCCAGGTAGGCGGAAATGTCCTCGCGCTCGATATTCAGTAAGGTCTGAGCGGTGTCACGCGAGCGCAACCAGGCTGAAAACCGGTTGAGGTCATTGCCGTAGGCCGCCAAGGTATTTTTACTCAGACCCCGCTCCATCCACAGGGCATCCAGAAACTGGTCGACTAAAGCGGCATCATTACTCAACAGCAAATCTACCCTGCCGGAAACTGCTGCTGTTCGTGGTCAAGCAACCATTTTTTACGACGTAGCTTACTACCGCTGGTTGCACCAGCGTAACCACCAATGCCATTGGCGGCCACCACACGGTGACAGGGAATAATGATTGGAATCGGGTTTTCACGACAGGCGTTACCCACAGCACGCGGCGAGGTATGAAGTCGTTTCGCCAATGAACCGTAGGTTAGCGTCGAACCGCTGGGAATGGACTGCAGTGCCCGCCAGACTCGCTGCTGAAATGTCGTGCCCTGGGGTTGCAAGCGCAATTCGAAGTTGTTTCGCGCCCCACGAAAGTAGTCAGCAAGTTGTTTGCTCACGGGTCTCGCACAAACTGACATCCGTGTCGGTGGTGATGAGGCCTGCGACAAAACATCAACAGCAACGACGGTGTTACCGTCCATACGAATGCCGAGTTTTCCGAGTGGTGTATCCAACACGGCCGAGTAAATACTTTGATTTGGGCGGTTCATTTACAACCTCTCACCACAAAAATCGGGGGCTTTTAATTCAGCTATTTTGCACATGCTTGCTGCCCACCGACAAAACCGTTCGGTTAACAAGGGAAGTCTTTTTTTCCTAGATGCTTGACCTGTTAACAATCAGATTCAGGTTACGCGAATTTACTGTTTCCGTATTTTTTTGGCTTGGCCTGACTATTCTCGCGTAAGCGTTAGCGCGAAGCGGCCGATCCACTCAGTTGTAAACGTTGCAGTTCGCGATTCAACACCGCACGTCGACCGGGGTCCTTGGTGACACGCAGCAACTGCGTGAACAATTCACCCGCGTCAGTTTTCAGTCCGGCTTTGCCCAGTGCCTCAGCGGCCTGATAACGCGCCGTTTGTGCCCAGGGATCGCCGGCCTTGGGATCCAGCAAGGTTGCTGATTTCAGATACAGGCGTGCGGCCTCGTCAAACTTTTCCTGTGCCTTACGTGAGTCGGCCATCCAGTACAACACCTCGCGGCGTAGTTG
>CAMYNG010000045.1 GCA_947259765.1 uncultured Ectothiorhodospiraceae bacterium
TGCTTGCCGTAATTCGCCGACAAGCGTTACCCGGCGAGGACTGTTTTTTTTTTTTTTTTTTTCGTAGATCGTGTATCCGGATTTTTCCTGTTTAGCGCTATACATGGCGACTTCGGCACGTTGCAAGAGGTCTTCAGCGCTACTACCGTGCTCCGGAAATAACGCGATGCCGATGCTAGCCTGTACATCGAGTTTAGATTGGCCGAGGTCAAACGCCGCTTTCAGGGCGTTACTGATATTTACCGCAGTATGAATTGCGTCCTGTTCACCGGCGATCTTCGGCAGCAACACGACAAACTCATCGCCGCCGGAACGTGCGATAGTTTCGGTTTCCTGGACTGCCGCCTTCAGTCGCGCCGCGACCTGCCGGAGCAGCCGGTCTCCTTGATCACGTCCAAGGGCATCATTAACCTCCTTGAATCGGTCCAGGTCCATGACCATTACCGCCATGTTCAAATGGTCGCGATGCGCGAGGTGCACGGCCTGGTCGAGACGATCCTGCAGCAGAACGCGATTTGGCAAGTTGGTAAGCCGGTCGTGGGTAACTTCATATGTCGCGCGGCGTTCAATCGCTTGGGCCTGCGCGCGAAGTTCGTTGGTCTGATCTACCACCATGGCCCCGGCCTGGAACGCCATGACATTGCTGACATACTGGCCCCAGAACGCGAATCCAAACGGCGACAAGTTCAACAGCCACAAGGCAACGTTGGTTTTTTGTGCTTTGATAATCCCGTCGAGCGTGACTTCTCCGTGTTCGACAAAACTCACCATGCAAGTAGCAATGACGATGGCGATCACCGCGATCATCACCCCATAGATCGCGTGCTTGCTTGCGGATGCCTTGAGCAGCTTGACGTTGTCCGACAGAACTTGCAATGTGCTATGGCTCATGGTTGCTAGAATTTGCTATTGTTACCACCGGGTGCATTGCAGCGCTCGATCTCCCCGAAGAGCGATTTTCTAGTTTTCGCAGCTAGCCGCAGATATTGCCTGCCGGCCCCATATCTTTACTAATTTTAAACTAAAAATAGCCAATCGCTAGGCAAATACCCGATAATTCGCGTATAGCCCCATACACTCCAGATCGCGCGACTATGCACACCCAATCCGCGCCATTAATCAGCCCGTGACTTCGCTAAAAATCAAGGCCCTAACGTTCGATGTATTCGGCACCGTCGTCGACTGGCGTAGCTCTATTATCCGCGAAGGAAATCAGCTCAATCGTGAAAAAGGATTAAATATCGACTGGGCCGAGTTCGCGGACGCCTGGCGCGGCATGTATCAACCCGCCCTTTCCCGGGTCCGCAACGGCGACCGTCCGTGGGCCAACCTGGATCACCTACATCGCGAAAGCCTGGAGACGCTGACCCACCAATTTGGCCTCGATTCGCTCGATCAGACCGAACTTGATCGGCTCAATCGCGTTTGGCACCGGCTACAACCTTGGCCAGATACCGTTGAGGGTCTGTTGCGTTTGAAACGGAAATTCATACTTGCCACGCTTTCCAACGGCAACGTCGCCTTAATGGTCAACATGGCACGGCATGCCGGGCTCCCGTGGGATGTAATCCTTGGCGCCGAACCGGCGCGCTGCTATAAGCCGCTTCCGCAGGCTTATTTGGTCACCGCGCAGCTTCTGGGACTGGCTCCAACCGAGTGCATGATGGTTGCAGCACACAATAACGACCTAGAAGCGGCGCGTGATTGTGGCTTTAGCACCGCTTTCGTTCACAGAACGACAGAGTACGGCCCAGGTCAAACCAGGGACTTGGCGCCGACTCACGAATGGCACGCAGTAGCTGATGATCTCATCGATCTAGCGGCGCAACTTGGCTGCTGATCCACTGCCGCGGTGTTTCCGGCGTGGGGCGATCCGGGGTGAAGACTTCGGCTCCGGCACCCAAATCCCGGCACCGGTGGCAAACAAGCAACTGTGATAGTCTTTCGGTGGTTTTTCGTTCAACGGACCCGTCTGCGGGACCCAAAAAACAATGAGTTGGGATCATCAATACAACATACCGAGCAACCTCAGCGTGCGCGGCCTCATCCACAGACTGAAAAGGCTCGTGGCTTGCAGGACAGACACCCAGCAATCTCTGAAAAGAACATTCTATGACACCCACGATTGGCGTGTGTATGGGAGAGGACAGGTCCTGGAAGAACAGTTTGTGAACAGCAACACTGCGACATTGCACCTGCGTTCGTTGCATGATCCTGGCACGCAAACCGCCGAAACAACGTCAAAAAAACCGATTCGTTTTTTGCAAGATCTTC
>CAMYNG010000046.1 GCA_947259765.1 uncultured Ectothiorhodospiraceae bacterium
ATATCAGGATATTTCTCTGGATTTTCATCACTTTTTTATTCTCAATTTGATGTTCGTGAAGTACGCCAGCGCGTATGTAGTATTGCCCGGTGGGTTTGGTACTCTCGACGAATTCGCCGAAATTCTCACTCTGGTGCAGACCGAAAAGACCCAGCGTATTCCCATAATTCTCGTCGGTGCGGAGTTCTGGCGTGGGTTATTGGACTGGTTCCAGACGAGCCTGGTAGGCTTGGGCGCGCTCAGTCCGAGTGACGTCGAGTTATTCCAAGTGCTGGACGAGCCGAACGCGATTGTCGAGGCGATCTTCGCGCACTACGATGGCCGCAGTTTTGAGCCGTCTGCCGAGGAGCGCGAACGACTGATGCGCTTATAGCGGGCAAAACGTGGAAATACTGTCAAGTCTCATTGACAAACCGCAATATATTGACATAATCAGCACCCAATTCGACGTTTAACCACTATATGTAGGTTTCATCCAACCGCAAGGGGAGTACGGCATGGTGGTGCAGTTCAGTAGGCGCTGGTCCGATTGGCTGGTCCCAACCCTTTGTCTGTGGGCATGGAGTGCGGCGACCATTTCCCTGGTGTCCCCCGTCGCACAGGAACTGGCATTTTTTAGCCGCCATTCCGGCGCCAGTCGGCCCGCCGACACCCCGGCTGCGAGTATTGACCGCCTCAGCGAAACACTTTACATAAAACCGCGCGTGCCGTACTACAATGGGCGGCTGTTCACGGTCAACTCCCGTTACCATCCGTTAATAGAAAAGGTTTCCGCCAGGCACGATGTGGACGAAGCGTTGGTCAAGGCCGTGGTGCAAGCCGAATCGGCCTTTGATTCCGGCGCATTGTCCAGGGAGGGGGCACAGGGATTGATGCAAGTATTGCCCACGACCGCGGCGCGGTACTCGATACAAAACCTCTCCGATCCGCATCAGAATCTACAAGCAGGAATTCGGCATCTCAAGCGCCTGTTAAAGATGTTCAAAGGCAATGTACCGTTGGCGCTTGCCGCCTATAACGCCGGTGAAAATGCTGTGAAACGCTTCGACGGTATTCCGCCTTATGAGGAAACCTTGGCCTATGTTGGCAAGGTGTTGGGATTGTGGAAGTTGTATGCACGACAACTTTCCCTATATCCACCCAATACACTGTTATCCCAATCGCACGCGGGTATCCCCGGTTAGACGGCTAAGCGTTCGCTTTTTTAAGTGCTCTGTTCCAAGCGCAGCTGATTGGTAATCAATCCGTGGAACGCGGTGCCTTCCAGTTTTTGATATACCCATCCAATGTGTATGCCACAGCCGGCGCATAACGCGATGCGCCAGGAGTAGCCGGGAAACCAGGTGAATTCATCGGTTGCCGCACCCAGGTAGCCACAACCCGGCGCATCGCGAAAGCAACCGATTTGATAGGTGATCTGGTGGGGATTGGTGAATGTGTGTTGATGTGCACCGCCGATGGTGATGCATTCGCTCTCCGAAGTGATGGCGTGGCTGCATTCGCTGCACACCAAGCGTGACGTGCTTGGTGTATCCACGGCGTGCCGGGTTTGTTTCAATTTAACCGCTTCGAACTCGCTGGTGCCCTTGAACATCCTGCTGCTCCCGTGGTGAAAGCCAAAAAAGATCGCGGTCGGGGCCGCTGACGTCAGTGCCGCTTGCTCAATGATCCCACAACGTCCGGCACAGCTGAAGCGTGGAGCCCGTAAATTGCCCCAAGGATCCCGGATCATGATGACGGGCTCGGGCGACCGGATGCCATGGTGCAAACTACGGGCTAGCAGTGGGTCACGCCCTTGATCTTTCCGTCAGGCAAGTATCCGGGCCCGATTCGGTTGTTCGATGGAGGCGGGACGGACCGGATAAAAAAACCGGCGCAGGCGCCGGCTTTTTTAATTCATGGATTTGCGTAATCCGTTAGCGGCTGGATCCTTTTTCCTCATGAGCGAGATCCACCACCCGGGACGACATTTCCCCGTACTTCTCTTTGTATTGAAAAAGGGGATGCCCTTCTTTCCCCGCCCAATACTCCTCGGGCTTGACGCCGTTTTGCTGTTCAAATTCAATAAACTTTTTCTGCATCTCGAGCATCTGCTCGATCAGT
>CAMYNG010000047.1 GCA_947259765.1 uncultured Ectothiorhodospiraceae bacterium
AGTATGGCCGGGAAGATTTTCAAGCGTGGGACTTGGCCTATTATTCCGAGAAGCTGCGCCAGTCCCTGTATCGGTTTACCGACGAGGACATCAGGCCCTATTTCCCAGCCACGCGGGTGTTGCGCGGGCTGTTCCATGTGGTTGGCCGTTTATATGGATTGACCATCAGGGAAATTAGCGACGTTGACGTGTGGGATCGCGATGTGCGCTTTTTCGAAATCAGTGATGCAAACGGTGATGTACGAGGGCGCTTCTATGTAGATCTGTACGTGCGTACACACAAGCGAGGAGGCGCGTGGATGGACGAATGTGTCAGCCGCAAGCGCGACACCCACGGCACGCAGATCCCGGTCGCCTATCTGACCTGCAATTTTTCGCCACCGGTAGGTGATGAGCCCGCGTTATTGACACACGATGAAGTAGTGACCTTGTTTCACGAGTTTGGCCACGGGTTACATCATATGTTGACAACAGTGGATTATGTGGGAGTGTCCGGTATCAACGGCGTGGCGTGGGACGCGGTCGAACTGCCCAGTCAATTCATGGAAAACTGGTGTTGGGAGCGCGAAGCGCTCGACATCATCGGTGGCCACTATCAGTCGGACGCCGCGCTACCCGATGATTTATTGAAAAAAATGAGGTCAGCGAAGAACTTTCAATCAGGAATGCAAATGGTGCGTCAGATCGAGTTTGCGTTGTTTGATATGCGGCTGTATTACGATTTCGATGCCAATGCAGAGCAATCGATCCAAGGTTTTTTGGATGAGGTTCGCCAGGAGGTCGCAGTGGTAATACCTCCCGCCTATAACCGGTTCCAGAATAGTTTTACGCATATATTTTCCGGCGGTTACGCGGCGGGATACTATAGCTACAAATGGGCGGAGGTGTTATCCGCGGATGCCTTCAGCCGTTTCGAGGAGGAGGGCATCTTCAATCCTCAAACCGGGCACGCGTTTCTGGAATCCGTCTTGGAGCAAGGCGGCTCACGTGAGCCTATGGATCTATTCTTGGCGTTTCGTGGCCGTAAGCCCACCATCGACGCTTTGTTGCGTCATAGTGGGCTAAGCGCGTAAGTTGCTACATGAAATCGGAAGCTCGGCTATACTAATTACGTACCTTGAGACCATGAGGTAGGCCATGAAGCGAAAACATTGTTTGCATAGATGGCGTAGCGCGCTGTGCTGGGGCCTGGTGTGTTTGACGGTGCCATTGTTGAGTCATGCCGGCAAGTTGTACAAGTGGGTGGACCAAAACGGAAACGTCACCTACCAGGATCAGCCGCCGCCTGGCGAAGCGACCGTGATTCAAGACGATTCAACCACCGCAGCGTCGGCTGTTTCCGGTGCGGCTGCGAATGCGGCACAGCAAACCGCAGCGGAGGCCAACCCGGTGACCTTGTTCAGTGTGCCAATCTGCAACACCTGCGATTTGGTGCGTATGGTACTGGAGCAGAACAAAGTACCGTTTGAGGAAAAGAATGCAGATCGCAGTGTAGAAGTACAACAGGAAATGGAAGCCAAGGCCGGCCAACTGTCGGTGCCGCTCCTGATTATCGGCGAAAAAGTGATCACTGGATTCAATGGTTCGGAGATTATGCAAGAACTAAAGACTGCCGGTTATAACGTGGTGCAACGGCGAGGAGCACAGCAAGCCGCCGGTGCCGGCGAGGAGGAATCGGACCTAGGTCAACCTAAACCTGAGACAGGTGATGTTCAGGAATCAGAAGCACCCGGTACCCAATCAACCAATTACTAATTTGTCCCGCTCACCATCGTTTTAGTAAACACATCTGCGTAAGATAATGGGGTTCGAAGTGAGTTCGGACCCCATTTTTCCTTCAGCCTCACCCGGGTGCTAGCGTGCAAATTGCACCAATACTGCGACTTCGCGCAGCACAAGGGATCCCGGCAGCTGGCGAAGGGACTTGTCCTGAGCTCAGTCGAAGGATCGGGCGTCTGTACCCCCTGCTGTGCGGGGACAAGCCCCCTGCTGCGCGGGGACAAGCCCC
>CAMYNG010000048.1:0-1455 GCA_947259765.1 uncultured Ectothiorhodospiraceae bacterium
GGTTAAATGCGTAACGCACGCATCAGCGATCACAAAAAAGTGCAGCATTTTGATGCTCCAACTACATCCGCTTGTGAAGCGGTCAATTTCTCTAAAGTGAACCATCTGAGTCGTGAGTTTCATGACCGGTAAGCGCCGGATAAAAAGTACAGAGAATTCGCATTTGTGTTTTTGCTTTGATTCGGTGCCTGTCATGGTTGTTCATCGCATAAAGTGTACCTGGCCTTATCTCTTGAATAGTCCCTGAATCAACTTCCTCAACGGTCCCTTCACCCTCTATGCAGTAACATGCCTCCAGATGGTTTTTCTGCCACAACTGCATTTCAAAGCCGGCTTCCAGAATCGAATCCGTTAACGTGACCTGCATGCCATCTTCTTTGTGGAGTAATCGAAAACTGTGCCAGAGCTTTCCACTCGCATCGCCCTTGGTACCAACAATGTCGCCTTTTCTTCTAATGATCACGATTTTCCTCCTCAATTACTCTGCTTCAAATGCTTGTTAAGCAAGAAGCGTAAATATTTATCGTCACGCTCGGCTTTTTGTGCACAGGTACAGGTGCGAAGTCTGTGGGATAACAAAACCCTCGGCTCGCGCATATTTAGTCAGGGAATTCTTCATGTCGGTGACGATGTTGGCCAGAATTTCCGGGTTCAGTTTGGCGACTTCATCAGCATTCGGACTGCCCGCCATTTCGCGCGGGAACGAAACTTCCGCTGGTTCCATTATTCTATTAATCGTGATTTTCAGCGCTTTGTTTATCAAAAAACCTGCTGATTCCAGCAATTCTTCGATTGCCTGACCGTCGCGGAAGGCAAAAGGCGCCACCGCGCGTGCGGCCGCCTCGTCGCCGACGTGTGTTTTCAACGCCTCGCCCATGGCCGCAAACAGCGGGCTGATCTCGCTCCATACACTCAGCACCAGGCGCCCGCCCGGTGGCAGCACCCGACGTATGCTTGTCAGGGCTGCCGGCTTGTCGGGGAAATATTGCAATCCTTGCTGGCAGAAGCAGAGCGAAAATTCGCCGGGATCGAAAGGCAGCGCGGCGACGTCGCCCTGGTGCCACTCGCATTCGATATTTGCCTCTGTCGATAATTTGCGTGCTACCTCGAGCATGCCAGCATTGAGGTCGACGCCTGCCAGTCGCGTGAATTCTGGAATCCTTGCTGCTATCGTCCGTAACACGATCCCGGTGCCGCATGCTACGTCGAGAATCCGATCATCGGGGTGCACTCGTACCTGGCGGAGGATGGATTCAGCCAACGGCCTGAAAATCGCGCTTACTTTTTGCGCTTCGTAAACCTCGGCCGCGTTACCGCCAAGCTGGAATGTGTGTACGTTCAAAGTTGTTATCTCCCGTCACTCGGCGTTGCTTCAGACCAGGTAACTTGCCAACAGGCGCAAGGTCACGGAAATCAGGCAGCCCAGCGTCAGGAACATCGCGATCTCGCGAAAGC
>CAMYNG010000048.1:1580-2184 GCA_947259765.1 uncultured Ectothiorhodospiraceae bacterium
CAGTTCGAAAAAATATATCAGCAGCAGCGTGAGTGGCATGTATTCGGCAAAGTGCGCGTGTACCGCGATTGCCCGGGCTAGCTGCTCGATGCCACCCGATTCAACTGGAATGCTGAATTTGCGGCGCAACCAAAGCGCCCGCACGCTCAGCAGTACAAAAATCAATGCGGCAACTGCGGTGTAAAGGGGTGTCAACATCGTCACTGCGCGCCAGCCTCAGTTATCCGGTTCCCACCGTTTCGACGGGTGTCTGATCGGACACGACAGCATCGGCTTCGAATTCGACCAGCCATTCCGGATTGACAAAGCGTGATACCTGCATGATCGTGTCGACCGGCCTGATATCCTTGAAATATTCGGCGCGGACGTCGATGACGGCTTTCCAGTCGTCGATGTTAGTTAGTAACACGCGGGTACGCACGACGTCGTGCATGCCCGATCCGGCGTTCTCTAACGCTTCTCGAATGATTTCGAGACAGCGCCGGGCCTGTACTGCGGGGTCGCCGACGCCGACGGTTTTGCCATCCGCATCTACGGGTGCGGTGCCGCCAACGGAGATATAGGGTCCAACCCGGACGGCCCGGCTAAAGCCGACGATGCTTTC
>CAMYNG010000049.1:0-663 GCA_947259765.1 uncultured Ectothiorhodospiraceae bacterium
GATGAACACGCCGGAGATTATTGATATCGGTCACGTGGGTGAGGTAGCGAGTATCGATGCGGCTGTCGTGGATATGCTGGTGTGTGGTGATTTCATTCCCGTCATCGCACCTATCGGCGTCGGCGAGGACGGACAATCCTATAATATCAACGCCGATCTTGTTGCGGGCAAGGTTGCCTCGACCTTGCGGGCGGAAAAACTGATCCTCCTAACCAACACCACTGGCGTCTTGGATACCTCGGGTAATCTACTTACCGGCCTGGATGCAAAGCAGGTCGAGAAGCTGATTGAAGACGGTACCATTCATGGCGGTATGTTACCGAAGGTCGCCTGTGCACTGGATGCTATTAAATCCGGTGTACGCTCTTCGCACATTATTGATGGACGCGTTGAGCATGCCGTGATGCTGGAAGTCTTTACCGATGAGGGTGTGGGTACACTCATGAAGGCATAAATTCCCATGTCCGGGACAAACACAGAGGACAAACCCTCACGTCGTCACCAGATCCTCGAAGCGCTGGCGCGACAGCTGGAAGAGCATCCCGGCGAGCGCATTACGACGGCATCACTTGCGCGGGCGGTCGGTGTATCCGAAGCGGCTTTGTACCGCCACTTTCCCAGCAAGGCGCGGATGTTTGAGGGGCTTATCGAGTTTATTGAAGA
>CAMYNG010000049.1:734-2065 GCA_947259765.1 uncultured Ectothiorhodospiraceae bacterium
GGATTTGCCGAACGTAATCCGGGTTTGACGCGTATTTTGACCGGCGATGCCTTGGTGGGTGAAACGGAACGACTACGCATCCGTGTAGGCAAGTTTTACGAACGCGTCGAAACCCAATTGAAGCAGGTTGTTCGTGAAGGCGAAATGAACGAGGAGTGGCAGACCAATCAGCCTGTAGCGGTATTTGCCAATCTCATGGTGGTTATCGTCGAAGGGCGATTAAACCAGTTTGTCCGGACCGGCTTTGAGCGCTCACCGTTGGAAAGTTGGGACGAGCAATGGAAATTAATACGGCAGCTGATCGATTAGCTAAAAACGCGAATATTCTATTATTTTGCCTTGGCTGTCTTTTCTGCTTCGGCTTCTTCCTGGAGGCGTTCCCGTAGGGGTTTGCTCTTCAGCTCCTTGAAGCGTTTCAGGTCTGCATTATACTTTTTCCTTATAACTTCCATTTCCGATTTTTTGTTCGCGACAAACTTTTTATTTTGTTCGATCTTGCGTTCAGTACTCCGAATGTCCTGAATCAAGGCATCCGGTACCGGTTTGCCACCGCGCTCATAATCGGCTGCACGTTTTTGCAAACGTCCGAAATTATGAATTGCGGCATCGGTATTGGTATTGGTGACATCGATAATGCCCTTAATCGCGGCTACCTTGTTATCTCGTGCGATCAGCAGATCACGCTCGGTGGTATAGGCCCGCAGGAGAACGTTATCTCTATCGCGCCGCGCTTCTTCCAAGCGTTTATGTTCGGCTTCCTTGAGGGCTTGTTCTTTTGATTTCGCTTCGGGGTGTACTTCCACCACCATACCGCGCTGGTTTACCACTTCCACGCGTTTTTGCGAGAACTCGGCCGGAACCTGATGTCCACACTCGCGAGTTCCTTCACTGTTTTTCCAACAGTGTATCTTGGCTGCAATGGCAAAAGCAGGCGTGGTAAGAAACACAACAAACATCAAAATTCTTCCTGCCCGAAAAAGATTTTTTCTATCTCGAATCTTCATCCTATTAATCCACATGAAACACAACTGGTTCTTGTAAAAATAAGGCCGAGTATCGCATGATTCAAGCGTCTGGAGGTTAACTTGCTTGAGCAGTTTGCACTTTTTCTCATTTCACTGATTGCTAACGCTTTTTCCGCATTTGCTGGGGGCGGTGCAGGCCTGCTGCAATTACCGGCCCTGATTTTCCTGGGGTTGTCATTCAGCGTAGCCCTCGCGACCCACAAACTCGCCACTGTCGCTTTAGGTATCGGCGCCACAGCACGGCACTTTAGGGAGAAAAGCCTGGACGGCCGCTTTGCACTGGTGATGCTGGCAGGGGGCTTGCCC
>CAMYNG010000050.1 GCA_947259765.1 uncultured Ectothiorhodospiraceae bacterium
ATGGGGGCCTTACCCGAAGCTGAAATCCGCGCCTTTCTCGACAAACACCTCGAACGCGAATCAGACGCGCTGGCCATGCAGGCCATGGCGATGTATCAGGCCGGACAGGCTGAACAAGCCATCGCCACACTCAATCAGGCGTGGCAGGCCGACCCGCAAAATCCACGCCTGCCCATGCAGCTGCTGGAAATTCTTGTCGCACAGGGGCAATTGGACGATGCCCGTAAAGTAATTGACGCGCTGCCGGCCGAACAACGCGAAACCGACACCGTGCAGGCGCTTCAGGCCCGTCTCACATTTGTCGACCTGGCAGAGGGCGCGCCGGATATTGCCAGTTTGCAAACAACGCTGGAACAGAATCCGGACGACAGTGAGGCACGCTATCAGCTGGCGATCCAGCTGTTGGTCAACGGTCAACTGGAACCCGCACTCGACGCCCTGCTGGAGCTCATGCAACGCGACCGCACTTACAAAGACGACGCAGCACGCAAAACACTCATTCAGGCTTTCGAAATGCTCGGCAATCAAGGCGAAGTTGTGAGCCACTATCGAGCCAAAATGGCTTCGCTGCTCTATTAAAAACTTTTCCCAGAATAACACCTGTTAAACATGGAGTTGGGGGCATCTTTTCCGACACGAACGACGTTCTGATCGCGACTATAATTTCCTGATGAGTCAGCGAGATGTCCGCCTAACTACGGGTCACCCCGAGCAACCAAAACCCCAGGTTCATACCATGCCCGATCACGAAGACATTCATGCTGCGTTGAACAAGAATATCCCACTCAAGGAAAAGTTGATCTGCACTCATGAAGCCGTAAAAAAACTGATTCCCAATGTCGCTCGAATCGCAATTGCGATCTACGATCCGGACACCTCTGTACTCAAGACCTATTTGCACAGTAGTGGCGACGCCAATCCACTGGACAACTACGAGGCGTTACTGGATGACGCTCCCTCATTAAAAGAAGTGCTTGAACGGGGTCGGCCGCGGGTGATCAACAATATGCTGACCTTTGAAGACAAAAGCCACGAGCATACCCAGCGGATCGGCCGTGCCGGCTACGCCGCCAGCTATACCATGCCAATGTTTGACAACGGTGTATTTTTTGGTTTCGTCATATGATTTCGTTGTTGGTAATTAACGAGCAAAAATCTGTGCGAACCTTAACTGCTGCGATAAAAACTACCGGTCATATCACGCACATTCGCGATCCGGAAACCGGCAGCCACATGGATCGTATGTCGCGCTTTTCACGGCTTATTGCCTCAAGCCTGGCCGAAAAATATAAACTGGATGACGACTACATTGAGCACGTGTTTATGTTCTCGCCGCTGCATGATATCGGCAAAATCGGCATTCCTGACCAGATACTACTCAAACCCGGCAAACTTACCGAAGAGGAAACTCGTATCATGCATAGCCATGCGCAAAAAGGCCGGGAAATCATTGATGAGCTACTAAAGAATTTCGCCCTCGACGATTTTGGCTACGCCGATATCCTGCGCAATATTGCGGCCTTTCATCACGAGGCCGTCAACGGCTCAGGCTATCCGGAAGGCAGAAAAGGCGAGCAAATTCCGCTGGAGGCTCGTATTGTCGCCGTCGCCGATGTATTTGATGCTCTCACCAGCCGTCGACCTTATAAAGATGCCTGGAGCAATGATAGTGCGTTCGAAACCTTGCAGAAAATGGCCGGCGAGAAACTGGATGCTGAATGTGTCAGCGCATTAATCGAGAATCGCACCCAGGTCGAGAAAATCCAGCAACAGTTTAAGGAGGATCCGCTGGGTTAATCGCGCTGCAGATGCCCCCGGCATACGTAGCAACGTCGCGGTTACATTTAGCAGTTAATTTAACTTACCAACAAACGTTACATTGGGCGGAAAGCCAACGCGCCGTTCCCTGGCACGTCCAGCCTCCGCGATCCAGGTTTGCTTAACTCACCGAAATACGTGTGCGTGTGGTGCCCAACACCTTACCGGTTATCCAGTGAATAATATCGGTTTCGACAACGTAGTCACCACGCCGGGTCGGTGTAAACAGAATATCGTAACGCTCACCGGAACAGGCGCGAAGTTCCTGAGCCTGTATGGCCCTCGGCAGTACCCGGCCGTCAGATATCACCACCGTTCCCGTTAGACCGCCAAAGCGAATGCGCTGCGGATGATAGCCGGCACAAATATAACGC